>CAKSCV010000006.1 GCA_934444645.1 uncultured Eubacteriales bacterium | reverse complement strand
TATTCGATAGAAACAAAAAATCCGAACGCCTCTCCTATTCGGAAAGTGTTCGGATTATTCGTATGTGGTCGGAGTGAGAGGATTCGAACCTCCGGCCTCTTGGTCCCGAACCAAGCACTCTACCAAGCTGAGCCACACCCCGAAACATCTTACTTGAAAAGTATACCACAAAGAATCGGGTTTGTCAAGGGGTTTGTCTCAAAAAACGTCGTTTTTTGAGAATTAATTTTCGACAGTTCGACAGGGAGGAAATGATTATCCGGCGTCCTGTGCGACGAAACACATTTATGCCTTTGCCAAAGCAATTCCGAGTGTTGTGCACGCGATCATATCGCTTACGGCAGCCACGCACGACGCCGTGTGGATATAGCGGCAGGGCAGGGAAATGGCAGCTACGCGCACACCGGACAGACTGCGTTGGATGGAGGCTGCATCCGTGCCGCCGGCAATGCGTGTTTTGGTCTGTGTCGGAATGCCGTGCGTGTCAGCAAGTGTGCGGATTTGCTCATACAGTGCACGATCATACAGCGTGCCGCCATCCATAAAAGGAACCACGGCGCCGCCGCCGGGCGCACAAACTCTGTCTGCGCCAATGTTGGAGGGCAGATCGGAGGCGGTGGTGCTTTCGAAAATAAACGCCGTTCCGGGATTGATCCGGCGTGCCGCCGCGATTGCTCCCGTACCGCCTAATTCTTCGCCGACCGTAAAGGCAAAATAGGAATCATAGTGCAGATCGCTTTTCAGAATTTCGGTCAGCACAAAACACCCAAAACGATCATCAAGGGCCTTAGAGCGGAGCATAGCACCGTTTCCAAATTTTGTATACCGATTCTCAAAAGCGGCAAACGCAGCATACACGCCGAGTGCCTGGGCTTCGGCACGGTTTTGGCAGCCTATGTCGATATACATATCCTCCACACGCGGCTTTTCATGCTTTCCGTGCATTAAATGCACCGGCTTGGCGCAGATCACGCCCGGAATGCGGTTTGTTCCGATTGACAGCCGAGCCGACGGAAGCACCTCCGGTTGGATGCCGACCGCCTCAAACAACAGCTTTCCGTCGTCGCAAATGTGACGGATCATAAAGCCGACTTCATCCATGTGCGCACAGTACATGAGCGGCTTTTCAGGTGTTTCTCTGCCTTTTTTGAAAGCTATCAGATTTCCGATCGGATCAATAAACAATTCGTCACAGAACGGTTTGATTTCGGCGGCAATACAGTGCGCAACACGCCCTTCGTTGCCCGATACACCGTGCATATCGCATAGTTCGCGCAAAAAAGCATTGTCGGCAATGTTTGCGTGATCCGGTACACAAAAATTCTTCTTCATTTGAAACGTACCTCCCCAAGCGCGGCTGACGAAAAATTACGCATAATTTCGCCGACCAGTGCCGCACAGGTTTCCATATCGTCGAGCGATACGCATTCGCTGTAGGTGTGCATGTTGGTTAGCGGCAGCGACAAAACGGCGCACGGAATGCCGCCGCGGTGCATGGTTCCGGCGTTGGTGCCGGTTGAGCTCATCTCCACCACGGTTTGCAGCGGAAGCTTTTTCTGCGTTGCCAATTGCACGATAAAATCGGTAAACGCGCGCTTTATGGTGGCAGAATAGGACACGCCGCCGCCTTTTCCGAGGACGAGCGATTCATAATCGGCAACACCGGGCGCTTGGGCGAAATTCACATCCATGACCAATGCGCCGTCGGCGTTTGCAAAATCAACGCCGTTCAAAATGGTATACGGCAGCGTGCGTGCACCGACGCCGGTTTTTTCTTCGCCGACCGACAGATGTACGAAAATATCGGTCGCTTCCGGCATTTGTCCGCTTTCAGCCAACAGCCGGCACGCGTGAAAAATCGTGGCGGCACAAGCTTTGTCATCCAGACTGTGGGAGGCGACAAGCTTGTTTTGCAGCATCACGGGCGGCTCGGCAAAGCCGGCCGGCGTGCCGATTTCAATGCCGCTTGCGGCAAAATCCGTGTCCGAAAGTCCGGTATCGATATATAAGTCCTCCACTTTCAGTTCCGCGCTGTCTTTGGCGGCAAGGTGCGGCGGGATTGAGGTGAACACGCCGTAAATCGGTTCGTTTGTATACAGGTATACCGGTGTTGCCGGCAAAAGATACGGATCGATGCCGCCCATGTTTTTTACCTTCACGAAGCCGTTGCCGCAGATTTCGCTTACGGCAAAGCCGATGGTGTCAAGATGAGCATCAAGCACCAGTTTTTTTGCATTTTTTCTGCCGCAGCGGCATGAAAAGAGCAAACTGCCGGTCGGTGTGGCGGAATAGCCGTCAAAAAAACCGGCAGAATAGTCCGTGCAGAGCTTGCCGATGCGTGCGGCTTCGCGGTTTTCAAAGCCGACAACCGTCGGTATGCCGACAAGTTCGGATAAAAATTCAAAAAGCGTCATATCAATGCCCTTCTGTTATTGATTACCGTATACCGGTATATCTTTTATACTATCAAAAATCAGATCCGGCGTTTCGTCTGCGGCTGCGTTTTGGAGCATTTCCGGCGTTGTTTCGCCGGTCATGACCAAAATCGAAAGCAGGCCGTTTTTTTTGCCGAGCGCGATATCGGTATACAACCGATCGCCGACCATGGCGATTTCGCTTCTGTCAAGACCGCTCATACGGCAGAGCATAGCGGCGGTTTCAGCGTTCGGCTTGCCGAAATACCGCGGTTTTACGCCGGTGGACAGCGTGATGGCTCCGCAAATCGCACCGCTGTCCGGGATAAAACCGGTGGCAGTCGGGCAGTTGATGTCCGGATGCGTGGAATAAAAGCGCGCACCGGAACGAATGAGCGTGCAGGCGTGCTCTAATTTGGCATAGGTGAGCGTCAAATCGAAGCTGACAACCACGATTTTTGCGTCATCCGACAGTAAAATGCCGGCTTTTTGAAACGATTCCTCGAGTGCCGGCGTTCCGACAAGGTATACCGGTTCACCTTTGTGGAAGGTGTTCAGGTAGTCGGCGGTGACATCGCCGGCGGTAACGATATTTTTCCGCGTGGCCGGAAAACCGATGTCTGTCAGTTTTTTTACATAGTCTTCCGGATTTTTGGAGGCGTTATTCGTGAAATACACAAGCTTATTCCCGGCGGCTAATTTTTTGCAAAAATCGATTGCGCCCTCAAGCGGCGTGGAGTCAAGGTAAATGGTGCCGTCCATATCCAAGACGAAAAGCTTGATTTTTTTCAGGCGTTCAAGCATTTCCGGCCGGTTCTCCGGAAGCGTTATCGGGCTGCGGTTGTTCGTCATTCGGTCGAAGTCCTTCCTGCATTTTATATTCGGGATACACATAAACCGGCTTTAACATATTTGATAGACCGGTATACTTATTTTGCCGCACATTGTTTTCGATCATATCGGACATGATCGTCTGCTTGCCGATCAAAATCACCAAGCTTTTGGCGCGTGTGACGGCGGTGTAGAGCATATTGCGCGTCATAAGGCCGCGCGGACAGTCGAGAAGCGGCAATAGCACCGCACGGTATTCGCTGCCCTGGCTTTTATGTACCGTGATGGCATAGGCGTGCTCGATATCGTCAAAAGCGGCGAGGTCGCAGGACGCGTGACGGTCGTCGTCAAAGCGAAAGCAAACCGCCTGGTTTTCGGTGTCGATGCTCTCGATAAAGCCGATGTCGCCGTTGAAAATGCCGCTGCCTTCGCGGCCGTCGGCGGTGTGCCATTCGATATCGTAATTGTTGTGGATCTGCATGATCTTGTCGCCTTCGCGAAAGACCGTGTTGTGGGAGGTATATTCTTTTTTCTGCGGTGACGGCGGATTGAACAGCTCGCGCATGAGGGCATTGATCGCACCGGTTCCGGCTTCGCCCTTGCGCGACGGGCAGATGATCTGAATGTCGGAAAGCGCGTCGAAGCCATACGCTTTCGGCAGACGCGTGCGGCACAGCTCGGAAAGTAAGGCCTGCACCTCGGCACCGGTTTTGCGCGGCATAAAGAAGAAATCCTTGCCTTTGTTGTCGAGTGGCGGCATTTGGCCGTGATTGATGAGATGCGCGCCGGTGATGATGCGGCTGTCCTTGCCTTGGCGGAAAATTTCGTCTAAGCGCACCACCACGAAGCTGCGGCATTTGATGAGATCGCCGAACACATCGCCTGCGCCGACGGGCGGAAGCTGATCCGCATCGCCGATGAGAAGCAGCCGCGTGCCGGGCCGCAGGGCGCGTAACAGCGCGGAAAATAAGAAGATGTCCACCATCGACGCTTCGTCCACGATGACCGCGCCGTAGTCGAGCGGATTGTCCTCGTTGCGCTGAAAGGCAAGCTTATCGTCGGCGCCGTATTCGCATTCGAGCAGCCGGTGAATGGTTTTAGCCGGCATATCGGTGGCGGCCGTCATGCGTTTGGCGGCTCGTCCGGTCGGCGCGGCAAGGCAGACCTTGATATCGAGCCTTGCAAACATCTGAATGATGGCGCGAATGACGGTGGTTTTGCCCGTTCCCGGACCGCCGGTGACGATGACAACGCCTTCGCTGGTGGAAAAGCGGATGGCATCCGCCTGAAAGCGAGCAAATTGTATACCGGTATCCGCTTCCACCTTCGCGATTTCGGCGTCAGCGTCGAGCAGCGGAATATCGATTTTGGTGTCGCATAAAAGCTTTAATTTTTCCGCACAGTATTTTTCGGTGCGGTACACGTTTTCCAGATAAATCGCCGTGATATCGCCGTATTTGACAGCCACCGCTTCGCCGCGATGGGATAAAATGACCACGCCTTCTTTGGCTGCTTCGGCGGAAACGCCCAGAATTTCGGCGGCGCGGCTTACTAAAAGCTCGAGCGGCAGATAACAGTTGCCGCTGCGGTTCAATTCGTTGTATAACACATATTTGACGCCGGCAATGACGCGATCCTCATCGTCGTTCTGAAAGCCGAGCGATTTGGCAAGCGTATCGGCACGTTCAAAGCCGACGCCGTCGATTTCATCGCATAGCAGATACGGGTTCTGCCGCAGAATATCGATGGCGGCGTTGCCCCACTGCTTGTACACCTTTAAGGCGAGATTCGGCGTGAGCATTCCCTGAAAATACAGAAGCACCTGCCGCATCCCGTATTGATTTTTGAAGCTTTCGGAGATCTCCTTGGCTTTTTTGGGCGAAATGCCCTTGATGTCGGCTAACCACTCGGGATGCTCCTCAAGGACGCTTAACGATTCTTCGCCGTAAATATCGACAATGCGCTGTGCCGTGACCGGACCGATGCCTTTGACAGCACCCGAGGAAAGATAGGTCAAAATGGCGGCGGAGGTGGCAGGCATTTCTTTGCTGTAAGCCGTGACCGAAAACTGCTTGCCGTAGGTCGGATGATTGACCCAAGTGCCTTTGGCACTGATGAGCTCCCCTTCGGCGGCGCAGGGAATGATGCCGGTGAGGGTTACCGGCTCGCCGTCCGCGTCGATGACGCAGATGGTATAGCCGTTGTCGGCGTTTTGAAAAACGACATCCTCGATGATCCCCTTGACGGTTAGCTCGGCGGTGTCGTTTTCTTTGGCGGTCGGAAGGGTTTCCTCCGGCATGGCATTCACTCCGTTTCGTTTTCGGCGTATCCTTTTAACAAGCAGGTGCGTTCGTCGTTTTGTTCGGTGGGTTTTTTGGGAATTTCCGAAAAGCAGACAAAATCCGGAAATTCCGCCTTTAAGCGCACGGCGGCGGTTTTGTCGAGAGGAAGGCGTTCGGAAAGCGTCACGCCCTCAAAAAAGCCGGCATATTCGCCGTAGACAAAGCGGCTTTCGGCAAAGCGGACGGCATATTCGGGATCGCCCGTATAAGACAGTATGACCACCCGCATTTTTAAGCCGCTGCGGCGTTTGACGACGGCGTCCAAAAAAATGCGCACAGTCAAATAAAAGCCGATGGCGGCGAAAATCCAGACAACACCCTGCAAAAACAGCAAAAAATCGTTCATAAGCGGCTCCTTTCCCATCACGCAAGCGGAGCATCGGCGGTTGCTTTTCGGGCTTTTCGGCCGATGCTCCCGGTGTCAGTGTATGCCGGAGCCGCTTAGAAGGTGAAAAAGCTTAATTGTATTTGCGGCGGATCTTGCCGGAGGTAGTCTTGTCGAACGGCGTCTTGCGGACAACCACTTTGGTCACATGCTTATAGGACGGCAGAGTGTCGTTGATTTTTTCGACGGCAGTCTTGAGAATCGTGTACAGCTCGTCGTCGGTCTTGCTCTTCACAAGGTCGTCGCCCGGGAAGATTTCGGCGGCAAGACCGGTCTCTTCGCCATCCTCCGAACGCAGTGCCGAAACGATGACTTCTGTCACTTCGGGAATGCTGCCGAGATATTCTTCGATCTCTTCGGGATAAATGTTCTTGCCGTTGCGAAGCACGATCATGTTCTTTTTGCGGCCGGTGATGTACAGGCGGCCATCCTCGCCGATTTTGCCGAAATCGCCGGTGTGGAACCAGCCGTCGGCTTCGAGAACCTCGGCGGTAAGCTCGGGCTGCTTGTAATAACCGAGCATGACGGTCGGACCTTTGACGCAGATTTCGCCTTCGCCGTCGGCATTCGGTTCAAAGATCTTCATGTCAAGGCAGGGAAGCGGATTGCCGACCGAGGCAAAATTGTAGTAGAAATCGCGGTTTGCGGCAACAAGCGGCGAGCATTCGGTGATGCCGTAGCCGTTGACCAGCGTCACGCCGATGGCGTCGAAAAATTCACCGAGCTCTTGACGGAGCGGTGCGCCGCCGGAAACCATTTTGATCAGTCTGCCGCCGAACACCTCGTGGATCGACTTAAAGAACACACGACGCATATCGATGCCGACTTTTAAGAGCTTGTTGCTGATCTTTATCATTTTGCGGAGCGTGTCGGCCTTGCCCTGATCCTCGACCGTCGCCCAGATTTTCTTATAGAAGGACTCCACAAACAGCGGCACGAGCATGATGTAGGTCGGCCGGAACACCTTGAGGTTTGCCGCAACGGTGCGCAGGCTCTCGTTGATGCAGATGGTAGCCGCCTTTTTGAGGGAGACCAAAATTCCGCAGACCGATTCATACGTGTGGTGATACGGAAGAACCGACAGGCACACGTCGTACACCGTGGAGACCTCAAGACCGTGAACCACGCAGTTGACCAGGTTGTCAAGCGAAAGCATAACACCCTTGGCGCGTCCGGTCGTGCCGGAGGTATAAACGATCATTTTCATGGCTGCAGGCTCCGGACTCATGGAGGTGTAAGCGGTATCGCCGCCGTCAAGAAGCTCTTTTCCGTGTGCAAGCAGCTTGTCGAAGGCTAAAAATTCGCCGTCGTCTTCTTTGCCGTCCAAATTGACAAAATACTTGACGTTCGGCATTTTATCGCGGTTGTTCTTGACGTTTTCCGCATAGAATCCGGCATAGAAGAAGAGTTCCGTATCGCTGTCGTTGACAATATGCATGATCTCATCGAACGGCAGCTCCTTATCGATGGGTACATACACGCCTTCGGAGTTGAGCACCGTCAGATAGGTCATCAACCATTTGTAGCTGTTCGGGCCGATCATGGCGATGTGGCTCTTTCCGAGGTCGAGAGCGGTAATGGCTGTGCCGAGCGCTTTGGTGTCGGCATAAAACTGCTCATAGCTGACATCGACGATATCCTTTCCGCTCTTGTAGCGGAACGCCGGGCGGCCTTCACAGTCGCGGATGGATTCTTCGAGCATCTGCTTGAAGTCGCGAATCGGCGATACCTCGTAATACGGGTAATTCTTCTTGTAGTTCTTGTACATAGCGTTCCTTCCTTATTTTAATGGCAATACATGTTGTTAAAACCCAAGTAAATCGATATCAAATTGCGCGCGTGCCGCTGAAACCAAAGCCGAAACCGGCAACCCCATGACATTGAAATAGTCGCCGTGAATGGTGCGTATCAAGGCTGAGCCCTTGTCCTGAATGCCGTAAGCACCGGCTTTGTCAAACGGTTCGCCTGTTTGTATGTAGCGATGGATCAATTCGTCTTTTAACGGCAAAAATTCGACCTCGGTGGAGGCGTGCTCCGAGAAATAGAGCCCATCCTTGGCAAGCGTAAATCCGGTGTATACGGCGTGAACCGTCCCGGATAAACACTTTAACATCCGATAGGCGTCCTGCTCGTCGGTCGGCTTCCCCAAAATTCGGCCGTTGTAGACCACAACGGTATCGGCAGCGATGATAAGCGCATCTTCTTCCGAAGCGGAAAGGTGAGAGACGGCTTCCTTGGCTTTGCGGAAAGCAAGCTCGCAGACCATCTGCGCCGGCGGCAGCTCCGCGTCCAAGGTTTCGTCAGCACCCGTAGGACGAACTTCAAAGGAGAGTCCGATGTTGTGTAAAATCTCCGCACGGCGCGGTGACCCGGAGGCTAAAATAATTTTTGTGTCCGTCATTATGTCGGTTGTCCTTTCATTTCCACAGCTATTGCTGAAAAGATGAAACTTTTTTGGCGGGTGCCTTTCTCGCAAGAAAAGCACCCGTATTTTCTAAATCGGATTTTTTATCGGTAAATCGGGTGTGCGTCGCAGAGCTTGCAGACCTCTGCACGGATTTCGTCGGCCTTGCCCTCGATATCGGTTGCCGCAAGCCGCATAAGCTCGGCAATCTTGACAAAGTCGGCCTCCTTGAAGCCGCGCGATGTGGCTGCCGGCGTGCCGACGCGGATGCCGCTGGTCACAAAAGGCTTTTCCGGATCGTTCGGGATCGCATTCTTGTTGGCTGTGATGTAAACGCTGTCAAGACGCTTTTCGAACTCCTTGCCCGTGACCGAAAACGGACGCAAATCCACAAGACACAGATGATTGTCCGTGCCGCCCGAAACAAGCTTAAAGCCTTCTTTTAACAGCGCGTCTGCAAAGGCCTTGGAGTTGGCAACAACCTGGCGCGCATATTCTTTGAATTCCGGCTTTAACGCTTCGCCGAAGCAAACGGCCTTTGCTGCAATGATGTGCATGAGCGGACCGCCCTGCGTGCCCGGGAAAATTGCCTTGTCGATCTGCTTGGCATATTCTTCCTTGCATAAAATCATGCCGCCGCGCGGACCGCGAAGCGTCTTGTGCGTCGTGGTCGTGACAACATCGGCATACGGAACCGGACTCGGATGAAGCCCTGCCGCCACAAGACCGGCAATGTGCGCCATATCGACCATGAAGATTGCGCCGACCTCCTTGGCAACCTTGGCAAATCGCTCAAAATCAATGACGCGCGGATACGCGCTCGCACCGGCAATGATCATCTTTGGCTTGTGCTCATGCGCAAGACGTTCCATCTCGTCGTAATCAATAAAGCCGTCGTCGTTTACGCCATACGGCACAATGTTGAAATACATGCCCGACACATTGACCGGGCTGCCGTGCGTCAGGTGACCGCCATGCGCCAGATTCATGCCCATGACCGTGTCGCCCGGCTTGCAGAACGCCGTGTAGACCGCAAAGTTTGCATTCGCACCCGAATGCGGCTGTACGTTTGCGTGTTCCGCGCCGAACAGCTCGCAGGCGCGCTTTCTCGCCACTTCTTCGGCAATGTCCACACATTCGCAGCCGCCGTAGTAACGCTTGCCCGGATAGCCTTCGGCGTATTTGTTTGTAAGCACCGTGCCGGCTGCCGCAAGAACTGCCTCCGAAACGATGTTTTCGCTTGCAATAAGCTCAATGTTGCGCGATTGACGGGCAAATTCCTTTTCAACCGCTTCGCCGATTTCGGGATCGAGCGCCTTCAAAAATTCCATGTTTTCCTTTACCATTTCTGTACCTCCGCTGCTTAAATGTGGTTGTGTATGTTTTAAGCGAATGCTCCTTAAAACCGATATTTGATTTTCACGGCAGCTCCGTCGGGATAGCCCCCAAGCTCCGCCACGGCGTAAAAACCGCCGTTTTCCTTGTATAACCGGCATAACCGGCCATGCTCGAACAACCGCTCCGGAATGCGCGCACGCTTCAAATAGATCTCCGCGCCGTTGCGTGCCAATTTCTCGTAAAAGGGCGCAAGCCGCACGATCGGGCAGTCGGCAAACAACGCCTCTGCGCTTTGCAAGAAACCGGCAAGAGCCGCTGTGTCGCCGTTTTGATACAGCTTTTCAAGCGTCTCCACCGTCACCGCGTCCGCAGCGCGGTAAACGCCGCACACGGTGCGTTCTAAGCTGTCAAGGCACGCACCGCAGCCGAGCGCGTTCCCGATATCCTCGGCAAGCGTCCGGATGTACGTCCCTTTTGAGCAGTCCACTTCGATGTCGCAGCGCTTCCCGTCAAACGGCGTGAGCAGCCGAATGCCGTAAACGGTCACCTTGCGCGCTTTGCGCTCAACCGTTTCGCCGCGCCGGGCAAGCTCGTATAATTTCTGCCCCTCCACCTTGAGTGCCGAATACATGGGCGGCACCTGGTCGATTTCGCCGGTAAAGCGCGTAAGTGCTTCGTTCAGGGCCGCGCCGTCAAATGCCGGCGTTTTGGTGTCAAGCACCTTTCCCGTGACGTCGCCGGTGTCGGTGGTCACACCGAACAGAACGCCTGCCTTGTAGGTTTTATCGTGCTCCATGACAAGCTCTTGCACGCTTGCTGCGCTTCCGACAAGCACCGGCAGCACGCCGCAGGCCATCGGGTCGAGTGTGCCGGCGTGTCCCACGCGCTTGACGCCGTAAAACTTGCGCACACGCGAAACTACCGCGTGGCTGGTTAAGCCTTGCGGCTTATAGACATTTAATATTCCGCTTAAATTTTCGCTCAAGAGAACCTCCGGATTTACGCCTGCGCTTTTTTCGGCACGTCATACGGGCGCGTGGTGGCATACGAGCCGTCTTGGCGGTTGGTGCAGAACACGCGGATGTAGGTCGCGTCCTCCGGAATGGCAAATTCCGCCGCCGTCACGGTGTTTCCGTCGTAGGCCTGTTTTCCGTGCCAGCGTCTGCCGCCGAAGCAGGCCATGATGCTTGTGGACGGCGTACACGCGATGTGCAGTACATCGCCCGTGACCGAAACTTCGTCAAAGTCAATGCCGGTCGAGCCGTAAATGTCGCGGCGTTCCATGGCAGAAAGTATACCGGAATACGAAAAATCGTCAGTATAGATCATGGTGTAGCCGCCGAACGAGTCGGAATGGTCAACGTCCGGGTCAAGCACGAGATTGTGGTTGTCGTCCGCACCGACGGGAGCAACCGTCCGATTGTATTCGGCAAGCAAGCCGTAATCGTAAAAGCTGTGTCCCGAATAGTCCGATGCGCTTGTATTGTTGATCTCCATGGCAAACAAGCCCTTGAGGTTAAAGTAGTCGCCGTGCGGCTCGACCGACCAGTACGGGTGGTTGAAGCAGACGAGATACCCGTTTTTATTGGCTTCGTCGATGACGTGCTGAATGTCGTCATAGGTCGCCTTGAAAATCGGCCCGGTATACAAAAGCTTTTCCGGATGCTTGCAGTGCGGCACATGTTCGGGGTCAAAGCAGACATGTTTGTCCTGATATGGATCTTTGGCGTATAAATTCAAATGACAGCATTTTAGATCCATCCAATGCGTAAAGCCGTCGTGCGGCGCTTCGCCCAGCGAATATTCATAGCCGGTAATGGCGATAAAGCTGTCGTCGGTCAGCTCCTGGTGGTTGACAATGTATTCATGGTCGGTATAGGCAACCACCGCATAGCCGTGTTCCTTGTATGTCTTCTTGATTTCCTCCGGTGTGAACGCGCCGTCGGAAAAGGTGGTGTGACAATGCAGATTCGCCTTATATTTCGGCGTGTTGGGAAGTAAGTAGATTTTTTCCATGATGCATATGCTCCTTTCCCTTATTCGGCGTCTTTCGGAAGCGCAAAGGCTTTTGTGGTCGCGTTGGCACCGGTGCGGCGGTTGACGCAGTAAACGCGGATGTACCGTGCGCCCCATGGAATGGTGAAATCCGCCGATGTTAACGGCTCTCTGTCATAGCAAAGCCGTTCATCCCAACGTTTTCCGCCGAACGCGATGCTGATACTGGTGCTCGGCGTGCATTCGACATGCACCACGCCGTTTTCTACCGAAATTTCCTCAAAATCAATGCCGGTCGACGCATAAAATTGCTGCTCTTCAAGCGCTTTTATAATACCGGTATACGAAAAATCACCGGTATAGATCATGGTATAACCGCCGAACGAATCGGAATGATCAAGATCGGGATCACGGAAATGATTGTGGTTGTCGTCGGTTGCCACCGGCGCAATCTCCTGGTTAAACTCGGCCAGTAACCCGTAGTCGTAGAAACTGTGGCCGGAAAAATCATAACAGCCGGTATTATAGGTTTCCATGGCAAAAAGGCCTTTCAAGCCAAAATAATCGGACTGCGGCTGTAACGACCAATACGGATGATTGAAACAGACCAGATAGCCGTTTTTGTTTGCCTCGTCGATGACGTGCTGAATGTCGTTGTAATCGCGCTTGTAAAGCGGACCGGTATACGTTAAGGTATCGGCAATCGCCTTGCCGGGCCCCCACACATACGACGGCGCAAAGCAGACGTGCTTGTCTTGATACGGGTCTTTGGCGTAGAAATTGAGGTGACAGCAGCGCAGATCCGTCCATGCGGTACGCTCATCGTGCGGTGCTTCGTTGATCGAATACTCGTAAGCGGTGATAGCGATGAAGCTTTCGTCGTTCAAGTCCTGATGGTTGACGATGTATTCATGGTCGGTGTAGGCGACGATCGAATACCCGCGTTTTTTGTATTCCTCTTTAATCTGCTCCGGCGTAAGCAGGCCGTCGGATACGGTCGTGTGACAGTGAAGATTGGCCTTGTATTTCGGCTTTTGCGGCAATAAAAACGTTTTTTCCATGTGGTTGCACCTCGTTAACTGTAAAAGTTTGGGATTTTTGACCGGTTTATCGTTCGGTATCGGGCGAGGATTCGGCTTCCAACAAATTTTCGGCAAGATCGGTTTCCATTTCGGAAACAATCTCGGCATTCAATTCGGCATTTTCGGCGTGTTCAACACCGTTCTTCCCGCGGAAACCAACAACCTTGACATCCTCTCTGTGGAAGACCTTGGGCGGTGTATCGGAGGCATTCTCCAAAGCCACCTTGATCTCGCCCTTTAGCGGACTTGTCTCGGTGACCGTGCCTTTGCCCTCGGCGGTTTCGACAATCGCACCGATTTTGGGCGTGCGTGCGGCTTCTTCGCTGTAAACCTTGTCTTCATAGCGCAAGCAGCACATGAGCTTGCCGCAGGCACCGGAAATCTTCGCGCTGTTTAGGGATAAGCCCTGCTCTTTGGCCATTTTGATGGAAACCTGCGCAAAATCGCCTAAGAACGAATTGCAGCACACACATCTGCCGCAGACGCCAAGGCTGCCGAGCATTTTGGCTTCGTCGCGCACGCCGATCTGCCGCAACTCGATACGCGTGCGGAAAATGGCGGCAAGCTCTTTGACGAGTTCGCGGAAATCGATGCGCGTTTCGGCGGTAAAATAGAACAATAATTTGGAATTGTCAAACGTATATTCCACAAACACAAGGTTCATGGCAAGCTTCAGCTCGGCGACCTTTTTCTTGAAAATGACGGCCGCTTCGGTCTCAAGCTCTTTGTTGGCACGGTATTTTTCGGTGTCGGCGGTGTTGGCAATGCGGCTGATCTTTTTGAGCGGCGCCACCACGCTTCCGCCGGGTACGATGCGGTTGGAAATGGCGGTGTAGCCGTATTCCGAGCCGCGCGAGGTCTCAACGATGACCGGCGTGCCGTAAGGAATGGTTTGACCGTCGGGATCGAAATAATAGATCTTTCCGGCTTCGCGGAAACGAACGCCGACAATCTCGTATTTTTCCGGAACGGTTTCGGAGGCCGTTTCCGGTGACGGGGCGGCTTCGGCGGCTGTTTCGCTTGCCGGCTTGTGTGACACCTCGGCAAGCGTTTTTTTGCGTACACGTGCCAAACGGCGTTCTTCCTCGGCTGCAATCTGTTCGGCAAGCGGTACGGCGTTCTTGTATTTTTCCTCAAGGGACGGCTCGCGTTCGGCTTTTTTGACCTGCGAAGTGCCGAAATCACTTTTTGCGTCGTGCAAAAACGTCATCATATCGCCCGAAAGCGGCGACAGACTCGGCATTTTCGGTGTACGGCGGTCGCGGCGGCCGGAATTTTGCTTGGAGCCTTGCGCGTTTTGTGCGTTTTCGTTCGGATTGCCGTTTTTGCGGTCGTTTTGGTTTTTGCCCTTGCCGCGATTATTCTTTGCGTTCTGTTTGTTGTCGCTTTTAGGCGCGTTTTTGGATCGGTCGCCTTGCGGATTCCGGTTCGGTTGACCGTTTTGCGGATTTTGCGCGGCGCGATCGCCGTTTCGCGGCGGACGGTTGCGGTTGTTGTCGCGATTGTCCCGATTGTCGCGATTGTCGCGGGCATCCTTGCCGTCGCGCTCCTTGCTTTTCGGCGAACCGGTATGTTCCGGGCGTTCCTTGCGGTCGGGACGGTCAGTACGGTCGTTTTGGCTTTTGCCGTTTTTTTGCGGCTTGTCGCGGCGCGGCGAACCGGCTTGTGCGCGTTCGGCATTTTTTTCTTTTTCGTCTTTTTCGACGGTTCTGCTGTGCTCCTTTTGATTGTCGCGTGCGCTGTCACGAACGGCGGGCTTGGGCGGCCGTTTGTCTCCTTTATCGTTCCGATCGCCCTTGGAGGCGTCATTTTTGGACATGACGATGCCCGAACCCGGCTCAGTGTTTTCCTTTTTCTTGCGTGACGGCAGGGAGATGAGAAATCCCTTTTTGGTATTGATCGAGCTGTCGCCGTCGGCAGCCGTATCCGGCTGCATTTTTCTGTTATTCGGTTTATTATTCATAGTATCGTATTCTAAAATCCTTTCCGGTTTTTCTGGTTCCGGCAGTTTCTTACAGGTTTTGCGTAAGATACGCTTTCAGTGCATTGGAATTGGCATAATCTTCTGTCATAAGATAGGCCTTTTCGAACAAATCGTAATAGCCGAGGGCACGTTTGACCGACAGGCGTGCGCACACCTTGCGGAATTTTTCGCGCAAGCTGCCGTAAGCTGCGTTTTCGATGCGCTCCTTCCGCAGGCGTCCCATCGACGATTTATAGGCGCAGATATCGCCGGAGATGAGCATAAAGACGCGGAAAACGACCGCTAACTCCTCCCGCTTTTTGGATAGCTGCGGCACAAAAAGCGGCTGCTCGCCGGTGAAAAAGCCATAGGCAAGCTCAAACGCCTTTTCAAGCTTTTCCGGCTCCAATGCGTTGATATCGGTGTCTTCATAGGTTTCCAAATACAGCTGCATACAGGCACGCTGCTCCGGTGAGGCGTCCGGAAATTGCGTGCTTAAATCCGCATACAAGGCCTTACGTGCGGGAGCTAACACGCAGACGCGCGACAGAATGGTCGGCAGAACGGCGCTTTTGACGGAGGCTGTCAGGAGAAAGAACCGGCCCTCGGGCGGCTCTTCGAGAATCTTTAGCAGTGCGTTTAGGCAGGCATCGTTAAATTTGTCCACGCTCTCAAGCACAAGGACGCGGCGGTCAGATTCATGGGGCGAGAGATAGACGCTGTCGCGCATATTGCGTACATCGGCCACCTTCACTTCGCTTCTGCCGAGGATCGAAATATCCGGATGCGTCCCGGCAAGCACTTTGATGCACGCCCGACACCGGCCGCATGGGCTGCCGTCAGCAAGCGGCTCTTCACACAGCAGTGTTTCGCACAAAAACTGCGTGCAGTCGCGCGCATCGCGTAAGATCGGCGACAAAATCAAATAGGCGTGCAGCGGCTTTTTTGCGTCAAACCCGGCAATATCCGCAAGTTTTATGGTTGTATGTTCGGCTGTCAAGGCGTGTTACACCTGATAGAACGATTCAACGTTCAGTACGAAAATGGTTGCACCGCCGGTCTGCACTTTAGCCGTTCCGGCTGCATCGGCACCCATGCCGAGCGACGGATAGACGGTGGTCGGCACATACTGCGAATGGCGTTTGCTGTGTGCGGAGATCAGATCGACCACGCTTTGCACTTTATCGTCGTCCACACCGGTGATGAAGGTGGTGTTGCCGGACGAGAGAAAGCCGCCGGTCGAGGCGATTTTGGTGGAATGAAAACCGGCTTTGTTTAACTCGGATGTGACGATCGGTGCGTCGTCGTTGTGAACGATGGCAAAAATCAGTTTCATACGGATTCCTCCTTTAAGATTGAGATGGATTTACCTTAAAACGCCGGTCGGAACAGCCTTTTCCGCAGGCGTTTGATAAGCATGATAAAGATTGGATAAAGACGCTACGTCAAACCGAACAGAGCCGAATCGGCACTGAACGAATGGCATAAGGCCGCCGCAAGGGCATCCGCCGTATCGTCGGGATGCGGCTCTTTTTTCAGATTCAACAGCCGCGTGACCATATACATGACCTGCTTTTTATCGGCACGGCCGTTGCCGACCACGGCTTGCTTGATCTGCAAGGGCGTGTATTCGAAGATCGGAATGCCGTTCTTGGCACAGGCAAGGAGAATCACACCGCGCGCCTGACAGACGTTGACGGCGGTTTTTTCGTTGGTGTTGAAGTACAGCTTTTCAATGGAAACCGCGTCCGGATGCGTCCCCTTGATAAGCTCGTCGATATTTTCGTATATTTCCGCAAGCCGTGTTTCGGTTTTGGTGCCGGCAGGCGTGAGAACCGCGCCGAATTCGAGCGCCGTATGCCTGCCGCGAAAGGCATCGATAAATCCAAAGCCGACCGTGGCAAGACCGGGGTCGATCCCCATAATGATCACGTGAAAAACTCCTTTTTTCGACCGCGTTGACTGAATACTCTATTATACCGCATTTTGCGGCATTTGTCAATTCCGATTTTCGGCAACCGCGGCCTTTTGCGTGTTTATCGCAGACCGTCGACCGTTCGGAATACGTCTTCGATGAAACGCTCTAACGCTTCCGCGTCGGCTTCTTCGCCGACGACACAGTCGGGTGTGCCCCGGAAGAGTGGGTACGTCACCTCGGAAAGCGTGTTCCCATCGGCATCTTTCAGATAAAATCGGGCGGTTTCGCCGTCGGGCAGTGCTTCGAGAAAGGCATCAAGCGTGCTGTTTTCGGCGCAGAAGCTGTCGAGCGCCTCCGAGGTCCGCAAGGCTGCCGATTCGGGTGCTTCATCGGTGTAGAGCGTCGTTTCGCAGTCGTGATAGATGAGCGCGTTCGGATAGTGCAGGGCGGAGGCGTGTTTGGCACAGGCGCGGACGATGCGGTTTAAGCAAAAAGCGCAGGAAGCGTCGCGGTCGTTTTTGCCGTGCTTGGCGTTTAAGTAGCTGTGATAGTATTGCAAGGCAAGGCTCCTTTACAGGTTGTTTTGTATTGCGGTGATCGGCCAGCCGCCGGCATATAAAAGCTGTTCGGCAAGAGCGTCGGCAGCATATTGCGCGGCGGCATTTTTGTTTTTGCGAATGGTGCCGACGCGTCGGGCAAGCGGAAGCTTGCTGCTTTTGCGTGCCGCGCGTAAAAGCTCGGATGCGGCTTCATCCTCCGCACAGGCAAGAATGCTGGCGTAGGCAAGCGGCGCTTCGGCCTGCTCTTTTGTGATACCGAAGGCTCCGAACAAGAATAAACGGCGGATTTTGGCATCGGTGAGAGTCTTGCATTTTAAGGCATCGAAAGCCTCTTCATAGCTGTGTGACGCATGAACGGCACGGTATACGGCGTTTTCGAGACCGCCGCTGTATTCGCAGCATGCGGAAAGCTGAGCCTTGGTTTTGGAAAGAAGCAGCAAATAGACGGCTTTTCGAAAAATCTCCGGCCGATAGTTTTTTAAGCAGCCGTGTGCCGTATTGTCCGGCAGAAAGGCTTCGGCGCGTTCTAAATCGCCCTCTGCCGCCAAGCGGCGTACGAGCGAAGAGGAGGCGAACACGCCGTTCGGTACGTCGTTTCTGCCGACCGACCGTGCAAGGGCGATCGGAATCAATGCCGCACCGCAGCGGCGGATGGCCTTGATATATTCGATTCCCAAAATGTCGTTTGGATTTTCGCACCGGGCTGCTGCTTCTCCGAAATGCGTTCGAAGCACGGCGCTGCGCGCACGGATATAGGTAAGCTCCGGATGTTCTTTTTGGTATACCTGTATACTTTTTAGCAGTGTCTTGTCACACAGAGCTTCGGCAAGCGCGCTTAAAAGGCCGCTGTCGGCGCATTCCGAGCCAAAGGCAAGGTGGGAACAAAGGCCGCTTTGGTTTAACAGGCGCACACCGGCTTCGGCGAATTTTTCCGCGGTGAAGCAGCTGTACGGAAACGGCAGCTCCAGCACCAAGGACGCTCCGTGCTTTGCCGCGCAGGCGGCACGCGCCGCTTTGGGCATACACGCAGGCTCGGCGCGTTGGACAAAGGTGCCGCTCATGGCACATACGACCGGTGTGTGTAATGCTTCACGGATTTGTCTTAACTGATAGGCGTGGCCGTTGTGGAACGGATTATACTCGCAAACCACACCGCACGCTTTGGCTGAGAGGGCGATGGCACACGCCTCCTTTGCGGAAATTTTGCCGTTTGGGCAGCTTTGACGGCTATATAGCATTATTCTATCATAGTATATCACGCAAATATTAAGAATCCTCTGAAAAAATTAATATTTTTTCAAACATTATTTCGGAGAATGTGATATACTATACATGAGATGTCGGCACAGGTCGGCATGAAACAATGACAGGAGGAATCGCACATGAAAAAAATCATTTATTTAATCGGCGCTTTTGTAACGACAGCCGCCATTGTCGGCGCGGTTGCCATAATGCTCAACAAGCTGAAAATTTCGCTTTCTATCGAAGGGATCGACGACACGTTAGACGAAGAAAACGCCAAAAACGATATCGATTTATCCATAGAAAACGAACACGACAGCACGCCTTCCGGCGAAACGGAAAAATCCGTTGAGGAGGCGCTAAGTGCCATGGACGAGGACGAAAGCGACGCCGAAAAGGATATCGACGTCGAGATTTCCGAAGAATAAGCGTTTGACAAAAACGGCACCGGAGGCGAAGGCTGCTTCCGGTGCTGTTTTTTGTCAAAAAACACGATAAAAGTGTTCTTGTTTTGGAGAAAAGTGGCTTGTCAGGGCGGCTTTCATGTGCTACAATGAAAGCAAATGAACGACTGTGCCGAAAAAAGGAGTTTTTGCCATGTTTCTTTTGAAAAACCGTCCGACTGTTACGACTATGTTAAAAGGCGATACGCCCGAAGCGATTCTTGCCGAAATCGGGCAGATCCGTTCTGTCGGCACGGATACCTTTGGAATGCAGATCGATTATTTGAAGCCGGAATACCGTACCTTGCCGGTTGTTAAAAGCCTTCTGGAGGCCATGGACGGAACGCCCTGCTATTTGACCAACTATCGCGGCGGAGATCCGAATGCCGATGATGAAGCACTTGCCGAAGCGCTGCTTGCTGCGGCGGACTGCGGGAAGGTGCTTCTTGATTTGCGGTGTGATATGTTTGATCCGCGCGAAGGCGAATACACCGAGGATCCGACAGCTGTCGGAAAGCAGAAAGCCTTTATCCGGTCGGCACACGCAAAAGGGGCGGAGGTGCTTATGTCCACGCACGTTTTCGGACGTTTTGTGCCGAAAGAGGAGGTCAAAAAAATTGCCAATGCCGCTGCCGAACGCGGTGCGGATATTTCCAAAATTGTTACCACAGCCAACAGCGAAGAGGAATTGCAGCAAAATTTGGAACTGATTGCGGAATTAAAGCGCACGCTGCCCATTCCGTTTCTGCTTCTGTGCAACGGCTCGCATTGCCGTATCCACCGGATTTACGGGCCGATGTTTGGCGTGTGTATGTATCTTGCCGCCATTCAGAAAAAGGAATGGGAGAGTCAACCGACCTTACAGGACGTCAAAACGGCGATGACGCTTGCAGGATATGAAGACCTGCCGTGGTGATACAAAAGGAGCTGTTGCGGCAGCTCCTTTTGTATATACCGCCGAGGGCGGCGGAGGATTTAATGGGATTGTGTGAGGTTGTTGTTTTTGTGCGCTGATTCGAGGTTTGCGGAACATCGAAGCTCTCTGAAAGGTTTTAATTGTTGCAGTGCGAAGCTGCGGCTGCGGTGCGCTGATTCGAGGTTTGCAGAACCTCGGAGCTTTCCCGGAAGGGAAACGGTTTTATTCTTTTCGCGTGTACGAAAAGAACCAAAAGTACACCAGAGGTTTGCGAACCTCTGGACTCCGGGGACGATTCAAATCGCCGGTCGATACGTGATTTTTTCTGAAATGACCGGCATTCATCAAGTAACCGGTTTTGCGAAAAGCTGCAACTTCGCCGGGTATCGCCGGCAATGATTTGAATCGGTGCGACGCTCCGGCTTTACAGCACAAAATTAGAGCGAAGAGCAAAAGAACAGCCGCATTCTTTGCAAACAGTAGGTTAAGGGTGGTGCGAATGGGAGGTGGAGGGTGGAAAAGGGGTGTTTTGGATGGAAAAAAGGAAAGGGGTGTGCAAATGAAGGGCTTTTGGTTTGTGAAAATGGAAATTTTTGCGGACAGCGAAGAAAGGCACGTGCAAAAGAAGTTTTTTGTGCGTAAAAAACGGCTTTGAGTGAAGTTCGTAAAGCTTTCTGCTAATGAAATTTTCTTGATTCGCGAAAAAGGCGTTTTTTCGGCTCATGCAAAGCAAACCGAAAAAGAAAAGTTTTTTATCAACACAGCAAAACTCAATTTCCCACCGCAACAAAGCTAACGAGCAGTCACAAATTTTATCCGCGAAAACCTGCTGTGAGCTTGCTGTAAAACAACTGTTTTTCGAAAAACATCGGTCTTGCGTCTGCACTACGGTAACCCTTTCGCACCGATTCAAAGCCTTTACGCCGGCGTTTTTCGGACAAAACCGGTTTCGGCATGAGCCGCCGGAAAGCTTTACAAAATCTTTTCCGACAGAGCTTTGAATCGTCCCCGGAGTCCAGAGGTTCGCAAACCTCTGGTGTACTTTTGGTTCTTTTCGTACACGCGAAAAGAATAAAACCGTTTCCCTTTCTGGGAAGCTCCGAGGTTCTGCAAACCTCGAATTAGCACACCACAGCCGCAGCTTCGCACTGCAACAATTTAAACCTTTTTAAAGGAGCTCCGAGGTTACGCAAACCTTAAATCAGCGCACCCAAACAACAACTGCGCACAAACCAACTTCAATCCTTCCGCCGCCTTTGGCGGCATCCTTTCGGCGGTCTCCGACGCACAAAAAGTTGCCATCGGCAACTTTTTGTGCGTGAATAAGCTTAATGCTGCTCCTCAAAGCACCGTTGCTTTTTAATGGTTCCCGGCGACATGCCGGTGAACTTTTTGAAGGTGCGGATAAAGTTCGAGCAGTCGTTAAAGCCGGAGGAGGTGCAGGTGTCCTTGACGCTGACGCCGTTGTACAAAAGCTTTTTGGCCTCGGCGATGCGGCGTTGGATGATATAGTTGTTGAGAGAAGTGCCGGTTTCGTTTTTGAACAGCCGGCTGAGATAGTTTTCGTTGATATTCAGGGCGTGCGCCACCTCGGAGGCCTGACATTCCCTGAAATTGCGCTCAATGTAGCGAATGGCCTTTTCCGACCATAATTCCGGCTCGGATTCCGGGATCACAACGCCCTCTTTGCCGCGATAGACATACTTGATGAACGCGAGCAGCTCAAACAGCTTTGAGGTCAAAAGCAGCGAGTTTTTCGCCTGCTCCAGCCGCAGATACTCTTTGATGTGCATCATGTACTTTTCGTGATCCTCTTTCCCCAAATGCACCTTGACCGGAAGCGTTTCGCCGACCGCATCCAAAAAATCGAGTGCCGTGCGATCCGAAAGCAATAGCCTTAGCTTGTCGATAAACGACGAATCAATGCTGATGACGCACCGCACATAGTTGTCCGGATCGCCGACTGCCACGCGGTGGATGTGCATTTTGCGGATGATGAACAAATCGTGCGGATTGCAGTCGTAGTAGTGATCGTCGATAAAGAAGCCTTTGCCGCCGTTTATGTTGTAATAGATTTCATATTCCGTGTGCAAATGCGGCGTGATCATGTAAGGGTTGCGGTACTCCTTCAGGAATACACTGACGTCCTCTTGGGGATAATCGCGCATCCGATTTGCCGCACGAATGCTTTCGACACTGTCGGAAGCTCTACACGTTTCTCTTTTGGTCATAAAAAACCGCCTTTCCGCCGATGATGACTGTATCAATCTGTATGTTTTCGTCAAAAAGCACGATATCCGCATCATAGCCGGGCAACAGCGCACCCTTGTGCGTTTCGCCGATAATGCGCGCCGGTGTTTCGGAGGCCATTCTCACCGCATCAACAAGCGATACACCTGCCAGATACACCATGTTGCGCACAAGCCTGTCCATGGTGGCGACGCTCCCGGCAAAGCAGGTGCGATCCGGCATTTTGGCAACGCCGTCCTCCACGATGACGCGCAGCCCATGCGTTTTGCTGCCCAAAACGCTCTCGCCTTCGGGCATTCCTGCCGCGCGCATGGAATCGGTGACAAGCGCGGTGCTGTACGCACTCTTGATCTTGCACACCAACTTTAAGAGCGATGCCGGAAGGTGCACGCCGTCGGCAATGATCTCGACCGTCATACGGTCGTTTAAGTACGCGCACTCAATAACACCGGCATAGCGTAAGCCGTTTTTGCGGTGAACGCCGCTGGTGCAGGAATAGAGATGGGTGACGTGCGTAAATCCGGCGTCAAACGCCTTGGCAACATCGTCCTCCGACGCGTCGGTGTGCCCGATCGACGGCAGCACACCGTGCGATGTGAGCGTGTGCGCAAATTCTTCGGCACCGGTAAGCTCGGGAGCGGCACTCCATCGGCGGATATCGCTTCCGCCGTAAGCGAGAATGCGGATGTATTCGTCCTTGTTGAAGCCACGCACATATGCCTCGTCTTGGGCGCCCTTTTGGCTTGGCGCGAAATACGGACCTTCGAGATGCAAGCCGAGAAATGCTGCTGTCGTGTTTTCGCGCTTGGCGGCACGGTAGACGTCGATGGTCTCAAAAAGCTCGGCGAGGTCTCCTGAGGTGGCTGTCGGCAAGAGTGCTGTCGTTCCGTGGCAGGCATGTGTGGCGGCAGCTTTCAGAAAGCCGTCTGTTTCGCAGTCGAGAAAATCCGAACCGCCTGCACCGTGCGTGTGCAGATCGATAAAGCCGGGCGAAACGAAAAGGCCGTGC
Source organism: uncultured Eubacteriales bacterium (assembly GCA_934444645.1). GTDB lineage: Bacteria > Bacillota > Clostridia > Oscillospirales > CAG-382 > UMGS882. The sequence goes on along the minus strand of CAKSCV010000006.1, from coordinate 112,986 downwards.
GCGTCAAGGGTTTTGTCGGGCGTCGGCGCAAGCGGCGAATGCTTGGGATACAGGCCGATGATTTTGCCACCGGTTGTCTCAAAACAGAGATCGGCATCGGTGCGGATGGAATCTCGGGTGATGATTTTCCCGTTTGTGATTTGGATGATCATATGTGTTTCTCCTTGACGGATCCTTCGGAAACACCGGCATTTTCAAGGTGTCCGATAGCATTATAACATATTTCTGACGGCAAATCAAGTGTTTATATATCAAAAATATACAAAAAACGCAAAGTTTTACCGTGTTTTGCCTGGCAAAAAAGCGGCGACGGTCTCCGCAAGGGAAACCGCACCGCTTTGAAAAAGCCTTAATAAAGAACCGGCATGGGGTTGTCGGCATGCACCTTTTCGGCCACGCGAATGAGCTTGACAATCGTTTCCGGCTTGATGAACAGCTCCGCACCTTCGGTCATGGTTTTGTACAGCCGTTCATAGTAATCCTCCACGGCAAGGCCGAACGCCGTTCCGTTTAATTCCTCCGAGAAGCATTTCCACGGAAGTTTTTCACCGCAGTATAACGGTGAAAAGCCGTCGTCGCCGACAAGCGTTTCGAGCGTGAGTGTTTGTTCGGGTGCTTCGGCCGGGTCGAAATACTTCCACTCCAGCTTGCTCATGGTAGCTTTTAGCGAGCCGCGCGAACCTTGAATCTTGTAGGTATAGTCGGAATAAGCGTCGCAGCTGCTGATCTCCACGTCGATGAGCGGTCTGCCGGGCGCGGTGAGAAGTACCTTGGCATAGTCCTCAGCATCGCCGAAGGAATTGTATTTGCCGAGCTTGGAATATACCACCTGCGGCAGCTCATTTTCGGCAAGATTCAGTAAATCCAGTGCCTGATCGAGCGGATGAGGGCCGGTGTTTAAGAGGCAGCCGCCGTAGAAGCGCTTGCTGGTCTGCCAGTCCCAACGGCGCGAGAAGCCGGAAAACGCAATGCTTATCTGTGCGATTTCGCCGAGAACGCCGCTTTCGAGGATCTCGTGAATACGCTTATAGTAGGAGGCAAGGCGCGATTGCTGGAATACGGTGAGAAGACAGTTATGCTTCTTTGCCGCACGGATCATGGCTTCGCACTCGTCTGCATAGGCGGAAAAGGGCTTTTCGCACACGACATTGAAGCCGTGCTCCAAAAGATCCATGGTAATGGGATAATGCTCATCGGAAAACGTGGCGTTGATGACAAGGTCGATATCGCTGTGGGCAAATAAAAGCTTGTAGTCGTCGTAAACATGAAAGCCGAATTCGTAGGCTGCACGGGCGCGGCGGGCGGCAAGGGCATCGACGACGGCGATGACGCGATAGTATTTTTTGGATGCCTCCGACAGGAAATACGCGCCGTGAATATCACGGCCGCTGCGGCCTTGACCGATAATGGCGACGTTCAGAATACCTTGTTTTCTGGGTGAATTCATGAGAACCTTCCTTTCAGACAAAATGTCAGAGCTTTTCGGAAATATGCTTGTCTTTTTATAATTGTTATAAAATCTTGGCGGCACTGTCCTTGTCGCAGTACAGCACGGCGTGCGGATGGCGGCGCATGACGGTCGCCGGGCATTTTGTGCTGATCTCGGCATCGTTGACCGTGTGATACACGGCGTCTGCCTTGGTGGCGGCAGGAACGCTGCAGAACAGATAGTCGGCGTTAAACAGCGTCGGAATGGTGAGCGTGAGCGCGGTTTTCGGCACATCCTCCAACCGGGCAAAGCAGCCGTCGTTGACCTGTTGGTTGCGGCAGATCTCATCCAGCTGCACCGGCTTGATGATGCGTTTATCGGCAAAATCGGCCACCGGCGGATCGTTGAAGGCGATGTGTCCGTTTTCGCCGATGCCGAGCATGACAACGTCGATCTTCACCTTTTCAAGAAGGGCTGCGTACCGGGCGCATTCGACCTCCGGGTCGCTTCCGGTGCAGTCGATGTAGCTTACCGAGCGGAAGGGGAGCTTGCCGAAAATGGCATTCTTGAGAAACGTGCCGAAGCGTTGGGGTGCGTCGGCGGAAAGACCGATATATTCGTCCATGTGATAGGCGTTGACGTGCGTCCAATCGATATCTTTGCGTTCACAAAGCGCGGCGAGCGTTTCGTTCTGAGAAGGCGCGGCAGCAAAAATCATATTGATTTCCGGTTTTTTTTCGAGCAGCGCGGCAATGACGTCGGCGGCATCGTTTCCGGCGGCGTGTCCCATTTCGGCACGGGTATCGTAAATGCGGACGGCTAATGTACCGGTTTGTTCAGTTTTTATGAGCGGCATGGACAGTTCTCCTTGTGTGTCGATTTTCTGTTTGCACCTTTATTATAGAAAAAGCGAAAATAATTGTCAATAAGAACTGCAAAATAAATCATAAATTGAATGTATTTGAAAAAAACAGCAATAAATTATGCAAATCTTGACATTGCGAAAATAGCGTCAATTCGCGCTGATAACCGCATCAAAAATATGCGTAAAAGTGATATCCGCCGAAAAAGCGGGATTTTTTGGCGGCACTGCATAGCCCTTCCGATTTCGGTCTACAATAGAAGTGTGGCAGAAAACAAGAAAAACGGACAAGGAGCGTAAGAGACATGATCAAGGGCTGTGCAAAACGTGTGGTTGTGGTGCGGAATATGGACAGCAATTTATTCGAAGAGGCATTTTTTATTGTCAAAGCCGGGCAGGGTGCAAAAAAAAGCACCGAGGAGGAATTCCTCGGTGAAGCGGAGCGTCTTGTGAAAACAACGCCGGTGCAATCGTCGGTTGACAGCGGTACGGACACGCCGACGCAGGCGCGGTTTCGCATAGCACCCAAAAACGCGTCGGTTTCCGCCGGCGTGCCATTGGGCGGTTCGCTTGCTGCGTTTGGCGATGGGCGAAGCACAGCGCCGAAAAAAACGCATTTGCTGCATTTGCGCGATGTGATTTCGTTTGCTGCCGGATGTGGTGCCGGTGTCTGCGGCATGCTGCTTTGGATGCTTTGCAGATAGCATAGCAACCGATGGGGGTCAGAGGCTTTGCATGAACCGGTCGAGGACGCGCACGAGGGTGCTGCAAAGCATGCTGTCAGCGCGTTCGCGCGGCAGACCGAGCGCATGGACGGGATAGAGCAGCGTGACGGTGCGTGTACCGTCACCTGCACCGTTTATCCGGGCGGTATCGGTGGTGACGGCCTCTGTTTCGATGCGCGGTGTTAAGACTGCGCCGACCTGTGACGCGGCGTTTTTCATTTGGCGCACCAAATCATGATCGCCGACCGAAAAACGGTCGGACAAGCGAAGACCAAGCTCGGTTCCCTCATAGGCCTCCAAGCACACGGCGATGTCCGGCTGAATCCCGAACGTAGCCGGAGCGGCGCCGCGTGCGCCGAGGACGCTCTGCGCACAGAAAACAAACGAGATTTCCAAAGCGGCGGCGGTTTCGGTTTTGGCGGCAAGCCCGGCAAGTGCGGCGGCGCAGAGCTTATTTCCGAGTGCCGGTGCGCAGAGCTGCGTTTTGCCAAGAAAAACCAGTTCCTGCACAAAGCAGAGCAGATCGCCGAGAGACAGGTGTTTGGCGGCTTCTTTGGCATTGGCAAAGCCGAAATCGGCATACAGCGGCTCGGCGGCTTCGGTTTTGCCGTTATCCGGAATAAGTATACCGGTATACTTTTTATCGGTCTTTGCCACTTCGGTATAGACAGCGCGTTCGGCACTTGTTTTTCCGATGGGCGAGGTGCGGACAAGACCGTTTTCTTCCAAATAGGTTACAATGCGGCCGGGTGCATCAACCGCGCAGAAAAAGGCGAGCTTCAGCGGCTTTTTGCCTTTTTTTGACAGCGCGTGCCGCGTGGCGATGAGGTTGCCGAGCGCATCGGTGTGCGTTTCATCGGTATATTTTTTTATATACCGGTCTATCTTATCGGTAAGGGCTTTTTCGCCGCCGGAAACGGTTGGGACGGAGAGAAGCGATTCTAAAAAGCTTGCCATAATAAGAGCTCCTTTACACGAGGTTTTTCCTTATTGTATCATAATTTCCGCAAAAAGTCCATGCTTTTCGCAAAAAACGCAAAAAAGCCGTGCAACTTTGTCGGTCACACGGCTTGACGCATCAGGCGGACTTATTTGGAAGCGGAAAATTTCTGCTTAGCGGCGTCGATTTTCTGCTGTTCGGCGTTTTGCGTCGGATACCAGCCCTTGGCGGTCATTTTGGCGTAGATCTCATTCTGCATACAAAGCGTATCGTTCAAAATCTGCGAAAACGCGGTATGCACGCCGGGCGTGGCGGATTCGATGGTGCCGTGCATTAACAGATCACACTCGCTTTTGGTTGAGGTGAGAATGTTGTCCATGATCAGCTTGTCGTCCATGTTCGTTTCTCCTTTTTCCTTTAGTTTAACAGCCCGTACAGCTTATCAAAATTGGTTTGGTGCTTGGTGCAGAGATCCTGCACGAAATTTTTCAACTCCGCGTCCTGAATCTGCCCGGAAAAGCCGGAAAACAGATCCTTCATCTGCTTTTCGTGACCGAGCGCATCTTCGATATAGAGAAGTTCTTTGGGTGACATGGCGTGTCCTCCTTGCTTTTACACAAAATTTGGATAAAAAACGGCTGTTTTTTCGTCCGGTTACAGTATGCCGCAAAAAACGGCTTTTATGCATAAAAACGTTTTGAAAAACCGAAACACGCCGCACTTTGCCGCAGAAAAAAGCGTCCTTCCTGTACAAGTGACTGCACAAGAAAGACGCTTTTGGCAATTTCTATCGTTTTGCCTTATGCGGCATAGGCAAATTGTCCGGCAAACAGCATTTCGTTGTTTATCTCATCGACAATTGCAAAATAAAACGGATGGTCGGCGACAAACGGGATCGGTTCGGACGGGAGCGAGGTTGCTTTCACACCGATTGCTGTTACAGCAGCGGCTTCGGTGCCGGTTTCATCGACGTTGATGTACGTGTTTTGCAAAACGGTATCAAGGTAAGCAAATTTTGCGCCGAACATGGGCGAAAAATCGGCTTTGTCTTTGTCAAATGCCTCTTTGATGCCGAGTGATTGCAACGTATCCGTCAGGTCAAAGGAGCTTTCAATATGAAATGTCGGAAGCTTTACGGCGATTCGTTTCGATTCCCAAGAGGCGTTTCGTATTTGCTCCGACAGGCGAATTGAATCGAGCGAAACGCTCTCATTCGGCAGCACGATGATCATGCACATATCCAACAACTCGGATTCATCTTCTGCAAGGTCCAACTCATATGGAAACTTTAACAGTTTACAGGAAGCATTTTCACTGTAATTAAAGGAATGTGTTTGCCTCATAAACGGAATTTGCTGTTTATTTCCATTCATATCGGTGAAAGTGTCATTTTGTGTGAACCTCTCCTCAAAAGGAATAAGCCAATTTCCCTTAAAATACACAGCATTGGCAAGAAGTGCGGCGAAATTGCTGTCATCGATGATTTTTTCGATTTTCCCATGCGTTTTTTCGTTTGCCCACGCGTTAATCTCGCGCACAGCGTTCTTATCATCCGTTTCGGATGCGGTTGCGCCGAATAAATCGGACATCGCGCCGGTGTATTCCTTGCGGAACGAAAATGCCATGTTGTCGCGGTTGAGCCAAAGGGAGTTGGCGGTTTCGAAGACCAGCGTTTCGCCGGACTTGGCTTTCAAGGCTTTCTGCATGGCTTCATTGAACGAAACCAGATCGGGATAACCGAGCGTGTTTAGGATTTCATCCAGCGTGTTGTCGGAAGCACCGTTGGCGGCCAGTGCCAATGCGGCCTTCAAGGACAGCGGCGAAATCATGAAGTTTTTATCTTTCGGCAAAAGTGAAAGCAATTTATCTTCAAAAGCCTCCGACCGAGCCGTTTTTACAAGGTCATACAGGCGGACAAGCACGGTCGCGCTTTGTTCGACGGTATACGGTTCATACGGCTCAAAGCCGTTTCCTGTGCCGACAAAAAGCCCATAGGCCATGACTAAGCCGACGTTGTGTTGGGCATAATCGGGAATTTCTTCCGTCGGGACGGTTACCGCCTTTTCGGGCAGGCCGACGTGGCAAAAAGCGGCTGTGCGTGCGGTAAGGCAGGCGGCGTCGGCGCGGATGAGCGTATCGTCGGGCGAAAAGGTGGTTTCGGACGTGCCTTTGACGATGCCGGCGACATACAGTCCCATGACGGCCGGGTCGAAGGTGTCCTCAAACGGTGCACGCATGGGGTTTCCGGTCGTTATGCCGAGCGAGGCTAACAGCTTGTCCGTCAGCACGCAGAATTCCCGGCGCGTGATGGGCTTTTCGGGCGAGTCAATCGAAAAATTTTCGAGTAAGCCCAGTTCTTCGGCGCGGGTCAAATATGCTTTCCCGACAGGCGGTGCGTCTTCGGCAAAGGACGAAAGCGAGAGAAGAAGGCAGAAGAGAAGCGTCCAAAGGAGTGCGTGAAAGTGTTTTTTCATGATGGCAGAGTCCTTTCGTGAATTATTTATAAATCAGACGCATCTTGATGCCAAAAAGTTCCGAAGTTTTTTGTGATTATTGCCCTTTTTCAGTTTTATTTGATAATGAAAAAACCTCCTATGGCAATGAGAAGGCATTAGCCATAGGAGGTTTTCAATTCTTATGCAAAACAGCCCTGCTGTTTTATTTCATCAATACTTCGGAATAGCAGCATCGAAGTTTTTGGTAAATGCCGAACCCAATGTTGTACCGGGCTGATTGGTTTGCCTGTGGTAAACACTGACCGAGACACTGGTCGTATTAGGCTGCACCGATACAGTTACCCATTCGGTTGACGCCGTTTTTGAACGTGTACTTGCTACTCCTTTATTGTTTTCACCCCAAGCTCCCCAAGGAACCACAATTACCTCAGAACTCTTAACCGAACCAATTGTGGCTGTTATTCTTTGTGAATTATAGTTCCAACCGTTTAATTCAACTGTATCTGTCCAAGTGACTCTCATTTGCACGGAAGTTGCCGTTCTGTTTCGGTATTCTGCGGTTGCCTTATGCGTTGTAACAGGAGAAGAGTAATGCTGACCGGACACAGTTGTGAAGCTAACTTGGATGGGAGAATAGGAAAGCACCACTGATTTTGCTCCGGCGTAATCCCATGTCACATTCTGGGCAGACGGTTTCGTATAGCCAGCTACATCAATCGGATATACGGTCTTTGTTGAACCGAAGGTGGAAGTTACGGTCGTGGAGCCGAGGTCGGTTCCGTTGACGGAGCGGTAATATACGTTATAGGTGTAGCTGTTGGCTGACCAATATGCATATAGGGTCACGTCTCCTGCGGTCGAATACGGTGTTCCGGAAGAAACGCGTGTTCCGTCTGAAGTATACCATCCGGTGAAGCTGTATCCTGTACGCGATGCGGACGGAAGATCACCATATGTGCCTGTGAAGACAACGTTTTTGGAACCATAAGAGGGAGTGCCGCCATTACCGTTGAAATAAACTGTATATGTATTTGCGTTCCAACGAGCAGTTAATGTTTGATTTGCTGTAATGGATACCGTCGAACCGGAAGAGACGGCATAGCCATCGGAGGTATACCATCCGGCAAAGGTGAATCCGGTACGTGAAACAGATGGGAAATCGCCGTATGTTTTGGAATACGTTACGGTTTTGGAGCTATAAGAGAGGCTGCCTCCATTACCGTCAAAATAGACTGTGTACTTGTTGGGCGTCCATTGAGCCGTAAGGGTTAATGGACGATTTTCCGACAGGTTCTCGCCGGGCTGATAGTTTTTTCCGTTTTCCGAAGCCAACCATCCGGTAAAGGTATGACCGATCTTCGTAGGAACAACCGTGCTTATGGTTAAATCTGTATCATGATACTTTGTTTGTGAATCGGGTGCTCCGGAGCCGCCGTTGGCGTTGTAAGATAAAGTGTAAGCATTTGCTTCCCAATGTGCATACAAAGTCATATTGGCTGTAGACTCGATAACTGTGTCTGCTGTGATCGGTGTGCCACCGTCTCTTTCCGTAAACCAACCGACAAAACCGTAACCGGCACGTATAGGAACGGGCAATTCGCCGATTTTTACGTTGAATGAGGCGACTTTGGTTGTTTGAGATACTTCACCTTTATTTGCATCAAATGTGATTACAAAGGATTTCAAATAGGTTTCATATGCATCTTTCTCGATTGAAACAAGCTCGTTAGCATCTAACATTTTCTGATTTCCGACTTCACCGCAAATCAAATAGGTTCCGTTTACTTTTAATTTGCCAAAGGCACCTGTGTTTGCTTTTGACAGATTTACGTTTTTACTGATAGCCACATTTGCGGCATCCGAATTCAGTTCGATTGTGTCGAACAAACCTACATCTGTTGTGTCGGCTTTCAAAATCAGTGCAAATCCGGGAGCTTTTTCAACTGTTACTCTGGCAAGCGTCACTTTTGGTGAACTAAACTCCAACGGCGTTTTATGGCTGTTTGCAAAGGTCATGTTGCTGATAAAGGTTTCTGCGGCGTCTGACTTAACAGATACATTGGAATAAGTTGAACCATTTCCGATTAAGCCAAAGTAGTCTGTGTTTTCATCGACAACAATGGTCTTGTCACTATAAACATCCGACAGGTGCGACAGATTAACCGTTATTCTTTCAGCACCGGATTGAATCGCTGCATCGGCTACCGCTGCATTTGCTGCCATAACGTCTATTTCGGGCACACCTTCAAAGGCATTCTCGCCAAGAGCGGTTACTTTGTTATCAATAGCAAATGCCTTTAACGACGTACAACCCTTGAATGCATTTGCACCGATTCGTGTAACGCCAAAAGCAATAATACTTTCCAAATTGGTACAGCCCTCAAATGCGCCGTCCGGAATTTCAGTTACATAAATCGGAAGTACGACCGTTTTGATGCTCGTGTTTCCCTTAAAAGTAGTGGCTGCAAACGATTTTGTTTTGTAGGCAGAATATGTTTTATCCAAGTTGTTGACCGAATAGTATTGCGGAATAACAACTGTACCGTCAAAATCGTCCGGAGCTTCAAAATCAGTAACCACATTATTATGAACTTCAAGACCGGCCGCGACTGTATCACCCGTTACTGCGGTGATATACTCGTTAACTTCATACGGAATCTCAAAATCTACTACGCCGTTTTCGCAGTCGTCAAATAATGAATTGTCTTTGGAGTAATCCAAATATTCTCTTGTTGCATCATCCTGTACGTTAAACGTATAGGTAAAGTACGAACTTGTGGCAACGTCATAGCCCACAACGCCGTATATATGGATCGTACCTGCCATGACCAAGCGGTAATAACCAGGTCTGTCAGAATTGAAGGTAATATGTTTTGTTTCAGTCTGGGATTTATCAGAAACAAATCTGACTGTGGCAGAAGCTTCATCATTTGTACTGTTTGTATAGGATACAGTATTGTTTTCCGTACTGCCTTCCGAGAGTGCTTTGCTCAAATTATACTTGTTTGTTTTTGCAATTTCGTTGGAGATTGCGTCCGTAACTGAGGTTTCATTGCTGGTTTCCTTGCTTTGTTCATAGCCGTTGCTAGAGTTCCAAGAATTGGATTTGTTAACCGTGTTGCTAAAATAGGAGGAGTTGTTTTGTTCGAAATTCGTTCCTATAAAGCTCGACTTTTGTCCGTCTACATGATATGCCTCGTTGACAGTGTCTCGACGGTTAGCTTCGACTTCAGCACTGACAGTCGTCGTATTTTTAATTCCGGCGCTGACATCGATCACTTTTACCGGGAATTTGACACCGGCACTGGCCTCTGTTGTGTTGGTTACGCCCAATTTGCTGGCGACATAGGTATCGGAACTGGTTTGCTTATCGTAGGACTGGTTAATGCCAACAGAATTTGCTGTTGTGATCTTAGCAGATACCGCAGAAGAACCGCCCGATTCCGAGCTGACATAAGTGGAACCGCTGTTGCTGTTGCTGACAAAATATTTGCCTCCAACGACATTTCCTTGCGAGTCGGTTCGTTCTTCACTCTTAACTTGCTTGTCAGCATATTCTTCTCCGGCTTCATAGATTTGTTCCCAGTCTTTTGACAAAGTCCAACCGGAAGATTCCGTTGTTGCTCTTGCAACCGTTTGAGCAATCGTCTTTGCATCTTCCGCGGTCACTGAATCGGTTACCTTGTACTCTTTATCTATGCTGAGTGTTTGCGTTTTTCCGATGTATTCAATTTCAGAAAGCGGCACATTTTCGATTCGTCCGATATTATAAACAAACAAAAACTGTCCCTTGTTGTTGTCTTCGATAATAATCGGTTTCCCGTAATTGCTATAGCTTACTGCCTTGTTACGGTCGGAAGTCCAGTTCGCATGCAAAGTAATGTTGCCGGTTGTGCCCGGCTTAATTTCCGTAACAAGGAAACCGTCATCATTAGACCAACCAACAAACGTATATCCAAACCACGAAGGATTGGTTAATGTTGCGCCCTCATCAACCGTGTATGTCTGTGCTGCCCACGGAACATCCGGAGAGTCAAAGGTGATTTTGTATACGGCTTTTTCCCAGTGCGCATAGAGCTTTTTATTACCGGTTTCACCAGCCTTAATCTCGGTTACTCTTGTTCCGCCCAAAGGTTCCGTATACCAGCCAAGAAATTGATAACCGTCGGCATATAAATCTTTTAAGATCAACCCGGTTTCAGAAGAATAATAGTCCGGATTGGGGTTATCGATGTTTTGATTCACTAAATATATGTCGGTGTTTCCTTTGTTCAAATCATATTCAATGGCATTTCCGGTTGCTTTTATGACGGTATCCAAAAGTGAAATTTCCTTACTTGCATTGGCATCTGCGAAATACTTGCCGCACTTTTGGCAGGTCCAATATGCGATGTTGCCATCTTCAGTGCCGGTAGGGGCTTGGGCTTCCACCTTAAGTAAATCGTGTACGCAAAGCGGCAGAAGCGGGAATGTGATATCGTATCCACCAACAATAAAGCGACGCATCAAAATAACGTCTGCTGTATTCAAACGATTGTCACAGTTTACATCGGCGGCTTTTTTGTTGATGGTCTGAACATATTTGCCGGCAATTTCGCGGCGCAGCAGGATGACATCTGTAAAATTCACCTTGTTATCATCGTTCAAGTCGCCGTAAGTGAAGTCAACGACAGAGATTTCGCCATTAACAATAGAAACATCAATCGGTTGCATACCGGCATTCAGAATATCGCCGTCTATATAAGAAAATGTGATCGGATAGGATGTATCCGGCTCCGCATTTTCCGGAATTTTGAATTCGAGCGAGAGTATAATGCCGTCTTTTATATCGGAATCACTTAATTCCTGACCATCCCATACAAAATTGCATGGCGGCTGAAGATCACCCGGCTTTGTCATGGTAAGTGTGGAAAAAGCTTCTCCGGATGATGCACTGACAAGCGAAAGTGCATCATCAAAATCGACAGTCAGCGTTGCGCCTAAGATGCCGGGATTGTTGGTAACCGTAACATTTACTGTTACGGTTGCTCCGGCAAGGTCTTTTACAGACTGTACTGTAATGGTTGGTTTTGTACTTTCTGCAAATACTCCTATCGGCATACAAGTCGACAGTAGCATGGCAAAAGCCAAAAACAGTGCTGTGAATCGTTTGCGGTTCATGTTTTACTTCCTTCTTTCTTTTTATTTCTTTATTTCAAAAAAATTGTTTTTGCTTTACATACCGGCTGCAGGTTTTCGTCTAACCAGAAGATTTTTGCTGTTTTAGCGGCAGAAACAGCGGATTCGTAAATACCGCCATCACTTATAGGGAATATCTTTACGGAAAGCATTTTCCCGGCTGCGGAATAATAAGCAACGTAAACTTGAGAATTGCCGACAGGATTTCCTTGTAAAATGGAGCTTCTGTTTCCGATAACGACGGTTACATTTGTTATATCTTCTTCTTGAACAACAATTTGACCGGAAACGGTTGTTACTTCAACTGGCTGTAAATCGCCATCTACAATATTTCCCCCGTCATACGAAAGATCAACTGAATATGTACCGACTTGGTTCGGTGTGGTAAAACATAGCCAAGCAATTGTTCCGTTGGTTGTATCTTGATCCAAGCCGTCCCAGCCAATGGTGATGGGGGATGTTGTTAACTTTCCTGGTTTTGTCATAGATAATGAATTCAAAGCACTGCCTTGTTCAATGCCGGTCAGAGCTAGAGCCGGATCATATGCAATTTGCACAGAGGCACCGCAAATACCCTTGTTTCCCGAAAGTTGTATGGGCATTTTTATGGCTTTCCCCCGGGTGGCTGTCATCGTTTCAATCATCAAAACTGTTTTATTCGGGTCAGTAGGGTCCTCAGAAGGGTTTGAATTCGGCTTATCTGAAAAAGCGGCAATTGTTCCGTTTTGAAGTTGAATGTTTACAGGATTCAGATCTCCGTTTACAATATCGCCGTCTTTGTATGATAGCATGATTTCAAAATTTCCTGTATGCTCCGGCAAAACAAACGTAAGATAGATGATAATTCCATTTGAAGAGTCCTCTTCTACACCGTCCCAACCGAGATTTATCGGATTAGCGGACAACTTACCGGGTTTCGTCAATGTCAAAGTGTCCAAAGCTTCACCTTTTTTTACTTCAACCAACTGCAATTCAGAGTCATACTGAACCGACAGGATCGCGCCGCATATCCCAGTATTTCCTGACAATTCAATCGGAACTTTTGCGGTTTGTCCCGTGATTTCTGCCGTGCCGACCGCAATGAGCGGCGTCGCAAAGCACACACACCCAAGCGTGCAGAGCAGCATCAGAAAAAACGCGGTTCGTTTCAAGTGTTTTTCCATTTTTTCACCTCATCATTTTGTTTCGAAATCTTTTCCATTTCATTTTTTCGGAATCTTTACTTAACCGTAATCCCTCCGTTTTCGATTGTAATTTCGATACTTTCCAAATCGTTGTTTACAACATCGCCGCTTTCGCAGTAAATTTGTATCGGGTATTCCTTGGCTTGTGCGTCCGGTAATATTTGAAAACGAAGAATCAGTATATCTCCGTCCTTAATTTGCTCCGGCGCAATTTCCAACCCATCCCAAACGAATTTTGCACCGCTTTCTAATGTTTTGGAGGTTGTTAATTCCAAAACACCGTCAACAGCTGCTCCGTTTTCGGCACTTTCCAATTTGAACACCGTATCGTCAAAAATGATCGAAAACATCATGCCTAAAACACCGGGATTGTGTTTGATCTGTATATGCATTTCCACGATATCGCCGCTCTGTCCGGAAAGAGTCTCTGCAAAAACAGTCGGCTTTTGGTCGGTTTCCGATTCCTGCGACGCAGAAGCGCCGGTGCCCGTCGTTTCTTTCACCGTTGATGGTTTAGGTTTTCCCGAAGCTCCGCTGTTTTCGGTGTTTTTCTCATTATTCGCTTCAGCGTCGGCATTGTCGGTGCCCGATTTTGCGTGTTCCTCGGATTTTGTCTGCGCAGGTGCGGAATCATTTTCATCGGTTGACAAAAAAGTGCTGTGAAATCGTTTTAATATTGCTGCAACCTGACATCTTTTAGCGGTATCTTTCGGAGCAAGGACCTCCGATGACATACCGGTGATAAGACCTGCTGCATTTGCCCATTTTAGAGCTTCTACGGCGTAATTGCTGATTTCGTCTTTATCCGTATAGTTTTCAAGAGAGTTTCGCTGTGATACATCTTGCTTTTTAAAGCTTGCGTAGCGAAAAAGCATGGTGGCAAGTTGTTCGCGCGTTACGGAATCGTTTGGTGCAAAAAACTTGTCACTGTATCCGTTGATCAATTCGTTTTTATAAGCCCAAGCGACAGCTTGCGCATAATACGAATCTGGTTTTACGTCTTCAAAAGAAAGTTTGCTTTCTGAAAACGGTTGGTTTTCCAATCGCCATAAAACGGTTGTTATCATGGCGCGTGTGGTGGTCAAATCCGGCGAAAATGTGTTCCCTCCCGTTCCATTCATCAACTGCTGCGTGACAACATAATTTACGTCCTCATAGTACCATGCCGATGGTGCAACATCGGAAAAATGAAGTGCTTGCGCACAAAAGGACAGCCAGGATAACCCTACCGCAGCGGCGGCCGTTATTGCGCATAGGGCTGATTTTTTCTTGAAGCGGTGCATATGCGTCTCCCATCCCTCACAGTTACAACATAATTGTGATTATGTTATAGCCATACAAAAGGATGAACGAAAATAGTAGCATTAGCGGAAAGCTTTAAAAAGATTGTAAATACAAAAATCAAAAATATTGTTGACAAACAGAAAATCTCGATGTATAATATGAATATCTTAAACATTAAGAAAAAAATAAAAACAACATAATCACAATTATGTTGTTAACATCGCAAAAGTCCCAGATCTTCAATTTGTTTCTTGTGCACTTCTCCGGTTTCCATGGTATAGATTCGTGTTGTATTTACGTTGGAATGTCCCAAAATATCGGCAAGACGTATAATATCTTTTCGGAGACTGTAATATGTCCGGGCGAATAGATGCCTCAAATTATGAGGAAACACCTTTTCTTTTGAAACGTTTGCAATTTTACATAGTTTTCTCATATTCGACCAAATATTGCTTCTGTCAAGCGGTTTTCCGGATCGTGTCACAAACACCGGGCCGCTTGTTATTTTTTGTTTTTTTGCATATTTCAAAAGAATCCGACAGAGTTTTTTCGGCAGGAAGACCTGCCGGATTTTTCCTTTGCAGCGGATTTCCGCGATTTCGCAATTTAGAGAGGCAACGGTTATTTCGGACAGTTCGGAAACGCGTATCCCGGTGGCGCAGATGGTCTGCATGATTAAGTACAGACGCTTGTTGTGCATCGAGAGGGCAGCTGACAGCAATCGTTCGTATTCGCTCTTGGTTAATTCCTTGGAGGCAGATGCAAAAATCTGTTTTTGAAACCGCAGGGTTTTTACGCGGCAATCCGGTCGATCGATAAAACCGAAAAAACTGTTTAGGGAGGACAGCATCGAATTTACGCTGGCTGGTTTGTAACTTGACATGATTTTATTTTTGTATAAAAGGACGGCTTCTTTATTCAATATTTTCCCGGCAAGCCAGTTTTGAAAAAAATGTATATCCCGTATATACTTTTCGATAGTTGCTTTGCTTTTTTCTTCCTGCAATAAATAGTTTCTGAAACGAATGATATCTTGCTCACAAAAGCTTATCACGCTGCATTGCTCCTTTTTTGATACATTATAACATTTCAAAAACTTCCTTGCAAGGCTTCAATATCATGAATACTAGCTTAAGTATCTTGGTACAAGTGAAAACCTATTTGCAGAAAAAAGAAAAGAAAAACCGAGACTTGCCGAAAAGAGCAAGTCTCGGTAAAAATGTTTTTGCAAACAAAAAACATATAATTTTTTCTTTCACGTCTCCACACTCTGAACAAACTCATACGCTCCCAGATCCTCGGCGGCCATGATGGGTGTATACGCTTTCGGGAACTTGACGAAGCATTCGATCTCAACGGCTTTTTCGGAGAGTTTTTCGTATTTGACCGACTGGATCTCCACGTTATGCTCTCGGAAAGCGGCTGTCACGCGCTTGACGATATCCGGCTCGTTATCGGCGCGAAGCACCACATAATCCGAGGACGGCATCCGCAGCAGCTTCAGATTTTTATGCAGAATGATCTGAATGAGAAACTGGAACACCGTAATGGTGATGCCGACCATGTACATACCCGAGCCGATGGCCATGCCGATGCCTGAGGTCGTCCAAAGGCCGGCGGCCGTGGTCAGGCCGTTGATGACCTGCTTGCGCACGAAAATGGTGCCGGCACCGAGAAAGCCGATGCCAGTGATGATGGATGCCGCCACACGTGACGGGTCAAGCTTGACCTCCACGCCGATTTGCGCGCCATAGCGCAGCACATCGAAAAAGCCGTATTTGGAAACCTCCATCATGAGTGCTGAGCCGAGCGCGACGATCAAATGCGTGCGAAGGCCGGCCTCTTTCAGGCGGTTTTTGCGTTCAATGCCGATGAGAGCACCGCATAAAGCGGCAAGCAGACAGCGGCCGATCAGTTCAAATTGCAGGATAAACTCGTTTGTGATCTGTGTCATGGGGTGAAACCGGCTCCTTCCTTATGGAATACACACGATTATACCGAAAAAGACATGCTTTTGCAACAAATGACCGTAAACAATTTGTAAATGAATATAGATGTTCTGACGAAAAAACACAGAATTACACCGGGTGTGTTCGTGATATTCTCTAAAGATGGTAAAATTCATGTAAAACGGACGTAAAACGCTTGTGAGGCCTCTTAACGATTGTTCATGTGAATTTTATAAAAACGGTCGCGCCATTCGGCAGGATACAACCCTTCGTGGTACTTGAAAAAGCCGATAAAGGCCTTGTCACTCTCAAACTCCAGTTCATAGGCGATTTCCTTGACATAAAGACCTGTGTTGGATAAAAGCTCTTTGGCACGGTTTAGGAGAAAGCGGTCGAGAATGCTTTTGGTGCCGACGCCATATTGTTTTTTCAAGAGCCGCGCCAGGTGCTCGGGCGAAAAGCCGAAGTGTGCTGCCGCAGCCTTGGCTGACAGACGTGCCGACGCGTTGATGCGCAGCCACTCATAGATTTCCTCCGCCGCTTTTCCGCCATTTTCCGGGCGGGTTTCTGCATAGGTGATCTGCGCTAAGATCTGCACAACAAGCGCGTTGACCAAGGCTTTCGGCGGCGTGGGCAGAAACGCATAGTGTAACAGCTCCTTAAACAAATACGGCTCGGAGAAGCTTTCAAGAAAGCGGATATCAAACGGCAGAACCATGCCGCGCGTGAGAAAGTGCAGCCAATAAAAGCCGACGCCGCTTTCTTCGCCGATGCCGTAATGCCGCTTGCCGGCCTCTAAAACGAGCAATGACCCTTTGGACGCGGTGTAGACGGTCTGTTCCTCGCACAGGCGCACCGTGCCGCTTGTGACATAGAGAATTTCAAAGGTTTTTTCCGTTCGGTCGGGATGCGTCCACGCGCCTTTTGAGGAAAAAAGTCCGGCGTATTCAAAGGATACGTTCGGGTTGACAAGCATGGAATTGATTGCGCGTGCGCCGTGATTCATGTCGGATTTTCCTACCTTTCGTTGTTTTTTCGGCCTTGTAAATCTACGTTTTTTATTATACAATACTTACGGAAAAAGTCAAGTGCATTCGAAAATATTGCCAAAAGGAGCGAAATTTTATGAAATCATTCGATTACAGACAGGTAGATCTTACGGACGGCTACCTTGCGTCCAAAGAAGAATTGAATCGGAAAATCACGATCAACGCCGTATATGACCGGTTCTATGATTCGGGACGCATTACGGCATTCAAATTTGACAGCAAAGATGTAAATATTTTCTGGGACAGCGATGTTGCCAAATGGATGGAGGGGGCGGCATACATCCTTGCCAAACATCCCGACGCGGCTTTGCAGGCCAAAGTGGAGGAATTGATTGACGATATCGCTGCCCATCAAGGCGCAGACGGCTATTTCAATATCTATTTCACCGTGTGCGAACCGGAAAAACGGTTTACAAACCGCGACTGTCATGAGCTGTACTGTGCCGGACATCTCTTTGAAGCGGCTGTCGCTTATGCAGAAGCTACCGGACGTGAAAAATTTTTGCGTTGCATGGAAAAGTATGCCGATTACATCTACAAAGTCTTTGTTGAAGAGCACAGCGCCGCCTTTGTCACGCCGGGACATGAGGAGATCGAGTTAGCACTTGTAAAAATGTACCGGTATACAAAAAAGAAGAAGTATCTCGATCTTGCGGCGTTCTTCATCAACGAGCGCGGCAAACGAGACGAGGACGGACGCGGCGATTACAACCAAAGCCACAAGCCGGTGCGCGAGCAGACCGAAGTGTTCGGTCATTCGGTGCGTGCGGTATACCTGTATACCGCTATGGCGGACCTGGCACTGGAATTGCAGGATGAAGCGTTAAAAAAGGCGTGCGAAACCCTGTACCGGGACATCACCGAACGCAAAATGTACATTACCGGCGGTATCGGCTCGACCTGCGTCGGCGAGGTCTTTACAAGAGCCTACGACCTTCCCAACGAAGAGGCCTACACCGAAACCTGCGCCGGCATTGGGCTGATGTTCTTCTGTGAGCGGATGCTGGCGCTTGAAGCCAAAGCGACCTATGCCGATACCATTGAACGCGTGCTGTACAATGGCGTGTTGTCCGGCCTTTCGCTTGACGGCAAGGCGTTTTTCTACGAAAATCCGTTAGAGATCACACTTGCCGACCATTTTTCCAACTGCTTCGGCACAAAGCGCTATCCCATCACGCAGCGCGTCGAGTGCTTTAGCTGCTCCTGCTGTCCGCCCAATCTTAACCGTCTGCTGCCAAAGCTGTCGGAATATGTGTATGGCCTTGACGGCGACACCTTGTACATTCATCAGTTTGCCGCAAGTTCGCTCCATGCGGACGGCGTTTCCTGCGAGATGAAGACCGCCTATCCGAATGACGGCAAAGTGCATATCGCGGCAAGCGGTGTGAAAAAACTTGCCGTGCGTGTTCCGTCATGGTGTAAGAGCGTCAAGACCGACAAGCCGTACCGCGCGGTAAAAGACGGCTATATGCTCTTTGAAGACACGGACGTGACGGTCGAATTCGACATGACGCCGTTTGCGGTGCGCTCGAGCGCCAAGGTGTGGCGCGATGCGGGAAATCTGTGTGTGCAGGCAGGACCGATTGTGTACTGCGCGGAAAGCGTGGACAACGGCGAAAATCTGCACCGGTTTGTGCTTCCGGCGGTCTTGTCGGCAAAGGCGCACGTTGAAGAGCGGTTTGGCTTAAAGGTTCTTGACGTGGAGGCGTATGAGCTTTGCGATACGGCGCAGGACGCGTTATATGCCCGTGCTGATACGGACGCACCGGAGGTTCAGCCGGCGACGCTTCGCATGATTCCGTATAACGCTTTTGCCAATCGCGGCGAAAGCGATATGCTTGTGTGGTTTACCGGGAAGATATGAGATTTTTGTAAAAATGACAGACAGCGAAGCAAATTGAAAATTGACAATTGAAAGTTGAAAATTAGGGAAGACGGTGTTTAGCCGAAGCTTTGTGCGCTGATAGTGGTTGCGGCGGCAGTTTGCCTTCCCTGTGTAAGGGAAGGTGGCGCACGAAGTGCGCCGGAAGGGTTGTTGGTACGTATTTCCAACAATCCCTCAGTCGGCAGAGCCGACAGCTCCCTTTGCACAAGGGAGCCGGAAAACGCGCGGCAATTAACCGGTGTTATCGTAACGACTGCGGCGGCAGTTTGCCTTCCCTGTGTAAGGGAAGGTGGCGCACGAAGTGCGTCGGAAGGGTTGTCAGTTACAAAGAGAAGCTTTTGCCGTCGCTTGAGACGCACGTTCGGATTTTTTCCGGGCGTGCGTCTTTTGGCATTTGTCGGTAATTTTCATGATTTTATCTTTAATTTGGATTATTTTGACATTGCATTGATTTTTCGGGCAGTTGATGTATAAAGAGAATTTCAGATAAACGGAATACGAAACCGTTTTTCGGACATCTGCCGCCGCAAAGAAGTTTTTTTGCGGCGGCAGTGTTTTTTATGGAGAAATATTCCAAAAATGACTTGACAAGCGGTTCTCGGTACGATATAATTGGTGTATAAACCAATAAAGTTCGGAAACGTATGCGCGAAAGACGAAAAGCTGCTTTCTTTCAGCTTGTGCCGCAGGGCAAAAACGGTTTTTGAGCATCGGTTTTTGAAAAAAACGCGCAAACATCCGCAGACGCAACCAATACCGCAGATCATTTCACAGGAGGACACCACCATGAAAGGCTTGAAGCTAAGACGAGTTACGGCATTTATTTTGGCATTTCTCATGCTTTCCTCGCTTGCCGTATTCGAACTGCCCGTATACGCAGCCGGTGAGACGGAGTGGGAATATTTTCTCGAAGTCCAGATCAGTGACGACACCAACTCCAAGACCGGCAACGGACACGTTTTCTGCAACCTTTTCTTCAATATGAATGAAAAGGAGCAATTCGGCGTTCCGAACACAAAAAAAACCGGAAAATTCACCTCCACGACCTTCTCTACCACCCGTGCGCCGTGGACGTTGGATAAGGTGCAGCTTGAAAACACGCACAAGGATGCGTTCAAGTTTTTGTGGTTACGTTTGGGCGTGAGGCTAAAGGGCTCGGATTCCGCGTATGTTTACGTCCTCGGCTCGTCAAGCAAGGGATGGTATCCGAGCGGTACGGGAAAGAAGGACGGATATTGGATCGAAAACGAAAAGGGCTCCAATTGTCCGAAGGAGTATACCGTCTACGTCAGTCCGGAGCATAAGCTGACGGCTGCCGGAAACTTTGTCAGCGAAATGACCGGCGAACTGTATGTAGACGTCAATTCTTCAGCCGAAAGCGATACCTATACCGAACATAAATACAACGGCCGCCTGTCCGACCAATATGACGCGCTTCTCGGCTCCGGGTATGACTGCTTGGGCTATTCCGCGCCGCCGACCGTGACGCTTTCCGCCACCGGCGTGAAGGGCAATGCCAAGGATGCCGTCAATTTCAAGGCACTCACGCAGTCGGGTGCGGCAAAGGAGCTGACCGACGGCTCCGGGCGGCTTCTCGGATACAGCTTAAATCCGCGGAAGCTTTCGGAATACATGAACAAGCATGATGTGAACCGTATCACCGTAACGGCTAAGCTTGAATTTGAGTCGGGTACGGTGTATCGCTATGCGCCGTTTTTGGAGGGCAAGACCTACAAGGCGTGCGACTATACCATCACGCGCAAGGCCTTCGGTGCCGGTGATGCGCGCGTGCGTTCGACAAGCGCAAGTCCCTATTATTCCTCCCGCGACAATTATTACTATAATGCGACCGATTCCTCCGTTCCGGTGGAAATTTATATCAAAACCGACGGCAACTATGCGCATATCACCTCCGACAGCTTAAACGGTGCGCGTTTCCATTATGACAACGCGATCCTCGACCTCGGCAACACCGGCAAAACCATCGAGCTCGGTGCGAAAGACATTACCTTAGACGGCTCGAAGGTGTCTTTGAATTTCCCTCTCCAAAAGGGCATGACCTCCGCAGGCGACAATCTGCGCGTGCGTATCGTGGGCGCAACGCTTGTGCCGAAGGACTCGTCGGTCACCTACCGCCTGTGGGATGCTGCGGCGGAGAAAATGCAATATGCGTCGTTTCTTTCGGGCATTAAGGCCGATACCGTCAAACCGTCGGTAACGGTCACCGCCACGGACGGAAAGGCTCTTTCCGGTGTGTGGCGAGACACATTAGAGATCAAAGCGGTTTCCTCCAAGCTCACCAAAACCGTTTACAGCGAAGGAACCTATGAGCTGTTCCTTGTCAATCCTGTCGACGGCAGAAACGAATTTTTCTTGAGTAACGGCACCTGCACCGGCACGTCGCTGTTCCTTCCGTCCGGTGAAAACTTTGCGACCACGCGCAAGCTGTGGCTCAACCGCACGGCGGAGGGCTCGTATACCATGAAGCTTACCGGTACGGATATTGCCGGTAATAAGTTAGAAACCTATATCGAAGATGTCCGTCTTGACAACAAGCCGCCGGTTGTTTCGGTAACCGAAACAAGAGGCACCAAGCGTGCGGCGGATAAATCGCTTTCCAACACCTACAATGTTTTCGTGAGCGACGCCTCCGGCACGGGAAAATTCTATTATTGCTTCACGCCGAACGGCGTTCTTACAGAGCCGGCCTTTGACCCGGATGCCGCTCTCGAGCAGGAATCCGGCGAACTCGAAACGACGTTCGGAAAATGGGCGTTTATCGACCAAGAAACTGCCGAAAAGGGCGCGGCGGCATTGCTCAAAATCGGTGCGGGCAAATCGTATACCGGCCGGATGTATTATTTCGGTATCGATGCCTTCGGACATAAAACCGATGTGAACAGTCTTTCGATTCAAATGAACAATGAGGATGCCGAGTGCAAGGTGGTGTATCCCGAAAGCACGTCGATTCCGCATCCGTCCTACACCATCTCGTTTGAAACAAATGCCGGAAACACCGTGAGCTGGAAATGGATCGGCCGTGGCCTCCGTTCCGAATACCGCACGTGGACTCCGGGCGATGCCATCGGTGCAGCCGAACAGCCTGATGCCGACGGCAATACCGTTCTCTTAAACGGCGAATATTATTTGAACTACCGCGTCACAACGCCGAGCGGCACGACCAAGGAATCGCACGAAACCTTTGTGTTTGACAACGCCGCTCCCGAAATCGGCGCAACGCTTGTTTCGGGCGGTTTGTTCGACGAAACCGCAACCATCAAAATCTCCGCGTCCGACGCGGCAGGCATCGCCTCCGCAAAGGCCTATGTCGTCACACCGGACGGCGAGACGGCTGTCGGCGGTGAATACATTCTCGATTTTTCCGGTGCGAACGCGTCGCAAACCATTACGGTTGCGGGACTTCCGAGCGGCCGGTATTCGCTTGCCGTCGCTGCAACCGATATTTACGGAAACGAGGCTTTGCTTGACACGGAAAAGGCGCCGGTGTTCTTCATCCGCAGCGCCAAAGCCGCTGTGACCGGCGAGATCACCGGCACACCGGCAGCCTATAACGGCATTCCGCTCACCGGTGAACGCAAGTATACCGTAAATCTGAACGTGACCGAAAGCTTTGCGAACGGCGATGACGGCGTGTATCAGTATTTCTACATCCGTACCTCGGACGATATGGAAGCCTTCTCCGAATGGCAGAACTTAGGCAGGGTCGATTATCAGGCCGACAAGAGCGTTTACAGCGGTGCTTTCACGCTCGATACGCCTGTTTCGGCACTTGTAGAGGGCGAAAACAGGCTCTATGTGCAAAGCGTTATCTCGGCTTACGGCAAAGTGCCGGACGACAGCTATAACAGCCGCATCGTCACAAGCGAATTGACGATTCTCTACGATGAAAGCGCGCCGACGTACCGGCTGGTATTCCGCGATGAGCATACGGCTGATACATTAACCGCCAAAATCTATGCGTATGACAATCTGGAGGCCGGTGTTTCGGTGTCCTGTGAAGACAAATCGGTATTGCCGTCCGACGCAGCCGATGAAAACGGCGCGATAAGCGTCACCTTTACCCAAAGCGGCACGTTCGAGCTTGCTCTTTCGGATGCAGCCGGCAACACCGTGACTGTTCCCGTCACGGTCGGCGGGATCGATAAAGAAGGGCCGGAGGTTTTATGCGCGGCGCAAAGCATCGCGGTCGGCGAACGGACAGATGCGCTTTTGTATGTGACTGTTCGCGGTGCGACCGACGCAAACACGTCGTTTGCCATTGTTCCGAAGAACAATGCTCAAACGATTTTCGGCGAGGAGAATCTTACGCTTGATCCGTCGATGGCAAAAAGCGAGATTCTCAGCTCAGCTGCTTCCGCGTTTGACGGCGAGACCGATATTACCTATCAAATCAAGGTTGCCGGTGCGACCGGTGACTATGTGCTTGCCGTGCGCACGGCAGACACGGTCGGCAATGTGACCGAATATGTAAGCGACGCCTTTACCGTGCGTGATGCGGAGGCGTTTGCCGAAAGCTTTGACGCATCTCCCAAAACGACCGGCGCACGCGCAAAGGTCAAGGTGAAATTCAACGTTCCCGTCAAGGTGCTGCCGCTTGACAGCGTCACCGAAAACGAGGAGGATAATTACGACGCGGCAAAGCTGCTTGCCACGAGCTTTTCCGATACCTTCTCCTTCATCATCACGCAGAACGGCACCTATACGCTGTATATGGTTGACGAGCTTGGCCGAGGCACCAAATCGGATATTACCGTGGAGGATGTGACCTTCGGCAAGCTTGACAACATCAAGGTCTACCGCTATACGGACGACGTTACCTTCTCGACCGATTCGCCCGTGGCGGACGGCGCCTATATCGCTGCCAACGGAAACTCCAAGGTTGCATATGTGCCGGGAACGGGCGAGCGCATCGTACCCATGGATACGGAAAACAACCGCAACAATGCGCTTTCCCTCGATACGGAGCTAAGCGAAGGCGACGATACCGAGGGCTATACGCTGCTTGTTTACAGCGTCGGTATGCTGTACGATTCCGAAACCTGGGAAACGCCGAGCGATACCGAACGAATCATCGATCTGTACAGCTTTACGGCCGGTGCGGAGCGTGACACCTGGGAAGAAACGATTGCCGTCGCCACGCATATCGACAACACGCAGCCCGAAAGCGCGGTTGTTTCGGTTTCGCCGGAAATCGCTACCATGACCGATAATCCCATCTTGGTGCGCACGGGTATTACCGCCACCTTTACGGTTTGTGATCCCGAAACCGGCTTAAAAGCTTTGCATTTACGCGAATTTCTCGATGTTATCACGGGCAATGATCTGATCCGTGAACCCGATCCGAACGATCCCGACGACGAAGGCTATATGCCCGGCCCGTATGATTTTGAATGGGGCAACTCGTTAAAGCCGGACGGAGAAACGGTTGTGCCGTTTATCGACAAGGACGGCAACGGCATCGATTATTCCGAAACACCGTTCGAAAAGAGCTATACCGACGCGGACGGCAATGTGGTTGTCACCTTGCGCATTTACGGCGATGAGGACATCAAGGGAACCAAGACCCTTGTGTTCGAATTTAAGGACAACGCCATCTGCTTCAGCATCGAACCGGAAAATATGCTCGGTGAGCGCGGCTATGTGTCGGCAATCCCGGGCGGCTATCCCGAGGGCATCGGCGTGTACAACATCCGCAAGCTCCCGGCCATCGGCGAGGACGACTATACGCTTTCGTATGAATACGTCAACGGAAACGGCGAGCGCGTCAAATTCGATCCGACCTCAGCCGAAAGTGCCGATATCTGGTATGCCGAGGCTTATGTGACGCTCGTGCCGACCGCCATCGGCGAAAACCGCGGTCTTGCGGCGACCAACAACGGCGGCAGCTTTGAGCGCAAGCTCGTAACCGACGATCCGGCCTTTACGTTTGAGCTGCGGGACGCTTTCGGCGATACGGCTTCGGTGGATGTCAGCCTTTCGCATTTCGATATTTTCCCGGGTACGCTTTCCTATACGCTGGCGCACACCTCCAAAACCGCAAAGCCGGTCGGCATTACCGTAACGGCTTCCGACGCGCAAAGCGGTGTCGCGCGCGTAACGCTTTACGGCAAGGACGGCAAAGAGCTTGCCTTGACCTATAACGAGACGGACGACGTTTACACCGGCGAAGTGCCTGTTTCCGGCACATATCGGTTGTGCATGCTCGACAAGGCCGGAAACAAAACCGAAAAGAGCTTCACGGTTTCCAACATCAACACCGTCAAGCCGCAGGCAACTGTTTCATACAGTGTCGATCAAGCCAAAAAGAGTCGCGAAAACGTGATTGCCACACTCACCTTTGACAAGGCAAACACACGTATTACTGCCATCGATCCCGACGACAGCACCAACCTTTCTTCGATCACCGTCAACTATGGCTCTTCCACGCTCCGTTTCACCGAAAACGGCACGGTTACGGTCTACTATGCCGATGAATACGGCAACGAGGGAGATCCGGTTTTGGTCACCGTCAAGAGCATTTACCGCGTCGCTCCGTCGGTTGCGGTCAAGAAACTTGGGGTCAACGCTGAAAAATCCGAAGTGACGGTCGGCTTTGACAAGGCATTGAACGCGGCAGGCATTCCCATCGATACCGAACGCGAGCTTTGGGAGCTTACCGTGATGTACGGCGGCATCGCAAAGAAGATCCGGACACTCGATGAAAACGGCAATGAAGTCGGCGAAGCCGAATTTACCTTCCGCGACAACGGCACCTATACCTTCAAGGTGTATGACGACGAAGGCGCGTATTCCTATCTGACAGTCGAAATCTCCGAAATCGATTCCAAAGCACCGGTCATCAAATCGTTCTCCTGGAGCTACGATTACGATATTCTCGAAAACGGCAGCTGGTCTACCAAAACCGAAGCCGGAACCATCGAGATCGGCGTCGATACCTCCGGCACGGAATCCGGGTACATCCTCAGCACGGCCGGCAAAACAGAAGCCGACAAAATGCCCGTTACCAACGGCGATGTGACCGTGAAAGTCGTGACGGATGAGCCCACGCGCACGCTCGGTTCGAGCGAGGAAGACTATACGACCGACGCCGAAAAGGTGTTTGACGATAACGGCCTATACATTTTTGACCGTGAAAAGAACAACCGCTTGACCGATTCGTATGCCATCGATATTGAGCTTATCGACAAAACACCGCCGGTGCTGCTTCTTGCCTCCGAAGAATTGGTGTTTTATGAAAATGCCGATGTCGGCGAACCGTTTAATATTGATCTTCTTACCAAGCCCGGCACGGCCTTCTCCGCGTATGACCTGTTCCGCGGCAAGACAGACCTTTCGGACGAGGTGGAGATCCTCATTGATCCGCGGTTAAACACGACGGATTTTGCGGCGAACACCTTTGACAGAAGCATTGCCTACACGGTCACCTACCGCGTTTCCGACCGTGCGCACAATGTCACCGAAGCCAAGCGGACCGTCCGTCTGGTCGGCATGTACGACACGGTGGCTCTTGTCAACGGCCGCCTGCCGGATGCAAGCGGACGCGCCGAGGTGCAGGGCGACACAGTTGCCGTCACGCTTGCCAACTTTGCCGGCGTTTCGTATGTCCGTTATGCCGCAGGGCTAAAAACCATGGGTGAAATGAAAAAATCCGGCACCATGTTAGCGCTGTCTGAAAACGGCACCTATGACGTGAGCGGCCTTGCAAGCGGCTGGTACACGGTGTTTATCCAGACCGATAAGCGCGACTACATCACGCTCCAAATCTACGTCAATCATTGAGCCGCAAGGAGGATACCATCATGAAAACGCTTCAAAAATTCATTTCGCTTCTTCTCTCGCTGCTCATGCTTTTGTCGGCGCTTCCGCCGCTTGTATTTGCCGAAGAAGAATCGGTTTACAGCATCACCAACGGCTATTTAACGTATAGCTTCAACGCATCTACCGGCGGTTTCTCGGTGGAGACCGTCGAGGGCAACCCCAAAAAAGCACTTGACAACAATCTGCCGCTTCTCTATAAAGAAGACGCAGACCGCTCCGGCGGCACCTCGTTCATCACCGTGCGCATCGACGGCAAGGACTATGTGTTCGGCCAGGATTACAAATCCTTCTTCAAAATAGAATCTTCGCTCGGTACGCCCGTTGTGTCCGACGGCGGACGGTTACTCACCGTGCCGTGGACGATTGACGGCGTGACCGTGACGCTAAAGGTCGCGCTCGGCACGGATGCCACCACCTCCGCCAACACGCTCGGCAATGCCGGTATCAGCTTTGATGTGGTCAATGCCAGCGGAAAGGCAAGGGAAGTCGGTGTTCGTCTGTTGCTCGACACCTCGCTCGGCAACGATATCGACGCGCCGTATTTTGTACTCGATGAATCGATTCGTCCGACGCTCACGGAATCCGCGTTTAGCGGCGACAGCGTTCCGGCGCAGATCCGCTGTGTCGATTCGCTTTCTTCGCCCAAGCGGCTTGCCTATCTTCTCATGCAGGATTGGAACGGCGGCAGCGTACCTTCTAAGGTGATTTTGGGACATTGGGCAAACCTTGCAAACACGCGCTATGAATACACGCCGGACGAATTCTGCGACTTCACCAACTATTCCAACAAGCACAAAACGCCCGACAGCGCGGCGGCTCTCTATTGGGAGCCTGGTTTGATAGCCGAGGGCGGCTCTTTCGGCGCGGAGGTGCTGTATGGCGTCGGCAACTTCTCGCAGAACGAAGGCAATATCGGCTTGAACATTACCTCCGGACGGGTGCAGCTTGCCGCGGACGGAAAAAGCTATGCAGACGGCGGCCTTTTCACCGTGTCGGTGGAGATTGACAACACCGTCGACGGTGCCGAAAAATTAACGACCGCCCAGTTGAACCTTTCGTTTGACGAAGAGCAGTTTGAGCTTGCCGACGGCGACAAAATCACCATGATTGCCGAAATCGGCAACGAGGTCGTGACCAAGCTGTTCAAGCTGCGCGCAAAGCCCCAGGCCGACCTTACGGCAGGAACGCTCTATGTTTCGCTCATCGCCACAGCCAATAAGGCGGACGGCAGCCAAAAGACGGTCGAAACCGCGGCAGAACGAAGCATCCTGCTGCCTTCGACGGCAGGCAAGCTTTCCGAGCTTTCCATGGCGGCTGTCAACCCCAAAACCGTGTACACCTCCGGCGGCAGAACCGTTACGGTTACCGGCTCGATGAAGCCGTTTGCGGCACTGGCAGGTTCGGAACTGTGGGATCTGTATTTGGTTCACACCACAAGTGACCACGAAGTAAAGATCGATAAGAAAAATATCGCTTTCCTCGATGCCGAATATAAAAACCTGAGCTTTTCGACCGATGAAACGTTGGAGGTGGGTGTATACAAGCTTGAATTCCGCTTTACCGACACCCAGTTAAAGGCGGTGTTCGGCAACACCTTCACGGCGGCAGTCACCTTAGAGGTATCGGCTGACGAAAAGTATAAGCAGATGTCCTATGGACTTCTTGCACTTGTCCGCAGCGACGACGATTACGACTTTTTCACCTTTGCCGATGAGGGCGAATACCTTTCCTTCTATAAAGGCGAGCTGTCGAAAAAGGGCGAATACCGCGGAAATGACCTCAAATTCAACTTCGGTACGAAGGACGCGGTTCAGAAAAACGAGATTTTACTTACCTTGCGCGGCAACTTTAAGCAGATGACGCGTGAGGACGGCACAAAAGCCAAATATTGGTTAGCAAAAAAGGCTGACGGCGATATCATTATCAACAACATCCTTTCCTATGAGGGCGAAAAGCCGCTCGAAGTGTTTATGGAAAAGGACAGTCTCTTAGGCAAGGACAGCTACAAAGTCAAGGGCGACGGCCTCTTGAAGGTCGTCAACTCGGTCAACGTATGGCGAAGCAAATGGAGCTTCACCGTGCGCAAGGGCTTTAAGTACACGTTGGATGCCGAACGGCTTGGCACGGGTGTGAAGGGAACCGACTTAACGCTTTCGCTTGATGGCGCGGCGTCCATGATCCAGTCGATCGGCGGCTTCTTAATCGACATGAAATACGGCGTGATGAGTGCGGATTTCAACGAGGATTCCCCCATCGGCATGGTCAACTACGGCATCGGCTTTGGCGGCAAAATGAGCCTGCCGATCAAATCGCCCAAAAACAAAGAACAGCCCGCGCAGGATCTCACGGCCGACCAAGAGGATCTTTCCGAAGAGCTCAACAGCCTCTTTGCCGAGAGCTTGGATGACGACGATTATTCCGAAAGCATGAATAATCTGTTCGGCACCGGCGAGCTTGGCGGTTCTTCGGGCACGTCGTCCGGCACCGAACCATCTTCCGGCACAAACACCACACCCACTACGACCACCTCGACCGGCAAAAAGCTGAAAAAGGACACCAACCTCTCCGAGGGCAGTCTGTCGGTGGAGATCGAAGACGTGCGTTTCGGCGAAAAGCTGGCTGACGACAATGTGACGGTCGAGGATACCGGCTTTATCGGCATCAATACAACGGTGGAGCTTGCGCTCCCGAAGGATTTGCTTGGCTCGCTTGTGTCCAACGCGCCCGGCATTTATGCCAGCGTCTCCATCAACACCATCGACAAGGAATACGAAATCCATGCCGGACTCAGCATCAAGGTCATCGAATGCGAAGGCATTCTTGCCTTCAAGGAAGTGACCGTCAAGGAAAAGGAACGCATTCTTCCCGATAAAATCGAATTCTACATCCGTGACGGCTTAAAAATTCCGTTAGCACCGCCCGTGCTGTATATGACGGGTCTCGGCGGCGGCATCAACGGGCTTGCCGACACCATCGGCGGCGAATTCGACCGGCTTCCGCCGATTACGCTGCTATTATTTGCGCGTTTGGAGGCCATCGAAACGCTCGTCGGCGATTTCAATGCCAAAATCAGCTTGGAGGGTCTGTCGCTGACGGGCGATATGAAGCTCAAATTCGCCAAGGGAATGCTTGACCTCAAAGCCGGCATTTCGGCACATTGGATCGAACCGTGGGAACTCAATCTGTACGGTAAGGTCAGCATTGTGGACGGTCTTATCCAAGGCGGCATTACCGTGACCATTGCCGACAACTACTTCTACGGCTATATCTATGCCGGCATCTTCATTCCCGACAGCATTCCGATCGTCGGCGGCAAGGAGCTTGCCGGTGTGGAGGCGGCGGTATCGAACAAGTTTATCGGCGCCAACATCAAGATTATCGGCATCCGCTTCGGCGTGATCTATTACTGGGGTGAAAGCGTTTCGTTCGGGAAGAACATCGACCTTTCCGCCCCCAAGCGCGACGATGAGGATGAGGACACCTTCAGCCTTGCGTCCCTCGACAGCGACGCCGTTATCGGCTATTACGGCACAAACATTCATACGCTCGACGCGGTGAAAGTCGAACAAGGCGGTGCTTTCCTCTTTGACGATGCTGTTTCAAGTGCGGTCATCGATGTGAAGAACGCTGACGGACAGGACGCATTGCTTCTCGAAATTCCCTATACCGGCTCGGGCGAACCGAAAGCCGAAGAAATCACCGTCACCAATCCGAAGGGCGTCGAAATCCGCGGCAGTGCACCGGCAAGTGCTGATGACGAGGGCGGAAACTTCTTGACGCAGATGCGCGACGGCAAAAAATACATCTATTTCACCGTCACCGACCGTACCCTTATCCAAAACGGCTCTTGGACGGTAAGCAGCACGGCAGAAGGCGTGCAGTTTGACAGCTTCACCATGAGCGGCGTTGATGACATTCCGGAATTGGAAAGCGCGGAGCTTGCGCATGACGCACCCGACAGCTTTGATTTTACCGCCGAATGGACGACGACCTCCGACGGCGACGGCACGTGCACCATCGACGTTTATCTCACCGAAGAAACGGATGAAGCCGTGATTCTTGCCAATCTGAAGAAAGAAACACTGGCGGACGGTGCGCTCGGTACGAATGTTCTCCATTTGGATGACGTCAAACGTGTTTCCGGCTCTGCTGCCTTTACCTTGCCCGATTCGTTCCCCAGCGGAACGTACCGCGCCGTTTTCCTCATGTCCTCGACCGAGGGCGTCAGCAAGGCTGTTACCAAAGCGATCACCTTTACAAATCCCAACCTTCCGCAGCCCGTAAAAGCCGTGAAAGCGTCCTATGGCGGCAACGGCACGGTGCTGGTGCAGGTGACGGATGCCGACACGGTCGATTACACGCATTATTTGGCTGTGGTAGCGGACGCTGACGGCAACGAGCTTTCCGAAACCTTCGGTCAGTACGAAGCCGGCTCCAACTTCCCGGTCGGTCAAAACGCCGGCTTGGTTCCCGGAAAGACCTATACCGTCAAGGTGAAAACGCTCCGCGAGGAATATACCCAAGCGGCTGCCGGAAGTGCGGAGGACGCCAAGCGCGCCTACTTCTA
This sequence comes from uncultured Eubacteriales bacterium, assembly GCA_934444645.1. Taxonomy (GTDB): domain Bacteria; phylum Bacillota; class Clostridia; order Oscillospirales; family CAG-382; genus UMGS882. The sequence continues at coordinate 81,639 of CAKSCV010000006.1, read as the reverse complement.
CGGCGATGCGTCCGTTTCTTCGGCTGCCTTTACCATGTGGGAAACCAAGATCCCGAAGCTGACGGAAGTAAAGACCAACATCGACCCAACCCGTGAGTATATCGATACCGACAACGTCATTATTGAGTATACCTTTGACACGCCGGTATTTGCCGAGCTGTTGCTTCGCGGTCAGAAGGTCTACACCTCTCCCGAAAAAACCGACGGCGACAGTGCCGTTTCCGAAGGCAAATGGTTCCGCAGTCATTGGAAATTCCATTTGGAAGACCTCGAAGACGGCGATTATGTCATCGGCTTCAAGGCGTATACGCCGCAAAAGGATACGACTACCGACAGCATCGCTGCATCGTATCTGCCCGAAGCACAGGTCGCCTTCACGATCGATACCTCCGCACCGACGCTTTCGCTTGCCATGCGCTCTTCCGAAAGCATGGAAAGCGGCGCATCCGCACTCTTGGGCACAAGCCTTGTGTTTGCGGATAAAGACGGAAGCTTTTCGGCAGAGGGCTTGACCGAGCCGCACGCGGCACTCACCGTGAACGGCACGACTGACGGCCTTACACGCGACGCCGGCGGCAGCTTTACCTACAACGGAAAGCTTGCCGATACCGAAACTTCAAAAGAGCTCGTCTTTACGGCAACCGATAAATCGGAAAACACCTCTTCGTTAACCGTGACGGTGTTACGAGACGGTGCCTATTCGTTTGAGCGCGTCGAAATTCTTCAAAACAATGCCGCCATCGCGAAAAACAGCGACGGCGATAAGGCGGTCACCCTTGCTGCCGGCAAGCAAAGTGCGCTTACGGCGGTCGGCATTACGGCTGAAGGCGTGCAGGTGCCGCTTGACGGCTTCGAACAGTTAGAATGGAGCTTGCTCTACGGCAAAAACCTGCTTTCGCTTGACGGCGGCACGGTCAAAGGCCTTGCGCCCGGCGAAGCGGCTGTCAAGGTCAAGCTTGCTTCGGGTACGGCTCTGTTCGACGAAGAAACGGGCAGCACGGCGCGTGCTGCCGGGCTTGCGGATTACGTGCTCGTGACGGTGGAGAAAAACACCAAGAACGACCTTGCCGACAAGATCGAAGAAGCACAGCAGGTGCTCGATTCCACACCGAAAGCTTCTCAAAGCAAGAAAAACGCCTTGAAAAAAGCCATCGATGCCGCCAAAGCCGTGCTTGCCGACGATACGACCGATGAAGACGGCTACACGGCAGCGGTCAAAGCACTCGATACAGCCATTGCCGCCTTTAAGCGCAACGATACCGGTTCGGGCGGCTCGGGCGGCAGAGGTACGACCTATGTCAACATCACGCTTCGCACCGAGGGCAAGGGAAAAGCCATGCTTTCGGCAACGCGCATTCCGAAAGGCACCAGCGTCACGGTGACGGCTGTGCCGGATAAGGGCTATGCGGTGTCGAATGTGCTTGTTGACGGCGTGTCGGTCGGCAGAGACGAGGTAACGACGGTCGCTTCGGTGACAAGCGATACCGAAATCGTGGTGGTCTTTAAGGAAAAAGGCGCGGCTGACGACGGCTTGCCGTTTACCGATGTGCATAAGAGCGATTGGTTCTATGACTATGTCAAATACGTGTACGAAAAGGGACTCTTCAAGGGCGTGACGCCGACGCTGTTTGCGCCGGAGGATAATCTGACACGCGCCATGCTTGTGACGGTGCTGTACCGCGCCGAGGGCTCGCCCGTGATGGCAAAGCCAAGCGGCTTTGAAGACGTTGCCGCCGATACCTATTATACCGCGGCGGTCGCATGGGCGGCGGAAAACGGCATTGTTTACGGCGTGAGCGAAACGCTGTTTGAACCGGAGACCAATATCACGCGTGAGCAGATTGCGGCCATTCTTTACCGGTATGCTTTCTTCAAGGGATACGACATGACGGTCGGTGAGGATACCAACATTCTCTCCTACGAGGATTTTGCCGAGATTTCGGAATATGCGATAAAACCGCTCACCTGGACCGCCGGAACGGGTATTCTTGCAGGACGCACCGCTTCGACGCTCGATCCGCAGGAAAACGCCACCCGAGCAGAGGCGGCGACGGTGCTCAAGCGTCTGTTTGAGCTTAACAAGTAACAATGGCTGCCAATCGGCGGACGCTAATTTTCCTTTTACCGTGAAGACGCGAAGACCAAAACACTTGGGAAAACCGTTTGAAACGCTCATCGACAGCGCAAAGGGCTGCTTTGTACAGAATAACAAGTAAAGGAGAAAAATGCGCATGAAAAAAACATGGGCAACTCCGGTTTTGGAAATCGTTACGGTAGGCGCGGCAAACGTGCTCTGCGTTTCCGGCGAAGCTCCGGGAAGAGATCAGGGCGAATGGGACATCCTTTAAGTCCCGCTTGAATACTGCAAAAAGGCTGTTTTCGTTTCGGAAAACAGCCTTTTGGTTTTTCTTTGACTATCTACTTGAAATTTTCGGAAAAGAGTGCTATAATTTCCACGTAGCAAGACGTTTTTATACAATGTGAGGAGGAAATCACGTGAAAAACACGATGCAAAAGCGGTTGTACGGCATTTTTGCCGTTTGTTTTCTGATGGGAGCTTTGTCGCTGTCAGCCTTTGCAACCGGCATCATTAACATTATCAATTTAACGGTTGCCGCACCGAAGGCCGGGGAAACGCCGGCGACAACGGCTTCGCTTCCGGCAAAGGCAAGCACCGAAGTGTTAAATGTCACCTGGTCGCCGGCAGACGCGGTTTTTAAGGAAAACAGCGATTACACCGTGACGGTGAAGCTCGGCATCAAGCCGGGTCTTGATAAAAAGTTTACGACGAACATGAGCAAAATGTCGGTCAAGGTCAACGGCAATAAGACGCAGAACGTCACGCCGGATGGCGCAAACGTCATCGTGACGTATACGTTCAAGGCCGCCGATGGTGGAACGTCGCAGACGGATACCGCGTCGAAAGACGGCCAAACCGCGCGCCCTGTCTTTACCGACGTCAAAGCGGACGATTATTTTGCCGAAGCCGTCAACTGGGCTTTGGATAAGAAGATCACCACCGGCACGACGGCCACCACCTTTTCGCCGGACGACACCTGCACGCGTGCGCAGATACTCACCTTTATGTGGCGTGCCGCCGGAAATCCCAAACGAGAGGGCTTTATCATCTTCGACGACGTATTGGCTTCGGACTATTATTATGAACCGGCCATGTGGGCTAAGGATCATACCATGGTCACCGGCCGCAATTTCGAGCCGTACACGCCCTGCACCCGTGCTTCGACGGTCATTTATCTTTGGAAAAACGCCGGCAGCCCGAAAACCGAGGTCATCTCGACGTTTACCGACGTAAAAGCGGATGCGGACTATGCACAGGCTGTGGCATGGGCGGTGAAAAACGGTGTGACCAACGGCACGTCCGCCACCACCTTTTCGCCGGACGATACCTGTACGCGCGGTCAGATCGTGACGTTCTTAAAACGTGCCTCCGCGGTGCCTGTAACACCGGTGCAGCCAGACCCGGACGACAAGGACGATTCCGATGATCCGGATGATTCGGATGAACCGGCAAAACCGACCGACCCGGCGGAGGACGACAAGAAAGACGAAGATACCAAAAAGGACGATAATACCAAGAAAGACGACAGCACTGATCCGTCGGATGAAACGCAGCCGAACGTCGATGCCGGCAAAGGCGCTCCTTCGAACGAAAAGAAGAGCTACGATAAGGCTGTCTACGAAGCTGCTATGCAGAAAGCGCTCCGTGAAGCGCTCGGCGACGATCTCGGCGAAGGATTGTCCGATGTGGCAAAGGCTCTGCGGCTCCATGACTGGTTGGTGGAACACTGCACGTATGACTTGACGTATAAGAAGAAATACAGTCACAGCGAATACGGCTCGATCGTCGATGGCTTTGCGGTCTGCGACGGCTATACCAAGGGCTATAACGACTTGCTGAGCCGCGTAGGCATTCAGGCGGAGCAGGTCGTCGGATTTGCTGACAATGGTCAAGGCATGGGACTTCATGCATGGAGCGTTGTCACCATTGACGGCGTAAAGTACCATGTGGATGTCACGTGGGACGACCCGGTTCCTGATATTGCCGGAACGATCGGACGCACCTTCTTCTTGGTCAGCGATTCGGCTTTGGACAGACATTACGATTACAAGGTGCATTGCTCCGATAAGCGGTATGAAAAGGGATGGCTGTTTGCTTTCAACGCTCTGCCGCTGTTCTGGGAAGACGGCAAAAATGGCTTCTATTATGTGGATCTTGACAAGGTGAAGTTTACAACGGAGTTAGAAGGCACGTTGGATTCTGTAAGTACCAGTCAGGCAAGCTCCGCCATCCGTACCGAGGACGGAAGATTCATCTGCTTCTTCTTAAGCGACTATGTGACCAGCCACTATCCCATGTATTTGTATGATATCGAAACCGATGAATACTATACCTACACGGGCATTAAGGACATTCCGAACGTTATTTTCTGCATCCTGCGGCAAAACGGCAATATCGTGGAAGTGTCGAGACAGTATTATGACACCGAATATTCGATGCCATACGGCTTTGGCGTGAAGGCCAAGGTCGAGCTTCCGACAAGCACCGAAAAACGCCATGTGACCTTTGATCCCAACTACGACGGCGGCAAAACGACGAGCTGTTATTATCTCAACGCGTATTGGCATGCCGGCGACGAGCCGCTTCAGACGCTTTCGCGTCAAGGCTTTACCTTTGGCGGCTGGTATACCGAAAAGGACGGCGGCACAAAGATCGAATCACTTGACGAAATCAAGGGTGACGACGTGACCTTGTATGCGCATTGGTGGCAGCCGTGGGTCATCACCAAGGCACCGACCGAAACCGAGGAGGGCACGGCGGAACGCGCTCTTGACGGTTACCCGGATGTTAAAGAGACAGTTGTCCTGCCGAATGCGCTGGATACATCGGTTTGGACAAGAGGAACGGAGATTCCGTCCACCACCACAAGACAGGGGTGGGTGCGGTATGAGTCGGAATACGGCGAAATCCGCGTTCTGAAGCCGCTTCTGCCGCCGGAAAAACTGGAATACGGCATCACGTACAAAGACGGCAGCGTGTACATTACCGTTCTTGAAGAAGCAACTTACACGGTCGTGTATGAAGCGATCGAGGACGGCGAAGTGGTTAGTACCGGAAAAATGAGCCTTATCAGCAACGGCGAGGGCGAATACCGCATCATCACGCCGAAAAGCTTCAAACCGAGCGGCACGGTCAAGGCGACGCTGTATGACAGCGACGAAAATGCACTTGGCTCGATCGAATACACGCCGGAATAGGGCATAACGCAACCGAAAAAAAGAAGAGGCAAGCAAGGGCTTTGCCGAAACATAAAAAACACACGTCCTTAAAGAGAGCTTTAAGGACGTGCGAAAAGGAGAGTTTCGCGCCAAACTGCGCGAGGGTATACGGGCTGCGGAAAAGAGGAAAAATCTCTTTTCCGCAGTTTTTTGTCAGGTGTTGCTGTCGCCTGCGGAAAGAATATCTTTGACGATGGGATTGTCCGTGTCTTCGCAGGCTTTGGCGGCGTTATAGAGCGATTGCTCTTTGGCGGCTCCGTAGTAGGTGGTGCTGCCGATGGTGACATACGGACGCACCAGAATGTTTTCGGTGTAATACTTCTTCGGAATACCGATCACGCAGGCTGTGAAGGAGGAGAAAATGCCGTCGCCGTTCTCGCGCAGATAGTTGGCGGTGATGCTGCCGTCGGCTTTTGCAAAAGCCGTGCCCTTAACGGCAAAGCCATAGGTAACGCAATCCAGATTCAGCTCACCGTCGGTCAATTCCATGTTAATGCGGGTCTCTTCGTTGGAACGTGCCGCCAAAAAGCCGATTTCTACCTCGTCATAGGTCATGACCTTTTGATAAACGCTTGCCTTGAACCGAATGCCTGTTACGCCGCTTGTACGGATGGAGGTCTTGCCGGAGGTGAGCGGCGCGTGTTCGCTTACCCATACGGCATAGACCGTTGTATTTCCGGTCAAATCGATTTTGCTTACCGTTTCGAGCGCGGAAGCATCCGGTTCTAATGCCCAGCCGGCAAAATGATAGCCCTCCGCGGCAGGAATATCACTCGAAAGATAATAACCGGTGCCGACGCCGCGATTCGTGTCGGCTTCTACCGTTTTGGTTACCGTCGCACCCTCCGGCGCATTGGTGTCGTAGGTCACCGTGACGACGCCCTTGCGGTAGACACGGATGGCATCGATATAAGAAACGGCAAGCGCCGGTGCGCGCAGCGGACTTGCACTGATGCCGTAAACGCCGCCGGTTTTGTTCCATGGGTGCGCGGCAAGGCCGTTGGCAGCGTCCGACATATCATAGGTCAGGGTTTTCCATTCGTTATCGACCGCAAGGCTGATATCACCGCCGCCGATTTTGTGTTCACCGCCGGTATAGAAGCCGTCTGTTTCCGCTGAGGTCCAATAGAGAAGTCGTGCGGAGGAGCCGGTGATGTCCGTTCCGGCGGTATTCTGACCTTGTTCTGCCTTGTAAACGTATTGCACGAGGGTGTATTCCTCCGGGTCAAACGGCGTTTCGGCAAGCGCATGAAAGCGTGGGTTCCAACCGCCGTTTTCGCAGTATATGCGCACCGCCGTGCGGCCGTCCTCGGTGACGTAGCTTGTTTCCTTAACATTGCTGTCGCCTGAAAGAATACCGATGTTGAAGTTGACGTTCTTGTCGTTTGTGCCCTCAAAGGCCATGCCCATGGCAGGCTTGGAGGCATCCTGATAGAAGGCGGTGAAGGTCTTGCCAAGCACCGTTGCGCCGACATCGGCGGCAGCGATAACCGTTCCGGCAGCATACACCTTGCCGTCCGTCGATACCCAGCCGACAAAGTTTTCCGTGCTTTCGGGCGTGCCGAAGGTGAAATCGCCGGAATCATAGGAGGCGAACGCATAGCTTTCGCCGTCTCTTAACACACAGGCATTTGCCGGAAAATACCATAAGCAGATGTTGTCGATGGAAACGCTTTCGGCACCCTTGACATACAGACGAAGCTGATAAATGCGCTCGCCGGCACCGGAGGTGACTGTCGAGGTGCTGTCGGCGAGACCTGCCGTGAAGGTGTCGTCGCTGTTTCGCGTGAAGACATGCGATGTCTTGAACGACTGCCATGTGCCTTTGTTTGCATTGGCGGATGCCGGATTGACGTAGCAGCTGACAAGTCCGTTGTGGTGGTTTGTGCCTTGATAACGGGTGAGCAGCTCGGTGATGTCGATCGTTGAAGCGGCATCGTTTCGCAAATCAAAGGTTGTGGTATAGGTGCCGCTTCGCGGATAGAACTTTGAGCCGCTTCCGCTCACGTCCTTGTATTGGAAATTGAACTGGCGGTAGGTTCCGGCAGTGCCGGTCGCCGTTAATGCTCCGTCGGCAAGCGTCAAGCCGGACGTGTCCGTGTTGATACCGTAAATGTCATAAGCGGTGTTGATGTAGGTCGGCGTGGCATCCGTGTCAAAGGTCTGCTTATAGATCAGAATGCCAAGCTCCGGGTCGGTGACCGCCTCCGCCGCAAGTGCGGCTTGAGAAGCCTTTGCGGACAATTCATCGGCGCTTTCCGGCTTTTCAAATTCAAAGGCAGTTACCCCCAAAGCCGAAAAAGCCGCAATCGCGAGGGAAGAAATGAACGCAGTCAGTCGTTTTTTCATGATTTTTGCTCCTTTATTCTTTTATTTTTACGGAAATTTCTGCCACGAAATAGCCGATTCCGTGTCCGTTTACCGGTTTTCCCCACAAGCGAATGCAGTCTTGGACGGAGGGAACATAGCTGTCGTCGATTTTCATCTCAGCCGTTTCGGTAAACCATTTGCCGTTTGTCTTGTTGGAATTTCCGCCGAACGTGTGGTTGCTTACCGTGCCGCCGCCGTCTCCGTAGCGCAGGCTTCCGCCGATGATGGCTTGCCTGTACGGATTTCCGGCACTGTCCTCGGTCGGATAGATGGTGTAGGTGATCTCATAGGTCTTGCCCTTTTCGAACTGCATGGAAGCATCAAAATAGGTAAAGGTTTCGCCGGACGACGTGCTTTTGACACGCCAAACCTTGTCGCCCGTATCGGGATCCATATCGAGCGTGATGAGTGCGTCGCCGTTTGTGCTGATTTCCACACCGGATGTGACATTGCCGTTTTTGATTTCCGCTTCGACCGGCTTGTTCGGCTTGACTTCTTCGGTAAGAGAGGAATCTTCGCTTTCCTGCGGCGGCGTTACCGGCAGCGTTTGGTCGTATACGCACTTGATATAATCGATTTCAAACGGCTCATTCACACCGAACGGGTCAAGCCGCAGACCGGTGATCTTGCCCTTAAAGGCGGCCGAAGAGTGCAGATCGAATACAAGCTCGACCATGTCGCCGTCTTTGTGTGCTTTGCCGTCCGCGTCGTAGCGAACATTGATGCATTTCTTGGTATTGTAGGTGCCGTCGGTTTCGGTGATGAAGAAGAGCTGGGCACGCTGGTCGGCAAGTGTGTCGGAATAGCGGATGCCTAAAAGCAGATGCGTGTATTCGGAAGCATCAAAATCGACGCTGTGTCTGACGGCAGGGTCGCTGTTTGTCGGGAAACCGTATAACTTCCCGTCGGAGACCTCTGCCGAGCAGTTTTGCATCACCCAGCCCTCGTTGTCGCCATAGCTGTCAAAATTCCACTCGTTGGGCTTTATGGACGCAAGGTAGGCAAGCTCCGCTTCGGTCGCCGCCGTGATTTTGATTTCGGACGGTGATATTTCACAGATGTAGCCTAAAAGCTCGCATAATTCCTTTATGCGGAACACCGGCAGACCGTCGCGCAGGGTAAATGCCGCACCAAGCGGCACGTCTTTTCCGCCCGCGTTCACCGTGTCTTTTCCGACCGTGAACACAAGCGTTTTCTTGTCCGCTGTTTTGAGAGTCAGAATGCCGTCCGCACGGTTCCATTCATAATATACGCGGAGCAGGGAATAGAAACCGGCGTCCGCTTCACCGACGATTTCGTAATCGTCTCCGGCTTTGACCGGATCGAAGGGCAGGGAAAGCGTTCTTGTGTTGATGGTGACGGTCGGCGTGAGCTTGACCGGATATTGCATGAATTCGATCAGCGCGATCTCAAACGATGCCGGCATGGTGCATGGGTCAAGCCGAAGCGCGGTAAGCTTGTCCTTGTAGGAAGCAAGCGCACTCATGTTGACATAATAATCGTGAAATTCGTTCGGCTCACCCAAAGCGACATTCATCTTTTTCACATTGTTCCATGTGCCGTCCGACGAGGTGATAAAGAAAACTTCCGCGTTTGCTTTTTCACTTGTTTTCATGCGAATGTGCAGAATCGGCATATCCGCTGCTTCCGGCATATCCGCAAGGCTTGTATAAACGGCATAGTCGGCTCTTGTACTGCTGCCGGAAATGACGCCGTTTTCCCGTGCAAAACCGTCAATGCCGAACATAGCGTCCCATGCAGTGCTTTCTTTTTCGTTTGCCATATCGAACCGCAAGACCGAAACAAGACTTTCGGTATCCTCGGCAATCTTTTCCGCGTCGGTCTTTTCAAATTGGTAGCGGCGAAGCGGTGCAAAGCCCTCCGGATACAAATGCGAAACGCGGCTTTTCTGCTCGTTTGTCGGCTTTGCGTCCAACGACGCGTGGTCGGAGGTGTCGGACGTGAAAGCCTTGCGCAGGTTTTCAAGATAATCAAAACCGGTCGAAGCGGTCGGCGCAATATACGTGCCCTCGGAATATTCGTTCCAGGTGGAGATCATGACGGTGCGGTCGCGCCAAGAATCGGTTTTGGAATCGGCAAGCAGCTTTTTGATCTCTCCGCAGACCGTTAAGTGGTCGGAGACCGAAATGATCGGGTCGCGCGAATTGTTGCGGCCGATGTCGTTAAAGCCGATGGATACCGTCGGAACGCTGTGTGAGGATACGGATCTTGCCGCTTGCAGGTTGGTGCTGTTGCCGGAAATCTGAACGCTCGGATTGTAGCCGGCGGCTGACCAATGGTAGTTGTAGGTGCCGTCCGCACCGATGGCGGAAATGGCGGCATAGGTGCTTTGCGGTACGATCTGTGTGGTGGCAAAGAGTAAGACAAGACCGTCGTAGCCCATTTGCATAAGCTCGGAGCGCATGAATGCGACGGCTTGCGCCGCACCCTCCGAGCCGCCGAAGGTTTTGAGGAAGGTGTCTAAGCTCCAAACCGTGAGAAGTGCTTTTCCGTCAAGCGTCTCGTAGCGCGGATCGGAAAAATAATACTCTTTCCAGTATTTCCAGATGTATTCCTTGAATTCTTCAAGGTTGGAAGCACCTACATACCGCGTGCTGTTTTCCCACATGATGCAGAATTTTACATAATCGCTGTTTTCGGCGTTCATGTAGCCTTCGTTGAGCGCGGCATGGGAATAGCGCATTTTTTTGATCGGAGCGGTCATTTTTTCCTGCGGTGCATACCAGCATACGTTGATGAAGTCCACACCGTGTTCCGCCATTTGCTTTAATTCCCAGTCGGCTGTTTCCGTAAGACCGTCGTCGTAATAGCCGAGATAAGGCTCGAATTCCGCAAACGGACTGACCGCATCCCAGCCTTCGAGCGATTCGGAATCGCGCCATAAGTAGCACATATTCATGCCGACCTCGTAGTTGTCGGAGGACGCAGCTTGCGGCTTTGCCGGATAGTCCGCCGGCTTTTCGGGATTTCCGTAAACGCGGACATCATCAAACCAAACCGCACCTCCGTCAGCCGAAAGCGTTATGCCGTCGAAATCTGCCGCACCGCAAGCAACTGTTGCTTTTTTCTTGCCGTTGATATAAATAGTCGCCGCGCTTTTCTGCGTATCCGCCTTGACGGCCAACGTCTGCCAAACGCCGGACGTGTAGGTGCCAAGGTCTGTATCGCCGACAGTGATTTTGCCGTTTTTGTATTCGATTTTGATCGCGTCTTGTTTCTCGGAACAGACGGAAAATGCCGCCGCATCACCGCTTTCCGGTAAAAGCAGCATGGTTTCAAGCACAAGACGGCCGCTTGTTTTGTCGAGCTTCTTTTCGGCTGTCGCTTTGCTTCCGCGCAAGCTGAAAACGTCGGCGCCGAATTCGGTTTCGATTTTTTCGACCGTAAAGTCGCCGGAGACGTCCCAGCCCATCGGTGCTTTCCCGACACTGCTTTCGGACACAAAGAAATGCTCGTCAAGCAAATAGTTCTTATCAAGCTTCAAATGGTTTAGCTTGACCGTGCCTTTGCCTTTGTCGGTGATCCCGATCACAAGCCGTGCAAGTGCCTTTTCGGGCAGTGTTACCGTACCGACATTTTTCTCATCGACCGTGCAGAAGGCACTTTTCCGGTCAAGATCAAGCGTCATGCGAAACACGACCGGCGTGCGCTTTTCCTTTGGCACGGCAACAGCCGAAAGCGTCGCATTTTCGCCGAACAACTCCCAAAAGCCGCCGTTTTCGCGAAGTCCGACCGCCGCGTTTTCGTTCTCGTCTTCAAAGAGGAGATATACGCCGCCGTCCGAGGATGCCACATCGAGCAGGGCTTCTAAGGTCAGCTTCCCGTCCTTTTGCGCTTCAAAACGCCGCGCTAAGGCATAAAACGCGGTATCGCTCTCGTCGTGAAGAAAATTCTTCTGTGCGCCGGTCGTGTTCATAAGATCAAACCGGTTATCATAGGTCCATCCGTTGGAAAGACCTTTACGGCCGTTTCCGTTGACACAGTCGATGAGCGCATAGGCCGCGGAAAGCTGTGCATTCACCGACGGATACGTCTTTGCGACGCGCTTGTCGGCAAGAATCACGCGTGAAAGCATGGCGGCGATCTCACTGCGCAAAAGGTTGGTGTTCGCACCAAAGGTTCCTGTTTCGTCGTTGCCGGTCAGGATTCCGGCACGGTACAGTGAAAGAACGGCACTTTCATACGGCAGATCGCTCGAAACGTCCGGAATTGCATCAAGCGTGTTGATTTCCGGAAGCCTGCCGCAGACCGCACTTAATATTTCGGCAAATTCATAGCGTCTGATCGGGCGGTCATAGTCGTCAAACCTTCTCTCCCGCAAAAAGCCGTTTTCTTTCAGGTAACGGATATATGGCTCATACCAAACGCCGCTTGTTTCCGAGGAAAGCGGTTTTTCGTTTGTCAACGCATGAATGCGCGCCGAAAGCGTCAAAGCCTCGGCAACCGAAAGCGTGTCGGCCGGTGCAAAGAGCGTAGCCGCTTTGCCGTTCATCACGCCGTATTCGTAAGTCGTTTTCACGCTGTCCTCAAACCAATCTGTTTCGGCGACATCCGTGAAATGCCCGGCAGGATACGTTTCGACGCGTTCAAGGGCGGCTCTTGCCGAAGCGGCAAGAACGGCCGCCAGCAGCGCCGCAAAAAGAATGCGCCGCGTGAATCTTTTTTTCATTCTTCTCCTTCTTTCTTTTTTTCGGACAAAGCGTATTTTTACACTTTATCCAAAGATTTTGGTTTCTTTTTGGGTCCGTTTTGTGTATTTTAAGAGTGTTCTCGGTATTATTGTAGCCTAAGACGAAAAAGAAGTTAATACGCAAAGTTCACTTATATTTGTTCATTTCTCACTTTGTTGAACCGAAGGATGGAATTTTTGTCCATTCTGTGTTATGATGATTTCAAATCAAAAGGTCCTCTTGCAGGAACACGGGAAAAGAGGGTAATATGTCTGCTCTTATCGAAAATGTTTATTTATACACCTGCGGTTCCTGCACCATTCACGGCACCTGGAACACGCAAAAGCATCGGAACATCAACCGGCTGCACATTTATCATTCCGGCAAGCTCTATTATACCAACGGCGCGCATAAAATTCCGATCTATCATGAACACCTGTATCTGTTTCCGCAAAACATGGAGTTTGTGCCGTTTTACAGCAAGGACGACCGAATCGCGCATGATTATATCGATTTTTCCCTGCTGCCGCCGCTGTTTTTCGGCGGTATTCTCGATATCGATTTGACGAAATATCCGCTAATCGCGCAAAGCGCCGCGCTGTGCTTCGAAATCGCCGGACTTTGCAAACCGGGTCCCTATGAAACGCTCCATACCGGAGACCTCGTTATCATGGAAAACGCCGTGCGCACGCTCATTTCTCTCATAGACCGCGAATTTTCGGTTATTCCCGAAAACAACGAGCTGTTAAACGAAAGCCTTGCCTATATCCATGCGCATTTCAAAGAGAATATCACCGTCGAACAGCTTGCAAGCCGTGCGCACCTTGCGACCAATTATTTTCAAAAGGTTTTCAAGCAATATACCGGCATCACGCCGTATCAGTATATCAAAAACTATCGTTTTTCCGCCGCCATCCGTATGCTTGCCGGCGGCGCATCGGTCGGAGAAGCCGCCGAAGCCAGCGGCTTTTCAAGCATTGCCGCTTTTTCCGGCGCGTTTTACAAATCATATGGCCTGTATCCTTCGGCCCTTCAAGAGAAAACGTTTTATCCCGACAATAGGAGCAAAGCATGAATTCTTCCTCCCGCCTTTTTTACACTTCACCTGCCAAGAGCTTTCATGAGATCCTGCCCTTGGGCAACGGCTTTTTTGGAGCTGCCGCGTATTCCGGCACCGATTCCGACCGCTATTCGCTGAACCTCGACACGCTTTGGTCGGGCTTTCCCGGAGGCAAGCACCCGAATCCCGCTGCTTACGAAGCCTATCAAAAAACAAAGGAATATACCTTGAATGGGGAATACCGCAAGGCCTATCTTGCCGCAGCCGATTTTTTGGGCAACCGGAGCGAGGTGTATCTGCCGCTCGGCAATCTGTTGATACATACCTCACATGCCGCTGTCAGCTCGTATGTCCGCGCGTTAGACCTTGAAAACGCGCTGCTTGAAAGTTCTTATGACTGCTGTGGCGCGACTTATACCAAAACGGCATTTCTGTCCTATCCCGACCGCGTGTTTGTCCTTCGCTTTGCGTGCGATACAAAGGCTGCGCTGTCGTTTGATGTATCGATTGATTCGCCGCTCAAAAGCCGCGTTTTCACGGACGGAAACGACTTGATCCTGCAAGGAGAAGCACCGGGTCTCTCCTATGAAACGCCCGAAAACAAGTGCGGCTATGCGCTTGCCTATTCGCAAGAGCCGGATCAAAAGGGCGTGCAGTTTTATGCGCGGCTGCGCATCTTGACCGACGGCGTTTTGCACGTCCGCCCGGACACGCTTTCGGTATCGGAGGCTTCGGAAGCAATATTCCTTTTGGCGGCTGACACCAATTTTCTTTCGCCGTTCGCACTGGATGACACCGACGCGTTCCGCAGCAACGTTTCGAAAACGCTTGCCCGTGCCGCTTCAAAAGGCTTTGAAACACTGAAAGACGCGCATATCGCCGATTATCGCGCTTTGTTTAGCACCACAAGGCTCACGTTTTTCGGTTCTTCACGCGATTTTCTTCCGACCGATGAACGCTTGGCGGCATTTGGAGAAAACCGTGCGGACGCGGGACTGTATGCGCTCTTGTTTGACTATGGCAAATACCTCGCCATCAGCTGTTCGCGCAAGGGGACCCAAGCCTCCAACCTGCAAGGCCTGTGGAACGAAAGCTTAACACCGCCCTGGCGCAGCAACTATACATTAAACATCAATACCGAAATGAACTATCAGCCGCTTCTTTCCTGCGGTCTTTTCGATTGCTTTGAACCGCTTGTCCGCTTTGTTCGGGACAGATGCGTGACCGGAAAAGAGGCGGCACGTGTGCTCTATCATGCCGACGGCTTTGTGCTGCATCATAACAGCGATGTCTGGGGCTTTGCGCTGCCGGCTTCAGCCGCTGCCGAATGGGGCTTTTGGAACGCAAGCGGCGCGTGGCTGTGCCGCGAGCTGTATCGGTACTACGTGTATACCGGTGATGCGGAATATCTTGCCAAGGACGCGTATCCGCTCATGAAGCAAGCGGCACTGTTCTATTTACATGAGCTGTGCGGCAGCCGTTTGGATGACCGGCTTTCGGTTTGCCCGACCACGTCGCCGGAAAACGCGTTTCTCGACCAAAACGGCGAAAAATGCGCCGTTGCGCGCGCAAGTGCCATGACAGACAGCCTTGTATACGGTCTGTTTTGCGATATTTTGGAGGCAGGAGCGCATATCGATACCTGCGATACGGAGCTGGAAGCACGGATCCGGGCGGTTTTGCCGCGCATGAAGCCGGTTACGGTCGGCACGGACGGGAAAATTGTCGAATGGGACGAGCCGCACACGCCGACCGAGCTGCATCACCGTCATGTGTCGCACCTGTACGCGTTGTTTCCGGGCGGCATTATCGATGTAAAAAACGATCCGAAGACGGCAAACGCCTGCAAAGCGTCCCTTGTCGAGCGCGGCGGCGACGGCACGGGCTGGAGTCTTGCATGGAAGCTGTGTTTGTGGGCATCGCTCGGCGAAAGGGAACAAGTGTCGCAGCTGCTTGCACGGTTCCTGACGCCGGTCGAAACGGATACGGTCTGCTGCAGGGGCGGCGTGTATAAAAACCTGCTCTGCGCCCATCCGCCGTTTCAGATCGACGGAAACTTCGGCGTGACGGCAGGCATATTGGCAATGCTTGTTTCGGAGGACGGAACGCTTCTGCCGGCACTTCCGAAAGAGCTTGATTCCGGAAAACTCACGGGATACCGCTTAAAAGACGGGAAAATTCTCGACTTTGAATGGAAAGACGGCTGTGTGGTTTGGCAAAACCTCCGAACGGCAGACGAAATATAAGCAACAAAAAACGGACGGTATCAGAAACGATAGCGTCCGTTTTTTTGTCTATTTCTTTTTGCAAACGGTATAGACCGCGTTTTGCAGTTCATATATCCGCCTGTCGCTTATGCTTAAGTCGTCCGCGCCGGTTATGTGTGTGAATACATGTCCATGTGGCAGCTCGACCGCACCGTGAACGCCGTCTTCTTTTTGAATGCGAAGGTCAACGGCTTCTCCCGCGCGTTCCCATTTTACCTTTATCCGGCCGCCGACGGTGTCGTAATAAGCTTCCGCATGGTCAAGCGATGAAATAAAGTTTGGCGCAATGCGCACTTCCGTCGGATCATCGTGATACGGATTGATTTGAAGCCCGGCTATGTGTGACATGAAAAAGCCGGAAATATCGCCGAAAAAGTGGTGATTGAGCGATGTATCGTAGCCGTTGACGCAGGTGCGGAACGTTTCGGGCAGCGAAACAAGTCCGAATTCTTTGACCCAGATTCCATACGACGGCGCATCGGTTCGCGTGATAAGCTTGTACGCAAGCTCCGCGTCGCCGAAAGCGGCAAGCGTGCGGAACAAAATGCGTACACCAAACATACCGCCGTTCAGGTGGTCATCCTCCATGTGTACAAATTCCGCTAAACGGCGGTAGGCTTCTTTCCGTTCGCCCTTTTCGAAAATATCGTAATACAGCCCTAAAGCCTGCGCTGTCTGACACGAACCGCGCATGGTCATGGTGTCATAGTCGATAAACCGTTCACGCACGGTTTGAAGCAGCTCTTTTTCGAGTGCTTCGGCAAATACACGCTGCACGCTCATGCCGCATTTGTCAAATAAGAACGCCGCTTTTCGGCAGATATTTACGGCGATGATGGTATCCGAAACCTCAAGCGGACAAAGATAGTTGCCGCCGCCTTGTCTTAATGCATGACACCAATCGCCAAGGCCGAAGGCAAGCGAACCGTCCGGATTTCGCTTTCCGGCGAGATAGTGAAGATAACGCAGGACGGTGTCGGATACCTCCCGAAAAAGCGAAAGATCGCCGCGGTAGATATAGGCTTGATACGGCAGTTCGATGATGACCGAATCCCATAACGGTCCATTGCCCCAGGTATAGCTGTAACCGGCGGTCGGAACAATGCCGGGCAGAACGCCGTCTGCACGCTGTGCGGCACAAATCATTTTTAACCAATGCTTCCAAACGCGCTCGACGGAAAGATTTTGGATCATATGCTCGGCCGATACCGCCGCGTCGCCCGTCCAGCCGTTTTTTTCGCGGTGCGGACAGTCGGTCGGGATATGCACAAGATTGGCAAGGTCGCCGGTACGTGCGCTTTTCTGCAAAGCGTTTGCGATCGGATCGGAGCAGGAGAAACAGCCGCGTTCGCGCACATCGCTGTTCTGCACAAGCATGGTGACGGTGTCTTCGGAAATCTGCTCTTTGTCCGCACCGATGACAAGAAAGTAACGTGCGCCGTGATAGGTGAATGACGGGATGTATTCCTCGACGTCCTCGCCTTTACAGATGTAAATATCCCGTTGGCAAAAGCCGTCCGGATAGAACATACCGATGCTTTCAAAGTTGATTCCGCCGTCCTTGTCACAGTATTCCGCTGCCTGCAGGATGATTCTCTGCCCTTTTCGGCCGCGAATGCGCAGGCGCGGCACACAGGCTGTGTTTTCGGAAAATTCGAACACAAAGCCTTTTTCGCCTTCTTCCGGCTTATAAAACGCGGTCTGCGAATGCTTTTTGGCGTCCGGACACTTTTTGCCGGGACGTTCGGGTGCTTTGTGATAGCCCTCATAGATTTTAACCGGCTTTAACTCTTTGGTAATGATCACCGGTTCGGTATCGTTTTGGACTGCTTTGCCGCGCGGCGGCTCACAAAGGAGGGCGTTTTGCCATGCGCTGTCGTCAAAATCCGGCTTGTTCCAATCCGGAATTTCGTCGGTTGCGTCATAGAATTCGCCGCTTCTGAGGTCGTCAAAAAAGATCGGCGAAGCGGCGCATTTGAAGCTTTCGTCCGCTTCGAAGCGGAGGCTTTGTTCGCCGCACGCGGCTTCAAAGGCAAGAGCAAGCTTCGGAGCCGAGCGGAAAGCCGCTTTGTCAAACTCCCAAATGAAGCCACCGATGGCATTGGAAACGCCGTTGCCGAGAAGAAGGGCTAAGCAGTTTTGTCCCGTTGTCAAAAAAGGCGTTACATCGTAAGTATCGTAAAGCAGAATGTCATCGGGATTTGTGATACACGGCGCAAGGCGCGAAGCGGTAAGCTCCTTGCCGTTGACCCAAAGCCGGTAGAAGCCGGTCGAGGTAAGGGTGAGAACGGCTTTTTCGGGAAGACGGTCAAGGGTAAAGACCTTTCGCAAATACGGCGCACAGACCGGCTTTTCATAGGTCGCAAAATCACGTGTGGCTTGGATAAATCGGCAGGAAAACATAGTTTTTGTCCTTTCGGTGCGGTTTTCTATTACAGCAGTATTGTAGCGTATGGACAAAAGAAAGTTAATACGCAAAGCTCACTTATATTTGCTCATTGCTCACATTCGGCATTTTTTCGGCACGGTTCTTTTTTCGGTATTCGCCCGGCGTCATGCCCGCATTTTTCCCGAACACCTTGATGAAATCCGAACAGCTGCCGAAGCCTGCACCATAGCAAGCCTCCGTGACTGTTGACCCGGTATTCAGCAGATGCTTTGCCGCCGCAATACGGCGCTCCGTCAAGTATTTATGCACTGTCTTTCCGGTGTGCTTGCGAAAGCATTTGGCAAGATATGTCACACTGCATCCAAAGCGTTTCGAAAGCGCTTCAAGCCGGATGTTTTCGAAATAATTCTCGTTGATGAACCGCAGCGTTTTCGAAACAACCGACGGAACGGGTGAAGAAAACGGATATGCGCTTTGTTCTCGGTATGCGGCTGCACAGTGTTCAAAAAGCTCAAGCATAAGGGCAAAAATGCGCAGATCTGCCGTGTGATCTTCTTCATCGGGATGTTTTACGGCAATTCCGGCCAGTGTTTCCGTAATGCGGAGAATATCCGCACGCGTGTTTTCCTCCGGATGAACCAGATTTACCGCTGTTCCGTCCGACTGCCGGAATAATCCGGCAAGATCCGTACGATTCAGACAGTCGGATGAAAAACCGTGCGAAAAATAGTCGGTCGGCAGGTAAAAATCGAGATAGCGGTGCGTTCCGGCACGCAGGAAACGTCCGAAATGTATTTCATTCGGGCTGAAAACGAAAAAATCACCGCGCACAGTGTTGTAAATTTGGTCGCCGACCACACCGGCAAGGTCATCGGTCAACAAAAACGAAAATTTTTGTACGGTGTAGAGGAGAACGCTGTTGTCGGATTTTGTGTGCTCCACCGCCGAATAATTCATGGTTGCTTCACAAAGACCGGCAATGGGAGCAAATTTTTTGACTATCTGCATCTTAAATCCCTCAGTTTCATTTTTGACAACTTTTTGTGCAGAAAAACTATATCTAAGTTTTTGAATATATGGTATAAGAAGTATAGCACAAGGATTCACAAATGTCAAACATAAAATTAAACGAATATGAGGTGTTGCTTTTTGAAACCGGAACTTGCAAAAATAACCGCTCCGTCCGAGCGTGTAAAAAAGCTCCGCAAATACTATTCCGAAAACTCGGCGATGGTTTTGGACCGCACACTTATACCATGGAAATGCTCGCATTCCCGCCTGCTTTACGCAGAGGGGTGGGCAAAGAATGCGGACGCTCCGACGGTTGTTTTTCGCCGCTCTATGGCAGAAAAATATATGCTTGAAAATACAAAGCCTGTCATCTGCGCCGGAGAGCTTATTGTCGGGCAGCCGAATTTTGCAGCCTTCAATAAGGATGAAACCGAAAAGGACCGCTATTACACCGAGCTGCTTCGCGACGGCATTCCGCAATCACGCGGCAGAGCCGACCATATGGCGCTCGACTACCCAAAGCTGCTTTCTCTTGGCGTCGAGGGATTGATTGCAGAAATGAAAAATGCCGGTGAGAAGCTGGATCTACGCGACGGCAGAAACGTCGGAAAATACGAATTCTACGAATGCTGTATTCTTGAACTGCAAGGCGTATTAACGCTTGCGGCCAACTATGCGACCGAAGCCCGCCGTATGGCGGAAGCTGCTTCTGGCGGAGAAAAGGCAGAACTTCTCGCATTGGCAGACACCCTGGAACGTGTTCCGGCAAAGCCGGCGCGAACCTTTCGGGAAGCCTTGCAAAGCATTCATCTGTTTTTATACAGCCTGTACGGTATTTATTCAGCCGGCCGTCCCGATCAATATCTCTTGCCGTACTATCGTAACGACATCGAAAACGGGATTCTTGACGAAGTCACGGCACAAGAGCTGATTGATTGCTTCTGCTTACAGTATATGAACAACATGAGTGCTTGGGCGGCAGCCGGCTTTATGCTCGGCGGAAGAGATCCTGAGGGAAAGGCCGTTGAAAATGCGTTGACCTGGCATTTTCTCATGGCCATTTCCCATACGCACACGCCCGATCCGAATGTCGGGTTTTGCGTAACGAGCGAAACAAGCGGCGATATTCTCGATTTCGTATCGCACCTTTTGCAAGCCGGACACGGCAATCCGCAGATCTGGAACAACGATAAGATAACGGAATCCATGTTAAAATACGGCTACACGCCGCACGATGCCAACAATTTTACCCATTCGACCTGTGTGGAGATCACCCCCATCGGCTGTTCGGGCGTATCCATCACCAGTCCCTATATCAATATGTTAAAAATCTTCATGGACACGTTTTTGAATGTCCCGGAGGATATCGGCTTTGAGGAGCTGCTTGCGCGTTTTGAGAAAGCGTTCGGTGATTATTGCGACAAGGCGATGCTGACTGAAAATCTTTGGCAGCTTGAACGCGCACGCAACGGCACCGACCCGATCCGCATATCCGCTCTCATCGGGGATTGTACAGAGCGCGGCCTTTCCGGCGATGCCGGCGGTGCAAGATATAATTTTATTGAGCCGAACATGCTCGGCATGACCAATGTCATCGAAAGCCTCAATGTTCTCGAAAAACTCGTTTATACCGACAAAATGCTGACAATTGCTGAATTCAAGCAAGCAATCAACGACAATTATAAAGGCCATGAGGAACTGTTGAATACGATTATAAACCGTGTCGATCATTTCGGAAACTGCACCGAAAGCACGAATCGCCTTGCGGCGCGTATTTCGGACATGGTATTAAAGACGTTTGACCTCTACACCACCTGCCGCGGCGCAAAAGTCATTCCCGGCGCGTTTTCCTATCGTGACCACGAAATCAACGGCAGACATACCGGTGCTTCGCCCGACGGCAGACTTGCCGGTGCGCCGCTTTCCGCCGGTTCCGATCCGGTTCAGGGCTATGACCGTTCCGGCCCGACGATGAGTCTTTGCTCGTCGGCGGCTTGGAAACCGGTGCGCTTTTTGGGCGGAACGGCATTAAATATCAAATTAAACAAGAACACGCCGCCTGCCGCCATCCGCTCGCTCATTGAGGGCTTCTTAAAGACGGAGGATGCGCAAATGCAGTTCAATATCGTAAGTCCCGACGAGCTTCTCGACGCTCAGATCCATCCGGAAAAACACGGCGATCTTATTGTGCGTATCGGCGGATACAGCGATTATTTCACGCGTATTCCGAAAGGCTTGCAGGACGATGTGATTTCGCGCAGTATGGGAGATTAAACATGCTTGTGTTCAACATTCAGCACTTTTCCACGCACGATGGTCCCGGTTTGCGCACAGTGATTTTCTTCAAAGGCTGCCCGTTAAACTGTGCCTGGTGCCATAATCCCGAAGGAAAAGGCTTCCTGCCGGAATTGAGCTTTGATGCCGCACGCTGTATCGGGTGCAGAAAATGTGCCGTATGCCCGGAACAGGCACACGAATTTGCTCCGACACATATATTCAAACGCGAAAAGTGCAGCCTGTGCGGCAAATGCGTTTCCGTTTGTCCGGCAGGCGCGTTGGAGATTATCGGGAAAGACTATGCGGTCGACGCACTCCTGCAGGAGGTCAAAAAGGATGCGGTGTTTTACGGCGCGGAGGGCGGCGTGACGCTGTCCGGCGGCGAGCCGTTTGCACAGCCTGAAGGACTGATGGAATTGCTTCCGGCACTTAAAAGGGCAGGAATTCATACAGCGATTGAAACCTCCGGCTGTGTGTCTCCTGAACAATTGGAGCAAGCTGCCAAACACACCGATCTGTTTTTGTACGATTTCAAGCTTACAGACGAGCTTTGTAAGACGTATATCGGCGTCGCGCCGGAAAAACTTCTCGCCGGACTTGCGGTTCTTGACCGATCGGATGCCTCCGTCCTCTTGCGCTGTCCGATTGTTCCGGATATCAATGACAACGACCGCCATTTGGCGGCTATTGCACTTACGGCAAACGAACACAGTTGTGTCAAAGCGGTGGAGCTTGAGCCGTATCATCCGCTCGGACTTCGTAAATATGCTTGTGTGGGCAGTCGGGCGGCATACACAAGAAACGAAAAAATGAACCGCGAAGTGCTTGCGGCAATGACAAAAAAACTGCGGACAATGACGATCAAAAAGGTTTTGGAGAGCGTGCAGTAGAAAAACGGGAGAAGCTTATATGAAGGTTTTCGAAAAAGATTCCCGCGTTGTCTTTGTCGGCGACAGTATCACGTATTCCAACAGCTATGTTTCGCGCATTTTTGCGTATTACGCCAAATACCAGCCGAAACGGCGCGTTCGGTTTTACAATGCCGGCGTTTCGGTCGGCACAGAATTATCTGCAAAATAACCGCACGAACAAGAATTACTGTGCCGGATTTGTCAAGAAACCGACCGTATTTATACCGTTCGGAATGCATGGTAAGACAAGATCAGGAGGAAAATCGATGTTTGAAAATAAATGTGTGGTCATTACCGGAGGAAGCGAGGGAATCGGCTTTGCCTGCGCCGCCTGTTTTCTCGAACGGGGCGCACGGGTCTTGATCACCGGCAGAAGCAAGGAAAAACTGCATCATGCGGAAACTCTTTTGCATTCCGACCGTGTGCATACACTGGTGTGGGATGTTACCGATTTTGCAAATTTGGATGCGCGTGTTGACGATTGTGTGCGGATACTCGGCAAAATCGATATTTTTATCAACAACGCAGGGCTTGCGGCAAAAGCGGATTTCATGGGCGATGTTTTCGGCGTTACTTACGACGATTGGGACACGGTCATGAACACAAATTTGAAAAGCATGTATTTTATTTGCCGTCGGGTGATTCTTGTCATGAAAAGCACCGGAAGCGGCGGCTGTATTATCAATATCGGTTCGGAGCAGGGCTTCCGCCCGGGCGGCTTTACGCCGTATCCGATCTCCAAATGTGCGGTGGATTACTTAACCAAAGGCTTTGGCAGACGCTTTATCAAGGACGGTATCCGCGTAAATTCCGTAGCACCCGGTGCGGTCAACACCTCGCTTCAGCAAAATGACGGGATCCTTCCGGCGAAAGCCATTGCCGCTACGGTCTGCTTTCTTGCTTCGGAGGAGGCGTATGCCGTCTCGGGTGAAACACTGATTGCAGATCGTTGTGAACATCTCGGCGTTTCGTGGTTTTCGAACCGTTAAAGCGGCGATGCCCCAAAAGGTCTTTTCAGGCAATCCGTGAAATGATTTTGCGCTTTGCGGTTCAAAAACAGAAGGAGTCTCCGGGACGGCTGTTGTCCGCCCGGAGATTTTTCTTGGCATCACTGCGTACTTTTTCCTGCCGCTTTCATCTTTCCGAAAAGACAGGAAGTTTTACGGATATTGCTTGACAGAAAAGCGCAAAAAACGCTATAATAAAGTGTCAATACAGTGCGTTTCCGCAAACGCCGAACGGAGGAAAAACGTGAATTATACCACCGAGCTTTACAGAAAAAGAATCGACAACATCGAGTATGCGAGCCGCGCCGTCAAGAGCTGCTTCCGGAAGCTGCATATCCGCGACTATATTCCGGGACAGGCCATCTACAACCTCGGCGAATATCCGAACAAGATGACCATCCGGCCGACGGAATACGATTATAATCGGATAAGGCAGCTTGCGGAAAACGGCGTCGGGTTGATTCAGATCCATGAGGAGTGGAACGATGCCCTGCGCGTGATGGGCGCCGATAAATATTCGTCGCACGACAAAGAGGGCTTGCAAGAATTCATCAAGCTGTGTCATTCGTTCGGCATCAAAATTTTGCCGTATCTGTCCAGCGGCTTTTTCGACGAGCGCGACCCGGATTATAACCCGAAATTCGTCGCGCACCCGGACGCCAAGCTGTATCAGAATTACTATCGTTATCGGCTCGGCAATGCCGGTTCGCCGGAATGGAACAAATTCCTGTTTGACAACGTGCGGCGCGTGCTCGACGAATACGAATTTGACGGCATTTTCAACGATATGGGCTATGACGGCTTCGACAACAAGGGAAATCCGTATGCTTACGGTGAATACGACCCGTTTATCGAGGATCTGCTTGTGCGGCTGTACACGGTTGTGAAAAACGACTATCACGGTATCGTGAAGCTCCACATCGGCAAAACACAGTTCCCGGTAACGGACGAAAAAATCTATGACTATCTTTGGGTCGGTGAGAGCTGCAAGACCTCCGAAGAGCTGATGGAAACGGTCAAATGCAGCCTGTTTGTCGTTCCGTGTCCCGACTATAAGTTCACCGATGAGACCAACGGCGATATCTATTTTGCACGTGCGCTGCCGTTTTTGCAGTTTCCGTTACGCTTGGACGGCCGTCCGATCACCGGCGAACGCAGCTGTGCGCCCGGCATCGAATATTTGGAGGATGCCGAAAGCCTGCATTTCCGGAAAATGCGGGAATATTATCAAAAACACCCGAACGGCCCGTATGTTTACAGCGAGTGGTCACAGATTCCGGACGATGAGACGTTACGCGAGAAATGGTTCGACTATCTGAAGCTGTACAAACCGATGGTGCGTGAGGATTCCATGTGCTTTGTCGATATCACCGAAAACAACGGGATAACGGCTGCGCCGCTCGCCGAGGACGTTCATATGAGCTTGTTTGTCAACGAAGAGTGCTATCTGTGCTTGTCCAATCTCGGCAAAACCGGTGTCAACGCGGTGTTCAAGGAGCTTTGGAAAGACCGCGTGAGCGGCGAACGCGTGAAAGAAAAGGAAATTCCTGCCGGCGGAATGCTGTTTTTGCAGCGGCTGTAAATTCAGCCGGTGTTTATTGCTGAAATTGCGGCGGCTTCCGTCTTTCCTGTGTAAGGGAAGGTGGCGCACGAAGTGCGTCGGAAGGGTTGTGCCGTAAAAATACAAATTTTGCAGAAAACCGAAACGACCGCTATAGCCGAAAGAGACTATAGCGGTCGTTTTGCTGTTATTCGATTGTTTTCGTGTTTCCGGCAAAAAATCACAGGCGGAACGCCAACAATTTGATGGCGAGTCCGAAATAGACGAGCATGGCGCACACGTCTACAAGCGTGGTGATCATGGGAGCTGCCATGACAGCCGGGTCAAAATGCAGCTTTTTGGCGAGGATCGGCAGCACCGAGCCGATGCTTTTGGCGATGACAATGGTAAAAAGCATGGCAAGCGAAACCACAAGCGCGATAAGAACCCGGTCGGGGTCTCTTGTCAAAAGCACCACGCGGATAAAGTTGATGGCGGCAAACAGAATGCCGACCACGATCGAAACGCGTAATTCTTTCCAAAGAATTTTCGGCGCATCGCTGCATTCGAGTTCACCCGTCGTAAGACCGCGGATGACCGTTGTGCTTGCCTGGGAGCCGGAGTTTCCGCCGGTATCGAAAATCATGGGCATGAAGGTGACAAGCAGCGGAATCGCCGAGATGGCTTCCTCGAATTTTCCCAAAATCGAGCCGGTGATCGTGCCGGCAACCATGAGAATGAGCAGCCACAGAATGCGTTTTTTGACAATGGTGAACACGCCGGTTTTTAAGTAAGGCGTTTCGAGAGGCTGCATAGCGGCCATCTGCTCGATATCCTTGGTGGCTTCTTCTTCGATGACGTCCACGGCATCATCGACCGTGACAATGCCGACAAGCCGGTTTTCGTTGTCCACGACCGGCAGTGTCGTCAAGTCGTATTTTGAGAATAATCCGGCGGCAGCCTCTCTGTCCTCAGTGGTGCAGGCCTTTACCACGCCGGTTTCCATGATGTCGGAAATGAGTGTGTTGTCATCCTTGCAGGCGAGAATGTCGCAAAGCTCCACTACGCCTTCAAGCTCGCGTGAGGGACTGATGATGTAGCAGGTGTAAATGGTCTCTTTGTTGTCGGAGACGCTGCGGAGATAGCGAATGGCCTCTCCGACGGTCATATCGCCCTTGATGTCGGTGAATTCGGCGGTCATGATGCTGCCGACCGAATTTTCCGGATAGTTCAGAAATTGATTGATGGTTTTGCGTGTGGCGGCACTGGCGTTTTTGAGCACCTTTTTGACGATGGTCGCCGGCAGCTCTTCAAGCATATCGACCGCGTCATCCACGGCTAATTCCTCGACAATGCGGCCGATCTCCTCATCGGTGATGGAGGTGATGAATTTCTCTTGGGTCTCCGGCTCAAAATAGCTGAAAACCTCCACGGCCGTTTCCTTGGGCAGCGACCGGAAGACCGGCATGGCGCGGTCGATTGTGAGTTCCTCCAAAAATTCGGCGATGTCCGCAGCCGGAAGCTCGTCCAAAAGCGGCTTCATGGCGCGGTAGTTTTTTTGCTCAAGCAGCTCTTCAAGCTGTTCGATAAGTTCATTGACTTCAAGCTCGTTGGTCATGTTTTTCCGTCCTTTCCTTGTAAAAATGCTGTGTACAGGAAAGCAGAACGGGACTGCACGGCGCAGGCTGAGTCAAAAAACCAAAAAGCTATGCGCCGTGTCTTTGAAAACAGGGAACGCAAAAAAAGACAAGCGTTTTTCGCGTTATGCTCTGTCCGTATCTACTTCGCCCCGGAATATCCACTTGTCTTCCCCCTTTAAGATAGTTTTATAAAAATCTCCGGCGTCTATTCGGCGCCTTCCAAGATTTTTTTCATTTCATACAGCTTGCCTAACGCCTCGATCGGTGTGAGGGTGTTTACGTCAAGCCTTTTGATGTCTTCGCAAACCTTGTCGTAGACGATGGTTTCAAGCCCTAAGGTCGCAACGCCGCCGTCGGTTTTCGGCAAAAGATTCTTTTTCGGGTCAACCGGCGCGTGTTCGTCGATGCTTGCTAAAATTTTACCGGCGCGCTTGACCACCTCGTCCGGCACCCCGGCAAGCTTTGCCACTTCGATGCCGTAGCTTTCGTCGGCAGCGCCGCGCACGATCTTTCGCAAGAATATCAGTTCATCGCCGCGCTTTTTGGCGACAATGTTGTAGTTGACCACACCGCGGCACAGATCTTCAAGCTCGGTAAGCTCATGATAGTGTGTGGCGAACATGGTTTTTGCGTACAGCTTCTTGCTGACCGTGTATTCAATGATCGCACGTGCGATGCTCATGCCGTCGTAGGTCGACGTGCCGCGGCCGATCTCATCGTAAAGGATGAAGCTGCGCGCGGTGGCATTTTTCAAAATATACGCACATTCGGTCATTTCGAGCATAAAGGTCGATTGTCCGGCAGCAAGGTCATCCGACGCGCCGATACGGGTAAACAGCTTGTCCACGACGCCGATGCGTGCCGAAGACGCCGGCACGAACGAGCCGATCTGCGCCATGAGAATGATGAGTGCCGTCTGGCGCATATAGGTGGATTTGCCGGCCATATTCGGTCCGGTGATGAGCATCAGCCGCTCGGATTCGTTCAGATTCACATCGTTTGGCACGAACATCTCGTTCTTTAGAAACTTTTCGACCACCGGATGACGGCCGTCCTTGATAACGATCGCGTCCGAGGCATCCACCTCCGGGCAGACATAGTTGTTTCGCACAGCCACATCCGCGAGCGACACATACACGTCGAGCTTGGAAAGGATGTCCGCCGTTTTCTGCACACGCACTACATTTTCGGCAATAAAGCTGCGAAGCTTTTGGAATTCCTCGTATTCAAGCGCACAGACCTTGTCTTTGGCACCGAGTATCTTGGCTTCCATATCCTTTAATTCTTGCGTGATGTACCGCTCGCAGCCGGTAAGCGTCTGCTTGCGTATGTAGCGGTCGGGCACCTGCTCCTTGTAGGAGTTGGTGACCTCAATGTAGTAGCCGAACACACGGTTGTAGCCGATTTTTAAGCCTTTGATTCCGGTTAATTCCCGTTCGGACTGCTCAACCGAAGCGATCCAGCTTTTGCCGTCGGCTTGGATGGCATTCAATTCGTCGATCTCCGGCGAAAAGCCCTTTTTGATGAAGCCGCCCTCTCGAATCGAAAACGGCGGTTCTTCCACAATCGCGCGGTCAATGTATGCGCCGATGTCGGACAGCTCGTCCAAATCGCCGTACAGCTTTGCAAGCTCGGGCGAAACCATGCCCTTTAGCTGCTCCTTGACCGGCGCAAGCACCGAAATTGTCTGATACAGTGCGCGCAGATCCTTGCCGCCGGCCGTGTTGTACACGATTTTGGTCATCAGACGCTCCAGATCGCCGACCGAGCTGAGTAAATTTTGCAATTCTTCTTTTTCAATGTAGCCGTCTGCCAATTCGGCCACCGCCTGCTGGCGGTTCAAAATCGCGCCGACCGAAACGAGCGGCTGCTCAAGCCATTTGCGAAGGAGTCTTGCGCCCATGGCGGTCTTGGTGCGGTCGAGTACCCATAGCAGCGTGCCGCGCTTTTCCTTGGTGCGGAGCGTTTCGCAAAGCTCCAGACTGCGGCGCGTATTCACGTCAAGCCCGAGATACAGCTCATTGGTGTAATATTCAAGTGTGTTGATGTAGGTAAGGTCAACCTTTTGCGTTTCGCGAATGTAGCGCACGAGTGCATCTAATGCCGTCACCGCCGGGCTTCCTGCGCCTAACCCGTGAGAGGCGAACACCTCTTTGCCGAAGCGCGTTTCAAGTTCCGAAAAATTGCCGTTTTCGAACAGCTCGCCGCGCGTGTCGTCAAAAAACGCACCGAGCCGGTCTTTGGCGAACGTATATATTTCGGGGTAATCCGTGCGGTCGGCATTCGACAGAATCTCTTTCGGCGCAAATGCCGCAAGCTCTGAGCAGATCTTATCTGTACCGGCATCGGTAAGCTGCGTGGCGCAGACCTTGGCGGTCGAAATGTCGGCGAAGGAAAGGCCGACGCTCGCACCGGAAAAGCAGATAGCGCACAGATAGTTGTTCTGCCCTTCGTTTAACATTCCGCTTTCGGTAACCGTGCCGGGCGTGATTACGCGGATGACCTCGCGCTTGACCAACCCTTTGGCAAGAGCCGGGTCTTCGGTCTGCTCACAGATGGCGATCTTGTAGCCCTTGGCGACAAGCCGCGCAATGTAGCTGTCGGCACTGTGAAACGGCACGCCGCACATCGGCGCACGCTCCGGCATACCGCAGTCGCGGCCGGTAAGCGTTAAATCGAGCTCGCGTGAGGCGGTTTTGGCGTCGTCGAAAAACATTTCGTAAAAATCGCCGAGCCGATAAAAGAGCAAATGGTCTTTATATTGATTTTTGATGTCAAAATATTGGAGCATCATGGGTGTATACGGCAAGCGAACCACCCCTTTCCGTCAGATTTTGTTCCGGATTTTTTAATGACAGCCGCGGCAGGTTGAGCAGTTGTGCGTGCAGCCGCCCTCGCCGTCTTCGTCGTCTGCGTCAGCCTCCGACGTGTATTCCTCCGCACCGATGTAGGAGGAAATGGTCATGTTGACGGCGTTCATTAACAAATTCAGATCTTCTTCAGCCTTGGAGTAGGCCTTCATCTGCGGATTTTCGGTGATCTGCTTGTAAAGCACCTCAAGGCGTGCCGAAAGCACGTCCACGACGTGTTCGTCCGGTTCGGCCTTTTCTTTTTCAACCTCTAAAACGCTCTTTTGCACCTTGAATTCGTCAAGCTGCTCTTTTAAGACGATGTTTTGACGCATGGCGTCGCGCGTTTCGCAAAATGTCTTGTATTCTTCGCAGTTTTTCAACGCTTCGCCAAGCTGCTTTGCAAGCGTGATGATTTCATTGTTTCCCATATTTGTTCCTTATTTTCGTCCTTTTTTGTCTATAAAACCGCTTTGCCGTAGATTTGCACATCGCCGGCACGGTCGATTTTTACGTTTACAAACTTTCCGTATAACAGCGAACCCTGCGGCGCACGAAAGCGGATGAGCTTGTTGCCCGAGCTGCGCCCGAAAAATTCGGTATTCTCCGGTGCGTCCGGCGTTTCGCATAATACGTTTACGATTTTGCCCACAAAGCTCTCATTTATGCGGACAATGTTTTCATGGTGAAGTGCCATTAAACGCGCAAAGCGTTCGGTCTTTTCCTCGTAGCTTACGGGATCCTCCATGTCCGCCGCCGGCGTTCCCTTACGCGGTGAATAGATAAACGCGAAAATGGAATCGTAGCCGACCTCGCGCACAAGACCTAGCGTGTCCTCGAATTCCTCCGCCGTTTCACCCGGAAAGCCGACGATGATGTCGGTGGTAAGCGTGATGTCCGGCATGGCGGCACGCAGCTTTTTCACGACCTCCAAATACGCTCCGCGCGTATATTTGCGGTTCATTTTGGCAAGCACGCGGTCGTTTCCGGATTGCACCGGCAGATGAAAATGCTTTGCGACGCGCTCGTGCGTGCGCATGACGTTGATAAGCTCATCGGATACGTCTTTCGGATGCGAGGTCATAAAGCGTACCCAAAAATCGCCGTCAAGAGAAGCGACCTTGGAAAGAAGTTCCGCAAAGCTGCACGGTTCTTCGAGGCCCTTGCCGTAGGAATTGACGTTCTGCCCGAGAAGGGTAATTTCCCGGCAGCCGTCGGCAACCAAGCTTTTTGCTTCAGCGAGAATCTGTTCGGGCTTTCGGCTGCGTTCGCGGCCGCGCACGTGCGGCACCACACAGTACGTGCAGAAATTGTCGCAGCCGTACATGATGGAAAGCCATGCCTTGATGTCGCTTTCGCGGCTTACCGGCACGCCCTCCACAATCGGCGCATCGCCGTCCTCCACATAGTAGCGGCGGCGGTGGTTGACCATGACGTCGCATAATATTTCCGGAAGCCGGTGCAGCATATTGGTGCCTGCCACAAAATCGACATACGGATATTTGTTTTTGATGTCCGAAACGCGGTGCTCTTGGTTGACCATGCAGCCCCATAGCCCGACCAAAAGCTCGGGGTTGGCGGCTTTGATGTGCTTTAGCTGCCCGGTTTTGGACAGCGCCTTCAGTTCGGCGTGTTCGCGCACCGCACAGGTGTTGTAGATGATAAGGTCGGCACTCTCCGGAGACGAAGCCTTTTCATAGCCGAGCGAAAGAGCCGAACCCATGAGACGTTCGCTGTCGGCCTCGTTTTGTTGGCAGCCGAAGGTTTGTACAAAAACGGAAAGCTTTCGGCCCAAACGCTTTTGCTTTTCGGCAAGTAACAGCCGCACGCGGTCGGCGTATTTGGCTTGATTGGAGAGGTCGTTTGTATCTTCGTTTAAGACGTTTGTTTTGTGATCGGTCATTTATTTTTTTGCCCTTTTCAGAAGTTGCTTTAAGTCGCTCGGCGTGAAGGTGTATATCTTGTCGCAGAACTGGCAGGTGATGTCGAAGCTTTTGTTTTCGTCGATCATTTCGGTAAGCTCTTTTTCACCGATGGACACAAGCGCGCGTTCCACGCGTTCTTTCGTGCAGTCGCAGTGATAGGAAACATCGGCTTCGTCGAAAATATCGCAT
Source organism: uncultured Eubacteriales bacterium (assembly GCA_934444645.1). Classification (GTDB taxonomy): domain Bacteria; phylum Bacillota; class Clostridia; order Oscillospirales; family CAG-382; genus UMGS882. Next base: position 50,215 of record CAKSCV010000006.1, on the reverse strand, counting down.
TCGATGTCGCCCATGATGTCTTTCAGGTATTCCGCGTTGGTCTTGCCGGTGGAAAACAGCGTTGAAACCGGCGGAATGAGCGGCAGACGCGCTTCCAACTTGTCGATGAACGCTTCATCCGCGCCGGGCAGAAGCTGAATCATGTAGCCGCCTGCCGATTTGCAGGTGTAGTCGTTCCCAACCAAAACACCGAGCGCACAGACCGTCGGGATCTGCTCGCTGCGGGCAAAATAATCGGTGATATCCTCGGCGATTTCGCCCGAAACGATGGGCGTCATGCCGACATACGGCTCTCCTTCGCCCTCGTCGCGCACGACATAGAGCATGCCTTTTCCGACCGCACCGGCCACATCCAGTTTGCCGCGCGCGTTGAGCGGCAGGTCGGCTTCCGGGTGTTCGGCATAGCCCTTGGTGTTGCCGTAATAGTCGGCAACCGCTAAAATTTTGCCGCAGACGCCGTCGCCGTTAAAGGAAACCGTGACCGAATCGTCCTTGTTTTTGAGCATGACGCCGATCATGGAGGCGGCTGTGAGCGTGCGTCCCAAAGCGGCGGCTGCCGTCGGGGACAGGTGATGAATGCGAATGGCGTCATCCACCATTTCGCGTGAATTTATGAGAATGACGCGTGCGTTGCCGCAGACGGTCATGGCTCTGGTGATGGTGTTTCCGAGCATGGTGTACTCCTTTGGGGGGCGGTGTTTAAGAGGGTTTATCGTCTTTTGTGGAATTTTCTGAAGAATGCCACTTATCCAGCACATTTTCCACTTGTGCAATCAACTGTTCTTTGTCCGGAATGACCAACGTGTAGCGCGAAGAAAAAATGTTGCCGGAAAGACCGCCTAAGGCATATTCAGCGGTAATGCTGTCTTTTTCCGTACAGAGAATAATTCCGATAGGAGGATTGTCATCAGGGTCGTTGATTTCGGCCGCATAGTAATTCAAATACATATTTATCTGTCCGACAGCTTCCGGCATGAGTTTAGTAGTCTTTAACTCAATCAGCACATAGGCACGGAGAATTTTGTTATAGAAAACCATATCAGCGTAGTAATGTGTATTGTTGATGGTGATGCGTTGCTGCGTTCCGACAAACATGAATCCGCGACCAAGTTCCAACAGAAATTTTTCGATTTGACCGACTAAGGCTTGTTCCAAATCATTTTCCAAAAACGGTTTACTCTCAGGCAATCCCAGAAATTCGAACACGTATGGGTCGCGGAGAATATCGGAAGGAGCTGTAATTTGGTTCCCGTTCTGCGCTAAGGATAAAACTCGTTCTCTGTTTTTGGAACCGTCCGAAAGCAAAAGCCGTTCAAAGAGGGAAGAGTCGATTTGCCTTTTCAGTTCGCGCACAGACCAGCCGGACAGAACTGCCTCTTTTTCATAAAATTGCCGTTTATCCGAATCGGAAACAGATACGAGTTCACAATAATGTGACCAACTCAATTTGCCAGACAGTGTCTGGCATTTCGGATAAGCTAAAAACAGTGCACGCATATTTTGCAAATTCGAACGTGAAAAGCCTTTCCCGAACTGTTTTGTCAGTTCTTTAGAAAGTGTTTTCAGCGTTTGCACACCGTAATTTGCACGGTTAGGCGCAGCTTGTTCATGTTCGCAGATAATCTTGCCGATATGCCAATATGCGTTTAAGAGTTCTTTGTTCACCTCGTATGCTGCCTTGTTTCGTGCGGATTCAAAGACTGTCTTGATTTCTTCCAGGATTGTTCGGAGCTCGTCGGACTGTGTATTTGGCAGCAGCATAGAATCGCATCCTCTCCGTTTTTGTTGTTTATTCAGCCATTTTGCGGCAGACATAAAAAATCCGCTCGCACTTATTTTCGTCGGCCGGTGAAAAATCAAAATCCGATGTGCGGCAAAGCACGTCAAAGCCGGCGTCCTTTAACAGTCGGTCAAGCGTCTTTACCGGATACATCCGTTCGCGCACCGATTCGTCAAAGCGTTCGTAACGGCCGTCTCCGCCCTCTAAGAAAAACGTGAGGTACATATCGCATTTTTTGCTTTTCGGGTCGTAAAAATTCTGCCACGCCAAAAAGACGTTTTCGTTTTCCAAAAGATAGGCGTTTTCGCCGTAGGTTTCTTCAAATTTGCGGCGCGAATTGACATCGAAAATGAATAAACCGTCCTCGCATAACGCACGGTGCGCACTTTCAAAAGCACTTGAAACATCCGCAGGCGTGCCGAGACAGTTGATGCCGTCCATCATGCAGACGCATAATTCGACCGGTGCATAAACGCGGAAATCGCGCAAATCCTGCCGCGTAAAGCGCACATTTTCCGCGCCTTCGTCGCGTGCACGCTTGTCCGCAAGCGACAGCATATCCTCCGAAAGATCAAACGCCGTCACTTTGATGCCGTGTTTTTCGAAGGCGACCGATAATTTTCCCGTGCCGCACGCCATATCGCAAATATGCGCCGGCTTTTTGCCCGCATATTTCTTGGCGCAGGCAAGATAAAAATCCGCCCATGCCTCGTAATCCGTGTCGGTCTCCAAAACGTCGTAGGCCTCCGACAGATATTTTCCGTATTCGTTAGTCTTCATAATCGATTCTCGCAAGCAGCTTCATATAGCCGTCCGTGCCGTATTTTAACGCACGGTTGACGCGGCTGATGGTTGCGGTCGAAAGGCCGGTGGATTCGGAGATTTCGGTGTATTTCGCACCGTCCGACAGCATTTTTGCCGCACGGAAGCGCTTGGCCATTTCCTTGATCTCGGCAACCGTGCAAAGATCCTCAAACAGATCATAGCATTCGTTTATGTCCTTTAACGAGAGAATCGCATGGAATAAATTGTTGACATCCGCACTTTTGAGCTTTTCGTTCATGAACGTTGTCCTTTCCGAAAATTGCGCTTTTCCGCAAAAAATCATTTCACATTATTATAACAGAGTTTTGTGCTTTTGTAAAGCGTATTTCATGAATTTTGTGTGATAACCGACAAAAGTGCCGGTTTGTTCCTCTTTGGACGGAATCAGTCGAAATATACCGGCTTTTCCGGGGGTTCCGCCGCCTCAAAACAGAGTCTTATCTGTTCGGCGGTAGTTTTTTCGTTTGCCAGGTTTTCCGGAAGTGCATCGGGCGCAAAATAGCCGATCTCGGTGGTCTCGCTGTTTTTTTCGAACGCGCCTCCGGTCACTTCGCATAGAATGAAAACCTTGCACACGCCGTAGGCATAGAGCGGAAAATTGTGCTTGTTGCGGTCTTCTACGGCAATTAAACGCACCGGCTTTCCGTCTAATCCCGTTTCTTCTTTTAACTCCTTGACCGTGTTGGAGCCGACCGATTGCAGCACATCGCACCAACCGCCCGGCAGTGCCCATGTGCCGTTGTTCTCGCGCGTCAAAAGAATCTTGCCCTCCTTGAACACAACCGCACGCGTGTCGATTTTGGGCGTTTGGTAGCCGGTTTCGTTGCAGAACAGGCTTTTGACTTTTTCGACCGTTTCGCCGGTCTTTTCCGCCATCATTTCTGCGGCAATCTCCCGAAGCCGCTCGTAGCGTTCAATATCGTAAACATTCGCCGTGTAGGCAAGCCCTGCCTGGGCAAGACTTTGAATCTCAATGGCCCATGACAGCCACTTTTCCATCTGCTCCATTATTTTTTACCTTTTCCGTTTTTTGAGTCCTTTCCGGACGCGCCGCCCTCGGCGAGTGCTTTTTTGAGTGCTTCGGCAAAGGCGCTGTCACCCTTGGGTTCGGTTTTGTTCTGATTCTGCAAAAAGTGCGAAACGTAGTGCTTGTTGGCAGCCGATGCGTTTTCCTTGCGCTTGGCGGTGAAAACATCGTATTTCTGCTTGAAGCCGCAGGAGCAGACAAAGATTTTCTTATCATCCTTGCCGCGTAATTCCATGGTCTTGTGGCATTCGGGACACCTTGCGCCGGTCACTACCGACAGGCTTTCCCGATAGCCGCAGGTGCGGTCTTGGCAGACAAGCATTTTGCCCTTTTTGCCCTTGACCTCGAGCATATATTTGCCGCAGACCGGGCAGGGCGTGCGCGTGACGTTGTCGTGCTTGTAGACGGCGTCGCTTGCGGCAACCGTGCGTACCAGCTCCGACGCGTATTTTTTCATGTCGCCGATGAATTCCTCTTTTTTGCCGCCGCCTTTGGCAATGGCCTCAAGCTGCTGTTCCCAGGTGGCGGTAAGTAACGGCTCTTTGAGTTCGGACGGCACAAGCGAAATGATCTGCACGCCCTTGGAGGTCGGATGGATGACGTTGTCCTTTTTTTCGATGTAGAACGACGAATACAGCTTTTCGATGATGTCCGCACGCGTGGCAGGTGTGCCGAGCCCGCCGCCGATATATTCCTTCATGGCGCGGTCGGCAATGTATTTGGAGGGATTTTCCATGGCGGAAAGCAGCGACGCTTCGGTATAGCGCGAGGGCGGCGAGGTCTTTTGCGCCTTGATGAGCGTATCGGCACAGGTGAGCTTGTCGCCTTTGGCGAGCGGCGGCAGGGAGTCGGTCTCGAGGTCGGCTTCATCGATGTTGACGGCTTCTTCGTCCTCGTCCGGCGTGACCGAGAGCTTTTTCCAGCCCTCTTCTACCACGCTTTTCCCGGCAGCATAGAAGCTTTCGCCGCCGCACGAAAGCGTTGCTTTTATCTGCTTGTAGGTGTAATCCGGCATAAAGCAGCACAAAAAGCGTAACGCGACCAATAAGTATATTTTCTTTTCATCGGTGGAGAACGATGAGAAATCCGGTGCCTTTTCGGTCGGAATGATGGCGTGGTGATCCGAAACCTTGGCGTTGTTGACGCAGGATGCGTGGATCTTCGCGCCCGAACGGAGAACATCGTTTGCCGGAGCGGAAAGCGAGCCGACGCGCATGGCGCGAAGCCGTTCGGGAAGTGTCGGCACGATGTCGTCCGAAATGTAGCGCGAATCGGTGCGCGGATAGGTGAGAACCTTGTGGATCTCGTACAGCTTCTGCATGACCGAAAGCGTTTCCTTGGGCGACAGCTTGTAGAGCTTGTTGGCGTCGCGCTGCAGCTCGGTTAAGTCGTATAAAGCCGGTGACGGCTTTTTGACGTTGGTTGACGTAATTTCGGAAACGGTAAACGTGCCGCCTTTGATTTTGGCGCAGAGGGCGTTGGCGGCGTCAATGTCGGCAATGGCTGATAATTTCTTCTCATTTTTCCAAAGTGCGGAAAATGAGCCGCCGGAGGTCTTAAACAGCGCACGCACGTTAAAATAGTCGCGCGGCTTGAAGGCTTTGATCTCCTCTTCGCGGCGCACGATGAGCGCGAGCGTCGGTGTTTGCACGCGTCCTGCCGAAAGGCTTGCGCCGTAGTGGCAGGTGAGCGCACGCGTGACGTTGAGACCGACCAACCAATCTGCCTCGGCGCGTGCCTTGGCGGCATTTGCAAGGTTTACATAATCTTTGCCGTCTTTTAAGTGCGCAAAGCCCTCTTTAATGGCTTTTTCGGTCTGCGAGGAGATCCACAGACGCTTTACCGCGCCTTTGTAGCCGGCTTTTTCGAGGATCCAGCGTGCGACAAGCTCACCTTCGCGGCCGGCGTCGGTGGCGATAATGACGCAGTCGGTGTCTTTGTCCTTGATGAGCTTTTTGACGGCGGCATATTGCTTTTTGGTCTCGGGAATGACGCAAAGCTCTGCTTTTTCGGGCAGCATGGGCAGCGTTTCCATCGACCATTTTTTGTATTTTTCGTCGTACTGTTCGGGATCGGCAAGTGTGACAAGATGGCCGAGTGCCCAGGTGACGATGTATTTTTCGCCGATGAGACAGCCGTCGCCGCGTGTGCGGCAGCCGAGCACGGCGGCAAGCTCGCGGGCGACCGACGGTTTTTCGGCAAGTACGATGGTTTTGGACATGGTTTTTCCTCCGATTGCGTCCGCCGTGCGGCGGCGTTTCTTCTTTACTATATCATACCATAAATTCGGGGCGGAAAGCTTGAAAAAAGACAATTATTTACAATTGCGACACAAACTGGCAAGTACTTTTCGCGCTGCATGAAAGAATGAATTTGCGGCAATACTTCAAGCAGAACGGTTTTGCTTGTTTTGTTTTGAAAAATCGACAAATTTTGCGAAGCGCCTGTGATACAATACACACGGAGAAACAAAGTCCGCGCGTTCAAACAATTTCTGTCACGGTTTTAAGATTTTTCATGACATATTCGCTCCGTTTTTCACAAATAGTATGAGAGGACAAAGCAGAGCGAATGTTCGCTTTGCGTATAAAGAAAGGTCTTGAAACAATGAAGCAAAACCAAAGCACACGGAAGCGCGCGGCGTTTTTCAGGTATACGCTGGCGTATCTTGCGTGTCTGATGTGCGCCCTTGCCATAACGGCGCATATGGCTGTTCCGTCCGAAAAAACGGTGTACGGCGAAAAAGAAGTTTCCTCTGTATTAAAGACAGCCGATACGGCTGCGCCAAGCGGCACGCACACGTATACCGCAAAGCTGTTCGGCACGATCCCGGTCAAAAATGTGACGGTCGAGGTGGTGCCGGAGGTTAAGCTTGTGCCGTGCGGCGATGTGTTCGGCGTGAAGTTTTTCACCAAAGGCGTGATTGTCATCGGCGACACGGACATCGAAACCGATAAGGGCTTTGTCAATCCGGCACGGGTCTCCGGAATCCGCAAAAACGATGTGATCGTAAACGTCAACGGCACGGAGATCAACACCGTCGAAGCTCTTGCCGAAGCGGTGGAAGCCTCTAAAGGCAAGCCGCTGGAGGTGACATATACACGCTCCGGACAGGCGTATACCTGTAAGGTCACGCCGGTGCTGTCCCTCTCGGACAAACGCTACAAAACCGGCATTTGGGTGCGTGACAGCACGGCCGGTATCGGCACCATGACCTATTACAATCCCGAAAACGGCTGCTTTGCCGGGTTAGGGCACGGTATCTGCGACATCGACACCGGGGAGCTTATGCCGCTGCTGCGCGCTACGGTGGTGAAGGTTGGCATTACCGATATTGTCAAGGGAAAGACCGGTGCGCCGGGTGAATTAAAAGGCGTTTTCGACACCGAAAAGCGCGGCACTTTGGTCGGCAACACACCGTTCGGCGTATACGGCGTGTTGGACGAAGCACCCGAAGGCATCGGGAAAGCACTGCCGGTCGCCGGCAGAGAGGAAGTGCATGACGGCGAAGCATCGATTTTTGCCAATCCCGACGGCGAAGGTATCCGGGAATTTTCCGTGCGCCTTTCCAAGGTGGATCATCGGTCAAACGGCACAAAAAGCTTTGTGGTGGAGATCACCGACCCGACGCTCATTGCCTTGACCGGCGGCATTGTGCAGGGCATGAGCGGCAGTCCCGTGGTGCAGGACGGCAAGCTGTGCGGAGCGGTCACGCACGTGCTTGTCGGCGAGCCGACCAAGGGCTATGGGATCTTTTTGGAAAATATGCTTGCCGGAATGCCGGAGCTTACCCGATAGATAAATAGATAAAATCAATAAAAAGTGTGTCATGCAGCTTAACACCGGCATGACACACGATTTGCGTTTGCTTTGCAGGATTTATTCCAATCCGACGTTGTACTGCTCACAGTATTCCTCCAAGCAAAGACCGCTTGACATGATGCGTTTTGCGTGATACCGCCCGACAAACCGATAGTGCCACGGCTCGAAAATGATTTCGGTGATATCTTCTTTATCTTTCGGGTAGCGTAAGATAAAGCCGAAATCGGCACAGTGCTTGATGAGCCATTTGTAGACCTCTTTGGATTCAAAGGTCTGCGAGGCGGCAGGCAGATTGTGCAGGTCGGCACACAGGCCGCTCTGATGCTCGCTGCAGCCGGGAAGCGCGATCTCGGCGGCGGTTTTGGCGTAGGCGGTGTCGCGGTTGTAGCTCTTTAGGTAGTTGTTCATGGTGTCGTTGAACCGTTGGGTCTGGTAGTTGTAGGAGCGGTAGGCGCTGGTGACGGACACGTCGGTGAAGCCTGCGGCACGCATCTCGATGAACATGGCGTCGAGTGCCTTTGCGGCGTATTCGCGCATTTGAACGGCTTTGCGGTCCTTGCGCGTGTCGGAGATGTCGGTGAGATCCGGCGGAATGTAGTCTTTGCCGAGCGGATGATCCTTGTTGATAAGGCGAATGTAGTCGTCGGCGTTTTCGGGATCCATATATTTTTCGTAGGCGGAAAGGTCGGTCAAAAACGCATTGTCGGGCAGGGTGGAGGTGTCGATGCCGGAAACATCCGGTAACGGAACCGGCGCGTCGGTCGAATAGCCGAGACGGCTTTCGCCGGAAACGGTCAGGGTGTAATCGATGCGCGCGCCTTTTTGAACGCCGGTCAGCGTGACGTTGTCAAAGGAATTCTCCAAAAACGAGATCGGCACGTATACATCGCCGCTTGAACCGGAAAAATAGCTTTGCGCACCGAGAAGCCGCACGGTTTTGCCGTATACGGCACTGTCGGTGTCCAGATATACCGAAACGCGTTCATCGTCCGAACGGTCGGAAAACACGGTGTTCATGATTTTGGCGTCGCCCATTAACCGGAAGCCGATGAGATCGGCAAGGTCTTCAAGCGAAACGTATAACGTGTTGTCACGCACGACCGTTCCTTTTTTCAAGGAAACCGTTTTTTCGTCTTTTTTGACGGTTAAAGAATAGGAAAACTTTTCCGGCGCACGGGAAAAATCACGTTTAACAAGAAAAACGGCCAAAATCCCGACAATTACGCTTGCCAAAAAAGCCAAAAAGAAAATACGGGCGGCATACGCAAGTGCTTCGGCACGCTTTTGGCGGCGGTAACAGCGAATCTTTCGCTGCTCCTCGGCGCGGATGGCGCGTTCGCGCGCATGCGTGTTTTGCTTTGCTGCCGTGTCCTGCGGCATCGGTCGGCGCGGCGGTCTTTGCTGCGGCATACTCTCGTCCCTTTCGCTGTTTGCAGAATGATATACACAGTATACCACAGTTTATCCCGATAATAAAGTCTTTTTTCGAAATTTCAAAAAAATTTTTGGAGGTATGCGCTCATGAAACAGTCCGGTGAAAAAACGACCCGTTTTAATGAATACCACGATGCGTCGTATGACGATGTACGCACGATCCCTGATTTCTATGACAATCTGTATCCGAATGCCGACCGCCCGGAAACCGGTTTTATACAGCCGCATGGAAACATTACAAAAAATCGAGAAAAAGTGAAAAATAATGAGAAATCGAACGAAACAGGCGGGAAAAATTAAAATTACGACAGATTTTTGACTTTCCTTGACTTTTGTGCTGTTTGACTTTCTTTGACTTTTGCTGTATACTATAACCATAAAAAGTCAAGGAAAGTCAAAAGGTACTTTCCGGATTTGAGAGGAAGCGGAAATCATGGGCAACCCGATGACCGACCGCATTGCGGCACTCATTGAAAAAATGTTAGAGGAAAACGGCGGAGAGCTGGAGATCCAGCGCAACAAGCTTGCCGGGCGTGTCGGCTGCGTGCCGAGCCAGATCAACTATGTCATCACCTCGCGCTTCGGCAGCAGCCGCGGCTATATGGTGGAAAGCCGGCGCGGCGGCGGCGGTTACGTCAAGATCACCAAGGTCAATTTTGACAGCGCCGACGCGTTTCTCATGCATACGTTTGCCGCCATCGGGTCAGACATCGATGCAGGCAGTGCCAAGGCGATTTTGCTGTCGCTGCTTCACGAAGGCTTGATTACCGAGCGCGAAGCACACATTGTGTATGCTGCCGTCACCGACCGCACTCTCGAAAAAGCCGCGCCGGACAAGCGTGACGCACTGCGTGCCGATATTTTGCGCACGTTTTTACTAACGCTCCGCACGCTGCGGCGTACAAATTAAGAATGATTCGAAAGAATGAAAATAACAGATACATATAGGAAAGGAAGATTTTTATGCTTTGTCAATCCTGCGGAAAAAAGGAAGCAACCTTCCATTATACATCAAACGAAAACGGAAAGGTCACGGAATTGCATTTGTGTCATGACTGTGCCGCCGAAAAAGGGCTTTTGGATGAAAATTTCAAGAATTTCAACCCATTCGCGTTTGCGGAAAAAGGCGAAACGCTGTTCGGTGAATTGCTTGGCGGAATGCTCGGCACGCCGCACACCGGCTCTCTCAAGGAGGCCGCGGTCTGCCCGTTCTGCGGTATGCGCCTTAGCGAATTCACGCATGGCGGAAAGGCCGGCTGTGCCAAATGCTACACCACCTTTAAGGACGCCATCACGCCGACCGTGAAAAAGCTGCACGGCAACACCGCGCACACCGGCAAGTTCCCGAAAGGCCGTGCCGAGCAGCATGCAAAAAAGGTGCGCAAGGCTGAGCTTGAGGAGCTGTTGAAACGCGCCATCGAAACGCAAGAGTACGAAAAGGCAGCCGGTTATCGGGACGCCATCCGCGCTTTGGAGAAGGAGGAAACGGCAGCTGCCGAAAAGACGCAAACGCCGCAAACACCCGAAACACCGCAAACACCCGAAACACCGAAGCCTGATTCTTCGGCTGACGGCAGCGCCGCCAATGCGTAAAGCTTTACAGCGAAAGGATGATTCAAATGAAATGGTACGAAATACAAGGCAACGGTCACGATGTGGTTATCAGCTCCCGGGTGCGCCTTGCCAGAAATTTGGAGGATTTTCCGTTTGCGCCCAAGCTTGACGCCGCCACCTCCGAAGCCATCGCGCAAAAGACGGTGGAGGCCTTGCGTGTCGGCCTCGGAGAAGAACTGGTGGTTTACGATATGCGTGCTCCCGAAACAAGAAAACGTCTGTTGTTGGAGGATCATTTGGTCTCGCCCGATTTTTGCGCGGACAGTCCGTTAAAGCGGCTGCTTGTGACCGATAAAAGCGGCAGTCTTGCCGTGATGATCAACGAGGAAGACCATGTGCGCATTCAGGCGATCTTTCCCGGCTTTGACCTTGATAAGGCCTATGAAACCGCGTCGCGTGCCGACGATGTGCTTGCCGAAAGCGTGACGCTTGCCTTTGATGAAACGCTCGGTTATCTCACGGCTTGTCCGACCAATCTCGGCACGGGTCTTCGCGCGTCGGTCATGCTGCATCTGCCGGCGTTGAGTGCCTACGGCTACATAAAGAGCCTTGCCGCACTCATGACAAAAATCGGTCTTACCGTGCGCGGCATGTACGGCGAGGGCAGCGAAGCACTCGGCTGTCTGTATCAGCTGTCCAACCAGGTCACGCTCGGCATTTCCGAAAAGGATGCCATCGAGAAATTAACCGGCGCGGTCAAGCAGATCGTCGCCAAGGAACGTGAGCTTCGCGCGCAGATGCTAACCGACAAAAACGGTGACACCGCCGATAAACTGTGGCGTTCGTTCGGCACGCTGCGCTATGCGCGTAAGCTCGATACCGCCGAAGCCGCCAGACTCATTTCCAACGTGCGTTTCGGTGCCGTCTGCGGCGTGATTCCCGAAGCGGAGCATATCAACCTGATAAGTCTTTTGTTTTCGGTCATGCCGGCGCATATTCTCCAAAAATACCCGGACGCCAAAACGCCCGAAAAACGCGACGAATGCCGCGCCGATTATGTGCGGCGCGTGTTTGCCGCATAAAAAATCTCCAAACTCCCTTGCAAGAAAGGAAGATGTTTTATGAATTACCGTTTTACCGAAAACGCCCAAGCGGCACTCAATGCCGCCGCCGAATCGGCGTCCAAGCTCGGACACACCTATATCGGCTCGGAGCATATTTTAATGGGTCTTTTATATAAAGGAACGTCGATTGCCGCCAACCTCCTTGCCGCCAAAGGCATTACCTACGAAAAAGTCGTGGAAGCTATCGGCGAAAGCATCGGCACGGGCGAACCGCTCGACGGCGTGCTGCCCGAATCCACACCGCGTGCCGCACGGATCATCGAAGGCTCGGCAGAGCTTGCCCGCATGACCGGCCAAAGCTTTATCGGCACCGAGCATATCCTCATGGCTCTTTTGAAGGAATCCGACAGCGTCGCCGTGCGGCTTCTCAAAAACGAGGGCGTGAATGTGGCGGAGCTTTATAACGAAGCGCTTGCCTCCATGCAGGGCGGAAAGCCGTTCGGTGCATCCGGCCCGCAGAGCGAGCCCGGTGTCAAGAGCAAGGGACAGAGCAATACGCCGACGCTTGACAGCTACGGAACCGACCTGACCGCGCTTGCCCGTGAAGGAAAAATCGACCCGGTCATCGGCAGGGAAGAAGAGACCGGCCGTGTTTTGCAGATCCTGTCGCGCCGCACCAAGAACAATCCGTGTCTTATCGGCGAGCCGGGTGTCGGCAAAACGGCTGTCGTCGAAGGCCTTGCCGAAAAGATCGCTGAGGGCGTCGTTCCCGAAACGGTTGCCGATAAACGCGTGGTTGCACTTGATCTTTCGGGCATGATTGCCGGTGCCAAATACCGCGGCGAATTCGAAGAACGCATTAAGGCGGTGATGAACGAAATCAAAAAGGCCGGCAACGTGATATTGTTTATCGATGAGATTCATACGATCATCGGCGCCGGAAGTGCCGAAGGTGCCATCGACGCTGCCAACATCTTAAAGCCTGCCCTTGCACGCGGCGAGATCCAGGTCATCGGCGCCACCACCATCGACGAATACCGCAAGCACATCGAAAAGGACGCCGCGCTCGAACGCCGTTTCCAATCGGTCATGGTGGGCGAACCGACCGCCGAACAGGCCGTGGAAATCTTAAAAGGCTTAAGAAGCAAATACGAAGCACACCACAAAATCAAGATTACCGACGAAGCCATCGACGCGGCCGTGAACCTTTCGGCACGCTACATTACCGACCGTTTCCTGCCGGACAAGGCCATCGACTTAATTGACGAAGCCGCCTCCAAAAAGCGTATCGGCGAAATCACTGCGCCGCCCGATCTGCGTGAGTTAGAGGAAAAAATCAAGAAAACGCACGCCGATAAAGAGGAAGCCGTCCGCGCCCAAGAGTTCGAAAAGGCGGCGGAGCTGCGCAACATCGAAAACACGCTGTCGGCTGAGCTTGAAACGCGCAAAAACACCTGGAAGCACCACACGGACGGGTCACATATGCCCTCCATCGGCAGCGAGGATATCGCGGAGATCGTGACCCAATGGACAAAGATCCCGGTCACCAAGCTGGAAAAAGAGGAAAGCGAGAAGCTGCTCAACCTCGATAAGATCTTAAAGGAACGCGTCATCGGACAGGAGGAGGCGGTCGAGGTGGTGGCACGCGCCATCCGCCGCGGCAGAACCGGCTTAAAGGATCCTAAACGGCCGCAAGGCTCGTTTATCTTCTGCGGTCCGACCGGCGTCGGTAAGACTGAGCTTTCCAAAGCGCTTGCCGCAGCATTGTTCGGCAGTGAAAGCGCCATTATCCGTGTGGATATGTCGGAATATATGGAAAAGCACAGCGTTTCCAAGCTTATCGGTTCGCCGCCCGGCTATGTCGGCTATGACGAAGCCGGCCAGCTGACCGAAAAGGTGCGCCGCAACCCGTATTCGGTGGTACTGTTCGATGAAATCGAAAAAGCACACCCGGATGTGTTCAACATCCTCTTGCAGATCCTGGAGGACGGCCGACTTACCGACAGCCACGGCCGCGTGGTGGATTTCAAAAACACGGTGGTCATTCTCACCTCCAACCTCGGTGCAGGCGCATTGGCCGAACCTAAGACGCTCGGCTTTGCGCAAGGCGGCGATTCCGGCAAACGCGCCGAACAAAAGGCGGCGGAAAATGTGATGGAGGCGCTTAAAAAGGCGTTCCGCCCGGAATTTCTCAACCGTATCGATGAGATCGTCATCTTCCATAAGCTGTCGGACGAGAATATCCGGAGGATCGCACGCCTGATGCTCGGCGAGATCACGTCGCGTATCGAAAGCATGAAAATGAAGATCACGTTTACCGACGAGGTGGTCGGCTTCCTTGCCAAAGAGGGCTTTGACCCGGTTTACGGTGCAAGACCGCTTCGGCGTGCCATGCAGCGCAAGATCGAGGACAGCCTTTCGATCGAGCTGCTTGAAGGAAAGCTCGGCGCAGGCGATGTCATCAAAGCGTACCTCGACGGCGATGTCGTGAAATACCGTAAGACCGGCACCTTTGACCCGGAGGGCAGAGAACCGGCAGCGGTCGGCGCTTCGGAAAACGCCTGAAGCTCGCTTAAATCAAACGGCGGTTTGCATGAAATTGATGCAAACCGCCGTTTTTTCTGCCCGTTTTCGGCAAAATCCGGCGCATTTTCAGAATTTTTTACAGTATTCCTCGGCAACTTGGAATTATTTTTTGAAAAAGTGTTGACTTATTGCTCCGAAAAAGGTATAATACTAACTACAAGTGACTTATTCACGGAAAGGAAGAAAGAATTCAATGAAAAACAGCGTTTGTTCCCTGATACTGACCCTATTGTGCATTACTCTTGTCGTTTTGGTCGCTCTTTTCGGCATCCGCGGCACGGCACTTTCGGGCGTGTTTGAAGAGGACACCATCAGCAAAGGACTCGACCTCGTCGGCGGTTCTTCCATCACCTTTAAGGCAATCCCCGAAGAGGGCGCCGATGTAAACATGGATGAAGCTGTCGAAAAGGCCATCAATATCATGCGTAAACGTCTCGACGGCATGAATCAGAACGAAGCTACCGTTTCCAAGGTCGGCTCGGATTCCATCCGTATCGAGATTCCCGGCGTTACCAATCCCGAAGATGCCGTCAAGACGCTCGGCTCTACCGCAAAGCTCGTCTTTCAAGATTCCGACGGCAACGTCGTTGTCGAGGGCAAGAACGTGAAATCCGCTCAAGCCATCTACGGTCAGTTAAACCAGAACTCGGTCGGCAGCGAATGGTATGTTTCGCTCGAATTCAACGAAGCAGCCCGCGCTTCTTTTGCCGATGCGACCGAACGCATGGCCGCAAAGAAAGCCGACGGTACCAACTACATCGCCATTAAGCTCGATGAAGCAACAATCTCCCGTCCGTCGGTCGAACAGCGTATCGACGATACGAACTGCGTCATTTCCGGTTCGTTTGACGAAGCCGGTGCCAAGGAGCTTGCAACCCTTATTTCGTCCGGTCAGCTGCCGGTTGCCTTTGAAGAAAAGGAACTGCGCTCGGTCGGCGCCTCCCTGGGCTCGGATGCTTTGAGAAGCAGCCTTGTGGCAGGTCTTATCGGCGTGATCCTCGTCATGGTCTACATGATTCTCTTATACCGCTTGCCGGGCTTTGTTTCCTGCCTTGCACTTGTGGCTTACACGGCCATTTTCGGCGTTGTGCTTGCCGCAACCAAGATCACGCTTTCGCTTCCGGGTATCGCCGGTATCATCCTTACCGTCGGTATGGCGGTTGACTCCAACGTCGTTATCTACGAAAGAATCAAGGAAGAGCTTCGCACCGGAAAGACGCTGCGTGCGTCTGTCCAATCCGGCTTTAACCGCGCGTTCACCGCGATTTTGGATGCCAACGTTACCACGCTTATCGCCTCCGTCGTTCTGTGGAACTTCGGTACCGGTTCGGTTCAGGGCTTTGCAAAAACGCTGTTTATCGGTGTTGTTATCTCCCTGTTTACCGCTCTTGTCGTTACGAGAATCCTCTTAAACGCCTTTGTCGCTTTCAAGGTCAGCCCGAAGCTGTTCGGTGCGGCCAAGAAAACGGTTTAATGGGAAAGGAGTGACGTATCGTGAAAAAATTCAGCTTTATCAAACATCAGAAAATTTTCTTCGGCATCGTAATTGCCGTCGTCATTCTCGGTATTGTATCCTTCTTCGTGCGCGGCTTCAACTTGGACGTTGATTTCGCAGGCGGTACGGAAATCGCCTATAATATGGGCACAGCCATTACCAAAGAAGACGAAGCTGCCATCGAGCAAGAGGTCAAAGCCATCATCGGCGCGGATAAGTTTTCTTCCATCCGTGTTTCCGGCGAAAGAGACATTGTCACCATCCGCACGCTTGTGATCGATAACGACGATAACACCAATGCGATTGCCGCTGCTATCGACGCAAAGCTTGCCGAACTGTATCCGGATGCCGCCGCTGCCCAAAGCAACACCGCAACCGATAAGGTCTTTTCGTTCTCTGCCGCTGAAGGCGAAGAAGCCAAAACCTGGTCGGATGACGATGTGGCTGCCGTCAAGACCGCTCTTGAAGCCTTGGACGAAGCACCGGCCGGCTTAACGGTTACGGCAAACGGTTCGGATCTTTCGGTCGCCTTTGTATCCACCGGCGTTGTTTCCAAGCTCCGCGCCGACATTACCGATGCCATCACCGCACGCTTCGAAAACGCTTCCTGGCGTTCGATCGATACGGTCAGTGCCGAAGTCAGCGCAGGCCTTAAGCAGTCTGCCATTATGGCAACGGTTGCCGCCGTTATCTTGATGCTTGTGTATATCGCTCTGCGTTTCAAGGTCAGCTCGGCGTTTGCGTCGATTCTCTGCCTTGTCCATGACATTTTCGTTATGCTTGTGGCATATTCGCTTCTCCACATTCCGGTGAACTCTACCATCATCGCCGCACTTCTGACCATTCTCGGTTATTCGATCAATGCGACCATTATCATCTTTGACCATATCCGTGAAAACGACAAAACCATGGGCCGCGGCGTATCGTTTGCCGAAAAGGTGGACGACGGTATCCGCAGCACCCTCGGCCGTTCGATAAACACCACCGTTACAACGCTTTTGACCATCGGTATGGTGTATATTCTCGGTGTTACTTCCATCAAGAACTTCGCGCTGCCGCTTATCGTCGGCATTGTTGCCGGTTTGTTCTCTTCGGTCTGCCTTGCCGGTCCGCTGTGGAACATCTTCAACAACATTGCCATCAATATGCGCAAGAAAAGCAAGAAATAACGCATAAAGCACCAAAGCACCGCAGGATTCCTGCGGTGCTTTTCGCGTTTCTGAGAAGCTTGTGCTTTTGGGCAACCCTTCCGGTTTTGGACAACCCTTCCGGCGCACTTCGTGCGCCACCTTCCCTTGCACAGGGAAGGCGAATTGCCGCCGCAGCTACTATCAGCGCACAAAGCTTCGGTTAAGCCCCGTCTCCCTTAATTTTCAACTTTCAATTGTCAATTTTCAATTGGTTTGTTCCGACGTGCAAACACCGTCTTTCAGTGTACTTAACTCCGAAACCGTGACAAACGAGTAGCCGCGCTTGACAAGCTCCGGCAGAATCACGGCTAACGCCTCAGGCGTCGGACTGCCTTTGGTGTTGAAATCGTGAAACAGAATGATGTCGCCGTCGCGCAGATTGTCCAGCACCGTGCGTATGACCTTCTCCACCGGCGGCTTTGACCAATCGCGCGTGTCCTGCCGCCACGACCAGGATACCGGCTTGCAGGAAATGCCCTCCACCGCCGAAACAAGCTCATCCGAGAAAACGCCGCCCGGCGAGCGGAATACCTTTGGGTAAACGCCGGTGATATCGTGCACGATTTCCTGCGTCCGCTCGATTTCGGCAATGGCTTCGGAAACACCGATCTTTTTCATATTCGGATGCGAATACGTGTGATTGCCGATCTCGTGTCCGGCTTCAAATTCTTTGGTGATCAGCTCCGGATAACGCTCGGCATTTTGCCCGACCACGAAAAAGGTGGCTTTGGCGTGATTTTCGGCGAGAATCGCTAAGATTTTTTCGGTGTAGACCGGATGCGGCCCGTCGTCAAACGTGACGGCGACGTATTTTCCGGCAGAGCGGTTGGCGGCAAAAATGTGACTGTTCGGTGCGTCGCTTGCCAAAACCGTGCCGGAGGCAACGAGAAGCGTGCAAAAAAACACGAAAATGCCGCTTTTAATGAATTTTAGCGTGTTCCGTTTGCTCAGGCGCTTCATGGCTGTCACCGCCTTTCTCGGTATTTTCGGTATTTTCGGAATTGTCCGAATTGCCGGTGTTATCGGGTGTTGCGGCAAGCTCGGTCAGCGACCCGAACGTGTAGCCTTCGGCACGCAGTGCGTCAATATAGTCTCCCAAAATGGCGGCATTGGTAGCGGAGGTCGGGTGCAGCAGTGCCACACAGCCGCCATGCGTGCGTGCCAAAATCAAATCAAGTGCCCGTTCGGGCGGCATCTGCTTTGCGTTGTCCCAATCCGCATACGCAAGGCTCCAAAACACCGTGGTGTAGCCGAGCCGGTCGGCAAATTCCAGATTCTGTTCGGAAAAACGTCCCTCCGGCGGCCGATAGAATTTGTCCATTTCGAGTCCCGTATTTTCGCGCAAAATATCTTCGGCGGCGCGAAGCTCGGCTTCAAATGTTTCAAAATCTGTGATTTTGCTCATGTCGCGGTGCGTTTTTGTGTGATTGCAGACAAGATGCCCTTCGTCGTGCATTCGCAGTACCAAAGCGCTGTTTTCCTTTGCCAATTGCGGCAGAATAAAGAAAGCACCCGGCACATTCTTTTCTTTTAATACGTTTAAGATTTTTTCGACGTTTCCGTTTTCGTATCCGGCGTCAAACGTCAGATATACGCGTTTTTCTTCCGGCGAACCGAGATAGATGACCGCATGGTTCCCGATAAAGCTGCTTGCCTCCGGAATGACCTCGGGAACCGCGTGGCCGGATGTCGGCTTGAAATACCAGGAATAGCTTGTAACCGCGGCAGCCGTAAGGGAAAAGCAGAGAAGACCGGCAACAAGTCCGAACCATCGTTTTTTTGAAAACCTTCGCATTTTTTGCTTGCTCCTTTCAGGCGCATTTTGTTTTGTGCGCTTTGTTCGTTTTTTATTGTGCACAAATCTGCCGCGCTTTTGCAAGGCAAAAAACGTGACGGCAGAAATTTTTTTGCATAAGCGGAAAAATATACACTGTATTGTGCATATAATTTTCAATATTCACAGAAATATGCAAAACAGATTGTGCAAAATGCATTGTAAACAGCTGAACAAAAGGCTTTTCTTGACGAATGTCCCAAATTGCATAAATTTTGTAAATTTGAATAAGAAACACTTGATTTTTTTGCGGTTCGGTGGTACAATTTAGAAAAAATAAAAGCTTGCTTACGTGAGCGCGATAACAGAAAAGGTGATACAAATGAAAGGCATCAAAAAAGTCGTTTTGGCATACTCCGGCGGTTTGGATACGTCCATCATCATTCCGTGGTTAAAGGAGAATTATGACAACTGCGAAGTCATTGCCGTTTCGGGCAATGTCGGTCAGGCGGACGAGCTCGAAGGACTCGAAGAAAAAGCACTTGCCACGGGCGCGTCCAAGCTGTACATCGAGGATTTGACCGATGAATTCGTGGATGATTTCATCGTCCCGACCGTCAAGGCAGGTGCACTGTATGAAAAATATATGCTCGGCACCAGCTTCGCCCGCCCGGTTATCGCAAAGCGTCTTGTGGAAATCGCCAAAAAAGAGGGCGCAGACGCCATCTGCCACGGCTGCACCGGCAAGGGCAACGATCAGGTTCGGTTTGAGCTTGCCATCAAGGCATTTGCACCGGATATGAAGATCATCGCTCCGTGGCGCGAATGGAACATCAAGAGCCGTGACGAAGAGATCGATTATGCCGAAGCGCATCACATTCCGCTCAAGATCAACCGCGAGACCAACTATTCCAAGGACAAGAACCTGTGGCATCTTTCGCATGAAGGTCTTGATTTAGAGGACGCAGGCAACGAGCCGCTTTACGAAAAGAAGGGCTTCCTCGAAATGGGCGTTTCGCCGATCGATGCACCCGACGCGCCGACTTACATCACGCTGGATTTTGAAAAGGGCGTTCCGGTTGCCTTGAACGATGAAAAGCTGTCGGCAAAGGATATCATCTTGAAGCTCAACGAGGTTGGCGGCGCCAACGGCATCGGCCTTCTCGATATCGTGGAAAACCGGCTTGTCGGCATGAAGTGCCGCGGCGTGTACGAAACGCCCGGCGGCGCGATCTTGTATGCCGCACATGAATATCTCGAAACCGTCTGCCTCGACAAGATGACCGCACATAAGAAAGAAGAGCTTGCCATCACGTTCGGCGAACTCGTCTATAACGGCCAATGGTTCACGCCGCTGCGCGAAGCACTCAGCGCGTTTGTCGATAAAACGCAGGAGACCGTGACCGGTAAGGTGAAGTTAAAGTTATACAAGGGCAACATCATCAAGGCCGGCGTTTGGAGCGACTATTCGCTGTATTCCGAAGAGATCGCCACCTTCGGCGAAGACCATGTCTACGACCAAAAGGATTCTGCGGGCTTTATCAATCTGTATGGTCTTCCGATTGCCGTCCGTGCGAAAGCAAAGCAGAACTGGGAAAAGAAATAAGATATAAAACCGCAAATTGCGCAGGGGATAGGGTAAGAGCAGATCTTGCCCTATGCTTCGTACAGGGAGAGTTTATGAAAGACCTTGAAAAGCTGTTAGAAGACGCCGGTTTTGCCGGAAATTTTGTCGAAATCGATGAAAAATCGGTGCTTTTTGTGCTACCGGAGGCCTGCCGCGAGGATTTTGACCGCGTGGTCGGACTTCTTTCGAAGGATGTTAAGAAAACGGCGGCAAATGCCATCGGCGAGAATGCGTTTTATTTCGCACTTTCCGGCGAGGATTTTATAAGCGTCCGCTTTTATCCGAAAAACCGCGAGATCCGCGTGACGTGCGAAACCGGAAACGACTATTTTTCTGCGTTCCCGGCACATGAAACGGGTGCGCAGACGGTTGTGCCGCTTCTTACCCAGAACCGCGTGGCGTGCATGAGTGCAGACTGCGGTATGTCGTATGTGCTTCGCACGACCGACGGCAGGTTTGTGCTGGTGGACGGCGGCATGGACGATTACGAGGAAAGCGAGCGGCTGTACGACCTTTTGTGTGAGCAAAGCACGAGCGGCAAGCCGGTGATTGCGGCGTGGTTTATCACGCATCTGCACGACGACCACACGACGGTGTTCTGCCGTCTTTGGAAAGAGCATAAGGACGATATTGTCCTTGAAAGCCTTGTATACAGCATCGTCCCGGACAAATTCAACGTAAAATACCCTCATGAAGTCTTTGATACGCTGCTGCCGGAAATTGGGGCACACGGCACGGCGCTTGTAACGGCACGCACCGGCATGAAGTTTTCGTTTGCCGGTTTGAATATCGATATGCTCTACACGCCGGACGATAATTATCCGAACGTGTTTTCCAACTTCAACGATTCGTCGCTCATCTTCCGTGCGGAGCTTGCCGGACGGCGGATATTGTTTTTGGGCGATGCCATGCCGCTTTCATCGGACATTGTCGCGCACCGCTACGAAAAGAGCGAACTTGCAAGCGAGTTTTTGCAGGTGGGACACCATGGCTACGGCGGCGGCTCGGATGCGCTCGATACGGCAAGTGACCCGGAAACGCTGCTTTGGCCGTGCCCGGCATTTTGGTATCCGAGCATCCGGTTGTGGAAAAGCAACGATGTTTTGCGAAATTCTCCGCATATCCGGCATATTTTGCTGTCCGGCTTCGGGTCGGTTACGCTTGATATGACAAAGCCGGTCGCGGATGCGCCGAAAAGATCCTGCAAGTCCGGCGAAACGGTGTACGAAGAAGATTTTCAGGCGAAAAAACGGTTGGTTGACCTCGGCTACGAGAGCGTGACCGGCGGGGCGACAGGTCTTGTACCGACAAAATATGGATTTGAAACAGACGCTTTCGCAAGGCACCTGACCCTAAGCTCCGACGGAATCTCCCTTGTCGGGATCGCTTCGCAGGATACGCTTGCCGGTCTTTCGGGCTATCTTGCAACCTTTACGCTCCGTGCGCAAAAAGAGGCGAGCATCGGCATTATGGCGGCTTGCAAAATGCCGAACGAATGGCAGGGAGCACATACGCACCGGTTTGCGCTTGCCGCATCGGAAACGCCGTGCGAGCTTACCGTGAAAGTCGATTATAAAGCACATGCGCTTGCAATCACGCTTGACGGGAAAACGCATACATTTGAAACGCCCGATTCGTGCGGCGGCCTGTATTTAGCTCTTGAAAAAGCGGAAATCAAGCTGTATCACGTGAGAATCACGGCTCTGTAAAATTAGATATAAAGGATTGGACACACAATGAAAATGTGGCAGGGACGGTTCAAAAAGGAAGAGGACGAGCGCGTCAACGATTTCAACTCGTCGATCTCCTTTGACAGCCGTATGTATAAACAGGATATCACCGGCAGCATGGCGCACGCCAAAATGCTCGGCGATACCGGCATCATCGATAAAAGCGAAAGCGAACGCATCATCCGCGGTCTTGCGGGCATTTTGGCTGACCTTGAAAGCGGCACGCTTGTCTTTGACCCCAAGGCGGAGGATATTCATATGTTTGTCGAGCAGGTGTTAACCGAACGCATCGGCGACGCCGGAAAGCGGCTTCACACCTCGCGCAGCCGCAACGACCAGGTCGCACTCGATATGCGGATGTATTTGCGCGATGAAATAAAAGCCGTCAAAGAGCTTGTGATGAACCTCATGCAGACGGTCGTTTCCATTGCCAAGGACAACACCGATACCGTTATGAGCGGCTACACGCATTTGCAGCGTGCCCAACCCGTAACGCTGGCACATGAGCTGCTTGCCTATGCGCAAATGTTTAAGCGCGATGTGCTGAGATTAGACGATTGCTATGCGCGAACCAACATTTTGCCGCTCGGCTCGTGTGCGCTTGCCGGAACGACCTATCCGATCGACCGGTATGAGGTCTGTCGCGAACTCGGTTTCGACGATGTGACCGACAACAGCATTGACGGCGTGAGCGACCGCGATTTTGTACTCGAATTCGCGTTTGATCTGTCCATGATTCAAATGCACCTGTCGCGCTTTTCGGAAGAGGTCATTTTGTGGTGCAGCAGTGAATTCGGCTATATGGAGTTAGACGACGCGTTTGCCACCGGCTCGTCCATCATGCCGCAGAAGAAGAATCCCGATATTGCGGAGCTGGTGCGCGGCAAGACCGGCCGTGTGTATGGCTCGCTCATGGCGCTTCTTACCGTCATGAAAGGTCTGCCGCTTGCCTACAACAAGGATATGCAGGAGGACAAGGAGACGGTTTTTGACGCGCTCGATAACGTAAAGCTTTGCCTTTCGATTTTCAACGAAATGCTTGCGACGGCTTCTTTCCGTAAGGAACGCATGAGAAATGCCGCCGGATTCGGCTTTATCAACGCCACCGACTGTGCCGATTATTTGGTGAAAAAGGGACTTCCGTTCCGCACGGCGTATAAGATCGTCGGCGAGCTTGTCGCGCTTTGCATCGAAAAGAACGAGAGCTTCGAAACGCTGCCGCTTGCTGATTATAAGGCGGTGTCGGAGGTGTTCGACGAGGGCGTTTACGCGGCGGTCGATCTTGCGGCGTGCGTTAAGGGACGCGCGTGTGCGGGCGGCCCGGCTCCCGAAGCCGTAAAACGTCAAATCGAAAAATTAGAGGATTTTTTAGCTTCCGAGGAATTGGAAGAAAACGAATAAATAACGCGCCGAAACAGCGCGGAAAAGAGTGACAGTATGACAGAAAACAAGAAAGTAAAGGTCGGCATTATCGGCGCGACCGGCTATGCCGGCGCGGAGCTGTTCCGCCTTCTTGCGTCGCACCGCTATGCCGAGGCGGCGGCAGTCTCTTCGACCTCGTTTGAAGGACAGACGCTTGAATCGGTCTATCCGGCTCTCACGACCAAAAAAGAGCATGTTTTAGGCAACATGGACAGCGTTATCGAAGCAAGCGACGTGATTTTCGCCGCACTTCCGCACGGCCTTTCCGAAGAGCTTGCCGTCAAAACCGATGAAAAGGGCAAGGTGCTCATCGACCTCGGTGCGGATTTCCGACTGACCGAAGAAGCCGACTACACCAAATGGTACGGGCTGCCGTTCAAATATCCGGCACTCCACAAAAAGGCACTCTACTGTCTGCCGGAGATCAACCGGGAACGCATTCCGGGGGTCGATATCATCGCCAATCCCGGCTGCTATCCGACCGGCATTGCGCTTGGACTTATGCCGGCACTGAAGCTCAAATTATGCGACGTGTCGAACGGCATCATCCTTGACTCCAAGAGCGGCGTGACGGGTGCCGGCCGCGGTCTTTCGCAGAACACGCATTTTCCGGACACCAACGAGGCTTTTGCGGCTTACAAGGCTGCCTGCCACCGCCATACGCCGGAAATCGAACAGACGCTGTCGCTCCTCTGCGGCAAAAAGGTGAACGTGACATTTGTGCCGCACCTTTTGCCGGTCAACCGCGGCATTTTGTCCACCATCTATGTCAAGACCGCGCCCGGCGTGACGCTCAAAACGCTGCATGAAGCCTATACGGAATTCTACAAAAACGAAAAATTCGTGCGCGTCATGCCGCTCGGCTCGTTTGCCAATATCAAAAACGTGCATTATTCCAACTATTGCGATATATCCCTGCATTTTGACGAACATACGTCCACGGCGGTCATTACCAGCGCCATTGACAACATGGTCAAGGGTGCGGCAGGACAGGCCATTCAGAACATGAACATTCGCTTCGGGCTTCCCGAGGACGAAGGCATTTCCATGCTTCCGCCGTCGTTCTGATACCGAAAAAGCAACAAAGAGGAGATTTGAACTGATATGAACGAAACAAACATCAAGCGCATTGAGGGCGGCGTAACATATCCGGCCGGCTTTCGTGCTTCCGGTATTCATTGCGGCCTTCGCAAAAACAAGAGCAAAAAGGATCTGGCGTTGATTTTGGCGGATAAGCCCTGCAATGCCGCCGCCATTTACACCACCAACAAGGTCTACGGCGCACCGATCACGGTCACGCGCGAACACTTGAAGAACGGTATGGCTCGTGCTGCCATCTGCAACAGCGGCAACGCCAATACCTGCAATCCCGACGGTGTGGACAAGGCCAACGCCATGTGCGCAGCCCTTGCGGCGCAGCTTGGCATTGACGAGAACGATATCATTATTGCCTCCACCGGCGTTATTGGCGAGCCGCTGCCGCTCGAACCGATCTTAAGCGGCATTCCGGCACTTTGCGATTCGCTCGGCTATGATGCGGAAAACGGCTATGCCGCCGCCAGTGCCATTATGACCACCGACACGCGCTTAAAGCAGATTGCCGCCGAAACGGTGATCGACGGCGTGAAGGTGAAGATCGGCGGCATGAGCAAGGGCAGCGGCATGATTCATCCGAATATGGCGACCATGCTCTGCTTTGTCACCACCGACGCGAATATTTCGTCGGAGGCCCTGCAGGTGCTTCTCAAACGCGTGGCTGACCGCACGTTCAACATGATCAGCGTGGACGGCGACACCAGCACCAACGACACCTTCAGCGTGATGGCTTCGGGACTTGCCGGAAATGCGCTTATCGAAAATCCCGACAGCGAGAGCGGCAAAGCCTTTGAAGAGCTTCTCGAATATGTCTGCAAATATTTGGCACGCAAAATGGCGGCTGACGGCGAGGGCGCGTCCAAGCTTCTCGAATGCCGCGTGCATGGCTGCGATACGCTTGAAAACGCGCGTATCCTTGCCAAATCGGTCATCAATTCGCCGCTTGTCAAAACGGCCATGTTCGGTGCGGATGCCAACTGGGGACGTATTTTATGCGCACTCGGCTATGCCGGCGTGGAATTCGATCCGCATAAAGTGGACGTCAGCTTCATTTCCGACGCAGGCGAGATAAACGTCTGCAAAAACGGCGGCAGCGTTGGCTTTGATGAAGACAAGGCAAAAGAAATCCTGCTCAAGGATTCCATTGTGATGGATGTCAACATGAACATGGGAAATGCGTTCGCCGCCGCCTACGGCTGCGACCTCACCTATGAATATGTCCGCATCAACGGCGATTACCGCAGCTGAGAGATTCAAATCGTAAAAGCAAGGAGTAACGGCTATGTTTATTTCCAACATCGACAAGGCAAAGGTTCTTATCGAAGCGCTGCCTTACATTCAAAAATACTACGGCAAGACCATCGTTGTCAAATACGGCGGGAACGCCATGGAAAACGAGGGCTTGAAGGAGGCGGTCATTTCCGACCTTGTACTGTTAAGACTCGTCGGCATCAACGTGGTCATGGTTCACGGCGGCGGTCCGGAAATCACGGCCATGTTTGACAAGCTCGGCATTGAAACGCAGTTTATCAACGGACTTCGTTACACCGGTGAAGAAGCCGTGGAGGTCGTGCAGATGGTGCTTGCCGGGAAAACCAATAAGGATCTTGTCAACAAGATCACCTCCATCGGCGGCAGCGCGGTGGGACTGTCGGGCATCGACGGCGGTATGATCAAAGCCAAAAAGCTCGACGACGGCAAAAACGATTACGGCGCGGTCGGCGAAATTGTCGAGGTAAACACCAAAATCATTACCGACAACATCGCCGCCGGTTTTATTCCGGTTATTGCGACGGTGGCGGCAGGCGCAGACGGTGAAAGCGACGTGTACAATATCAATTCCGACACCGCGGCTGCCAAAATCGCCATTGCGCTCGGTGCGGAAAAGCTGATTCTTCTTACCAATACGCGTGGTCTTATGCGCGACCTGCACGACGACGACACGCTCATCCCCGAGGTGAAGCTGGACGAAATTGCCGCACTGAAGGAAGAAGGCGTCATTTCCGGCGGTATGATTCCTAAAATCAACTGCTGCGAGATGTGCGTGAAAAACGGCGTCAAGCGTGCGCATATCATCGATGGCAGGCTGCTTCACTCCATTCTTATCGAAATGCTCTCCAACGAAGGCATCGGCACGATGATCGTCGAATAAACCGATGAAATCGAATAAAAACAATTACGGAGGAACTTATGGACGCGGCTTATATCAAAGAGCTTGACTCGAATTATATCATGCACACCTACGGACGGTACGATGTGGTGATCGATCACGGCAAAAACGCCACACTCTTTTCCGCCGACAACAAAAAGTATATCGACTTTGCAAGCGGCATCGGAACGTTGTCGATCGGCACGGCAAACCGCGGCTATATCACGGCGGTTACGGCACAGCTTCGCAAGGTGCAGCATATGTCCAACTATTTCTATTCCGAGCCGACGGCATTGCTTGCCGAAAGACTTGCCAAAAGCACCATGTTAAGCAAGGTCTTTTTCTGCAATTCCGGAGCAGAGGCCAACGAGGGTGCGATAAAGCTTGCCAGAAAGTATTCGTTTGACAAATACGGCGAGGGCAGAAGCACCATTATCACGTTTGACCGCTCCTTCCACGGCAGAACCGTGACCACGCTTGCCGCAACCGGGCAAGAGGTGTTTCACAACTACTTTTTCCCGTTTACAGCCGGGTTCAAATATTGCGAATACAACAACGCCACGGCCTTTGCTGCGTCGCTGACGGGAGACGTGTGCGCCGTTATGCTCGAAGTCATTCAAGGCGAGGGCGGCGTGAACCTCATCGACAACAGCTTTGCACGCTTTGTCGGCGAAGAATGCCGCAAGCGCGATATCCTCGTCATCATCGACGAGGTGCAGACCGGCATCGGCCGCACCGGCAAGCTGTTTGCCTATCAGAATTACGACATCCGACCGGATGTGCTAACGATGGCCAAGGGTCTTGCCGGCGGACTGCCCATCGGCGCGTTTGCCGCTTCGGAAAAATGTGCCGACGTTCTCGGCCGCGGGATGCACGGCTCGACCTTCGGCGGAAATCCGGTTTCGGCGGCTGCGGCTGGTTTTGTGCTCGATACCGTGAACAACGAGACGTTTTTGGGCGAGGTGCTGGCAAAGGGCGATTTTATCCGCCGCAAAATCCGCGATTTCGGCTGTCCGATCGTTAAAGACGTGCGCGGCAAAGGTCTTATGATCGGCGTGCAGGTGGGCTGCGATCCGCATAAGATTGCGGAAACCGCCATTGAAGCAGGGCTTATCGTGCTCACCGCCGGAAAGGACGTTGTCCGTTTGCTGCCGCCGCTCACCATTACCGAAGCCGAAATTGACACGGGACTCAAGCTGTTCAAGCGCGTGCTTTCGCAGTATTAAATGCGTACCGCAAGGCAAAAAGGAAAGGGATTACCATGAAAAAAGATTTACTGAAAATGAGTGACCTTGACAAGGACGAATTGTTAGAACTCATTGAGCTTGCGCAGAGGTTAAAATACGAGAAACAGCACGGCATTGCCCATGAGCTGTTAAAGGGAAAAACGCTCGGCATGATTTTTGAAAAATCGTCCACGCGTACCCGTGTGTCGTTTGAAGCCGGTATCTATCAGCTCGGCGGTCTCGGCCTGTTTCTTTCCTCTAAGGACACCCAGCTCGGCCGCGGCGAGCCGATCCGCGACACGGCACGCGTGCTGTCGCGCTATGTGGACGGCATTATGATCCGCACGTTCGGACAGGAGATCGTTGAGGAGCTTGCCAAATATGCTTCTGTTCCGGTCATCAACGCGCTGACCGATTATGCGCATCCGTGCCAGGTGCTTGCGGATTTAGTCACCATCAAGGAGCATAAGGGCGGCTTTGAGGGACGCAAGATGTGCTATATCGGCGACGGCAACAATATGGCAAATTCGTTAATCGTCGGCGGTCTTCTTTCCGGCATGGATGTGGCGGTCGCCACACCGAGCACTTACCGCCCGCATCCGGAGGTGCTGCGATTCGCCGAAAACTATGGGAACAAATTTACGCTTACCGATAACATTTTCGAGGCAGCCGAGGATGCCGACGCGCTCTTCACCGATGTGTGGTCAAGCATGGGCATGGAGGCGGAAATCGAAAAACGCAGGCAGAGCTTTGCCGGTTACCAGATCAATGCGGAACTCATGAAAAAAGCCAAAAAGGACGCCATGGTGCAGCATTGTCTGCCGGCACACCGCGGCGAAGAAATTACCGATGAGGTGTTTGAAGCACACGCCGTCGAGATCTTCGACGAAGCCGAAAACCGGTTGCACGCACAAAAAGCCGTGATGGCCACGCTCATGAGCCGGTAAATTGCATCGAGAAAAGAAAAAAGCCGCCTGTCGGGATGACAGACGGCTTTTGCCGTTGTGGCATACGTTTGCAGTATGGGAACAACCCTTCCGGCACGCTTCGCGCGCCACCTTCCCTTGCACAGGGAAGGCAAACTGCCGCCGCAATTGCAGCAGTAAAACGTCGATTGCGTCGCACTTTCCGGCTCTCTTGTGTAAAGGGAGCTGTCAGCTTGCTGACTGAGGGATTGTTTGAAATCGTTGCCAACAACCCTTCCGGCGCACTTCTACACAGGGAAGTGGTTGCCGCCGCAGTGTTTATCAGCGTACAAAGCTTTGATTGAAAAACGTTCCCTAATTTTCAACTTTCAATTGTCAATTTTCAATTCTCAATTCTCTTTCCCATAGCGGTCCTTGAGCATATTGCGCAGCACCTTGATGGCAAAAGCCGCTTCTTCAATTTCGAAATCCTTGCCGAAGTGGAGAAGACCCAACTCCATGTTGTAGTAACCGGCATAGCCGATTTCATCGAGCGCGTCGAACACGTCGTTCCAGTCGATGGTGCCGGTGAGCGGCGTTTTGTGTTGGTCGGTGAGCGTGTCGTTGTCGTTTAAGTGCAGCGCGACCAGATTTTGCCCGGCAAGACGGATGACATCGCCCGGCTTGGGATTGCCGAAACGCATGGCCTTGTTGGAATGCCCGGTATCCACGCAAATTTTGAAGTGCTCCGCAAAATCCTCCACTGCGGCAACACGGTTGTAGGACATAAGAAACTCGTTGATCTGCCCGAAAAAGTCGCAGCACGCAAAGCGAACCGCGTCGCCAAAGGTTTCGGACGCAATGATAACGCCGTATTCCTTGGCAAACGGCAGCATACGCGTGAACATATCGAAGTTGAGGTCGCGCATCTTTTTCGGATCGGCCTCAGGCCCCATGTAAATGGTGGTGACCGAATGCACCACGCAGAATTTTGCACCGAGCGCGGCGGTCGCCATGCAGTCAATGCGGCTGTTGGCAATCAGATTGTCGTCCTCTTCGGGAATGTCCTTGAAGCCTTGGATTCGGCCGTGCGTCTGGCAGATCTCAAGGCCAATCTCGTCGGCAACCTCTTTTAAGTGCCGATAGTATTCCAAAATGGTGGCATCGTCCTCGCCGTAAATGTCGTGCGGCCGCTTGCGGTCGTTGTCGCACAGGTTGAAATCCACCGCGTCCGCACCGATGCGCTTGGCAATGCGAAGGGCTTCTTCGTCGCCGTACTTTTCTTGCAACATACCAATGGAAATGCTGACTTTTCTCATAGCTTTTTGGCTCCTTTTTTCAGAAAAATGTGCTTGTCGAAATTCGGAATTCAGAATAAATTTGGTGTAAATACAAATCTAACTTCATTCTACCACAAAGGACGCTGCATTGTCAAGAAAAAGACGATAAATCGGGAAGATAAATTGTTTTTGGATAGCCAAATTGCCGTTATTACAAAAACGGTAAAAGACAGCTTGTCAAAAGCGCTGTTTTGTGGTACAATAAGTACGACCAAAAACGAAAAACGCAGGAGAAACCCATGAAAAAACTGACCGTTGGTATACTCGCACACGTCGATTCCGGAAAAACGACCCTTTCCGAAGCCCTTTTATATCTTTCCGGACGGCTGCGCACCTTGGGGCGCGTGGATAAAAAAGACGCGTTTCTTGACAATTTTGCCGTCGAACGCGAACGCGGCATCACCGTTTTTTCCAAACAGGCGGTTTTCACGGCGGAGGATACCGAAATAACACTCATCGATACGCCCGGACATGCGGATTTTTCGCCGGAGGCAGAACGGACGTTGTGTGTGCTTGACGCGGCGATTTTGGTGATCAGCGCGTCGGACGGCGTGGGCGGATACACGCGCACACTGTGGAAATATTTGGAGCGGCATGGTATACCGGTATACATCTTTGTCAACAAAATCGATCTGCCGAACGCAGGGCGCGAGGTGCTTCTTGCGGATATGCGCCGCAGCCTTTCGGACGCGTGTCTTGCGGCGGAAACGCTCGGTACCAACGAAGAAACCGCCGAGTGCGACGAACACCTGACCGAGGTGTTTTTGGCAGGGCAGCCGTTAACAAACGGGCAAATTGCCGCAGCGGTCGCCAAACGGCATATTTTTCCGGTCGTGTTCGGCGCGGCACTCAAGACCGAGGGCGTTGCGGAGCTTTTGCGGACGTTGCTTGCCTATGCGCCGCACGTGTCCTATCGGGAGGAATTCGGCGCACGGGTGTTCAAAATCACGCACACCGAACGCGGTGAACGGCTGACGCATATGAAAATCACCGGCGGCGTTCTGCACGTGAAGGACGAGCTTCACGGCACGGACATGGCAGGAAATGCGTGGAGCGAAAAAGCGGACGGCATCCGGGTCTATTCCGGCGCACGCTACGAAACGGCAGAGATGGCGGAAGCCGGAACGGTCTGTGCGGTCACCGGATTTACACACACCTATTGCGGCGAAGGGCTCGGCTTTGAAAAGGCGGATTTTGCGCCGCTTGCCGAGCCGGTGCTGTCGTATGAAATGACCGTGCCGGAGGGCAAGGACGCACATGGCATTTACTTTTCGCTCAAGAAATCAGAGGAAGAAGAACCGGTATACCGGTTTACCTTTAAAGAAGCTGAACGGCGTATCGGCGTGTCGGTAATGGGCGAGGTGCAGCTTGAAATTCTGGCGCGTATGATCGATGAGCGGTTCGGTTTTGTGCCGCAGTTTGAGGCCGGCACGATTTTGTACCGCGAAACGATTGCCGACACCGTCGAAGGTGTGGGGCATTATGAGCCGTTAAGGCATTACAGCGAGGTGCATTTGATTCTCGAACCGACCGAACGCGGCAGCGGTCTGCATTTTGCAAGCGACCTGCCGGAGAGCGAACTGGCGCGCAACTGGCAGCGGCTCGTTCTGACGCACCTTGCGGAAAAGACACATCGCGGCGTGCTTACCGGTGCGCCGATCACCGATATGAAAATCACGCTCGCCGCCGGACGCGCCCATAAAAAGCATACCGAGGGCGGCGACTTCCGCGAAGCGACCTACCGTGCGGTGCGGCAGGGACTGCGGCGCGCCGAAAGCGTGCTGTTAGAGCCGTGGTACAGCTTTGAGCTTACCGTGCCGAACGAAGCGGTCGGCCGTGCCTTAAGCGACCTTTCCCTCATGGCGGCGCGTTTTTCTTCGCCGAATGCGGCGAGCGGCTCCGAATCGGTGATCGTCGGAACGGCGCCGGTCAGCGAAATGCGCAACTACGCTTCGGTGCTTGCCGATTATACGCGTGCCAAAGGACGGCTGTCACTTGCGTTTTGCGGTTATGAAGCCTGCCACAACACTGAGGAAGCGGTCGCGCGCATCGGCTACAATGCCGACGCGGACATTGAAAACAGCGCGGATTCGATTTTCTGCTCCGGCGGCGTCGGCGTTTTGGTGCCATGGTATGAGGTCGAAGCGCATATGCACCTCGAAAGCGTTTTTTCGGCACCGGCTTCGGAGGCAGGCGCAGTGCGCACACCGGCGGAACGCGCCGCGGATTATGTCAAGGGCGTGGCGACCGACAAAGAGCTTATGGCGATTTTCGAACGTACCTACGGCAAGATTAGGCAGCGCGAGTTTAATAGACCGGTATACAATCCGTCGGTCACAGGTTCGGTAAAACCGAAAGAGGAAAAAGCACGTCCGGCAAAAACGCCGGCGTATTCCGGTAAAGAATATCTGCTTGTGGATGGCTACAATATCATTTTTGCCTGGGACGAGCTTGCCGGGCGTGCGGCGGAAAGCTTAGATATCGCCCGCGAGGAGCTCATCCGGCGGCTGTGCAGCTACCAAGGCTACAGCGGCTGCGAGGTGATTTTGGTTTTTGACGCTTATAAAGTCAAGAAAAATCCCGGAACGGTGGAGAAATTCCGCAACATCAGCGTGGTGTATACCAAGGAAGCCGAAACGGCGGACACGTATATCGAACGCGTCAGCCACGAGTTAAGCAAAAAACATCGGGTGCGGGTGGCGACCTCCGACGGCTCGGAGCAGATGATCATTCTCGGCTCCGGTGCGCTGCGCATTCCGGCAGCGGCCTTCCATAAAGAGGTGCGCGACGCGGAAAAAGCCATTTTTGAAATCCTGTCGCAAGAGCATTAACAGGAGGAGAGGCCGTGTTTTTAGATGCCTTCCGGTTTCCGGATGCCGACGCGGAACACGCGGATGAATTTGAAGAAGTGTTTTAGGAAACGCTTGGGAAGATGTACTGCTGTTTTATATACAGGTTTACAAAAAAGCAGGCGTTATAATGTGAAATTTCGAAAAAATAGAACTTTTGTTCGAAAGACTCTTGACAAAATCGGGATT
Source organism: uncultured Eubacteriales bacterium (assembly GCA_934444645.1). Lineage (GTDB taxonomy): Bacteria > Bacillota > Clostridia > Oscillospirales > CAG-382 > UMGS882. Next base: position 17,132 of record CAKSCV010000006.1, on the reverse strand, counting down.
TTGTGGTATAATGTGCGCAGTAAAGATTTGTGAGACAAATCTTTTGGGACAACGTCCCATCCGAGCTGACGCTCGGTCTGCGCTATATAACATTTCGCAAAAATGCCCCCAGCAGCAAGCATTTTTACTCATGTTATAATGTGCTGCGTAAAGTTTTGATAAGCAAATCTTTGCACTGACGTGCTCCTTGCGTACCGCAAGGCCTGCGCTATATAACATTTCGCAAAAATGCCCCCTGCAAGCAAGCATTTTTACTCATGTTATAATGTGCTGCGTAAAGATTTGCAAGACAAATCCTTGTTCGAATGTGCCGCCATTCCTTTGTTGCGAACAATGGTATACCGGTACACAAGAGCTTTAGCCGACAAATCCGACTGCTTTTATCGAGAAACCGGAAGCGCACCGCAACCGATGTTTTCACCGTAGCTGCGGCAGCATTTCCCGTCCCTTCGCAAGGGAAGGCAAATGCAGAGCGTGGCGGAAGGGCTGTTTCTTACAAGAGCTTCGTCTTTCAAAATCCGATTTTTACTTATAAAAACGTGCTATTTCAACGAATAGCACATTTTTAAGCCGCAGAAAAGAACAAATGTTCGTAACCACAAAAGAAACCGACCGCCGCTTACGGATTGCAAAGTGCTGCATACCCGATGGTTTGCAAACAACGGCTAAAGCAGGCGGCAAACAAATATAAGAGATACACCAAAAGGAGGAAACACTTTGAGAAACGTATACTTAAAAGATTTGACCGACACCGTGCGGCTGCATTCATCCGGCGGGATTGTCGGGCGCTGTGCCGCTTGCGGCTTTGCCGTGCATGAAGAGGACGCAAACGTGACTGTCGCCGATACGGGTGATTTGATTCACCGCGCCTGCTGGGAGGAATATGCGGCTGACAATGCGGAAGAGTTTTTTGTATCCGTTACAAATGGATTTTAAGAAAGGAAAAAAAGCATGGGAAGAAAACGCTTGATGGATATTGCCGTTTTGGAGGAACGGATTGACGCCTATTTTGCAGCCTGCGATGCATTAAATACACCGGAGGACGGCAAGAAAGAAGAAAAGAAAGTCAAAAAGCCGTATGCGCTTTCGGGCTTGCTGTTGGCGATCGGTTTGACAAGAGCGGAATTTGAAAAGCTGTACGCTTCGGCGCGTTACAAGCCGCTTTTATCGCGAACGCTTGCGCGCATTGAGGCGTTTACCGAAGAAAATGCGCTTGCCGGCACGCTGTCAGCCGGGGCGGCGGCCAACAGCTTAAAATACAATTTCGGCTGGGGAAGCAAAGCACTTTGCGAGGAAGCACCGGCGGCGCACATCCGTTTGGTGCTCGATGAGGAAATGATGCGGCTTGCCGAATAACAAAAGCCCAAAACGCCGCGCGGCGTCGGCTCCATCGGTTAGAACAAAGCTCCGTCTGCCCGGTTCGCCGCAGGAAAAGCAATTGGAATTCTTTCTGTCGCACGCAAAATACATCGCATACGGCGGTGCGCGCGGCGGCGGAAAAAGCTGGGCGTTACGGCGCAAGCTTGTGCTTATGTGTTTGCGCTATCCGGGTTTATCGGTGCTTCTCGTGCGCCGCACCTACGGTGAGCTGTTATCCAACCATGTACGCGTATTGCTTTCGGAGCTTGACGGGCTTGCCGTATACAGCGATTCACGCAAATGCTTTGAATTTTTCAACGGTTCGCTGTTACGGCTCGGCTATTTGGACAACGAAAACGACACGACGCGCTACCAAGGCACGGAATATGATATCATCGCCATTGACGAAGCGACCCAGCTCACCGAATACCAGTTTCAGACCTTAAAAGCCACCGTGCGCGGCACCAACGGTTATCCGAAGCGGATGTACTTGACCTGCAATCCGGGCGGCGTTGGGCACGGCTGGGTCAAACGTCTGTTTATCGACCGGGACTACCGCACGGGCGAAAACGGCAGGGATTATGCCTTTATCCGTGCTGACGTCTACGACAATCCGGCTCTCTTAAAAGCCGATCCGGGCTATCTCGAGCAGTTAAAAAGCCTGCCGCAGGGCTTGCGCGAAGCATGGCTCGACGGCAGCTGGGGCGGCTTTGAAGGGCAGTTTTTTCCGGAATTCGATTGGGAGGTACACACGATTCCCGATTTTGTGCCGGAAGAGCCTATGCGCCGGGTTTGCAGCATCGACTACGGGCTTGATATGCTTGCAGCCTTGTTTATTGCCGTTGACGGCAAGGGACACGCGTATGTTTACGATGAGATCTACAAAAGCGGTCTTGTGGTCAGCGCGGCGGCAAAGGAGATTCTTTCAAAGGCGGACGGCGTGGACACGTTTATCGCACCGAGCGATTTGTGGTCGCGCCAAAAGGACAGCGGGCGGAGCATGGCGGAGCTGTTTGGCGAAAACGGCGTGTATTTAACCAAGCTTTCGTCCGAACGCATCCAAGGCTGGAGCTGCTTAAAGGAATGGTTAAAGGTGACCAAGGAACCCGATGGTTCACGTCGGACATTTTTACACATCACGCGCCGCTGTGCCAACTTGCTGCGCTGTCTGCCGCTCTTGCTATACGACAAAAACCGTCCCGGCGACGCGGCGACCGTTCCGCATGAGATCACGCACGCGCCGGATGCACTCCGCTATTTTGCGGTTTCGCGCATCGGCAGGGCAGCCGTGCCGGAGAAGCCGAACGTGCCGCGGCTTGCCGAGCGGCTTCTGCCGGAAAAGGAAAAATGCCGCAAACGGCGCTTGAAGCATAAAAACGGCGCGGCTGCGCCCGACGAATCTGTCACTTAAGATATCAATTAAGATATAAATATAAGAAAGGAAACAAAAACCAGATGAAAAAATACGGATTATTCGCAAAAACGGTCAAGGAAAGCGAAGGGCTGTACGATTATTCGTCTCCCGCTGCCAGAGAGGACACGGCAAGCGCCCTTACGGAAAACAGTGCGCTTGCAAGGCAGAATACGGATGTGTATTGGCGGAAAATGCGCCGCTATTACGACGGCGTACACGACATCGGCTATTTTTCGGGCAGCTTCACGGAGGACATGAATCTGCCGTGGACACCGGCACAGGCGCCCGACGGCTACATTCATGTCGAAAGCCAGATCGATCCGCTCCCGGCGGATTTTGAGTTCTCGCCGCGTGCGTCTTACAGTGCCGAAGCGGCAGCAAAACGAGAGGAGACCGTGCGCCGCATTTGCGATGTGAATCGTCTTGCCGAGTTAAACACGCGCAACGAACGCCGGCTTGGCATCTACGGCAGCGCGGTTTGGAAAATCGGCTGGGGAACGGTGGACGGCGCTTCTTCCGGCAAGCCGGAGGTGACGGTGGAAGCACCTCTGCCCGAACAGATCTATGCCGACCCGACTGCGGCCACAGTGGACGGCTGTGAATACATTGCCTTTGTTTACCGCTTACACAAGCAAAAAGCGTTCCGTCTGTTTGAACGCGATATGCGCTGTCGCGGCGAGCGTTTTTCGGACTATTTGGAAAACACGGTACGCGGCATTGTGTCCGGCGACGGGTATGCCGAAGAGGATACCGTGACGGTGACCGAGTTTTGGTTTCGCCAGCCGTGCGGCGGCGAAAGCGACGGCGTGCGCTATGCGGCAGGCGATATTGCGCTTTCGGTGCTCATCGGCGGCAAGGAAGTGAAATATTTGCCGAAGTATTGGCGAAAGACGGCGCTTAACTCCTATCCGTTTGTCATTTATCACAAGGTGCCGAACGAAAACAGTCTGTGGGGCAAGAGTGAGCTTGAGCCGATCATCGGGCTTATCGATGCGGCGGACAGAGATCTGACGTTTGCCCAACTCAACGCCGCCTTCCACTCCAACGATGTGATTTTAGCCGAAGAAAATGCCTTCAGCGACGGTGAAGTGCCGGACAATTCGCCGGGTGCGTTGTGGAAGCTGCGGCCCGGCATGATGGGCAAGGTCGAACGGCTCGGCAATCTTGCAAACACCGCCGGCGGCTTGCTTTCGAGCTATGCCCGTTATCAGAGTCTCATGGAGCAGACCACCGGCAACTTTGATATCAACCAAGGCAAAGAACCGACGCGTGTGACCACTGCCACGGGCATTGCTCTGTTAAACGAGCGTTCGACGAGCCGTCAATCGCTCAAAAAAGCCGGACGCACCGAGGGCTTTCGCCGCTTATACAGCCTGATCGACGCGACGGCGCTGGAATTCTACGAAAAAGGTCGCTTTGTGGATACGGCGAACGGCTTTACGTTTGACCCGGACGCATTTGCGGACAAACCGGGCGGCCGTTTTCCGCGCTTGGATATCAAGATCCATATCGGCGATGGCCTTGCTAACTCCAAAGCCTTTACCGTGTCGGCCATCAGCTCGCTCATCGGGATGCATATCGATTCCGACAACTACAAGCTGGTTGAGGCCTATGTGGACGCTTTGGGGCTTCCCATGCGTGCGGAGCTCTGCAAGCATTTAGAGGATACGTTCGGTAAGGCAGAAAACGCCGATGCACTTTTACCGGATTTGTCTGCGCAAATGCTTTCCGATCATCAAGCAATAACCGATGGAGGGACAACAAAATGAAAGACGTGCTTACAAACCATGCGGACGCGTCCGTGAGACCGTCCGAAACCGTTAGAATGAAAAACACTGCGGCCGAAACGTGCATCGGAACCGAAAAAGAAGCGAACAAATGTTCCTTTGCGGATATTGAAACGGCCAAAGCCGCTGTGCCGGACGAAGCGTGTGCCGAAGGAACGCAGCAAACGGCGGCGGAGGAAGAACAGGAAGAAGCGGCGGAGGGTGTGCCGTGTGCTGACGAAAACACCCGGGAGGTTGGGGAGGAAAAAACGGGTTCGGTGAGTGCATTCGGTGCGCTGTATGCGCTGGCGGACGCTTTCCCGGACAACGATGTGGCGCACGACGTTTCGTCCAAGGCGTTTCGGCTGTTTGCCGACGGCAGGGACGGCGACATGAAAAGCCTGTATCAGGCGTATTTGGCGTTGCGGGAGGCGTTCGGCGTTTCGGAAAACGGTGCAAAAGCACACACACGTTCCGAAATGTTTGAAGACGAACCGGCAGACGACGGCGGACTTTCCTGTTTTTACAGCAGCTTTTCGGGCGGTCTGCCGGTGTCGGATTACGCGGAAACGCTGACGGCACGGCAGATGCTTATGGCGCGTCAAAGCGGCATGAGCTACCGCGAATATGCCGAGCTTTTGCACTCCGTTCCGCAGGGAAACGGACGCCGCAAAACGGAAAACAGAGAGTTTTGATTTTCCGGACGGTGGCCAAAGCGCGTTTTTATACCGACACCCCTTCCGGCACGCTTCGCGCGCCACCTTCCCTTACACAGGGAAGGCGAATTGACGCCGCAGTCGTGGCAATAAAACGCCGGTTGCAGCGCACTTTTGCGGCTCCCTTGTGTAAAGGGAGCTGTCGGCTCTGCCGACTGAGGGATTGTGATGGATTCTCACTGACAACCCTTCCGTCACGCTTCGCGTGCCACCTTCCCTTACACAGGGAAGGCGAATTGACGCCGCAGTCGTGGCAAAAAAACGCCGGTTGATGCGCACTTTTCGGCTCCTTTGTGCAAAGGGAGCTGTCGGCTCTGCCGACTGAGGGATTGTCGAAATTTTCGCCAACAACCCTTCCGTCACGCTTCGCGTGCCACCTTCCCTTACACAGGGAAGGCAAACCACTGCCGCGGCCACTATCAGCGCACAAAGCTTCGACTGAAAACCGTCGTCTTTAATTTTCAACTTTCAATTGTCAATTTTCAATTGTCAATGATTCCGCTATTCATCAAACAAAAAACAGAAAGGAAACAGACTTATGAAATTTACCTTTAATGCATCCGGTGCCAACGCACCGCTTATCCGTGAATACGATATTGCGTCATCAACAGCCATCCATGCCGGTGAAGTCGTCGGAACAGCCGACGACCTTTTGGTCAAAGCCGACAGTGCCGACAGCGTTTTGGGCGTGAGTGCCGAAGAACACACCGGCAAGCACGACCCATTAAACGCCCGTGCCGACGGAACAAGGCTTCGCGTCAACATCGCGCCTCAGGCGGTTTACGAAGCGGCTTTGCCGTGCTTTACCGCCACCGGCGGCACGGCGACCACGCTTGTGACTGCAGCGAGCGGTCTTTCGACGTCGCTTGCGTCGGGTTGTGCCGTTCTGATTTCCAAAGCGGCCGGTTCCGCAAACACCGATCAAGTCGGCTCATCGCGCCGTATCAGTGCGTGCACGATTTCCGGCTCGGCGGCGACCATCACGCTTGCAAGCGGCGGCACACCGGCGGCCGGCGACATTTACCGCATTGTTCCCGATGTCGGCGATGAGCTCGTTTTGGATGCCTCCGGCACGGGCGTTGCGTTTTACCGCGCCGCCACGACCGTCAAGTTTATTTGCGCTTATACCGACAAGGCGCGCGGTGTGGTCGGCGTCAAGCTCAAAGCACCGCTGCTTGCATAAGCTTCTCAAACCGAAACCATACGTAAGAAAGGATTTATACGACTATGAACGATATTTACACCTGGCACAACGACTTATATCCGCTTGTCAAAAAACGCTTTGATTTACGCTATGCCAAGCGGCTGGATGTCATCGACCGCGTGACCGATGTGGTTTGCCGCGACGACATCGATTACCGCTTAGAGGGCATCGGCGGCTATGGCGAGCTGCCGGTTTACGATGGCACCAACGTGGCAAGCGCCGATTCCAAGCGCACCTTCATCACCACCATTACGCCCAAGGAACACGCATTACGCGTGACGGTCAGCTACAAAAAGGCAAAGCTTGACTATTCCGGCGAAGCAAAAAAAATCGGCACACGTCTTGCCGACAGTGCCTACATGACGGTGTTAAACGAATTCTACCGTCTGTTCGGCGGCGCGTTTGACGCAAAAAACAAGGGTGCGGACGGTGTGCCGTGGGCAAGCGATGCGCATCCGATAAGCCGCGACGGCAACAGCGGCACCTTCTCGAATCTGATGAAAGCCAACCTTTCGGTTTCGGCCATTACCGAGGCGCAAAGCCGCGCTTCACGCTTTGTCACGCCGGACGGCCTGCCGTTTTCCTGCAATCTCGATCTGCTGCTTGTCAGTCCGGAGCTTGAAGCCAAGGCGCGTGAGATCTGCGGTCCGAACGCCAAGCTCTGCCCGACGTCCAATCCCGATGCGAACGCGCCCGAAAACGCAGCCAATCCCGTTTACGGCATGAAATATTTGGTTGTCGGCGGCGGAGAAAGCGGCTTTACCGGCAAGCAGTGGGCGGTGGCGGATTCGCTCATGCTTTCCGAGGTGTTAAAGCTTGTGTATATCACAAAGCCTACCGTGTTGGTATCGCCGCAGGATAATCCGCTCATGACCGATTATATCGGCTATGTGGACTTTGCGTTCGGCTTCGGCGATGCACGTCCGATCATCTTCTCCGATCCGGCGTAAGAGGTGGCAGAGATGTATTATGAAAGAATACCGGTGAAAACCGCAGCCGTTACGCTTGCCGGCAAAGCTGTGAAGGTGGATACAGCCGGGCTCGAAGCGACGGTTTTTGCAAAAAAATCGGATGTGTTTATCAAGGCAAATGAGAGCGTTTCCGACGCGCAGGCCTTTGTGCTTGCCGCAGGATCAAGCGTAAGCCTTGGCGGAACATTCTTTTTGAAAGCGGAGGAAGCCGATGTGCGGCTGCTTTTCTGCAAGCTTCTGTAAAGACCGGATAAACGCTCTGCGGACAGAGAGAGCGGCGGCTTTCTCTGTCCGCACGCAAAACGAAAGGAGAAACAACGGTGAACAGACAGAGCTATACCTTCGGAACCTTGAAAGAAGCCGTGTATAAAGCACTCGGTGCCTATTCGGTTGGCGGAAAACGCGTGTCGGCTTATGTCGGCGCAGCGGCAGATACGGAAAAAAGCTTTTTGCAGACACTCAACAGATGCCTGCGGCGTGTGTGCCTAAGCTTTCCGTTAGTTGCCAAAACGACAGAGGGCAGCTTTGAAACGGCGGAAAGTGACACGGACGCGTTTCTCACGCTTCCGGAGGATTTTTTTGCGGTTCATTCACTTTCCGTTGACGGCAAAGCGATCGGCTGCGAGCGTTTTACCGTTCGGGACGGGAAGCTGTATTGTCCGGCTGCGGCGGTCGGCGCGTGTGCGGTTTTGGTATATGCGTCCGCGCCGAACGGCTTTGACGAAACGACGGCGGTTGACGCACCGGTCGGGCTGCCGGATGTGACGTGTGACGCACTTGTATATCTGACGGCGGCGGAACTGTGTCCGCAAGAGGAGGGCGACCGCTATGCGCGGTTAGTATACGACTACCGCGACCTTGCGTATAATCTCTATAACGCGGTGCCCCCCAAAAGCGGCCGCAACACGTTTTTTGCAGGGCTTTCGGGCTTGAAGCAAAAACGATGCCGGACGGGCAGGTGAGCGTATGGGATATGTCTTTCATACGCCGCCGTCCGTATCCGCCTCCGGCACGCGCTCACTTCTTCTGTACAGTGCCGACGGCGGTGTGGATTATGCGGCGCACGGGCTTTCGAACGGCGAAAAAAACGACCGTGCGCAGAATTTATGGCTGTCGGGCGGCATTATCACCTCGCGGCCGGCTTTTGCCGAAATCGGTGATACGCTGCCCGGCGTGCGGCATATGGCAAAGGAATTCTGCGGTGCGGTTTTGCTGCATATCGGGACGGTGTTATATAAATTCCAAAATGCGGCGGCTGTGACGGTGCTTAGCGGTCTGCCCGACCAAAAGAGCGTGCCGGTGGAATTTGCCGGAAAGCTGTATTTGTACTGCGGCGGTCATATATACTGTGTTGACCGCACCTTGGCGGCAAAAGAGGTGTATCCGTATGCGCCGTTATATGCCGAAGGACGGCAAAGCGATGTGACGAGCGGCAATCTGGTTTCGGATTTCAAGCCGAACCGGCTTGCCCCATACGTTTCGGTTACCTTCCAGAGCGAACGGCACGTCAATGGGTCATATGGCTATAAATTTCCGGCGGATATGGACAAAACACGCCATTTTGACGTGTATTTTGAGGATCGTCCGGTGGAGGAGGCCGAGCTTATCGTCGAGGAAACGCGGTTCAGCTTCAAAACGCTGGAACAAACCAAGGAAAATTCGGTGAAGCTTTGCTATTATTCAACGGCGTCGGCGGCAGCCTGCGACGATGCGTTGTTTGCCTGCACGGTCGGTGTGGCCTTCGGCGGCGGAACCGTCACGGGCACACGGGTGTTTTTGGCAGGCAATCCGGATGAAAGCGGCGTGTATTATATGAGTGCGCTCGGAGATCCGCTTGCCTTTTATGAGGGCGAAGGCGGCTCGCTCGGCGAAAGCGCGGGCGGCATCACGGCTTTTTCCAGGCAGAGCGGCGACCTTCTTATTTTCACCGATTGCTCGGTGAGCCGCATGAGCTATCAATATCAGGCGGAGGGCGGCGGCTATTTTTCCACCAAAACCATTCACACCGGCATCGGATGTGATATGCCCGAAAGCGTGGCGCTTGCCGGAAACCGCACGGTGTTTGCCCATAGCACGCGCGGCGTGTATTTGGTGGACAGCGTGGCTCTTTTTGACCGCATGAATATTGTGCCGATCTCGCACAACATTCATGGGGAGGGCAAGGGCTTTTTTGCGCAACGTGCGGCAAAGCGTTTGGCGGCAAGCGCGTGCGTGTATGACCGAAAGTATTTGCTTTGCATGGGAGACACGGCATTTGTGTGGGATTTCGGTGCGGCGGATTATACCGGCTCCGATCCGGGCAAGGCCGAAAAGAAGCTGGTTTGGACGGAATTTGACGGGCTTGACGGCGGACGCTTTTGCGTGTGCGGCGAAACGCTTGCGGCATGGAAGGAGACGGAAAGCGGCTGCAAGCTTTTGGTGCGCGCGGCTGAAGGACGCGGAAGCGTGCCGTTTGTGCTCGATTCGGGCGGTATGGATCTCGGCTTGCCGCACGTGCGCAAGGCGCTTTGCCGGTTTTCTGCGGAATGTAAGCTTTCGCGCAAGACGGTTATCCGGCTTGCGTTCTATGCCGACGGCGAGCTGTATTTCCGGGAAACAGTGCCGGTCACGCCGCAGAAGGACGGCTTTGCACGCATTTGTGTCACGCTGCCGCATCAGGTGCAGAACCGCTTTCGGGTTGTCCTTTCCGGCGAAGAGGCGAATGTGGGCTTTATGAATCTGCGTGCGGATTACCGCACCTTGAAAAAGCAGATATAACGAACAACAGAAAGGAATTTGTATGGCATCAAAATGGAAGTATGCCGCTCTTCCGGCGAAAGAGCGTTTAAGTAAAATCCGTGCCGGAAACAAGGAGGTTTATGAAAGCGAGATCGCCCGTTCGGCGGAGATTGCAAAATCGCGCAAGGAATTGGGACTGGATACGGCTGAACAGCGCGCCTGGATCGACCGCGTCAGCACGGCGTATAACAAAGCAAACGCCGAAAGGCTCGGTATACCGCAAAGCGCCGTCAACACGACCGGCTATGCCGACCGCCTGCTTGACACGGACAAAACCGCTTCCGGCAGTCAAAAGCGCTTTGTGACGAGACGAAACAAGCGCACCGAACAGCTTGCGGCGGTGCAGGCATTAGACGAAGAGTTAGCCCGCAAGATCGCTTCTGCCGAAAAAGCGCGTGAAAGCGTTGTCGAGTGGCTGCTCAACAACGGCATCGACGCCTCCGGCACACAAGGAAAGCGCTTTTTGGAGCAGGCGGACAAGGAGATCGCCGCGAAGGTCGAAAGCTATAAGAACCGTTACCGGGCAGAGTTGAAAAGAAAACTTGCAAATATACGGTAAATAAAAAATCGCACGAACCGAACCATCGATTCGTGCGATTTTTGCTCTTCGGTAATTGCATTACACAAACACAACCTGCACAAGCAGCATATAAAGCACCGTGCCGCCGGCAATGGAAAGTAACATCTGCTTTTTCCAAAGGTGCAATCCTACCACCGCCAAAATAGCGATAATTTCGGGAATGCCGTGGCTGCCCGCGAACACATTCACGCTCTTTAAGCAGTAGATGACAAGCATTCCGAACACCGCACCCGGCAGAACGCGCCCGAGATAGGTGATATATTTCGGCGTCGGCTTTCCGGCAGGGAACACCAAAAACGGCAGAAAACGCGTGGCAAGTGTACCGCATACGACGGCAGCCACTGTGATGATCTGTTGGGTAACGGTCATTTTTCCCAAGCTCCTTTCGGAAATTTGCGGTATTCGGGATCGAGCATCGGACGCATGAGCGTTAAAAAAGCCAGAATGCCTAACATCGACGGCAGAATAAAGCTGTCTTTGCCGAAAAGCACAAGACAGATAAGCGGCAGCGCAAGCCCGGCAAGTGCCGGAAGATGGTTCTTGTCCTTCATCCATTGCTCGGTGAAAATGACGGTAAACATAGCGGTCATGACAAAATCAAGGCCGGTGGTATCAAACGTGAGAAACGAGCCGCAAAGTCCGCCGAGCGTCGCGCCGAAAACCCAGTAGAACTGGTTCAAGAGCGTCACAAACAGCATATAATCGCCCTTATCGATGCTTTCCGGGATATCGGCGGTGCAGTTTATCGAAAAGGTCTCGTCGCACATACCGAAAATCAAATAGATTTTCTTAAGACCCGTGCCTTTGAATTTGTCAAGCATGGCAATGCCGTAAAACAAGTGACGGGCGTTGATCATCAGAGCCATAAGAAACGCAGAAAACGGGTCGAACGCACCCAAAAGCATGTTGACCGTGACAAATTCCATGCTTCCGGCAAAAATCGTTAAGCTCATCAAAAGCGGATACAGAAAATTAAAGCCGAGCGTGTGCGCATAAATTCCATACGTCATGCCCAAAAAGAGAAATCCGGCCAAAATCGGCACGGTCGCCGGAAAGGCGGCTTTGAGAGCCGCAAGCTTGCTTTTTGCCATAAGAACCGTCCTTTTCCCAGAGGAATAACCGTAGTTTAGCACGCATTTATGACTTTTTCCGCTTGTTTTCCGAGAAAAAAACGTAAACACACATGAAAATTGCAGCGGCTTACGGTAAAATATGATATATTGTAAAAAATGAGGCATTGTTTGGTAAACAATCACAAATCGATACGTCATTTTTTGTCAGATGTGATAAAATAAAGTGTTTTAATAAAGAAATTAAAGAGGGAACTGTATGATCAGAGAAGATTTGAGAAATATCGCCATTGTCGCACACGTTGACCACGGCAAAACCACGCTTGTGGATGAAATGCTCAAGCAGAGCGGCACGTTCCGTGAAAATCAGGTGGTTGCCGACCGCGTGATGGATAACAACGATTTGGAACGCGAACGCGGTATCACGATTTTGGCAAAAAACACGTCGCTTGTGTACAAGGGCATCAAAATCAACGTTGTTGACACGCCCGGCCACGCGGATTTCGGCGGCGAAGTCGAACGTATCTTAAAAATGGTGAACGGCGTATTGCTGCTTGTCGATGCTTTCGAGGGCACCATGCCGCAGACGCGTTTCGTGCTGCAAAAGGCATTGGAGCTTGGTCACCGCGTTGTGGTGGTCATCAATAAGATCGACCGTCCGGGTGCTCGTGTCAATGAAGTGGTGGACGAGGTTCTCGAGCTTCTCATTTCGTTAAACGCCACCGACGATCAGTTAGACAGTCCGGTCGTGTTCTGCTCCGGACGCAACGGTACCGCCTCTCTCAGCCCTGAGGGCGACGAAAAGGACTTGACCGCACTGTTTGAAACCATCATAAATCACATTCCGGCACCCGATGTCGATATCGACGGTCCGACGCAGATGCTGGTTTCCTCCATCGATTATAACGACTATGTCGGACGCATTGCCACCGGTCGCATTGAGCGCGGTGTCATCAAAAAGAACCAAGAAGTGGTTGTCTGCCACCATCACGGCCAGCACGAGCCGTATCGCGCCAAGATTGCCAATCTCTTTACGATTGACGGCTTGAAGCGTGTCAGTGTGGACAGTGCCACCGCCGGTGATATCGTATGCCTTTCGGGTGTGGAAAACATCACTATCGGCGATACGATCTGCGACCCGGCTAACGTGGAAGCCATTCCGTTTGTCAAGATCTCCGAGCCGACGCTTGAAATGACCTTCTCGGTCAACGATTCGCCGTTTGCCGGAACAGAAGGAAAATTCTGCACGTCGCGTCATCTGCGCGACCGTTTGTATCGTGAGCTTCTCAAGGATGTCTCGCTTCGTGTGGAGGACGGTACGTCCAGTGAAAACTTCCGCGTGATGGGACGCGGCGAAATGCATCTTTCCATTTTGATCGAGACCATGCGCCGTGAAGGCTATGAATTCCAGGTCAGCGCGCCGAAGGTGTTGTATAAGGACATTGACGGTGTCAAGAGCGAGCCGCTCGAAGAAGTGTCCTGCGAAGTGCCGCAGGAGTTTGTCGGTTCGGTCATCGAAAAGCTTGGCGCACGAAAAGGCGAGATGAAGGACATGGTGCCGCACGGCGACCGCATGAACGTGGTGTTCCACATTCCGACGCGCGGTTTGTTCGGCTACCGCAACGAATTCTTGACTGACACGCGCGGAGAGGGCATTATCAACGCGCTGTTTATCGGCTATACGCCGTATAAGGGTGAGATTCCCAAGCGTGTGACGGGTTCGCTTGTCGCTTACGAGACCGGCAAAACGACGGCGTATGGCATTTTCAATGCCCAAGACCGCGGCACGATGTTTGTTGTGCCGTCGCAGGACGTATACGAAGGACAGATTGTCGGTGAATCGCCCAAGACGGACGATATCAGCGTCAATGTCTGCAAGAAGAAGCATTTGACGGCGATCCGTTCGGCCGGTGCGGACGAAGCGCTGCGCTTGATCACGCCGGTGATCTTCAGTCTTGAAGAAGCCATTGAGTTTATCAACGATGATGAGCTGATTGAGGTCACACCGAAGTCGATACGCCTTCGCAAATCCGTGCTTTCGAATGTTCAGCGCATGAAGAATGCCGCCAAGTTAAAGGGTTAACGGAGTTAACAGAAAAAGGAGCCGTGAAACGAGGTTTCACGGCTCCTTTTGTTGCCTTTGTGCGCTGATTCGAGGTTTGGAGAACCTCGAAGCGTTTCAAAAGGATTTAATTGGATTGTGCGAAGTCGTTATCTATGTACGCTGTTCCGAGGTTTGCAAAACCTCGGAGCTCCCTTAAAAAGGTTTTAATTGTTGCGGTGCGAAGCTGCCATTGCGGTGCGCTGATTCGAGGTTTGCAGAACCTCGGAACTCCCTGCGAATGGGACGTTTTTACATTCTTTTTGCGTCGTGCAAAAAGAATCAAAAAGCATGCTCGGACGCACAAAAAGTTGCCGGTGGCAAGTTTTTGTGCGTCGGAGACCGCCGAAACAGGGAGAATTGCGAACGGACGTGAGCAAGGCGACCATGTTTCAAGGAGATTGAGGTTTGCGAACCTCTGGACTCCGGGGACGATTCAAAGCTCTGCCGGAAGTGAGTTTGCAAAGTTTTCCGGCGGCACGTGTCGAAACCGGTTTTGCCCACAAAACGCCGGCGAAAAGGCTTTGAATCGGTGCGAAAGGGTGGCTGTACTGCTGACGCAAGACCGATGTTTTTCGAAAATGGATTGTTGTACTGCAAGCTCACAGTAGGTTTTCGCGGATAAAATTTGCAGTTGCACGTTAGCTTTGTTGCAGTGCGAAGTCGGTGTCGTTGTGCGCTGAAAAATGCTCTTCTTTATCGGATAGCTTTGCATTAGCTGAAAATCTGCCTTTTTCGCAAACCAAAAGGTTATCTTTTGTCGAAAACTTTTTAACCGTACTTGAAAGTCACCTGCTTTTACAAACCAAAAGCTTTTCTTTTGCAGAAAGCTTTACGAACTGTCCTCAAAAGCCGCCTTTTTTTACGTTCAAAAAGCCTTTTATTCGCACAAACCTTTCTTTATTCCCACCCAAAATAACTCTTTTTTGCCCTCCGCCGCCCCTTTCAACGCCCCTTAACCTACTGTTTGCAAAGAATACAGCCGTTCTTTTGCTGTTCGCTCTAAATCCTTATGCTGTAAAGCCGGAACGTCGCACCGATTCAAATCATTGCCGGCGATACCCGGAAACTTGCAGTTTTCAGCATAGCCGGTTACCTGATGAATGCCGGTCATTTTTCGCTTCAAAAACGTATCGACCGGCGATTTGAATCGAGGTCGCAGGACGGAGTCCCGTGTGCTTTTTGGTTACTTTTTGCACAATGCAAAAAGTGACAACTCGTTCTCCTTGCAGAGAATATCGAGGTTCTGCAAACCTCGAATCAGCGCACACAAACAATAACTTCGCACAAAAAACTTAAATCCTTTACGAATCAGATTCCATTTCTAATAATATTTCTTGTTCCTCCGAACTGAAATCGGAAAAATCATCCAGATATTCGACATATTCGTTGTCAATGAACCGACTGATATAGTGCTTGTTTCCTTCACTATCTGTGGTATATCCACTAACAAAATCTTCTGCCGGAACCGTAACATAAACCCTGCAAAAAGGGGTTTCATCGATTACAGCATATCCTTCTTTGGAGATTATGTAAAGTTTATTCTTTTTGCTCTTATGGTGTGTTACGCCTTTCAGCACATTATCCATACTAAGCCCCTTTGCTTTGGGATCCTTTACAGCCAAGTAGTTTCCGTCCGAAAGGTGTGCAATATCAAATGTGTTTTTCCAAATTAACACGGTATCTTTACCACGAACAATATTCCCTCTTTCCACTGCTTCTATACGGGCTTGTTCCTCTTTCTGAAAAAGGTAATCAAAGCCTTTCCAGAAATAATTATGAATTAAATAGATCTTGGCGACAACGACAAAAACCACAAGGGCTGCGCAAGCGATGATCATACCTATTTTATGTTTCATGATTCCGACTCCCACGTTGTGAAAAAATCCCCAACAACTTCATATGGTTGAATAGCTCCAAGCTTTTGAGAAAAGAAAGCTACATCATTGGCAATTGCCGTTATCGGAATGTATTGTCACGAAAGCACATAACTGAAAATACTGCCGTTTTGCACAACATCGCGATAAAACAACTCGTTTTCCAATACCACAATATCATGAATATTGGCACGGATTAAACATTGCTTATCCGTTCCGTCAAAACGAATACTGTATAAGCTTCCGCCGTCGCTTTGATTTCTGTAAAATATCCGTTCTTTATTCCCGTTTATATTCCAACAAGTGTCCTCACAAATGCAGGTTTCCTTTTCGGTTAATAAATCGTAAGTAAAGAGGTTTCCTCCGCGATTTTTATCCGCATAGACCAAGCAGTCGTTTTCAACAAACAAACCGGACGCATCGGCAGATTGCAGTATTTTTGCTTCCAATCCGTCCGTTTTCATCGAACAGATCGTATTTTCACGAAAATCAGAATAATAGATCCGATCCTCATACACACAGAAATCACGCACGTTTTCAGTAAGAAGCTTCTTTTGTTTTCCATTCAAATCAGCGCAAAACAGTTTGCCCCAATCATCGTCTTCCGAAAGCCGGTAAAACAACTTATCCTGATAGACAAGCAAATTTCCGACTCTTTGACCGATCAGCTTTTTTTCAGCTTTGGTATTAAGTGACAAACGCCAAACGCTGCCGGGCTCGCCGGAAACATAATACAGCGTGTCGCCGCATACGCTCATTTCGTAATAATAGCGTTTCCCGGCAATTTTCTCTGTCGTTCCGTCCTTTTGGCGATAATACAAGGTGTCATAATCTTCGGGATTCGCATATAAAACGCCGTCACGGTAAGAAACCGCATAGCCGCCGTTCTGAATATTGGCGGCGTGTTGGTCAAAAGCCAAGTTGTTTTTTGAAGCACTGCAAGAAGAAAGAAATATAAGTAAGAGTACGCCTGCGAGTATATATTTTATCCGAATCATCCGTTACCGCCCTATTCTCTTAGAAGACATTTTCTGCATAAAGGACAAAAAACGCAATCATTTTTACGAATACCTTACGCATAAACATATGATTTCCGTTTTGGGACGCAAACGCGTATCAATCCACGGAAGCCACGGCGTTTTCTCAAACGCAAAATTATCGGTTATATATTCTTCAAACGTGGCATCCACACCATATATCCCAACTTAAGTAAAAAAACAAAATCCATATGAGCAAAAATGTGGTATAATCAGTTTGCCCAAACTCAAAAAACCACAAGGAGCTCATATGGACAAA
>CAKSCV010000005.1 GCA_934444645.1 uncultured Eubacteriales bacterium | reverse complement strand
GGTGTGACCGACGTGAAGAACATGCAGAACTGGGAGAAGATGTTAGACGGCAGGGAGAAGTTGGAGGCCAAGTATGTCAGGGAGATCTTTAAGAGGTATCATGAGAAGTTGAATAAGAAGTAAAAAAATATCGCCGAGAGCCCCTACCTAGTTGCTCCCGGCGATATAAGTAATATGTATTCTTATTCGTTGTTTTTTTCTATAGCAATTGCCTGAATACTATCAGCTATTGCTTTGACATCTGCAAAACATTGTTCTACATATTCTTTGGAAATAGTATTTGGAACTGCATCATTATGTTTGCGATCTGTTTGATGTGCAATTTGATTTCTTCTTTCAAAAAGTTCTTTTACAACTTTTTTACCTTCACGATATGTGGCAACTGGCGTTGAAGGCTTCGGAAACGCTTTCTCCATTACAGTCTCAAAAAATAGTCCCAATAAATTAAGCTGATTTTTCATTGATTCGGAAGACAGATATACTTCGGTGCTGAATCTCTCATTCAAATATTGTAACAGCCAATTTTTAGACTCAGGATGTTTAAAACCTTCCTCTACATATTTCAGAGGGACTTGATAGTTGTTATATTTTTCTGTTTTTCCCCAATTCCCAGAGAAAATATTTAACATCCCATACTTGCTAACCTCATGGATGTAGAAATCTAATGCACTTTCTAAAAAAACAACTTGAGATCTCCAAATGGTTTCACACTCTTCAACCTTGCCTTCCGTCCTCATTACTTCAGCAATGTCGAATTGTTTGCTGATAGAAGCTAGATTTTGATCAAAACGCTCTTTTATTTGTGCCAAATCAAATTCAACTACAACCTGAACAGATTGCTTGTCACGAATGTCTTCAACCCTTGGAGCTAATGTCAAATCTCTACATACCATATTATTCTCCTTCGGTCTGCATTTTAGATATTAACGATGCCAAACTCTCATTAAGCATGGGAATGGCACCATATTTTCCGGAAATGTATCCTTTGCCGATATTCTCATCTTTTCTTACATTTTTGATCTCAGCAAGCGAATATAGATCTGTTGCTCGTTCTTGACGTTTCATTTCTGTAAACCAAATTTGATCTCTTCTGAATAAATCCAAATCTAATATACTGGTATCGTGTGTAGCGCAAAACATCTGTGCAAACTCATTGATTTGAAGTTGTCTAAATAAGTCAACCAAACCATAAACAATAGCCTCATGGAGGTTAGCTTCTAACTCATCACAAATCAAAACTTTACCTTTTACAATTATATCTATATACGGACAGATAAATTCGATTAGTTTTTGTACACCAGTAGACTCTTCAGACATCAAATCAACCTCAAATGAATCATACACAACTTTAGCCTGAAATTCATTTGCAATCGTTTTTACAATTTCAGTTTTAGCTTCGTCAGAAAGGAAGGGAGGCAAATCGCTAAATTGCAGTTGCTTCTTTTGGCATTTTATTCTTATATCCTTTATCCCAGTACCTAATCCCTGCAAAAACGACATGACTGCATTTTTTACTTTGGGATATTCGTTCATGGTAACAAGAGAGTAGTTCATCCAATCATCCAAGCCAAAACCACGATATATCACCAAGTCATCTCTAAAAAAAGCAAATACGTTTTGAACTTCAATTACATCCGAAAAGTTAGCAGCACAAGATAGCAACAGCCGATTTGGCTTAAGGACATTTTTACAAACATCAAACTTTCCTCTAAATTTATCTCCAGCAATAATCTCTTCGTTTTCTCTTTCGAAGACTTTCACTTGTCTACCATTAGGAAATGAGAAGAGATATTCTTCGGTAACAAGCATATTATTTAATGTGAAACCAAAGGCATATCTAATTC
This sequence comes from uncultured Eubacteriales bacterium, assembly GCA_934444645.1. Lineage (GTDB taxonomy): Bacteria > Bacillota > Clostridia > Oscillospirales > CAG-382 > UMGS882. The sequence goes on along the minus strand of CAKSCV010000005.1, from coordinate 134,448 downwards.
CTTTAGTAACAAATTGAATAGCATACGTACTATTGTCCTTTAGGCTCAATAATTTATGGGGAGTTTGACGAATTGATGCACCAGGTTGATGATTGATGCTATTAACAACCAACATTTTAGTAAAGTTGATTGCATCAATTAAGTTGCTTTTTCCGGAACCATTTGCTCCGTATATGACAGCGCTTTTCAATACACGGAAATTCCCGAAATTATATAACAACTCTTCATGAGTGTCATCTTTGCCAGCAATAGCAGAAAAAACGACTTTTTCTTTTATTGATTTGTGGTTTGAACAAGAAAATTCCAATAACATACTAACCACTTCTCCTCTTTGACATACATATATGATACCACAATTATTTCGATTAATCAATAGCTTTTGAAAAAAAATCACAAATTCAGCGCGTAAATCTTCACAAAATCAATATATGATCTACAATATCATTATTTTGACTTGAAAAATATTAAAATTCACTCGCTACAATATATTATTATGATTAACCTGCAGCTTTATGTTTAAATTCCATCTATTTTTTCAACCATCGAACTCTATTTTTCCTTTCACAGATTCAAAAAATATGATAACATTCAAATGAAAAGCCTCTCCTGTTGTCACTTAGTATTGTTCGCAACCATTGCCCAAAGTATGTGAGGGAAAGTTTCCAGCGGTATCATGAAAAGTTAAATAAGAAGTAAAAGAAAAGCACCGAGCAGAATAAGGTCTGTTCGGTGCTTTTACTTTGCGCAGACAAATTGCAATTCGTGTTTGACACAAATTTCCGTACAAAATGGCACGCCGTGACGCGGGATTTGTTGCATAATAAGCTAAACGAGGAGGATTTGAAAAATGGCAAAGGACTTTATGAGCTTAGACTGCGGATTTCCGAACTTTGCAGATGACGAGCCGATCGAAGACAAGGTATCGAAATTATACAACTACACGTTTATGTTACTTGAATCGTTACGGTATCTTTTACGGAATTTGGATACGGACAATTTTAATGCGGCGGCACTTGCGGAATTCAGGAAAGAATACGAAGACAAGGTGAACTATGCGATTGCGGACCTTGAAACGGAGGTAAACGAGAATTTCGCGCGGGCAGAGCTTTTTACGGAGTTTAAGACGGCGACGGAAGGTGCATTGCAAAATCAGACGGACGCATTATCCAAGTTTGAGACGGAGGTATCAAAGGAATATGCGAAGATTGCAGGGCTTGCGGAATATGAAGCGATAAAGAGCATTGACGGAAAGGTGGAAGAGAACACGGCGGCGATTGCGGGTGTGAAAGGCAAGGCGGACGGGAACGCGGCAGAGCTTATCGAAATTGCCGAGTGGAAAGGGACAAAATACCAGACGTTTGCGGAAGGTTTGGAGGCGGCCGAGGCAGCGGCGAAGGACGCGGCGAAGGATTACACGGACGGAAAGGTTACGGAAGCCAAGGCAGACATTGAGTCGAAGGTATACACGAAATCCGAAGCGACTGCGGAATTTGCTGCCAAAAAGGATTTTACGAGCTATCAAAGCACGGTGACGCAGAAGTTTTCCGAAGCGGATGCGGCGGCCAAAGAATATGCGGAAAATGCCGGGAACGATGCCGAAAATGCGGCGAAGGGTTACACGGACGGAAAGGTTACGGAGCTTTCGGAGAGCTTCACGGAGATTGAGCAAAAGGCTGACGCGAATGGTGCGTTTATCAAGCTGATGGTGGGGCAAGCGGTAAAATTGGTCGGCAGTGATTTAAAGGGCATAGATGACAACCAAGCGGTGACAAGTGCGAGTGCGGCGGATTTTGTCATGGAGGCAGCAAACGGAGAATCGACCATCAAATTAAGGGCGGACAGGATCAAGCTTGGCGAGGATGCCGGTGTTTATGGGGATGGAAATTTATATCTCTGCAAGTTATTCGGTCCTTCGAACGTAGCGAGCGGAAGCTATCCGGGACAATTTTATTTAGAGGTTGATTCGAGCTTCAATTTTTCAGAAGACAGTGTCGGTGCGGACATGCTTATGAAATCGGTATCGTCTATTGACAGCTACACGGGAACGGAGGCGGTTATGTATGGTTTCCGATACGGTTCTACAAAAGGCAACGAAGGGACGTCTTCGGTGAATTTTGTGGTTGCTGCCGGCACGGACGGAAGTGAAAAATCGGTCATTGGGTACAACTACAACCAAGACAAGGTTTACCCGAAGGGCGCATGGGATTTTTCGAGTGCGGTCGTTACGGGATTGGCAGACAGTCTTACGGGATTGGCGGTGTATTTTTCATGAGCTGGAATACGCAGGTAATAGAGGACGAATATGTAAAGCTTACGGTTAACGCCGCCGCGTGGTCGGCTGAACTGAAAGCTGTTCCGAAAGGCGACACGGTGATCGGTATAGACCATTTTATGGTAAAACGGACTGAAACGGCTGTTTCGGAAGACTATCACGTTGAATATAACACATACACGGAAAGTCGTCCGTTTTTCGGTTTTGCCGGCGGCGTTAACAACACACTGCTTGAAAACACAAACTATGAAATTGAGCTTGCGTATGATCTGTACAAGAACGGAAGTGTGACGGAGTATAACCGCCTTTTAGGGGTACAGATCTCCACCGTATCACGCGCAGAATCCGGCGAATCGGTCATTGAATCGGAATTGCCTATTGAGGACATGAACGGCTTTATTGGCTATCGTGAAGCGGCTGTTTCTTTTGGTGTGAACCTACGGCAATACGGAGGTGGTGAGATTAAGGTCACGGCGGTAATCACCGGGGCGGAAAAGGTGGTGACGGTAACAAAAGAAAACATGTTATGTTTCAGAACCACCAAGACCAATGTATACGGGGATTCTTACAAAGCGGATGTCTATACGGTGGGTTTCGAAAAAAAGGATATCGGTTACGGTGCTTTTCATGTAGCTGTTACGGTGAAATATATTGCTTCGACACAGACATTCACGACGACAGGATCGTATGACGGTATTTTGCCTTTTTCATTCTACTATCTGAAAGACAAAGGCATATTCAAAATTACGGCAGACGAATGGAACGAGTTGAGTGAAGATCTATACAAGCGGTTGAAAAAAAGAGGGACGACATTGGAAACACCGGAAAAGGTTACCAGAGGGCAGATATTCGGAACAGAGAGTATACAGGCTGTCACAAGTCTTTTTTATGCGCTTTATACGTCCGGAATCACTTTGCCGGATCCGGATTTCAGAGTTTTTTCGACGGTGTCCGTTGGGACAAGGCCGGAAAATGGTGTGAGCGCCTATGAGCTATTGAGAAAATTTGAGACCTGGGCAAACACGGTATTTCAAGCATAAAGGAGAAAGGAGCGAAGAAAGATGAGTTTGCCGAGTATGATTTACACGGACAAGATCCGAAAGCGGACACAAGCGGCTTTTGGCGGATACAATCACAATCTTGCGGCGGCTGACGGAGAAATTTATGACATGGAGGGCATGACGAGCGATTATTATCCGATCTACGGATCGCGCTTGCCGCGCTACCTATTACGGGCATTGACGGTCGAAGGCACGCCGAACGGCTACTATGCGTTAGATGGGGAGTTATGGGCAAGCGGCACGGAATTATATGCGGATGGGAAGAAAATCGCAGACGTTTCGGATTCGCGCAAGACCTTTGCGACGCTCGGCATGAATACGCTCATTCTGCCGGACAAGATTTACTACAACCGTTTGACCGGTGAAGTCGGCAAGGTGGAGACGGAGGTATCGGGAGAAGCGGACATAACGGACGGGACGTATGCGGACGTAAAAGCAAGCGCGAACACGATTGACATGCTGAACGTGAAGTTTACCGACTTTTTTAAGGTTGGCGATGCGGTGGAGATTTCCGGCTGTGTGGCACACAAGGAAAACAACAAGGTGGCGATTATCCGCGAGATTGAAGGGTGCAAGCTGCGTTTTTATGAAAACACGTTTGTGATCGGGAATCACGGGGACACGGAGAAGGCACTCAAGCTCAAGCGCGTAATGCCGGATTTGGATTTTATCTGCGAGAGCGACAACCGGTTATGGGGCTGCAAGGGCAGCACGGTTTATGCGTCGAAGTTAGGCGATCTTTGCAACTGGAACGTGTTTGACGGGCTTTCGACCGACGCATATGCTTGTGATGTTGGCAGTGCCGGGGACTTTACGGGTTGTTTTACCTATCTTGGGTATCCGTGTTTTTTCAAGGAGCACTACATATACAAGGTTTACGGTGACAAGCCGTCGAATTTTCAGATCATCGGCAGTGCGACGATGGGAGCCGCCAAGGGCAGTTCGCGCAGCTTTGCGGTGGCCGGAGAGGTTTTATATTATCTTTCTTCAAGCGGCATTTGTGCCTACACAGGTGGGATTCCGCAGAGTCTTGCGGCGCCGTTCGGAGAGGCAAAATACAAAAATGCGGTTGGCGGCAGCGACGGGCGAAAATATTATGTGAGCATGGAGGACGACGGCGGCATATGGAGTTTATTTATTTATGACACGCAAAAGGGCATTTGGGTACGCGAAGAGAAGTATTTACAGATTTTGGATTTCGGCAAGGAGAGGGATTTAACGTTTCTTGACACGAGCGGCCGGATTTGGTTATGCGGGAATGCGTCCGAGATTCCGGAGGATGCGCAGAAGGAACGGGAAGCATCGATTTGCAGTTTTTTGGAATTTGGGGATTTTATTTACGCGTCGCCCGACAAGAAGGGCATTTCGAAGTTACAGCTGCGGTTAGACGGAGAAAGTGGCTGCGCGATCAAGATTTTAATTTGTTACGATTCAGGAGGTTGGGAGGTTATAAAGGAGTTAACGGTGGAAAGCAAGCGGAGCTTTTATTTACCGGTCATACCGCGGCGGTGTGACCACTTCCGTTTGAAAATCGAAGCGGAGGGCAGTTGGAAGCTATACTCACTTGCGGCGGAGAGTTATGCCGGAAGTGCATTATAAAATTTTGGAGGGTATGAAAAAATGGCGATCAAATACACGTATGATGATTTCAAGAAGGCATTAGATACAAGCGGTTTACAAGCGTCGTTTTCCGACTACGATATGCGGCTTGCCGAAAAGGATCCTTCGGCCGGGATGAGTCTTATCCGCTACAAGAGTGACTACAAGAACGCCAAGACGGACGAGGCACGGGCACTTGCGAATGAAGGTGCGGAGAGTGTACGGAGGACGTATGGCGGTTACACGGGCGGCGGCGACGGTTCGGGTTATTATTTAGAGACGCCGTCGAGTTTTCGCTATGACAAGCAAGAGCCGGTTTACAAAAGCCAATACGGTGCGGAGGCACAGAGCAAGTTAACGGACATTTTGGATTATGCCAATTTCCGTTACAAGCCGGAGAATGATCCGGCGTATGAAGCCTATGCAAAGCAATATGCGCGTGAGGGCAAGCGGGCTTCCGAAGACACGTTAGGTGCGGCGGCTGCGGCGAGCGGCGGCATACCGTCGAGCTATGCAGTGACGGCGGCAAGCCAAGCCGGCGACTATTATGCGGCACAGATGAGTGACAAGATTCCCGAGCTATACAATGCTGCATATGATCGGTATTTAAGCGAATACAACAAGGAAGTGCAGAAGTACAGGCTTTTACAGGAGGCGGAGAGCAACGACTACAGCCGTTATTTAGACGAGCTTACGCGATACGACAACGCCAAGGCGGACGCTTACAACAAGCACTTAACGAGCATCAACTATCATGACACGCGTGAGGCTTCCGAGAAGCAAGCCGAGGAAAAGGCGGCGCAGCAGCAATTTGAAAATGCGCTTGCGTTACGGAATCAAGACAGAGAGGACAGTGAATTGGAACGCCGCCGTGCGGCCGATTTGGTGGACGAAGAGATCCGGCGCGGGCAATTGGAGCTTGACAAGACCTCGGACAGCTGGAAAAAAGATGTTGCTTTTGGCGATATTGATCTGCAAAAGAAAAATCTTGCGTGGGACAAAGAATACGGCTTGAGGAAGCTTTCACAATCGTCGAAGGGCGGCAGCGGCAATTCGGACGGCAAGTATTCGGATGAGTCCGGCGGCAAGTATTCGGATGAGGACGGCGGCGGCGACGGCACGGCTTCGGCGGCTGCGCCTTTAGATGCGAGCACGTACAACACATTATTACGCCGAGTGAGCAATCAAGCAAGCGAGAATGAGAAGGTTAACTATATCTGGTCCTTATACACGGCCGGGAGAATTAACGATGCCGATGCGGAGCGGCTTTTGAAGGCTGCCGGGGTGGACACGTCGAAATTTAACGGATAGGAGTTTTAGCAATGGGATTTGACATTGACAAGCTTGGAAAAGCGGCCGAAGAGAACAAGAAGAAAAAGGCCACAAAGCCGGTCGGCAAAGAGGTAGCGACGGCATATTATGGTCGGAATGCGATCGAAAAATTAAAGAAAGAGCCGGAAAAGGCGACGGTGAAGGATTTTAACACGGCGGTAAAGGGTGCGCGTGTACTCGGGAAATATGGGCTTCTTTCCGACGAGGATGCGAACACGGTTGCGACAGGTGCGGACACGGTTTTTTCGAACGCCGCAAAGTCGAGTCCGGCACGTGTTGCAAAGCGTGATTTTGACAAGAAGACGGACGAGCAAGGCGGTCTTTTACCGGATGTATTCGGCATGAGGGAGCAGACGCAAGCGTCTTTTCCGGCAGCCGCGAAAAAGGCAGAGGCTCCGGAAGGTTCTTGGTGGAAGGACAAGCCGACGACGGCTTTTGACATACAGTCGCGTTACCACAATCTCGGAAAGCAATTTTCCGGCTTACAAGAGAAGTTTATTGCCGGTGAAGCGACGGATGAGGATTTTGACGACTACACGCGGAGCATGAACACGCTTGTTTCGGAAGCACCGAAGATTTTTGATGCGGAGATCACGAAGCATGAAGTCAAAAGCTATGGGGCAACATTTTCGCCTTTTACGAGCACGCAAGAGGCGGACAAGGCAAAGGCAGCTGTCGGAAAAGCGTATGAATCGGTTTATGAGCGGTTTTTGAAAGGGCAAGCGACGGAGGAGGATTACACGGCTCTTGCGGGAAGCATGGCCGACTATGAGGGTCGCAACAAGAAAGCGATTTTAGACGGCATTTATGTTTCGGAGGCGGACGATGCGTTAAGGGCGGCGAATGCGGACTTTGATGTGGCGGCGAACAGCTTAGAAAGTGTTTTGACGGATGCGGCATATGATCCGGATGATCCGGCGGCTGCGGCGGCGTTGAAGGTAAAGGAAGAAGCGGAAAGTCGTGTACATGCTGCGGAAAAGCAGAAATATGATGCGGAGGCGATTCGCGGTGAATACCGGGATTCGGCGGCGTATGACGAATTACTCGGGCAATATGCCTATGCGTTTGAAGCACCGGATTTTGCCGAGAAGAGCAAGTACAAGACGACGGCCAACGGCAAAAAGGCAAAGTTAAACGTTTCCGGGACTTACGAAGAGACCGGGTTTAATGACTACTATTATGACTACATCAACAAAAATCCGGACGCGCAAAGCATAAAGACGACGAACGACATTGCGCGGCTTGGGGCTTCTGCTGCATTCGTAAAGACGGACAAGACGGAAATGAATGCGGATGAGATTGCATTATACAATTATTTATATGCGACGGAAGGTGCGGAAAAGGCAGGCGAATTTGTGAGAAGCCTTACGGGTGTGCTCAACAAGCGTTCGCGGCAAACCTATCAAAACTGGTATGCGGATTATGCGGCGAAGCATCCGGTTCGTGCTTCGGTTTTCAGTACGCTTATTGCGCCGGCGAAAGGTGTTATCGGGACGGTTGGGCAGATTTCCGACTATGCGGAGGATGGAAAGCTTGACCAGAATGCGCCGTACAACAAGCTTTCGCATGTTCAAAGTTCGATTCGTTCTGCGGTGACCAAGGAAATCGAAGAAAACTGGGGAGCGGTTGGCAGTTTTGCTTACGGGACGGGCATGAGCATGGCGGATTTCTTATTTACGGCACTTATCGGAAAGGGAGTCGGCAGTGCGGTTTCCGGGAGCGCGGAGCAGGCGGCGAAGGCGGCGAGCAGCATTTCACTCGGCATTATGGGATCGGGTGCGGCGGCTGACGCGACGATCGACGCGAAGGACAGAGGTTTAGACGACAATCAGGCGATGTTACTTGGTGTGATTGCCGGTGCGGCGGAGATCATAACGGAAAAGGTCAGTCTTGAAAACTTATTTTCCGATGAGTGGGAAAAGAGTGCGTGGAAATATTTAACAAAGAACCTTGTTGCCGAAGGCAGTGAAGAAGGTGCAAGCTCGCTTATCAATCTTGCGGCGGATGTTTTAATTGCCGGAGACAAGAGCGAGATCAAGCAAGCGACCTACAAATACATGGATCTCGGTTACTCGGAACAAGAAGCGTTCGGTCGGGCGATGGCTGACCAAGCCGAGGCGATCGGGCTTGACATGCTTGGCGGTGCGGTGAGCGGCGGTCTTATGGGTGGCGCCCGCATTGGGCTTGGTGCGATCACGCAGGTACGCAAGACGAACATCTACTACAAGGAGCTTGGCGGAAAGTTACGCACGGGCGGCGATGGGAAGATGGATGCATTATTTGAACTTGCCGGTGAGAACGCTGAGAACAGTGACAGTTACAAGCTTGCCGAAAAGTTACGAAAGGCTTTAGCCGGCGGAAAGGCTGTGTCGGATACGGATCTCGGCAAGCTTGAGGTATTGACGCTCGCGGACATGGTAAAAGCGGATGTGAATGCGCAAAACACGAAGAAAAAAGCGGATAGTGATGCGCCGGAAGCCATCGCGCCAGAAGCTGCGGTGCAGGAAGAAAAAGACAAAGGCAAAAAAGAAAAGGGTAAAAAGAAGAAGCACCGGGTAAAGGATTTAGACGAAAACAACCCATTTGACACGGACGATGTGGAATACATTCCGATTGGGGACAATGCGCAAGACACGGTCGGAACGGATACTGTCGGCGAAGCGGCGGTCGCCAATGTGGAAGCCGGTATGAAGAACGATGCGGCTGATGTTGAGAGCAAGTCGGGTGGCTTGAATAACGCTACGGGTGGAATCGATAACGGGACGGTTACTTTCGATAACAAGGCGGCTGCGGAAGGTGTGACGCAGGTTTCTTCAACGGACGGAACGGCGGTTGTTGACGAAAAAGCAACTGTGCAAGAAACAGAAAATCCCTTCGGCACGGAGGACGAAGGGATTCGTTCGGAAGACGGACGGTCGGAGAATGTTTTCGGTGAGGAAGAGGAAGCTGATTTTGATGATGCGAATCCGTTTGCGTATGCCGAAGAGAGTGAGGGGGAGCGGAACGACAGGCGATTGGAAAAGGATTACGGAATTCCGGATGAGAAAGAGCGGGAATCCCGTTTATTCTTCGAAGCCGGGCTTTCGGAAGGTGACATTGATGAGGACACGGCGGCGAGCATCAAGCGGATGTCGAAGCTTGTGGACAAGGACATTTATTTCTACCGTGAGGCGGCGGTTGACGGGACGGTATCCAATGGGTTTTACGATGCTTCGGATGGTTCGATACACATCAATTTACAAGCGGAAAATCCGGTTGCGCAGATCATCGGGCATGAGTTAACGCACAGTCTTGAAGGTTCGAAGAGCTACAAAGCTTTGCAAAAGACAATTTTTGACTACATCACCAAGACGGCCGGGGCATCGGCGATTGATGACGAGAGGGCACGGCTTGCCGATGTATACAAGCGGAACGGCAAGGCGCATTCGACGGAGGCGGAGGTGGATGCGGACATTCTTGCGAATTTCGTCGGGACGAAGCTGTTGACGGACGAGAACGCGATTCGGTATGTGGTTGGTTACAAGCGGAGCTTTGGTGTATGGATGCATGAGCAGATCACGCGCCTTAAGGCGACGCTTGGTTCCAAGAATGCCAAAACGCAGGCGTTTCTTGACAAGGCGGCGCGGCTATATCACGATGCGCTTGTGGAAAGCAAAAACGCTGTTCGGAGTGAGAACAGCGGGAAGAAGAACAGTATTGTTTATTTGGACAATGGAGCTTCGTATGTTGAAGCAAGCAGGCAAGTTATAAGTGGCAATAATCGCAACAAATGGATTGAACAAATCAATGAATTCTTCGACGAATTGCTTCAGGAAAAATCAAAAATTGAGATAAAGACAGACGAAGGGGATACAATGGTCATTACCGGAAAACAAACAGGGTATAAGGCATGGGATTCCCACAAGCGTAACCAATCAACCGGAGAACGGCTCAAAATGTCTGACAATGAATTTAAGGTGAAACTCAACGCGGAATCTCACATAGATGAATTGGTTCAAGCATCGCGCCTTGACAAAAAATCAGGTAAAGATGATAGGAAAAATCATTTATTTGCCAAAGACGGCTTTACATACCGAACAGCGTACTTTAGAGATTTCGACGGAAAGTACTACCGATTTAGAATATCTATTGGACATAACGGTACAACAGCAACCGTTTACAATGTTGTACAAACAAAAGAGGATACTCTCCCGGCAGCTAACATAGTAGCCGCAGTCGGCTCAAAGGCCATGGGAAAATATCCTCTTAAGCATAGTATATCAGAAATCGGTGAAAAAGTCAATAGTTCTGCGAAAAAAGGTTCGGTGAGTGACACAGCCAAAGCTAAGGTTGATAAAGGGCAAGTCATCATCAATGAAAATGCACTTGCCAAAGAAGAAGCGCGGCTATTGAATGAAAATGCGCCCGGCGAATATGCCCGTGCTGCCGAAGAGCGGCGCAGTATAGAGCGTGCTGCGGTTGAAGAAGGCATACAAGAAGCGCAAGAGCGTGAGAATAATCCGAATTTGATTGTTGAAAATGCGCTTGCCAAGGAAGAATCCCGGCGGTTGAATGAAAAAGCTTCCGCTGAATACGACAGGTTATTACAGGAGGAATACAACAAGCGGCAGGTTTTATACAATCCGGACGAGGGAAAAAGTGTCAAGCGTGAGGATCTGAAAAAGGTTGACAAGGAGTATTTGGAGCGGACGGAACGAGGTCTTATCAACCGGTTAGCCGAAAGGCTGGGGGTTCCTTACGGCATGAAAGACCTCTATCTGAAGTGGCCTATCCGTGCGTTGACGGACGAATTTCTTGAAAAAGGCAACATTTCACAGACGTCTGTGGACGAGGCTTTTAATCGCGCGATGGAGGCAGGAAGGCGCTATGAGGAATCGTATTATCAAGAATACAAGTATGTAAAGGACTATTTCCGCACGGTAGGAATTCCGGTCGAGGAAAGCGTGAAGAAGGATTTCCGGGACTGGAACCGTTTCCGTCAAAGCACGATGGGCACGCTGCGTCTTGTGAACAAAGAAAGCGGAAAGGCGGGGCTTTGGAGCATTGATGAGGCATGGGAAAAGCTAAGGGAGCTTGCGCCGGGTCTTGCCAAGGACAATGTGACGGCTGCATCGGACAAGCTACGGGTACTTTTTGAGATCTGTCAAGGGATTCGAAAAATCGAATACCGCGTTTCCGATGCGTACTCAGATGAGCAAAAGGCTTGGGAAAAACGGGATTTCGAAAATGCGGTTTATGATTCGATCCGCGATTTCCGGACGGTTCGTGTGCGGGCAATCGAGACGGTACGAGCGGATACCGGGTTTGATCCGGAAATGTTTGCGAACATGAGTGAGGATGACAAAAACAACATTGCGGCGGACTTACTCAAAGCGAGTGAAGCGGCAGCGGCTGCCAAGCGGAGCATGGAAAAGGTTTCGCGGAAGTTCCCGTTGACCGGTGACGAAGAGATGCTTGTCGGTGAGCTGTTAAAGGGAAAGATCACTTTTGCCGGCATTGATAGCAACCGATACAACTTAAAAAACATCAAGGCGGTATATGAGGCGCGGTCCGCTTATGAGGCAAATGCAGCCGTTTTAAGTGAGTATGCAAAGAAGCACAAGGCGATGCTTATTGCCGAGGCGGACGGTGTACTTCGAAACATGGTAGACACGCACGACAAGGCCGGGATTAACTATTCGACCGAGACGGCAGAACGAAACATTCGCGACACGTTCGGCGACAATGCGACCTCGGAAAAGATCATTGACACGTATTTCCGGCCGGTTCACAAGAATGAAGCGGCAAAAACGCGCATGATGAACGAATACATTGCCCGTGTGAAAGAGCTGAAATTAAGCAACAAGCTTTCGGGGGCAGACAAGAAGGCCGGGCGTGTTTCGGAATCGGCGGCGGTACAGATCTTAGGTGAGGCAAAGGGAAACATTGAATTTCTTGAAAACCAAAAGCAGCGCGGAAAGGCACTTGCGGAGCGTGACGGCAAGACGCTTGACGAATGGAAGGGTGTGATTGCGGATTTATGGACAGACAATCCGCAGCTTGACAAGCCGAAGATCGAAGCGGCGGTGAAAGAATTCCGGAAGATCTACGACGAGTTAATCAGAGAAGTCAACCGGGCACGGGTCTTAAACGGTTATCCGGCCATTTCCTACCGTGCCGGGTATTTCCCCCACTTTTCACGGTCGGAAAGCATTGACGGCATTATGGACAAGATAACGGCGGCTCTTGGCGGCAGCACGGAGGTTACTGAGCTTCCGACGGAAATTGCCGGGCGGACGGGTGTTTTCAAGCCGGGAATTCGGTGGTTCGGTGCGGCGTTGGAGCGACAAGGGATAAGTACGGACTATGACGCGTTATACGGTTTTGCGCGGTATCTTGACGGTGCGGCGGACATCATTTACCACACGGACGACATTCAGCGTTTAAGGGCACTTGCTTCGCAGGTACGGTATCGGACGACGAACGAGAGCATTCAAGCGCAGGTTGATGACGTTCGGCGTGACAGGACTTTAGACGATGATGCCAAGGAAGAGAAGATCAAAAAGCTATACGACAAGGGTGGTTATGCTTTAAGCGGTTTTGTCAACTGGCTTGAGGAATACACAAACATTCTTGCCGGCAAGAAGAGCGAGCTTGACCGAAAGATTGAAAGTGCGATCGGACGGAAGTTTTACAATCTTTCGAAGGCGATTGAGGGCAGAGTCGGCGCGAACATGGTTGGTGGAAATCTTGCGAGTGCGTTAACGAACTTTATTCCGATCACGCAAGCGGGCGGTTCGGTTGGGTCGCTTGATTTACTTAGCGGCATGTGGGACACGATAAAGAGCTACAAGGCAGACGACGGTTTTGCCGACCGGTCGGATTTCTTGACAAACCGTTTTGGCGTGGATGCGCTTGCGCAGACGCCCATGCAGAAGATTTCGAGTGCTGCCGGTGTACCGATGGAATTTATTGATGCGTTCACGTCGAACACGCTTGTGCGGGCGCGGTACAATCAGAATCTTCGGTCGGGTTTAAGCGAAGAGGCGGCGTTACGGGAAGCGGACGAATGGGCGGCCGGTCTTATGGCCGGGCGGTCGAAAGGTGAGATGCCGACGATTTACCATTCGCGGAATCTTCTTTTGAAGCCGTTCACGATGTTCCAGCTGGAGGTGAAAAACCAATACAGCTATCTTTTCAAGGATCTTCCGCGCGATTTCAAGAACCGGGACAAGAATCTTGCGAAGCTGATTGCGGCGTACTTCAAGATATTCTTAGGCGCGTACCTCTTTAACGATCTTTATGAGAAACTTGTCGGAAGACGGAGTGCGCTCGATCCGCTCGGGATCATCAACGACACAGTCGGCGACATTACCGGCTACAAGCTGCCGAATGTCATTGACGGGATCGGGAATTTAGTAAGCGGAAACGCATTTTTTGATGAAACGGAAAAGGCCGGGAATGCTTACGAGGTTGTCGGCGGTTTAGCCGGTGATATTGCGGATGAGCTGCCGTTTATCGGTGGTGTGCTTGGCGGTGGTCGGACGCCGATCAATTCGGCTTTTCCGGACATGGAAAAGATGGGAAAGGCGTTGCTTAACAACGAATGGAGCACGAAAAAGCGTATCACGACGGCGGCAAGTGAGCTTGGAAAGTCAGTCGGTGCAAATGTGGTTGCGCCGGTTGCCGGCGGGCAGATTCGGAAAATCATTCAAGGTGTGAATGCGGCGGTGAGTGGCGGCAGCTACACGATGGATGCGGACGGAAACAAGATTCTGCAATATCCGGTAATCAGTGAGAACAAAGTGGAGCTTATCGGAAACATTGCGAAAGGTGCTTTGTTCGGTAAGTCATCGTTTGAAACGGCCGGAGATTGGGTTGACAGCGGTTTTAAGAGTTTTTCGGCGAAGGCTACGGCGTTATATGACGGGTTATGTGATTCGGGTGAATCGGAGAAGGCGTCGTTTGCGTTAATATCGAATTTACGAGGTGCGGAGAAGACGGACGAAGAAAGCCGGAGTGCGGTACAGCGTGACATGATTCGCCATTCGGCTTTGACAGGATCCGGAAAGGCGATTGCATATGCTGCACTTGGTGCTTCCGACAAGGAACAAGAGCTTATTGCTTCGCTTGATGATGCCGGCGCGGACATGGGTGCAGTGGCAGACGCGTTAATGGACATCAAGGACATAAACGGGTATGATGCATTAACGGGTGCAGCAAAGTCAAACGCCAAGCGCGAGGTACTGATACAATCGGATTTGACGGAGGATGAGAAGCACGACATTTACACGGCACTTATCAGTGACTCAAAAGAAAGCGAAATTGCAGAATTTGATGCTGCCGGGATGGATTTTGACACGTTTTTACAAATTCAAAACGTTTATGCGGAAATCGGAGGGCGCGACTTAAAGGCGACAGAGAAAGCATTCGAGTTTTCGCACGAAGTGGACGGGATGAATTTAAGTAACGATCAAAAAGCGGTTGCGAAGGACTGTTTCACGTACTTTTCGATGGTGCCGGCGGAAGCGTCTCGTTATGACAAATTTGTTGCGGCAGGGCTTGACAAAGATCTATCCTACACGCTAAACGGTGCGATGGCAGCATTAGAGCCGGAGGAAGGAAAGCAATCGGTTTCGGCGATACAGAAGTATCGGGCGATTATAGATTCGGATCTTACGGAGGATGAGCGCGAGACGGCATTTCGTGTTGTGATGAGTGAAGACGAATATGCGAAGTTTGAACGCGGTCGGTCGCTTGGTATGCCGCAAGAGGCGTATGTTTTATACAAGGAAAATGCCGGGGCTTTTGACGCGAACGGCAATGGGCGGCTTTCGGGAAGCGAAATGGAGGATCTGATTGAATACATCAGTGGTGGCGGCAAGGCTATTTTGCCGGGCGGGCAATCGGTACGTTTTATTTCGATGACGACGGCGCAAAAGGCGGTGCTTTGGCAGATGATGAGTGGCAGCAAGTCCGTCAAGAACAATCCGTACAATTCGAAGAAGGGGGTTCAGGCAGCGAAGGAATATTTGAGGTTGAAGGAGGTTGAAAATATAAAAGAATAAGAATAAACAAAGCCGGAGCTGTGCTCCGGCTTTGTTGTAGCATAAAAGTATGTATTCATACGTCATAAGGAAGCTGTAATTTGCCGCTTTGCCGAGTGCGGCATAGTCGATTCCCTCGTACAAAAGCCCGGCTTGATCATCCGACGTTTTGGGCGGCAAGGCGACCACGCAGATATAGCCGTTTTCGTTCAACAGTGCCGTCGTTCCGGCAATAAACGACGCATAGGCGTCCTTATCCTCGGCAAACAGATATTCAAAATCCACGTCTAAGCCGACATAGCCCTTGGTGCGGATATTCTCCAAAATGTTCTGCTGCAGGCGGCGGATGGCCTCCGGACTTGCGAAAAGCGCGTGCGCCGCTTCGTTGCTGAAATAGCCGCCCGGCGTGAGCGTAGACAAGTGCATAAGCGGCTTTGTGCCGTAGCGGTTCGCTGTCTCGATAAGACGCTCGTCGTTCGGCATGACAAGCTCTCCGTCCGCCGAAAAACCGTAGGTGAACGGCATGAGGTAGGTCATGTAGCTGATCACCGATTCAAGCAGGCTCCGGTCAATAAAATCATAGGCATAGCCGCCGAGAAGCGCCGGACGCTGCGGCTTGATCTCATAGCGGATGACCACGCGGTCGCCGGCATCAAGCGTCTGCTTGCCACCGAGAAAATAATTGTTGCGGAAAAGCGTGCGTTCGGTTGTTTCGAAACGGGCGGCAACCTCCCCGACGCTTTCGCCGCCGGAAGCCGTATACACCTCCTCCGGGAACAACAACGCAAGGCTTTGCCCGACCACAAGCTGTCCGTCCGGCGGAAGCCCGTTATCGCCGATTACGGCAGACGCTTCAAGACCGTATGCGGCAGCAATGCTTGTGACGGTATCTCCGGGTTTTACGGTATAGATAAGCAAAAAAATCCGTCCTTTCGCAGTTTTGTCACTTTTACCGTATGCACAAAAAATGCGGAACATGAAGGTCATTTCGCTTTTTTCACGCATAAGATACAGTAAACGGGCAAAAACCGAAAAAACGGAGGGATTGTATGTTTGGAATACTCGCCAATATGCTGTTTTTGTTTCTGAAGCTGTCGCACGGTGCCAATTTTCCGCCGCCGCTTGGCAAAGAAGAGGAAAAAATGTATTTCGAAAAGTGCAAAAACGGAGACGCCGAAGCACGCAGGATTCTCATCGAGCGCAATCTGCGGTTAGTGGCGCACATTGCCAAAAAATACAGCTTTTCCGGCTGTGACGGCGATGATTTAATCTCCATCGGCACCATCGGCCTTATCAAAGCCATCGATTCGTTTCATCCCGAAAGCGGCACGCGCTTTGCCACCTATGCCGGAAAATGCCTGCAAAACGAGATCCTCATGTTTTTCCGCTCACAGAAAAAGCGTGCGCTCGAATGCTCGCTGAACGACGCCGTCGAAACCGATAAGGACGGCAATCCGCTTACCTATATGGACATCATCTGCACCGAGGACGACATTGCCGAACAGATCGACTTAAAAATCAAAATCGAAAAGATGATGAAAGGCATTGCTTCGGTTTTAACGCCCACCGAAAAGCAGATTCTCGTGCTGCGCTACGGGTTGTGCGGCACAAAGCCGGTCACCCAGCGCGAGGTGGCACAGACGCTCGGCATTTCGCGTTCGTATGTTTCACGGCTCGAATCAGGTGCTATCGAAAAACTGCGCACACATTTCGACGCACCGCCCGAAGCCGATGCCGCCGGAAGCAAACGCTGAAATTCACTTGTGATACTTATCGCCGTTTTGAATGCAAAACGCCCGGTAGATCTGCTCCACAAGCATCACGCCGGCAAGCGAATGCGCAAAGGTCATGCGCGACATGGAAAGCCGCAGGTCACATTCCTTTTTTAAGGATTCGTCAAGGCCGTAGGAGCTGCCGATCACAAAAACGATATCGGAAACGCCTTTTTCGGGAAGGTGCGCAAGCGTTTCGGCAAGCTCCTCGGAGGTTAAGGCTTTCCCTTCGATACACAGGGCGATCTTATACGATCCTTTTGGAAAAGCAGCCGTGATTTTTGCTTTTTCGGCGGCAAGCGCACGCAAGATTTCTTTTTCGCTCGGAGCGGACGAAAGCGGCTCCGGCTTTAAGCATTTCTCTGTAAACCGGCAGAAACGCCCCAGGCGCTTTTCGTATTCGTCAAGAGCCTCGCGGTAAAAGCGTTCGGTGGGAGTTCCCAAATACAAAAATGTGATATTCACCATAAAAAATCTCCGAAATTTGTATAATCCGATTATTTTCCCCTGCAATCGTTGACACGCGTCCGAAAGCATGGTACAATAACCATAATCCATTATACCGTATTTTCCGGAACTTTGCAAGGTGCATTTTTTCGGCTTTTTTGCCGCCGCATCTTCCGATCCTCCGGCAGGCGAAAAAGTCAATCACAGAAAGGACAGAACTCTCATGGAAAAGAATTTCAGAACCGTTTGCTTCGGCGAGCTGATGCTCCGTTTGCAGCCGAACCTCTACACACGCTTTTTGCAGGCAAACTCCTTTGAAGCCACCTTCGGCGGCGGTGAGGCGAATGTCTCGGTTTCTCTTGCCAACTTCGGTCTCGATTCGGCGTATGTTTCCAAATTTCCGAAGCATGAAATCGGCCAGATGGCAGAAAATTCGCTGCGCTATTTCGGCGTGGACACCTCATGCGTAACGCGCGGCGGCGACCGTATGGGCATTTACTACATCGAAAAGGGTGCGTCGGTGCGTCCGTCAAAGGTCATTTACGACAGAGCGTATTCAGCCATCGCGCTTGCCGAGCGTTCGGACTTCGACTGGGAAAAGATTTTGGACGGTGCGGATTGGTTCCATTTCACGGGCATCACGCCGGCACTCGGCGACAATGTGGCTGAAATTGTGCTCGACGCGTTAAAGGTCTGCAAGAATAAAGGCATCAAGGTCAGCTGCGACCTCAACTACCGCAAGAAATTGTGGACGCGCGAAAAAGCCGGCAAGGTCATGGCTGAGCTTATGCCGTATGTCAACGTCTGCATTGCCAACGAAGAAGATGCCGGCGATGTTTTCGGCATCAAAGCGGAAAACACGGACGTGGAAAAGGGCGTTGTCAACCACGAATCCTACAAGAGCGTTGCCAAACAGCTCATGGACAGATTCGGCTTTGAAAAGGTTGCCATCACGCTTCGCGAGAGCATTTCCGCCAACGACAACCGTTGGGCAGCCATGTTATACGACGGCGAAAACTATTGCTTCTCCAAAAAGTACGATCTGCATATCGTTGACCGCGTCGGCGGCGGCGATTCGTTCGGTGCAGGGCTTATTTATTCGCTGCTCACCGGCAAAGACACGCAGAGTGCCATCGAATTTGCCGTGGCTGCTTCTGCGCTCAAGCACACCATCGAGGGCGACTACAACATGGTGACGGTCGCCGAGGTCGAAAACCTCTTGAAATCGGGCGGTTCCGGACGCGTTCAGCGATAAAACGGCTTTCGGTTTTCCAATGCACAATCCCTTGCAACCCAAAATTGCAAGGGATTTTTTCGTGCAGCCGCTTCGTTTTCCCTTTCCGCCCGGTTCACGGCAAAAACTTCACAAAAACACTTGCAACAAAAGGCAAACTGTGGTACAATAATAGAAGATATCGGATGTATCGGGCAAAAGGAGGCGGAAGCATGGAAAAAACGGTTGTTTGTGCGCTGCTTGTCTGCGGAAAAATCCTGCTTTTCGTTCTGCTTGCCGTACTTGTGCTCGCCGTGCTGCTTTTGTGCGCACGCATCGGGCTTCGACTTCGCGTTCATAAGGACGGTGCGATCGAGGTTTTGGCACGCGTCGGCGTTTTCTGTCCAAGCATCACCGGGCTTGCCGCGTGGCGTGCCGCACGGAAGCAAAAGCCCAAAAAAACGAAGCTCCTCCGCTACACAAAAAGCTACGGCTTGTTCGGCGAAGCACCCGTTCACCCGAAAAAAAACGCAAAAGTGAAAAAAGCCGATGCGCACAAAAAATCACCGTCGAAGGTCTCCCAAAAGCCGCAAGAAAAAACGGATATTCCGGCTCTTCTCGGCAGGATTTGCGATTTTCTTGCCGAAGCGTTTACGCTTCTTTCGGGCGACGGACGCATTCGTATCCGGCGTTTGGTGCTCACGGCGGCAGGTGCCGAGCCTTCCGACACGGCACTGTTATTCGGTCACATGAACACGGCTCTTTCCTTGCTTTTGCACACAAGCAGCCGGTTTAAACGTTTGGAAACAACAGATGCCGAAATCGGCGTATATGCGGATTTTCAGGCGGAAGCGGCACAGATGGAAGCGGATATCGAACTGAATTTCCGGACATGGGTTTTAACGCGCGTCGCCTTTGACGCCGTCAAAACCTATCTTGCCGTAAAAAAGAACGTATAAAGCCGGTTTGCGAAAGCCGGTTAAGAAAGGAAGTCTATCATGCAGGAAAAACAACCGATGAGTGAAGTTATCAAAGAAACCATCGATAAGGTCAAAAGCATTGCCGATACAAAGACCGTAATCGGAGAGCCGATTACCCTCATCGAAGGTGTGACCATTATCCCGGTTTCGCGCGTTTCGGTCGGCGCAGCTCTCGGCGGCGGCGAATACGGTGCGAAAAAGGACCGTCGGAAAGAGCAGACCGAAAAGGTCGTCACCGACAATTTCGGCGGTGGCGGCGGAACTGCCGTTACGGTCACGCCGGTCGCTTTTTTGGTCATCACGGCAGACGGCGAAACAAGACTTCTCAACATCGGCGAAAATACCGGCTATTTGGGCAACGCCGTATTGGGAGCCGTCAACGGTCTTGATGCCGCGCTTGACAAAGCGCCCGATATTATTGAAAAGATCAAAGGCCTGTTCAGAAAAAAGAAAGACTCAAAGGATGCGGAAAGCACCGAGACGACGGTGGTGATCACCGATACTGCCGACGCCGGACAGCCGACGGATGCAGAGGAAGAAGCATGAAAGATTTCGGCAGGCCGGACAGAGAGCTTGCACCGTCCGATATCCGAAAAAAGCGTGACAAGGCCGCCAAGCGAAAAACGCTTGAATGGATTTTCAAGGTTGCCCGTCCCGAGCTTCCCGGCATTCTTTTCATCATTTTCGGTGAGGGAATCTGGGCGGTATTCGGCACGGTAACAGCCTTGTTCACGCGTGAGATCATCAACGGCGCCACGCGCGGAAACCGTGAGCGTTTGATTCGGTTTTTGATCATTTATTTGGTCGTTGCGCTGTCGCTTTTGGGCATTCATGCGCTCATGCGCTATATGACCGAACGCAGCAAGGGCCGCTTGGAGATCCTCTTTCGCTCCCGTGTATTTGAAAACATGCTGTCCCGGCGATATGCAAGCTTACGCTCACACCACACCGGTGACTTGGTCAATCGCCTTTCCGGCGATGTCGGTGTTATCTCCGACGCGGCAGCCACCATCATTCCGAATGTTGTGATGATGAGTGTGCGGCTTTTGTGCGCGATGGCGGTGCTTATCCGCTTAAATCCGTTATTTGCCGCAGTGTTCGGTGCCGGCGGCGTGTTGATCTTCCTCTTCGCCCGTCTGTTCAAGGGCTTGGTGCAGAAATACCATGCCGCCATGCAGCAGGCCGACGGCCGGATGCGGTCGTTCTGGCAGGAAATTTTTGAAAACCTGATGGTGATCAAATCGTTTGTCGGCGAAAAAAATGCCGTCAAAAAATCCGATCATCTCATGAACGAGCATTACAAGCTGCGTATGAAGCGTTCGCTTATCAGCACCTTCTCCCTTTTGGGCACAACGGTGGTCGTGCGCATGGGACATCTGTTTGCCATCGGCTATGGAGCGTTTTGTCTGTTTTCCGGAACCATGGATTTCGGAACGCTGACAGCACTCAACCAGCTTGTCGGGCAGGTGCAGCAGCCGTTTGCCAACATGACCGGCATCATGCCGCGCTATTACGCCGCACTTTCCTCGGCGGAACGGCTCATGGAAATCGAAGAGCTTCCGGAGGATTCGTTAGGCGAAAACGCCGTCGATGCCGCCGAAACCTATGCACGCTTAAAAAGCCTTGAGGTGCGCGGCGTTACGTTTCGGTACGACGCGGACAAGGCTGTGTTTGAAAACTGCTCGTGCGTGATCCATAAAGGCGATTTCGTCTCCATCACCGGTATGTCCGGCATCGGCAAAAGCACGCTGTTTAAGGTGCTTCTCGACATTTATCCGATCGAAGCCGGAAGTGCTGCCGCCGTTTTATCCGACGGCGAGCTTCCGTTAACCGCCGCGACCCGTTCGTTGTTTGCCTATGTGCCGCAGGGCAATATGCTGTTTTCGGGTTCCCTGCGCGACAATTTGCTGTTTATGGCAAAGGGCGATATTACGGAAGAACAGATCGATAAGGCGTTAAGCTGCGCCTGTGCCAAAGAGTTTGTGGAGCTTCTGCCGGATAAGCTTGATTCGGTCATCGGCGAAAACGGCGTTGGCCTTTCCGAAGGACAGATCCAGCGTCTGTCCTTTGCAAGAGCACTGCTGTCGGACGCACCGATTCTGTTGCTGGACGAAGCCACCAGTGCCCTCGATGAAGCCACCGAGGCAAAGCTTTTAACCAATCTCAAAGCACTCGCCAACCGCACCTGCATCATTGTGACACACAAAAAAGCCGCACTTGCCGTGTGTAACCGGCATTTTGTGATACAGAACCGAAAAATTGCCGAGCCGCAGGCCGATGAAGCCGATACACTCCGTGTATAACCGGCATTTCGGGCGGCGAAAAAATGTAAACTTTTTATAAACGCTGAAAATAATCGTAAAAATTGCAAAAAAACACTTGCAATTTGTATCGCACGGTGCTATAATAATCCTTGCTGTCCTGTACAATGACAGGAATTTTGATTTAAGCGATCATCAAGCTCATCAAGCACTTAGGAGGTGTAAACAATGGCAAAATGTGAAATCTGCGGAAAGGGCGTTACCTTCGGCTGCAACGTATCGCACTCTCACAGAAAGACCAATCGGGCATGGAAGCCCAACATCAGACGTGTCAAGGTTGTTGACAACGGTACGCACAAGACGGTCAACGTATGCTCTCGCTGCCTCCGTTCCAACAAAGTAACCAGAGCGGTTTGATTTTTGCCGGTTCATCCGGTTGTTCATAGAGCATAAACAGCTTGCGTGACAGACACACAAAAAAGGGCTTTGCATTTTTCCGCAAAAGCCCTTTTTTAGTCGAATTTAATCGGATTCCGGATATTTCAGGGGCTGTCGCTTGCGGCAGTCCCCAAAGGTGTTTTCAACTACTTTAATTTGATCTCGTTGGTAAGCGGTTTTCCGGCGAAAAACTCGTCAAAGTTCTGAATGGTGACGCTTGCAATGTTGTCAAGCGCCTCTTCGGTCAAGAACGCTTGGTGGGACGTGATAAGCACGTTCGGACGGCTGACAAGCAGTGCAAGCGTATCGTCCTTGATGATTTTGTCGGACATATCTTCATAAAACAGATTCGCTTCCTCCTCGTACACATCGAGTGCCGCGCCGCGCAGCTTTCCGGCGGTCAGCACCTCAAGAAGTGCCTCACTGTCCACTAACGCTCCGCGCGAGGTGTTGAGAAGAAACGCACCGTCCTTCATTTTGCCGAGAGCTTCGCGGTCGATGATGTGATGGCTCGATTCGGTCAGAGGACAATGGAGGGAGATCACGTCGCTCTCGCGAAACAGCGTATCTAACGGCACATACTCAATGCCGCCTCCTTCTGCCGGATACGGGTCGTAGGCGATAACCTTCATGCCAAGCCCTTTGCACAAATCGATAAACGTGCGTCCGATCTTTCCCGTACCGATGATACCGGCAGTCTTGCCGTATAAATCGATACCGGTAAGGCCGTTGATATTGAAATTGAAGTCGCGCGTGCGTATATACGCACGGTAAATGCGGCGGTTGAGCGCCAAAAGAAGCGCAAGCGCGTGTTCGGCGACCGCGTGCGGCGAATAGGCAGGAACACGCACAACGGCAAGCTTTCCGGCTGCGGCAGCAATATCCACATTGCTGAAGCCGGCACAGCGCATGGCAAGAATTTTCACGCCGCGCTCATGCATACGCTCGACAGCCATTTTGTTTATGTTGGAATTGACAAACGCGCAAACGCCGTCAAAGCCCTCCGTGATTTTGGCGGTGTGGTGATTTAACTTTTCTTCAAAATACGTGATTTCGTAGTTTTTGCCGTACTTGTCAAAATACGTGCGGTCATACGGTTTTGTATCGAAAAACGCGATTTTTTTCATTTTGTTTGGCACATCCTTTCCTGAATATGATATTAGTATACCCGATTTCGGGGTGCTTGGTCAACAGGAATTCGAAAATTTTTACCACAGGAGGCAAATAATGGCAGCAATCGGTATTTCAGAGATGTTATGTGAAGTGATTCGCTCCGAAAGCGAATACAAGCAGCTCTATAACACGCTTTATAAATATATTTCCGGCGGCAGCCGTTTTTCCCAAGGACCTGCGCTCATCACCGGGCTTTCCGACGGTGCACGAAACGTTCTTTGCGCCTCTCTCGCCGCCGAAAGCGCCTTTTTATCGGACAAAGACGGCAAAAAAACGCCGCTCATTCTCGTTCCGGACGAAAAAACCGCGTATTCCATGCGAAGCAAGCTGTCCGCGTTCTTGGAAAAGGTCTATGTGTTCCCGGCGCGGGACTTCAATTTTTATAACGTCGGCGCGCTTTCGAAGGAATGGGAATACGAACGCTTAAAGGTGCTTCGTGCGCTTGTTTCGGGCGAATGCGATGCGGTGCTTGCCGTGCCGGAGGCAGCTCTTGCGCCTCTGCCGCCCGCAGAATACATCCGCAAAGGAAAAACCCTGAAAGTCGGCGATACCGTTGCGCTCGAAGCACTTATCAAAACGCTTGACGGATACGGCTACGTGCGCGTCGATACGGTCGAAGGTGCCGGGCAGTATTCGCTGCGCGGCGATATTCTCGATGTTTTTGTGCCGGATAACGATTATCCGCTCCGGTTGGAATTCTTCGGTGACGAAATCGATGCCGCCGGCTTCTTTGACACCATGACCCAGCGCCGCACCGAAAATGTGACGGATTTTACCGTCACGCCCGTGCGCGAAACGGTAATTCCGACCGAAAAGTACGGCCTGATCGAAGAAAAAATCGACACGCTTATCACGGCTGCCTTGCGAAAGAAAAACCAGCCGCTTGCCGAAAAGCTGTCGGCGGAGCGCATGGCCTGTAAAAGCGCCGATTTTGCCGCCGTCGACAAATATTTGCCCTTTCTGTATGCTGACTTTACCACCTTGTTCGATTATGCGCGGGGCTTATGCGTGGTATGCGACTATCCGCGCGTCAAGGAGCGGTTAAACGCCTTCTTGTATCAGCTGCATGAAACGCTCACCGATCTTGCTTCCGCCGGCGAAATGAGCCTTGCGGACGGCGTTTGGTGCAAGACCTATGAGGATTTGAAATACTTGCTTTCCAAACGTCCGTCTGCCGTGACCGACCCCTTCACCGGCACGCCGGATTTTGAGATTTCGGGGCTGTTCGAGTTTTCCTCCCGGCAGACCGTGAGCATCGAATCGGGCATTGATATTCTGTGCGACGACCTGACCGGATACTTAAAAAGCGGCTGCCGGACGGTTTTGTGTGTCCGCGGGAAAGCACACGCATCCGAGCTTTACGATATGCTTGCCGAACATGGCATAAACGCGGTGGTTTCCGGCGGTATGCCGCTTGCGGAGCTTTCCAAGAGCCATGTCTATCTCATGCCCAAGGACGATATGGGCGAAGAATATGTCGGCTTCGAGCTTATCAAAACCGGCTTTGCCTTCCTCTGTGAAAGCACCTCCACGCAAGAAGCATCGGCACGCGCCGTCAAGACCAACGAAAAAGCAAAAAAGTCCGCCAAAAAGAAGATTCTTTCCTATTTGGAGCTGACCGAAGGCGACTATGTGGTGCATGAGCTGCACGGCGTCGGGCAGTATATGGGCATCAAAACGCTGACGGTAGCCGGTGTGACGCGCGACTACATCACCATCAAATATGCCGGAAAAGACCAGCTCTATGTGCCGTGCGACGGCCTTGACAAGGTTTCCAAATATTCCGGCAAGGGCGACAATGTCGTGCTTTCCAAAATGGGCGGCAGCGACTGGATCAAAAAGAAAACACGTGCCAAAAAGGCCGCCAAGGACATGGCTAAGGAATTAATCGCGCTGTATGCCGAGCGCAGCCGCCGTCCGGGCTACGCCTTTTCGCCCGACACCGAATGGCAGCGCGAATTTGAGGCCGGTTTCGAATACGAAGAGACCGACGGGCAATTGCAGGCGGTGCGCGAAATCAAAAGGGATATGGAAAAGCCGTGTCCGATGGACAGACTGCTTTGCGGCGACGTGGGCTTCGGCAAAACGGAGGTGGCATTGCGTGCCGCGTTCAAGGCGGTCATGGACGGCAAGCAGGTGGCGGTTCTTGTGCCGACCACGATTTTGGCGTTTCAGCATTTCCGCACGTTCTGCTCGCGTATGCACGGCTTTCCGCTTCGCATCGAAATGCTGTCGCGCTACGTATCGCCCAAAAATGCAAAGCTTGTTTTGCAGAAGTTAGAAAACGGCGAAGCCGATATTGTCGTCGGCACGCACAAGCTGCTCGGCAAAAACGTGAAATTCAAGGATTTGGGGCTGCTGATTGTGGATGAAGAGCAGCGTTTCGGCGTGGCGCACAAGGAGCGGCTCAAGGAAATGGCAAAGCAGGTGGATGTGCTGACGCTCACCGCAACGCCCATTCCGCGAACCTTCAACATGGCGCTGGTAGGCATCCGCGATATGTCGGTGCTTGAGGAAGCACCGGTCGACCGGTATCCGGTGCAGACGTATGTTCTCGAATACGACCGCGCGATTCTGCATGAAGCCATCAAAAAAGAGCTTCGGCGCGGCGGTCAGGTGTTCTATCTGCATAACAAGGTCGAGGACATTATGACCGTAGCGGCGCATATCAAGGAATCCGTTCCGGAAGCGAATGTGGCTGTGGCGCACGGGCAGATGGATAAAGAGGAGATCTCCTCGATCTGGTATGATATGACCGAGGGAAAAATCGATGTGCTTGTGTGTACCACCATCATTGAAACCGGTGTGGATGTTCCCAATGCCAACACGCTCATCATCGAGGATGCCGACCGCATGGGACTTGCCCAGCTCCATC
Source organism: uncultured Eubacteriales bacterium (assembly GCA_934444645.1). Lineage (GTDB taxonomy): Bacteria > Bacillota > Clostridia > Oscillospirales > CAG-382 > UMGS882. Next base: position 107,999 of record CAKSCV010000005.1, on the reverse strand, counting down.
AGATCCGCGGTCGCGTGGGACGCTCCAACCGCCGGGCGTTTGCATACTTAACCTACAAGCCGGAAAGCTTACTCAACGAAATCGCCCAAAAGCGGCTTGTCGCCATCAAGGAATTCACCGAATTCGGTTCAGGCTTCAAAATCGCCATGCGCGACCTTGAGATCCGCGGTGCAGGCAATCTTTTAGGTGCCGAACAGTCGGGACACATGGAGGCGGTCGGCTATGAGCTGTTTGTGAAGATCCTCGAACAGGCCGTTCTCGAAGAAAAGGGCGAAGCCGTCAAGGAAACGCCCGAATGCACGGTCGATCTCGGCATCAGCGCGTTTATTCCGGAACGCTACATCAAGCGTCCGTCCGGCCGAATCGAAATGTACAAGCGCATTTCCGAAATCAAAACCAAAGCCGATGCCGACGATGTTGCCGACGAGCTCACCGACCGTTACGGAGAAATTCCGAAAGAAACGCGCAACCTTCTCGTCATCGCGTCGATTCGTGCGCGCGCATCCGCCATCGGTCTTGTGCGCATCGAGTACAAAAACGGCAAGCTCGCCGTGTATCCGTCCGCGCCGCCGACCAAGGAGCAATCCATCGCGCTTGCCATGAAATTTCCCGGCAAGGTGTTGACCTCGCTCGGCAAAAATCCGTGCTATAACATCAAAGCCGACTCGGCAGACGGAATCGGTGCGGTACTCGAAGAAATATTCAAGATTTATTCACCAAACAAGCCGGATAGCGTGGTATAATTATTTAGTTAAGAATGAACTGCGGAAAGGAAGCGAACCCATGTCTTCTTTCAAGAGAATAACAGCCGTCCTTTTGGCGTGCCTTTTCTGTGTTATAGCTTTTGCCGGCTGTGCCGATTCCGCCAAAGAGGCGGCCATATCCATGGAGGGCGGCGGAACCGTTTCCGTCAACTTTATGTATCTGCTCGCCTCCATCCAAAAATCCATGTATGCGGATGTCGTCGCTGACGGCGGCAGCTGGGACATGGTGGTCAATGCCGAAAAAGGCACGACGCTTTCGGATGTTTTGTACGATGTCACCGTCAAGGCCGCCAAAAGCTCGCTTATCTGCGAATATCTGCACGACAAGGTCTACAAGCTTACGCTCACCGACGAGCAGAAAAGCTCAATTGACAAGCAGATGAACGCGCTTGCGCAAAAAGCCGGCTCGCAAGAGGCCTTAAAAGAGGAGCTTTCCAAATACAGTGCCGACACCAAGACCATGCGCCGCTATTTGGAGCTTACCGTCAAGCAGGCCAACCTCTACAAGTATTTCTACGGCGATAACGGCATTTTCGCCATTTCCGAGGATGAAATCAAAAACGATTTCAAGGGAAACTATCATATCGTCACGCACATCTACTTTAATCTTTCCTCCAAGGTCAAAGAGGACGGCACCGCCGTTGCCTTAACCGAGGAGGAAATCGCCGCCAAGCGTCTTTTGGCCGAAGAGGTCTACAACCGCATTTTGGCCGGTGAAGATTTTTACACCCTAAAGGCCGCCTACAATGAAGACCGCTATGAAAGCGAATACTATCCGAACGGCTTCTTTGTGACAAACGACACCACCTTCCCTTCCTCTTTCACCACGGCTGCCATGGAAATGGATGTCGGCGAATACCGGCTTTGCGAAACTGGCGGAAGCGGTGCAAACGGGCTTCACGTTCTCTATAAGCTGCCGATGGACGAAACGCTGTACAACACCGACCAAACCGTTTACAACAACATCAAAAGCAAGCTCATTTCGGCAGATTTTGACAAGCATCTTGCCGAATACACCGAAAAGCTTTCGGTCAACGAAGAAAAAATGGCGCTCTTAAATGTAGCGGTCGTGCCGGAATATGTGTATTAAAAAGCGCATTCGAAAGGAGTCTGGCAACATGAAAGGCGATATGAAATTTAAGACAGGCCGCTCCTCGCTTTCGGCAGCAGCCGTTAAGGAACGCTTGTTTTTCGGCCTTTTGTTTTTGCTTGCATTCCTGCTGTCCGCAACGGTTTTTCCGTATACAGGCTACACCGGAAAAGAAAACATCCGCATCGTGCCGGATGTGCCGCTTGCGCTTTGCTTCGTATGCGGCATCGTCTGCAAGAATCGCCGTTATGCGGCACTGCTTGCGCTGGTGTTCGGTGCGCTGTCCGATTTTTTCTTAACGCCGCCGACACACCTGTCCCCCATCCTATTCTTCTTAAGCGCGTATTTTTCGTCGGCCGCCGTCGGCATCTTTACATCGGTGAATGCCGTGACCGCAACCGTTTCATCACTTCCCTTCTTTTTGGCACGCAGCATCACCGGCGGTCTTTTTCTGTTAGCGGAAAACGGCAGCGGAAGCTTCGGAACGATTGTCAAAAGCATCTTGCTTCCTGAGCTGTGTGTGAATGTGGCAGTGACGTTTGTCGTCTATCTGCTTGTCAGCGTGATTGCACGGAAATGGGTCTACCGCACCGGAAGCAGCCGAACACGCTAAAAGCGTAAAAGCCGAAAAAATACGTAAAAATCACCAATATCAAGTCCATATCAATCAAAATAAATGCGGAGAAAAAACATGACTGAAACAAAAAATGCCGTCATCGGGCAGTCGGGCGGACCGACCGCTGCGATCAATGCCACTCTTGCCGGTGTGATTGCCGGCTGTCTCGATGAAAACGCGTCCATTGACCGGATTTACGGAATGCGGCACGGCATCGAAGGCTTTATGAAAGAAGAGCTTGTGGAGCTAAACAGCCGCTTTGCCCAAAACCGAGAAGAAGACCTGCGGCTTTTATCCTTAACACCGGCAGCCGCGCTCGGCTCCTGCCGCGTGAAGCTGACCGAAGAAAAGCAGCTCGAGAGAATTTTCGCGGTGCTTGAAAAATACAATATCGGCTATTTCTTCTACATTGGCGGTAACGACAGCATGGATGCCGTTGCAAAGCTTGAGGCCTACCGGGAGAAGCATCCTGCCGTCAATCCGACCGCAACGCGCTTTATCGGCGTTCCGAAAACCATCGACAACGACCTCTGCTTTACCGACCACACGCCCGGCTTCGGCTCGGCAGCCAAATATATTGCCTCCAGCCTTGCGGAAATCGTCCGGGACTGCGCCGTGTACCGTCAAAAGGCGGTGACGGTGGTGGAACTGATGGGACGCGACGCCGGCTGGTTAACCGCAGCAGCCGGATTAACCAAGGAAATTGCCGGGGTCGGTGCGGATCTCATTTATCTGCCCGAGGTGCCATTTGACACGGAACGCTTTTTAAGCGACGTGATGAACAAACTCAATATTCCCGGCAAAAGCTTCGTGCTTGTGGCTGTTTCCGAAGGCATCCGCAACAAGGATGGCGACTATGTGGCCAAGGCTGCCATGAGCGGCGTGGTGGATATTTTCGGACATGCCTATCTTTCCGGCACGGGAAAATATTTGGAAAACCTCATCCGCGACGAGATCGGCTGCAAATGCCGCTCGGTGGAATTAAGCGTTTTGCAGCGCTGTGCCTCGCATTTGGCATCCAAAACCGACATTGAGGAATCCATGCTCATCGGCCGCGAAGCCGTCAAAGCAGCCGTTTCCGGAAAGAGCGGACGGATGATGGCCTTTGTACGCAAAAATGCGGACGGTTCCGAACCGTATGAAATCGGTGTGACGGATGTGGACGTGAGTGCTTCTGCCAACCGCGTAAAAATCGTTCCGAACGATTTTATCACGCCCGACGGCAAAGGTGTGACCCGTCAATGCATCGATTATTTGATGCCGCTCATCAAAGGTGAGTGCGAAACGGTCTATACGAACGGAATTCCGCAGCATTTCACCCTGTAACGGTCGCTTGCTTTAGGCAAAATGTATAGTTTTTCCAAGGTGCATTTGGATGGATTCAACAAAAAAACAGTTGCTTCTTGACATCCGAACTTCCTTGGTGTAAAATAGTAAATATCGGCAGTATACCTACCTGTCAACCGCTGCTTTTTCACATCAGAATTCATATCAGAGAGGAACCGTAAGCACATGAAATCTAAGAGAGTATTATCCTTTCTTCTTGCCGCCGTCATGGTCTTCACCGCTTTTGCGGCCGGTGGCTGTGCCAAAAAGAACAACAACGACGAAAACGAGACAAGCGGCATTGTCGCACTCAATATGTTTATTATGACCGAGGACGAAACAAGTCCCTCTGCCGCACGCGAAGTGCAGATGGCCATCAATGAAATTACCGTTCCGAAATATAAAATGCTCATCAAAATCAACTATCTGAAGCCCGATGAATATTGGGCCGCCGTTGATGCAGCCGAGGACTCTACCATCAATTATGTGGCAGACGAGATTGCTCTTTTGGATGCCGAAGCAGCGGATTCCGCCGACGCTTCTGCCGACGCAGCTGACAATGCTTCTGCCGACACGACCGAAAAAACGGATAAACCTGCCGTGAAGGACGTTTCGCAAATGACCTTCAACGAAGCCATCGACTATGTGTTCGACATTGATGACATCACGCTTCCCGAACCGCAGATCGACGTTTTTGTGGTGGATGACTACGACAAGTTCTTAGAGCTTTCCGACGACGAACGCCTTGCCGAAATCGATATCAAATACGACCGCAAGGTTCTTACCAAATACATTCATCCAACGATCCTCTCCACCACCGCCATCAACGGAAAAACCTACGGCATTCCGGTAAACTTCAAAATGGACGGCAAATACGAGTTCTTAGTCTTCAATAAGGATCTTCTCGACAAGTATCATTATTCTGTGCACGATTTGCGCAAAATCGAGGATATGGGCGATTACCTCTCCCTCATCAAAGCCAATGAACCCGGCTACTATCCGATTTCCGACCTGCCCGAAATGGCCGGTGCCGAAATCTACGACGGAATTCTCTTCTCGCTCTCCAAATTGACCCAGATCTCCGCCTCCAGCTATCCGGTTTACTTAAACAATTCCGCCTATGCCGACTACTTAAAGAAAACAGCCTCCTACCGTCAAAACGGCTATGTTGCCTCCGCAAACGGCGTTACCGATGCAAAATATGCCATCGAATATGTCACCTCCGACCATCTCATCGACCGCGAATGGACGGATGAAAACGGCACGACCTACCAGGCATATCTGTATGACATTCCGCGCGTAACCGCGAAGGAAGCTTTCAAATCCGCCATGTGCGTGAGTGCTTATTCCATCCACAAGAGCAAGGCCGCTGAGCTTATCGAGCTGTTCAATACGGATTCCGAGCTTGCAAATCTCCTGCAATACGGGATTTCCGGCAAGCATTACCGCGCAGAAAACGGCATTGTCACCTACATTGATACCGACGCGGAAAATACCTATCGCATGAACAATTTCCTCACCGGAAACACCTATATCAAGTATACCACCGAAGAAAATGCCGATTATGTCGAAAAAGCCAAGGAAACCAACCTCGGCACCGCACCCAGTGCTTATTTCGGCTTCAACCTGAACTTTGACGATGTGGATTCCAAATCCATCTACGAATGCGTCAAAATTTTCTCCACCGAAGCTCTTAAGCGCATCCAAAACGGTGAAATGACAGTGGATGAAGTATTCAACATCGCCGGACGTGAATTGAATGCCCTCGGCGCACAGTGGAACTCCGACGGTTCGGCTCTCTTAGGCGTATTCGGCAAGCTTGCCACCCAGCAAAAGACCTCCGCCGAAAAGAATACTTCGTATTTTGTCGTGTCCGAGCAGGTCGAAACCTATAACGATATTTACAAGTCGGCAGAAGAAATCGCCGCCGAGCTTGCGGCGCAAGAGCAGGCCGAAGAACAAGCCAAAGCCGAAAAGGCTGCCGAAGAAGAAGCCGCTCTCGAGGCTGAGATTGCCGCCGAAGATGCCGCCGCAAAAGAAAATGCGGACGACGCCGGTGACGAAACCGCCGCTGATACGGCCGATACCGCCGACACCGCTTCCGAAGCGGATGCCGCCTGACCATCCCAATAAAGCCGCAGTCCCTTTCTCCGATGGATGAAAGGGACTGTTTTTTCTGCCGCTGCGGAAGCATCGCAAACGCTTCTTCGGCGGACAATGCTTCTTTTTGTGCAGCTTTTTCAATCGTTTTTTCATTGACCCCATACAGGAATCGTGCTACAATGCTATTTGGAAAAACACATTTCGCCAAAAAAGAGGGATTTGTATGAGAGCCGCATTTTATGAAAAAGATATTACACCGCCGCTTGGCTGTTATCTTGCCGGTTATTATATCAACCACACAGCCGAGGATGTTCTGGATCCGCTGTATGTCCGCACAGCCGTTTTGGAATCGGACGGAACGGTCGCCGCTTTTATCGACATTGATTCGTGCGAACTGCCGGACGATTTGCACGACGCGGTCACCGGGCGCATCACCGCCTACACCGGCATTCAGCCGGAAAATATTCTGATTGCCGTCAATCACACGCATAAAGGTATTCCGATCACTGACAATCCCGAAATCGGGGCTTATGCGGATGCGCCGTATAAGGACGTTTGTTATCGGCTGATTGCCGACAGCGTGATTTTGGCATATCGGCGGCTTGCCGCAAGTGACGGCGTATTTGCCGTCGGAAAAGCGGAAGGCATTTCCTTCAACCGCACCAGCCGCATGAAAGACGGCTCGCTTCGCACCAATGTTTTTACCGAAGCTGTCCAAGAGCCGTTCGGCGAAATCGATACGGACGTTCCGCTCCTGTTTTTTCGAAGCACCGAAGGAACGCCGCTCGGAGCTATTGTTGCGTTCGCCTGCCATCAGGATTGTACGCCCGGGTCTCAATATTCGGGAGCCTTTGCCGCAGTGCTTGCCAAGGAACTGAAAAAAGAATTCGGAAATGATTTTATAACGGTGTTCTTTGCCGGAACAAGCGCCGATATCAACCATTTTGATCCGGCACGCGGCGGCACAATGCCGGACGACACCTATATCACCATGGGAAACGTGTTGAAAAAGGCGTGTTTGGATGCGTTGCCGCACGCAAAGCCCATCGGAGACGGCATCGTATGCAAAAAGCAAAGCTTCCCCGTTACACGCCGCATTTTAACGGAGGAAGAAACGCTTGCCGAAATCCGCCGCCTGGCAGACAACAAGGACATTACCGCCATTCGGAATTTATGTTATTATCAGGCAAACGTCAAGGACGCCGCCGCAAGCGTGTATTTGCAGTACATCCGCGTCGGAACTGTATCGGTTTATGCTTTTCCGGGTGAAATGTTTGTGTATTTCGGAAAATATATCAAAGCACACGCCGCAACGACCGATAACATAGTCATTTCGTTTGCCAACAGCGGCTGCGGTTATGTGGCGACCCGTGAAGCGTTTGCCGAAAACAGTTATCTGTACGAAAAGGATTTGTGTTTCGGTGCGTGCCTTGCGCCGGAGGAGGGCTATCGGATGACCGAGGAGCTGCTGCGGATGGCGCAGGCGAAAGAGCGTTACAATGGGGACAAAGATTAACCCCAAAAGCATCGGACGCATAGGGAAAACAGCGAATTGTGCCGTTTTTTTCAATGATATGTTACACCAAGCTTCAAAAAATGTTGAGAGTATTTTTGGGAGATATCCGGTTAAACGGGTATATAGGAACGTTATTGTTTTTGCAAAGGTGAACGGCAAGTACCGCTCGTTCTTGTTTTGTGGTTTGAGCTTTGCTTATTTTTAAGTAAAGCTCTTATTTTTTCTTTTGCTTCTTCAAGGTCTTTGCAGCCTTCGACGATTTCCAATATCATTCGAAGCATGGTATACATTTGTTTGTCATATCTTCTCTCATGTTAATCTTGTATGATATAGTCAAGGCTAAATCATACCCTTTCTGAATTATTTACGCTTGTCTCAAGGAATGCTTTTTATATGCAGCTCGGCGCGGATGGTGTGGAGATCTCCGCACACGGCTTTTGCGCTCCGGATCACGAGGACATACAAGGCAAGCGACGACTTGACGGCAATGGCCGCGAGGATCGGCGAGTACGAAAACAAAATCAAGGATTTTGAAAAGCAGGACGCCGCACCAATTCAAAGCATTGCCGGCGATTTTGGAAAATCTGCGGTTTTCCGAAATCGCCGGTTACCCGATAAATGCCTGTTATTTTGTCAAAAACATCTTTTTGCTCGGCAATTTGAGCCTTCTCCGGAGCCCGGAGACTCGCGAACCTCAAAGCAGCGCACCTAGCCAAAAAATTTGTTCAATCTGAATTTAATCTTTTTGCTACCGCGGAACTGCGTGCTCCGTGTGCTTTTTAGCGCAGGAAATCAGACCTTGACCCCATAGACTCCAAGCGGCGTCGGCTCATGCGGTACAGTCAATTTTCCGTCCGCCACCAAACTTTCCATCAAAAACGCCATGGTGTTCAGCCGATGATGAATTTTGGCAATATCGCCGCACTGATCCTTGACGGAATCCGGCACATATTCGCGAAGGAGCTTTTCTCCCATGTCCGAAATTTCAATCATCAGTGCGGAAGCTTTCTCGGTCATCCCCTTTAACAGTGCCGTAACCGCCGAAAATGTGCTCTCGTCAAACACCGGAAAGCGCGCTTTTAACACGCCGTCTGTACAACGAATAAAGCCGCCGGCGATAAGCTCCGGAATCGTGTCATTACGCTCGTCTGCCTTTTCGCCGCGAATGGCTGCACACATGGCTTCGGTTCGCCGGTCGAATTTTTCGTATAAATACCTCTGGCACGGTTCAATGACAGTATAGTTCACCGCCGTAAACCATGCCGCAGCATTCTTGTCCGTACAAATGTCGTTGAAATGACGGTACGTATAGTTATTATCAAGCCCGTGAAGAAAGCCGCAGCCGCCGAGCGGCCATTTTTTTGGTTCTCCCATCGGCGAAGTTTCATTTGCCAAATAATAGCCCTGCATCATGGTGATGTTTAACAGTAACCATAAAAGGCAGTTGTCGTTGGAATCGTTTCCCTCAAACGAGAGCTTTCGCAGCGATGGGAGAAGTTCCGCCGCATTCTCATAGAGCGCATCGGCAGTGGCTTTGTAGAAGTTTTTCGTTCTTCGGTCAAAGTCCTTTTCATAGGCTTCTGTGAGAATCACTAAATTGGTTCTGTATTTTTCGCCGGTTTTCAAAAGCACACCTGCTTTTACCAATATCGCCAGTTCTTCCTCTAAATACGGCATCGCCACGCCCAATTCGACAGACAGCTCCTGCGCTGTCATCGGAATGTCATAGGCGGCCAGCATGATCGAGCCGGGAAGCTTGCGGCGAAACAGGTCAAGGTAACAGTTTTGGTCGCCCCAGAAATTGATGCGGAAAACACCGGGATTGTAGCTTTTTTCTCCTAAATTACGCGTCATACCGATTCCTTCTTTCAAAAGTTTTCTTGTTTTGAACAGATGATATTTCACCATATCGACGGAAATATGCTGTTCTTTGGCAATTTCGGAACAGGTTTTGTGATGGATGTAATAAGCAACGCTGACCTCGCGGTGCGTTTGGGACAAGAGCGAAAGCTCTCTGCGCAAAAGGAAGATACTTTCTTTTGCAGATTCCTTTTCGATATACGCTTCCTCCGGCGTCGGCGCGGTATCCGGCAGTTCGATATCTTCCGGAAGCGGTTCAGCTTTACCGGAACGTTCTTTGCGGCGAATGAATTTCCGGAACGTATTTTCGGCGATCTTCCATGCAAATGCCCAAAAAGCGGATTCATCGCTTAGCCGTGACGAAGAGCGAAGGATCTCATAGACGATCTCCGACGTCAGATCGTCGACGTCGTTTTTATCATACAGACGTGCAAATGCATAGCCGTAAAACGATGTGAGGTTTTCAGAAATCCTTTTTGCCGCTTGCTTATTGTCCATGTTTTCACCTTTCTTTGTTTGAAAGCTTTCATCTGTATAGTATCGGTTCGAAGGCAACGGTTAAGGAGAAAAAGAGAATTTTGCATAATCTGAGCCGCGCAAATGCGCGGCTCAGGTTACTGACAAACCCACCTTTTTAGCAAGAGGTGGGTTTGAGTTTTGCAAAAACAAAAAGGAAAGAGAAGAGAGCCATTGCAATCTTCTTCATATTCTGGACGGTGGCAGTAAACAGGCATAAAAAAGCCGCTCACGGCGGTGGAAGCAGTATTGACATATTTGGTTTTTTGATGTATAATAGAGCCTGCCGGGAGTAATTCCGGCAGGGCAAGGTCTCTTAGCGGTGTTTCACCGGCGGTTGCGTCGCTCCCGAAAGGGGGTGATGGCTATGAAGAAGTACATAGGATTTGTTTTTCTTTTCCTCTTGCTTTTGATAGCATTTACTATAAAAGTAAAATAACCGCCCCTCTGCCAAGATAGTGCGGTTATTTTAAACTAAACTATTTCGGCGCAACCGTTTGAGGTCTTGCCCTTACACTTATATTATATGCTTTTTCCACGAAAAGTCAATACCTTTTGAGAAAGTTTTTCGCCGTGAGTTTTTACTTACGGCGCTATTTTTTTTGAAAAGACAGGAGGAAAAGAACATGGTAAGCTGCTTCAAAGGCAAATTCCGTTTGACAAGTCCGCGCGGCGACCGGGTGTTAAACGGTGTCAAAGGCTATCACCACGGCATTGACCTTGTGGGTTTAGACGACACGACGGTGTACAGCATTGTGGACGGCAAGGTTCGCACCGGTTCGGACAACAGTGCCGGGAACGCGGTATCATGAGAAGTTGAATAAGAAGTAAAAGAAAAGCACCGAGCAGAAATACTCTGTTCGGTGCTTTTCTCATTTGAGCCAACAATTCAAAACGAAACAGCCCCGTATCATAAACAAAGTGTTCGCTTGGCTCCCCTTTGGCTTTCGCGTTCATTATAGATACAGATAATCATCTTATCGATAAAACACATACATGATTATATAGTGAAATATTTCGCTTTTGCTCAATGTGAAATAATTTGCTTATCGCAAATTGTGAAATAGAGAGCTGCGCTCTCTGTGATATGAAATTTGCCTTTTAACATCCGCGAAGCGGATATTTCACGCACCGCAGGTACATTTCACGGCGCAGCCATTTCTCTTGTCGCACAGCGGCAAATTTCGTTGAAAAAAGCACTTACAAAAGTAAGTGCTTTTTTTCTGGTGCAGGTAAGAGGACTTGAACCTCCACGACATTGCTATCACTAGAACCTGAATCTAGCGCGTCTGCCAATTCCGCCATACCTGCATTTTTGTAACGGGATTATTATAGCATACAATTTTCGATTCGTCAAGACTTTTTTTGTTGTTTTTGCGCTTTCGGCGGCAAAACTTTTCGTCAAATTCGCCGCCGGAAGCTTTTCTGTGCCGATTACAGACGGAATCGCCGCAAATTACCGTTCTGCGACGACTTCGACCTCGACCAAGACGTCCTTCGGCAATTCTTTAACCGCCACGCAGGAACGCGCCGGTTTGGACGTGAAATATTTGCCGTATACGCCGTTAAAGGCTGCAAAATCACTCATATTCTTTAAAAAGCACACCGTTTTGACGGCTTTTTCCAAAGAGCTTCCGGCTTGCTTCAAAACCTCCGAAAGATTCTTGCACACCTGCTCGGCCTGCTCTTCGATCGTGACTGCATCCACCGAGCCGGTTGCCGGATTGATTGCGATCTGACCGGACGTGAAAACCAAACCGCCGCTGATCATTGCCTGCGTATACGGTCCGAGTGCTTCGGGTGCTTTGTTGGTGTAAACCTTTTCCATGGAACTTTCCCTCTTTCTTTATACTGTATTTTATACTAATTTGAACCCATGCGACGTAAGCGCATCGGTAATCTGCTTTATATGATCGGCGTTGCGCGTTTCCAGCACAAGCCGCAGATAGCAGCCGTTGATATCGGTCGTTTCGCTGGCACGCTCATGATGCACGCTGATGACGTTTCCGCCGCAGCCTGCAATGATTTCGGACACCTGCTGCAATTGTCCCGGCTTATCGAGAAGCTCAATGCACAGATTGCACGAACGTCCCGACGTGAGAAGTCCCCGTTTGATGACGCGCGACAGAATTGTCACGTCGATGTTGCCGCCCGACACCACGCACACCACTTTTTTGCCGGCAAGATTCGGGATCTTATCGAACATGACCGCCGCCACGGACACCGCTCCCGCGCCCTCGGCAATCATTTTCTGCTGTTCGATGAGTGCCAGGATCGCAGACGAAATTTCATCCTCTTTCACGGTCACGACCTCGTCCACATACGTTTTGCATATTTCAAACGTGTTTTCGCCCGGCTGTTTGACAGCGATACCGTCGGCAATGGTGGAAACCTTTTCAAGACACTCGATCTTGCCGTCACGGAGCGAATTGAACATACTCGGTGCGCCTGCCGCCTGCACGCCGTACACCCTAACGCTCGGCTTGAGCTTTTTGGCCGCGAGTGCCACGCCGGAAATCAGACCGCCGCCGCCGATCGGCACGACGATAACATCGACATCGTCAAGGTCATGCAGGATCTCAAGCCCGATCGTCCCCTGCCCTGCAATGACATTTTCGTTATCGAACGGATGAATGAAGGTATAGCCGAACTCATCGCGCATTTCAATCGCTTTTTTGTAGGCATCGTCGTACACGCCCTCGACCATACACACCTCCGCACCATAGCTTTTGGTGGCTTCGACCTTGGAGATCGGTGCGCCGTCCGGCAGGCAGATGACCGATTTGATGCCGTATTTGGTAGCGGCCAGCGCCACGCCTTGAGCATGGTTTCCGGCACTGCACGCGATGACGCCATGCGCCTTTTCTTCATCGGTTAACTGGCTGATCATATAGCCCGAACCGCGCACCTTGAAGGAGCCGGTCACCTGCAAGCATTCGGGTTTGAGAAAAATCTCGCAGTCGGTGCGTATCTTCGGCGCATGGATAAGCTCCGTGTTGCGGATAACGTCGCGTAATACGTAAGACGCATGATAGATTTTGTCGAGAGAAACCATGTTTTCAAGTCCTTTCCGATACATCGTATGAAATCGATTTTTTTCGTATGAATTCGTATGAATACAAAAAAGGATTCATCTCACCAAAGAGACAAATCCCAAACCACTCTTTTTGAATTGTAACGCACAAAAAATGCGTCTGTCCGATAACGCAGACATGCGGAAACACTTACTTGCGGCGGCATGGACGCACGGACCTTTTCCCATGCCTTTTCCATTTTGGAAAACAAATGCTTTGTCCGTATACCGTTTTGAGCGTTCGGCTCAGAGGTGATTTCCGTCCGACCGAACCTTACCGCCTTGCACCGACCGGCGGCTCTCTGGAAGGATCGTTTTCCGACTACTTTTCCTCTTCATCGCTTTTATGGTTTTATTATAACCGCAAAAAAACGATTTGTCAAGAGGAAGCCGAAAATTTCGGTAGAATATTGGGAAAAGCGGTTGCAAATTCCCGAAAGTTATGCTATACTTACAAAAAGACTACCAAGTTTTACCTCAAAAAGGAGTTTTAAGTATGCCGATTTTCGAACCATATTACAAAGACCCGCGCACGACCTCGGTCGGTGAATGCGAACCTCGTGCTTATTTTATCCCGTATGCGGACAAATACACGGCACACACGCTTGACCGCGCCAAATCCCCTTATTTCAAGACGCTCTGCGGCGAATGGAATTTCCGCTATTATGAAAGCCTTGCCGACGTGACCGACGATTTCACAAGCGATGACTTTTTCACCGACGAATACGAATACACCGACACGATAACCGTGCCGCGTTCGTGGCAGACCGTGCTTAACAAGGGCTATGACGTTCCCAACTACACCAACATCAATTATCCTTTCCAAGCCGATCCGCCGCACCTGCCCGACCGCATTCCCTGCGGCGTGTATACGCGCGACTTTTATCTTACCGACGAATTCGCGTCGCGCGAGCTGTACTTGAATTTCGAGGGTGTGGACTCGTGCTACTATGTGTGGGTCAACGGCAAATTTGTCGGCTACTCGACCGTCAGCCACTGCACGACCGAATTTGATGTTTCGGGTGTCGCTGTGAGCGGCCGCAACACCATTGCCGTGCTCGTTCTCAAATGGTGCGCCGCTTCTTACATGGAGGATCAGGACAAATTCCGTTTTTCGGGCATTTTCCGCGAGGTCTATCTGCTGTCCCGCGAGAAAAACCACATTAAGGATATTTATGTGCGCCAAAATGTGTCGGACGACCTGTCGCACGCCTCTCTGACGCTTGATCTGACGCTTGCCGGAAAGCCGGCGGTGGAATACGTGCTCTTTTCGCCGGACGGAGAAGAGCTTGCAAGCGGCGTATACAAAAAAGACACCGTTATAGAGCTGGAAAAGCCGGTTCTTTGGAACGACGAAAAGCCGCTCGTTTACGGACTATACTTGACAAGCGGCGATGAGGTCATTTATCAGAACATAGCCGTCAAGAAAGTTCAGATTATCGGAAAAATTTTCTACATCAACGGCAAAAAGGTCAAGCTGCGCGGCGTCAACCGCCACGATTCGCACCCGGTTCTCGGACAAGCCACGCCGCACGACCATATGGTGCGTGACCTTGAGATCTTCAAGCAGAACAACATCAACTGCATCCGCACGTCGCACTATCCGAACGATCCGCGCTTTATGGAGCTTTGCGACTTGTACGGCTTTTATGTAGTGGACGAAGCGGACATCGAAACGCACGGCATGGTGGACTTCGGACGTTTTTCGGAGCTTTCGGACGGCGAACTATGGCATGACGCATATGTCAACCGTGCCAAGAAGTTACTCGAACGCGACAAGAACCGCGGCTGTGTGGTGTTATGGTCGCTCGGCAACGAATCCGGCTGCGGCAAGAACCAGCACGCCATGCGCGAGTATATTTTATCGCGTATGCCGGGAGCCTACATTCACTATGAGGGTGAACGGTGCGTGGCCGGTCACGCTGATCTTGTGGATGTCAGAAGTGAAATGTATACCGACCCTGCCGGTTGTCTTGGTTACATCACAAGCAAGGACGAGGACAAAAAGAAACCGTTCTACCTCTGCGAATACCTCCACGCGATGGGCAACGGCCCGGGAGGCATCAAGGAATACGTCGAGCTTATCCGTTCGCGCGACGAATTCATGGGCGGCAATGTTTGGGAATACTGCGACCATTCGGTGGAGGTGACCGACGCCGACGGCAGCAAGCATTACACCTATGGCGGCGATTTCGGCGATTATCCCAACGACAGCAACTTCTGTGTAGACGGTCTTGTCTATCCCGACCGCAAGCCGTCGAACGGTATGCGTGCCATCAAAAACGCCTATATGCCGTTAGAAATTTCCTTGAAAGACGCCGATTCCGGCGAAATCGAGATAAAGAGCTGGCGGTTCTTTGAGACGCTCTCCGACGTGGATTTAGTCTGGAACGTGGAATGCGACGGCAAACGCGTGAAATCCGGCCGCATTGCCGGGCTTGTCATTGCGCCCTCTCGCCGCCGCACGTATAAGCTGTACGACACATTTGATTTTGAAGAGCCCGGCGAATATTTCCTCAACATTCGTCTAATCTACAACACCGACACGAATTTCTGCGATGCCGGCTTTGAAATGGGTTCGCGTCAGTTTGAGCTCGGCTCGGTATGCCTTGACGAAGAGCCGAAAACCGCCAATGGCGGCAAGATGAGCCTTGTCGAAGAAGACCACTTTATCGTAATCGACTGCGGCGAGCTGTGCGTGCTGTTTGACAAATCAATCGGCCGTGTGACAAGCCTTATGCACGATGGCAAGGAAATGCTTGCAAAACCGATCGGGCTTGAGCTTTTCCGCGCACCAACCGACAACGACCGGCCGCGCGCCAATGCGGCATGGTATGCATGGGGACTCGATAAACTCGAACAAAACACGCATGAATGCGGCATTTACAAGAAGGATGACGACTATGTGACACTGTTCTGCGACCTTTCGCTCGGCGCACGCGCCCAAGAGCCGGTCATGCGCGTGAAAGAATACATCACCGTTTCAAACGACGGCTCGGTCAGCTTCGAATTTGAAGCCGAACGCGCCGAAAAGTGCGACGAGCTGCCGCGCTTCGGGCTTTCGATCGTCATGCCGCGCGGCAACGAACGCGTCGAATACTTCGGCATGGGGCCGTATGAAGCCTACGCCGACCACAAGTATCAGTCGCACATCGGCTACTTCCGCACGACGGCCACTGACAACTTCGAACATTACATCCGTCCGCAGGAAAATTCCTCGCACTGCGACACGCGCTATGCATTTGTGGGAAGTCTGACCGGCCACGGGCTTGAAATTCTTCCGATGTACGACACCGAGCCGTTCTCGTTCGGTGCGATGCATTACGACACACTCGATCTTCTTGCCATGCACGACCACGAATTAAAGGCACGTCCCGAAACCTTTATTCATGCCGATATGCGCATGACGGGCATCGGCTCGAATTCCTGCGGCCCGCGCACGGAGGAAAAATACCGCTTTACCGAAAAGAGCTTCCGCAGCGGGTTAATCCTGCGTCCGGCACATATTCGATAAACAAACGGAGGAAAAAGCATGCGCTTTAACGATTTATATCCTTCTTCGGTCTTTATTGCACCGGAGGACAAAAGCTGCTCTGCTCCCTACATCCGCAAGGTTTTCACGGCAGAAACACCGAAAAACGCCAAAATCACCATTTGCGGACTCGGCTTTTTTGAGCTGTACCTAAACGGCAAAAAGGTGAGCGACGATGTGTTCGTTCCTGCCAACTCCCTGTACGAATACCGCGAAAACAAGCACTTAAACTATCCGAACCATGACAAGTTCTCCTACCGCACCTATTCGGTGGAATACGAT
Organism: uncultured Eubacteriales bacterium; assembly: GCA_934444645.1. Taxonomy (GTDB): domain Bacteria; phylum Bacillota; class Clostridia; order Oscillospirales; family CAG-382; genus UMGS882. Next base: position 91,321 of record CAKSCV010000005.1, on the reverse strand, counting down.
GTGACTGAGTACTTAAAAAGCGGCAAAAACACGCTTGTCGTGCTGCTTGGCAACGGCTGGTACGGCGACACCGGCAACCATGACGAGCATACCGACTTTTTCGGCACGGTGAAGCTGTGCTACAAGTTAAACTATACCGACAACAGCGGTGAAAAAGAAATCGTCAGCGACACGTCGCACAAGTGGAAGCCGAGCTTCATTGCGGAAAACCGCCTGTATCTCGGCGAAAAGCAGGATATGCGGCTGTACGATGACCGCATTTTCGACGCAGACTATGACGATTCTGCCTGGCCAAACGTCGTAATCGCTTCTACGCCGGAATGCGAATGGGAAATGCAGCATTTTCCGGCCGACAAGGTGATCGACACGTTCGTGCCGAAAGCCGTCGCTCACCTTGACGGTGTTACGGTATACGACTGCGGCGTGAATTTAACCGGTTATGTGGTTGTTCGCTGCGGCAAGGCCGGCGAAAGTATCGTCATCGAACACGCCGAAGAGTTAAACGACGATTTCACGCTCGACAAGGTCACCTGTGCCTGCGACCGCAAGCCGGCACGTGACGAATACATTTCCGACGGCGTTCACGAGATGCATCCGCATTTTGCGTGGCACGGATTCCGCTATTTTACACTGACCGACAATGCGGAACCGGTCGAAGCGCGCATGATTCACGCAGACATGAAGGTCACCTCGCATTTCGAGTGCGACAACGACATGTTAAACTGGCTGTACGAAACGTATCTGCGCACGCAGCTGGAAAATATGCACTGCGGCGTGCCGTCCGACTGCCCGACGCGCGAGCGGCTCGGCTATACCGGCGACGGTCAGCTGTGTGCCGACGCGGCGCTTCTCATGATGGACGGACGCACGTTCTATGAAAAGTGGATGCAGGACATCGTAGACAGCCAATGCTCGCTCACCGGTCATGTCACGCACACAGCGCCCTTCCAAGGCGGCGGAGGCGGCATCGGCGGCTGGGGCTCGGCCATCATCCATGTGCCATACGTCTATTACAGCATTTACGGCGACGATTCGCTTATCAAAAAGCACTTCGGACGAATGCTTTCGTTCATGCGCTATCTCGATTCGCGCTGTGAAGCCGGCTTTATCGTAAGCGAAGAGCCGGGCGGCTGGAATCTCGGCGACTGGGGCTTTTCCAAGCAGGATGAGTTTATGATTCCGCAGAACTATGTCAACACCTACTACTACATCAAAGATCTTGCCGAAATGTGCGAAATGGCACCGCTTGTCGGCATGAGCGACCTTGTTCCCTCTTATCGCGAAAAAATCGAAGTCAGCAAAAAGGCCATGCACGCCGCTTACTTCTCCGCGCAGACCGGCGATTTCTTCGGCGATTATCAGGGCGCAAACGCCTTTGCCACGGCTCTCGGGATCGGCGATGAGCGCACCTATCCGAATTTAGTCGCCAAATACGCCAAAACCCATGAATATGATACCGGCATTTTTGCAACCGACCTGTTAACCGAGCTGCTCTTCAAGAACGGCAACGCCAAGCTTGCGTTTGAACTCATGACCTCCGAAACCGACCTTTCGTTCGGCAATATGAAAAACGGCGGTGCGACCACACTTTGGGAATATATGTGGGGACCGATTGCCAAGACCATGTCGCACAATCATCCCATGTTCGGCGCGCTGACACGCCAACTGTTCCACGGCGTTTTGGGTATCCGTCAGAGAGAGGGTACGTATGGCTACACCAATCTTGTCATCGACCCGGCTGTCATCGACGGATTAAACTACGCAAGCGGTCACATCGATACCGGTCACGGAAAGATCGGCGTTACCGTCAAACGCGGCAAGACAAACACGTATTTCAAATTTGAGATTCCGCAAGGCGTCAAGGCCGTTTTCCGCTTCGAATACGACCATATTGCGCTTCACGAAGGCATCAACGAATTCGATATGCAGCTGATCCAATAAGCCTTTCAAAAGCTGTGCAGTCCTCAAAAGCGGCTGCACAGCTTTTTTGCGCGATTTTTTCGCATTTTTGACTATATACCTTGACAAACCTCCTGTTTTATTGTATAATAATCATGTTAAGGGTACAAAATAATACAATTATTTTTATCATTACTTTACAAGTGCCTTACCGTATAAAACGTGTGCACTTTATATATATATTGATTTTGAGATAATGCCAAAATTTGATTTATATGTAATTTTATGAAGATAGATCGCTGTCCCTTCTTTTCCGTCGGGACAAACCGTCACTTTTATACACTTTTGTAAGGCGCCTGTTTTGTTGATTTTTATTCATGACGAAGGAGGTGCTTTTATTTTGAATCCTTTTACAATTTTCGGAATCATTTTTCTCGTTGTCGGCATTGCCGTCTTTATTGCGTCTGCCGTTTACGGCATAAGCACGCTTAAAAAGGTGAAGGCACGCAGTGCGGAAGCCGAAAACGAGAAAAAACGCATTTTGGATGAGGCGCAGAAAGCCGCCGAAACCAAGAAAAAAGAGGCTTTGATCGAAGCCAAGGAAGAAATCTTAAAAAACAAAAACGAAACGGAACGGGAACTCAAGGATCGCCGCAACGAGGTGGCGCGTCTTGAAAAACATGCCCAGCAAAAAGAAGAATCTCTCGACAAAAAAATCGAGAGCTACGAGCACAAGGAGGAGCTGCTTGCCGCGCGTTCGCAGAAGTTGACCGAGCGCGAGGACGAGCTTGCCGGCCTTATCGAGAACGAAATAAAGAAGCTTGAAGAAATTTCCGGCTTCACGTCCGAACAAGCCAAGGAATACATTCTCGACCGTGTGGAAGCCGAGGTTCGCCACGAAGCAGCCATGAAGATTTCCGCCATCGAGCAGGAATACAAGGACGAGGCTGAAAACAAGGCACGCGGCATCATTTCGCTTGCCATCCAGCGCTGTGCGTCGGAATTTGTCTGTGAAGCAACCGTTTCGGCGGTCGATCTTCCCAACGACGAAATGAAGGGTCGCATCATCGGCCGCGAGGGCCGCAACATCCGCGCCATCGAAACGCTTACCGGCGTTGACCTCATCATCGACGACACGCCTGAAGCCATCACGGTTTCCAGCTTTGACCCGGTGCGCCGCGAAATCGCACGCTTATCGCTCGAAAAGCTCATTTCGGACGGCCGTATCCATCCGGCACGCATAGAAGAAATGGTCGAAAAAAGCCGCCGCGAGGTCGAACAGATCATCAAGCAATCCGGCGAACAGGCGACCTTTGAAACCGGCATTCACGGAATCAATCCCGAGCTTATCAAAATTTTGGGCAGACTCCGCTACCGCACAAGCTACGGTCAGAACGTGCTTGTACACTCGATCGAAGTGTCACACATTGCCGGCATGATGGCCGCCGAGCTTGGTGCGGACGTTACGCTTGCCAAGCGTGCCGGACTGCTGCACGATATCGGCAAAGCTGTTGACCACGAAATGGAGGGTTCGCACATTCAAATCGGTGTGGATCTTGCCAAGAAATATCATGAAAACGCTGAAGTCATCCACGCCATTGAGGCGCACCACGGCGATGTCGAGGCAAGAACCCTTATTGCCATGCTCGTTCAGGCGGCAGACGCCATTTCAGCGGCACGCCCGGGTGCAAGACGCGAAAACTTAGAGTCCTACATCAAGCGTTTGCAGAAGCTTGAAGAGATTGCCACCGGCTTTGAAGGCGTTGAAAAATGCTTTGCCATCCAAGCCGGCCGCGAAATCCGCATCATGGTCAAGCCCGAAAAGGTCAACGATGACGATATGGTATTCCTCGCCCGCGACATTGCCAAGCGCATTGAAGATGAGCTGGAATATCCGGGTCAGATCAAGGTCATGCTGATTCGTGAGAACCGCCAGGTGGATTACGCAAAATAAAATCATGGTCACCGGAGGACTTGCGGCCGCAGCCGCAACGGTCGGAGAAGGTGTCGAGTGCGCTCGGTTTGATTTTGAAACCGAGCGCCATTTTTATGCTCATTTTAAGGAGGGTGCTATGAAACAAAGAATTCAATTATCGGATCATTTCACGTTTTCGCGGCTTATCCGCTTTGTTTTGCCGTCCATTGCCATGATGCTATGCACATCGCTTTACAGCATTGTGGACGGCTTTTTTGTTTCAAATTATGTGGGCAAAACCTCGTTTGCTGCCGTCAATTTAATGATGCCGGTGCTGATGGCTGTCGCTGCAATCGGTTTTATGGTCGGGACGGGCGGTACGGCAATCGTGGCACGCAAGCTCGGCGAAGGTGAAAAAGAAAATGCCAACCGCTATTTCTCTATGCTTGTATATGTGGGAATTTTGTTAAGCACGATTGTTTCTGTGGCTGGTTTTGTCTTTATGCCGAACATTGCCCGTCTTTTGAAGGCTGACGGAAAACTCCTTGAGGACAGCGTTTTATACGGGCGTATTCTGTTTGCATTTCTTCCGGCATCTGCACTGCAAAACATTTTTCAAGCCTTTTTCGTCACCGCCGAAAAGCCGCATTTGAGCTTCCGCTTTTCGGTCGGTGCGGGTCTTGCCAATATGCTTCTCGACTATCTGTTTGTCGGCGTGTTCGAATGGGGTCTTGCCGGTGCGGCGGTTGCAACCGGAATCGGACAGATTATTGGCGGAATATTGCCGCTTATCTACTTTGCAGTTCCCAACAACAGCCTGTTGCGGTTAGTCAAAACCGGCTTTGAAAGCCGCGTTTTGTTACAGTCCTTCGGCAACGGATCCTCGGAAATGGTTTCGACTATTTCCTCGTCAATTGTGGGAATTTTCTACAACTATCAGCTGTTACGCTTTGCCGGTGAGGACGGTGTGGCGGCTTACGGCGTTATCATGTATGTTAATTTCATCTTTGCCGCCATTTTCATCGGCTATGCGATTGGGTCTGCACCGCTTGTCAGCTATCACTACGGCGCTGAAAACCATGCAGAGCTTACCAATTTATACCGCAAGAGCCTTTCGCTTATCGGCATTGTGAGCGTTGTGATGTTCGCGCTGTCGGAGCTGCTTTCCTCTCCGCTTGTAAGCTTATATGTCAGCTACGATAAAGAGCTTTTCGACATGACGGTAAAAGGCTTTCGCATTTACTCGTCCATGTTTCTTATTTTAGGCTTCAACATTTGGGGCTCATCGTTCTTCACGGCACTCGGAAACGGCGTTGTTTCGGCATTGATTTCGTTTTTGCGCACGCTTGTGTTCCAACTTGCGTCGCTCATCCTTCTGCCGGAATTATGGCAGATCGACGGTGTTTGGTGGTCAGCAGTGGTTGCAGAGGTGTTGGCGTTGGTTTTGACGGTATTCTTCTTAATTTGCAAGAAAAAGAAATACCACTACGCCTAAAAGCGCATAGAAAAAAGCACGGCGAACGAGTTGTTCGCCGTGCTTTGCTATTGACTAATAGTTATACTGCACACCATGAAAATATCGAAAGATTCAGAGATTATCTTGAGACGTTTTCTCCTGTGTGTCCAAAAGATAGCGCAGATATGCCTTTGCTTGCTCCTGTTGTTCAGGCAAAAGGTTTGAAAATATCTTAACGATTTCTTCTTTCAGAATCTGATCCTCGTCCTTTTCGGACGGCAGCTTTACAGCCTTTGCCATGCTTTCACCTTCTTATAATTCAAGCTCCGGGATGATTGGAGCTTGAATAGCTTTTTTTCCTGTTATTTTGTAAGGGCAAACCAAATGCCGCCCTTGCCTTGGTAGTCCGAGCCGAATTGCATTGTCGGCGTTGCGTCGTCCTTTTTGACTGTTGCAACGATGTATCCCTCTGAGCTTCCGCCGGAATAGAGCGTTCCGCCGAATGCCGGATCGGGTGTAACAATGATCGTTGTGTCATAGCTGGAATAATCTGTTGCGAAGAAATCAAAGCTGTATGCGCCAAGATCTACACTGGCATCGTCAGAAACATCGGAAACAGTTGCAGACACTTTGACAAGCATATATTCAAAGCCGTCTTTCGGTTCGCTGTTAAACATGTTAGCTGCTTTTATTTTTTCCCATGCTTCTGCACCGCGAATTACTTCTTTTACAGCAATTGCAGCGGTATATTTTTCCGTGTATGTGTTAATTTTCACGGTTTGCGTTGTCCCGATCGGTGCCGGATTTGTGCGGCTGTACTTGTTTTCGCCCGGTTTTGCACCAAGATAAACGGTGTTTGTTTCACCGTCCCAGTCTACTTCTTTTCCAAATGCTCCTGCAACTGCGCGAACAGGTAAATACGTTGTTCCGTCCATTGTAAACGGCTCTACGGGATTTCCGTTTGCGTCTTTTGGCTCTAAATATGTTCCATCGATACAAATTTTAATATTATTGTATGCGATAGCAACATTCTTGTAAATTTCTTCGGCTGCAACGTTTATAACACTTGCAACCGCTACCGTGGCAAGCACGCCAATAACAAAGCCTTTTGTTTTTTCTTTCATGATAAATCTCCTTGCTTATATGTGATAGTGTTTATTTCTAAAAAATACACAGTCGACAAACATCGGTAAAAATTCGTTGTTTTATACAAAACATTTCGAAAAACATTACTAACATTTAATTTTGGCGTTTGGACGCTTTTGTTATATAATAATTGTAGTCGCGAAAAACAAGCGATAACAAAAAATAAAGGGACGTGAAAAATGTGCAGTTTACCGACAAATCAAACCGACTAACAGACAGTGAGCTTCTCTTGCTTATTGATCGGATGAATCACCCGGAGACGTTTTCTCCCGTTTTTCCAAAAGATAATCGGCAAACTGTTCAAGAACCTTAAGTTCATCTTCGGACATTTGAGAACACTTCTGCGCAAAACGAGAGTTTTTTTCTTCTCTGCTCATTTGAGCAGGGTCTTTTCTTTGCTCATTTTCAGCGAGAAGGGATTCCGGCGTTACGCCAAAGTAGTCCGCAATTTTTATTAACGTTGCTCGACGTGGGACGGTTTTTTCTGTCCACTGGGCAAAAGCTGCTGCAGAAATCCCGACAGCATGACACACCGATGATGGAGATTTTCCGGAATTATTGCATAATCTTATAAAGTTTTCTTTGAAACACATCACTTCAATTCTCCATAAAAATATACAATTTCGCGGTTTCTTTTTTGTGCAAGTATACAAAGGTTAGTAAATTCAGTGAGACCAGTTGACAAAGTTAGTTATAATATAGCCATGCTAAAACAATTTGTAACGTTGATATTATAATACAACAGTTTTTACAATTTGTCAATAGTCAAAATGCACAGAAAGGAAGTGACACCATGACAAGCGAGTTTAGTATTCGTGTCGGAATCTGTGGCAAAAACAACTTTGATGTTATCAAAGGATCAAAAGAAAGAAAATCAAGGTTGACGCCTCCCGTTTTTCAAAGGTGATTAACGGGGTAGACGACACGCCGTCGGGACAACATATTCTTGAGGTTGCCGAAGAAATCGTGACCGCGTGGGAAAAGAAACAGGGACGCGTTTGGGACGGCAAGGCGTTCGGGGGTTGGAAAGAAGCACGGGCATGAGTGACTATAAACAAAAAACGACAGAGACTTTTAAGCAAGCTTTTGATGAGCTAACGAAAAATCTCTGTCGCTATGTAACCGTTTAGACGTTCTGATTAAAATTCTGATTGGGGTTCTGCGGATAATTCGGATTCTGGTTGAAGTTTTGGTTCATGTTCGGATTTTGCTGATAGTTCGGATCCTGATTGAAGTTCTGGTTTTGATTGAAGTTCGGGTTCATGTTGTTATACGGACTCTGACGCGGCTGAACCGGCATTTCAAAGAAAGCTGCCTGATACAGGCCGGTGAAGATCGGTGCGAACAAATTATACGCGATCGAGACGAGAAAAGCGATGATCATGAACAATATACCGATATACGGAATTTTGCCTAACGTGGTCAAAACAAAATAAATCACATAAAACCCGCCGACAAGGATCAGATCCGCAAGGAACATTTGTCCTTTTTTGCCTTTGGTCATCTGCTTGGAAAGACGAAGTGCTGCCGTTGCATTGACCTCCGGACGGGTAATGAGGATATACGGTGTGAAACGGTATTCATACGACTTATAAATTGCCGGAATAAAACCGATGATAGCAATAAGAATCCAAACAATGGTTGTGCCGATCGTTGATGCCAAGGAAGGACCATAGCCATAACCATAACCATAGCCATAACTGTCGAAAGCTCTGAAAAGGCCGCCGCTGAGAAGTGCCGGAATAAAGCCGAAGTAGACAGCCACGATTGCGAGTAACGACCAAATCATTTCCCACAAAGCCTTCCAAGCCATACCGCCGGCAAAGCGGAAAAAGGATTTCCCGGATTTGCAGCCTTCAAAAATCTGGTCTGCATTCACTTCGCTGCCTTTTAAGCCATCCAAATACACTTTTGTCATGCCGCACTGGATCACCATCACAAAGGCGATGCCGATCGGCAAAAACCACAGTGAAAACAGGATCGAAATCACCGAAATGAATCCGACAAGAAGGGACAGACCCCATAACCGAATGGGCTTGCTTTTGAGTACGCCGAAGGCGCGTTTGTATGCTTCTGCAAACATAACTCATAGCTCCTTTAATAAATGTTTTTTGAAACCGGACGGTTTCTTGTTTCATTATACCACAGACCGGTCAAATAGTCAACCGGTTTTACAATTGATTATGAATTTTTGGGGTTATTTTGCGTTTCTTTGAAGGCTTAAGCTGCGCGGAATATACTTGCCGCTGACGAAATCCACGCCGCGCGTGATGCTATAGCCGTCGTAAAGTTCGATCTGCTGTCCCGTGCAGCGATCCTGCAAATAGTATTCGCGGCGCTGCTCGAAATCGACGCCGTTCCAAACTGCACAGCCGGCATTGAGGTACAGCACCTCGTGTTCGCTGTCATAGAAGGCATTCGGCATATCGCTGTCAAAATTGTAATGCGTATGACCCGAAACATGGATAAGCCCCGGATGCCGATTAAAAATCCTTGTCAGCTCCTCATCATCGGACACAAACTGCATTCCAAAGCGTTCGGCTGAACAGCCAACCGTTCCCTTCTGGTGATAATGCGTCAGAACAAAGCGGCTTTGGCCATCGCTTTCGCTTAGCTTTTTATCGAGCCACGCACGCTGTTCTTCGCCGACCTCAAAGTGATTGTTCACATCGTTGGCATTGAGCACAAGCACCTGTGTGCCGTCCGGAAGCCTGCCCTCGAAATAGTTTTTTTCGGTAAGGCCGCCGGTTTGAACGCCAAGCGCGTTATCGTGCGCACATTGCCATTCAAAGAAAGCGTGCATTTCGGCAAAATGCGGTGTAGCACCCGGCTTATACGGGCTGTAATCGTGATTGCCGGTACAGACAAACACCGGAATCCCCGCAAAGCTTTCGGCAAGCAGCTTTTGCGCTTCGGCAAACTCTTCGGGGTACGAATTATCCGTGATATCGCCCGAAATGAGCACTGCTTCCGGTTTGATACCGGCAATATACGAAAAGGCCGCGCGGCGGTTCTCGTCGTTATGAAAATACCTGCCGCCGACATGGATATCGCTGGTGGCAAAAAAGAGCTTCTTCGGCGTTTGCGCCGCAAGCTGCTTGCTTTCGGGGATATCAAAGCGCAGCTCGGGCAGGACGATTTCGTGGCCGCAGTCGTTGTAAACGCGGCAAATGAGCGTCTTTGCCTGCTCCGGGATCAAAAGGCCGTCCCGAAGCGTATACGAAGCTTTGCCGTCCGAAAGCGGCACAAGGCGGATCGGAAGACAGCTTTCAAGCGCCTTTCCGTTTTCATCCGCCCAGGCAAGTGACGCCATAACGGCCTGCGGAATACAGATTTCGATGTCCGCACCGGCGTTTCCCGGAAGCTCATCGTGAAATTTTACGTTAAAATAAAGCATATCTGCCATTTATATGTACCTCTTTTCGTCTTTATGCTTCGGATTCGCGTGCGTTTTTATCGCGTACCAGCACAAGCTCGCAATGTGCGCCGTCTTCGGAAAGGTTCGTGACAAGAATACGCTTGCCTTTGATGAGTTCCAGCACCGCAAGGAAGGTAGCGACGATCTCATTGCGGCTTTCGGCATGGTCGAACAGTCCCGAAAACTCACAATGCCCCTTTTTGGCAAGGCTTTTCATAACATGAAGAATCTTTTCGTTTACGCTGACATGGCGCGTCGTGCGGATGAGGTTATCGAGCTTTCCGACGTTCTGTTTTGCCTCCAAAAGCTCGACGTTGCGCTCATACACGCGCCGGTAGGCATCGGTGAGCACCGAAAGCTCGTGCGTGAGCTTATATTCCTTTTCCGCCGGTGCTTCCGGAAGCTCGCTCGGCGGCTTTTCAAAGCGGCCGCCATAGGTAAATTCCAGCTCATGCAGCACCTCTGCTGTCTGCTTGGCGCGCTTATATTCCAAAAGCAGATCGACAAGCTCTTTGCGCGGGTCTTCTTCGTCCCCGCTTTCGGGCTTAGGCAGAAGCAAGCGTGATTTGATCACCATGAGCTGTGCCGCCATAACAATGAATTCCGAGGCAACCTCCAAATTGAACAGATCCATCTGGTGGATGTATTCCATATATTGATCGAGGATGAGTGCGATCGGGATATCGTAGATGTTCACCTTGTTTTTGGCAATGAGAGCCAAAAGAAGGTCGAGAGGCCCATCGAAAATTTCGAGGTGGAACGTCAAATCGTCCGTTTCGATGGTGATGGTGTCGGGCATTTGCGCTTCGGCAAGCGCAAGGTCTTTGTTTTCGTCCATCGTCCGCACCTTAACCGAAAATCCATGTGATTAACGGCGTAAAAATGAAATCGACCACCGCCAAAATACCGTTTAACAAGCCGCTCGACAAGAAGGTTAATATGTTGTCGAGTGCGCCTTGAGCCAACAGCACGAACATGGCAATCATGATATAGCGTTCGTATTTAAGATAGTAATACGCGATTTTTCCAGGCAATGCCGCCGAAAGAATGCGTGAGCCGTCCAAAGGCGGAATGGGTAACAGATTGAACACGCAAAGCGACGTGTTAGCCATGATAAACGAAAAGCAAAAGCTTAACCACACTTCGCCGGGAATGCTCACTTTTGCGGAAATCGGCAAAAAAATGAGAAACAGGTAGTAAACAATCGTGCCGAAAAACGCAAGAAGCAGGTTGGAAAAGGGTCCTGCAAGCGAAACGATACAAAGATCGCGTTTATAATGCTTAAACCGGCGCGGATTGATGGGCACGGGCTTTGCATAGCCGAAGCCGAACACAAGCATCATGACCGTACCGATCGGGTCAAGATGGGCAAGCGGATTGAGTGTCAGTCTGCCGTGGTCGCGCGCGGTCGAATCGCCGCAGAGGTAGGCGGCATAGCCGTGCGAAAGCTCGTGTACACTGAGAGAGATCAGAATGATAATAATGTATAAAAGCAGAGAAATGATGGTCTGAGCGGAAAAATCACCGCTCTTGATCATGTTAAGAAGCATGGCAGATCCTTTCTTCGGATTTTTGTTTACTCGTCATACAGTACGCTTAAAAAGCCCTGTTCCTCCAGTCCTTCAAAGTGCCGCTGGCGCAGCACCTCGTACACGGCAATGGCGGCGGAGTTGGACAGATTCAAGCTGCGAAGGCTATCGCGCATGGGAATGCGGACGGTGCGTTCGAGGTTCTTTTTCAGTATTGATTCGGGAATCCCTGCCGATTCCTTGCCGAAAATGAGGTAGCACGGGTTCGGATAGGCGATATCCGTGTAGCAGCGCGGCGCCTTGGTGGAAAAATAGAAGTATTCGCCGCCTTTTGTGCGTTCGTAGAAATCCTCGATGTCTTTGTAGTAGGTGATATCGAGTTTGTCCCAATAATCAAGCCCGGCACGCTTTAATTTCGCGTCGGTGACCGTAAAGCCCATCGGCTCGATAAGGTGCAGCGACGCGCCGGTGGCGGCGCAGGTGCGGGCAATGTTGCCGGTATTCTGCGGGATTTCCGGCTCCAATAAGACAATATTCAGTGCATTCATCGGGTAAAAAGTCCTTTTTGTTTAATAACCGAGCTCTTCGGCAACCAAAATCACCTTAATGCGGTCTTTGGTGCGTTGATGGCTCATAACGACATAGTCTGCGCAAATGCGATCCTCACTGCGGCAATGCATACACATTCCGGTCGTGCGGCAGGGCGTATCGGTCGAAAGACGCACGGCATTGGCAGGCGCGGCAACAGCTTCCACACGCGCTTTGGCTTCGTCAAGATCTTTGACGATTTTGTTGTAACCGGCAAGCACGATCACGCTGTCCGGTCCATAGAGCATGGCAGCCACACGGTTTCCGGTGCCGTCGACGTTGTATAATTCACCGTTTTCGGTAACGGCGTTGGTGCTTGTGATATAGGCATCTGCCGAAAAGGAATCGCGGAAAATCCGTTTGATCTGCTCGCGCGTCAGCCCTTTTTCGTAGCGGTCGAGAAAATGATACTCTCCGGCACGCAGCTCGTTGATCACACCGGCTTCAAACAGCGACATCGAGCCGCCCACCGCCACCGTGCTGCCTTCATCGAGCATATCCTGTAAGATATCGAGTGCTTCGGCGGCGTTTTCGGCGCATTCGCACAGCATATTGTTGCGGCGTAATGCTTTTGCCGTGCGTTCCATACGCAAGCGGATGATATCGTACTTATTTTTGTCCATTTCCATAAAGATACACCTCGTTTCGGGTATTTTTTACAGTCAAATACAGTATAGCACAACTCCGCGATAATTTCAATCGTTTTTTGCGTTTTTCACGAAAATAGAGGCGAATGGAGATGAAAAACACAGACGGCACGATTTTATGCCGTCTGTGCAGATAGGATATTCCGGTTTTAGTTTTTCGGTTTGTAAACCGACGCACTTTCGCAAAGCGGTTTGAAAGTTTCAATGCTTTCCACGACAAAGATACGAACCTCATCAAAGTATGAGGCATCAAAATCAAGGTTCAAGAGTGTTTCACCGTAAAGCTTCGTATCGCCGTCCACAAAAACCGTCTTCATACGAACATATCTTTCGTTCTTGAAACCGGCAATCACAACGATGCAGTCGCGCCCCTGCGGATCGACACTGAAGAAGCCGTAGCGCAAATTGTCAGCATTTCCTACGGTCAGCACCGGACTTCCCACGCCGCGGCGATAAGCGGCAATATCGCTTTTTACGGTATAGCCGTCCACGGTGACCGTGCAATAGTAATACTTATTCTCGCCGACCGTATCGGGAAGCGTCAGAACCGACGCGGTTTGACCTTCGAGCTTGATTTCCGAAGAGAATATATAGCTTCCGTTCCAACCGTTTTCGAGGGTGTATTCATAGGTCGTTTCATACCATTGATAGGTAATTTCTTGATCCTCATAACCGGCGGCTTTCACGGCTTCCACCGACATTGTTCCGCTTTCATCCGCGCCAAGGATCAGCTCCTTCGGCTGGGTCACGATGACAACGGGTGCATTCCGCACTTCGACATTTTCCAAAGAGCTTTTATATGCACCGTCATACCAAACGTTATCTCCATAGAAGTAATACGCCTTGCCTTCACCCAGAGCATCCGCGAAATCACCGTATAACATTCGTAAGTAGGCAAATTTGCCGCTTTCAAGGCACACTCGGTCTTTATCGACCAAGAACAGCTTTAAGAATTCGACGTTTTCGACGGTCAGGTAGCCGGTCTCCTGGAAATCGGTAAACCGAAGCGGCGCGTCAAGCGTTCCGTTCTTTAAGGTATATGTGCCGTTTACATAGATGTCAGAGTTCTGATTCTCGATTTTGAAGGTCTTTCCGTTCAAGTCAAACGTGATATTTTCACCGGACAAATAGAGTTCCCTGTAGCTTCCGGAGAAAGCACCGTTGCCGGAAAAGACCGTGTCACGAAGTAAGCGGATGGTCGAACCGGGCTTGTTCTTAACATAGTCAAGAGCTGCTTCGATATCGCCATAGAGCTTGGTCGTGCCGTTCGCGTCGGTCACTTCGATACATAGGAGCGTACCGCAGCTTTCGCAGACGCCGTTTTCATCCACCGTTTCATGCGCGCATTCCACCGTTACGGACGCGTGCGTTTTGACAAGATAATTGCCGCTTCGGACGTAGCAGGTATAGTCATACTTGCCCAGTGCAAGGTCGGCCGTCTCGACTTTTAACGTGCCGTCGGCGTTTTCGATCTTGCCATCCGGGCCATACCAGCGATATTCGCCCTCTCCGCTTGCTTTGACGGCAAGCGCGACCGTTTCGCCGGAATTATACGGGACAGTGGCCTCCTGCGGTTCGGAGGTCAGAATGCCGTCCGCCGGTTTGACAACAATGCCGCCGGCCGGTGCAAAGGCGGTTTTATCCACAAGTGCCGCAAGTGTTTCGGAAGTCGCATTTTCAACATACAGAGCCGTGTTTTCGGCAAGCAGGTCAAAGAGGGTCGGCACGCTTTCATACTCCTCATACCGGAGTTCCCCGATCGTGCCGCTGTAAAAGGCTCCTTTGGCACCTAGATCTAACTGCAAAGAGGCAAGCGTACTGTTTTCAACCGACATAAAGCCGCCGACGTATATTTCGGACGTGAACGTGCAATCCTTCAGATACAGCTTGCCGTTCAGAGCAAAAACCGGGACTTCGGACGAAGCGTCTCGCGACACCGTCACGTTTTCCATATGGAGGATCCCATCGTATGAAACATAGCCGTAACTTTCGTCGCTAAAACGCAGCGTACCGTTCTTTATGGTCAATGCCGAATTATCGGGAACCTTAAAGCTGATATCGGCATCCTGTGTTAAGGTATGGCCATTCAAATCGAGAACGACCGTGCCTTCATCATTCGAAATATCCGATACAATTTCAAGGTCTTTGAACAGCGTAATGACAGACGAACCGCGATTCATCTGGTCGCCGAACTCATCGGCATTATCATAATAACGGATGCTTTCGCCCGCGCGTTCGACGCTGAAAAGAGCATCCGCGGGATTTGCGCGTCCCGTTTCTCCGCCCTTTATCACAATGTCGCCGGTAATGGCACTGCCGGGGATCGAAAACTCCCCTACCCACTGTGCAAACTCGTAGCCGTCAAACGCTTTGCCGCCGATCGTAACCGTAAACTCATACGGCAGATAGGTGGTGCCGCCCAAGCTGTCCGTAAGGTATGCCGTATATTCTGTGCCGAAAGCGGCATAGGAAGCACCTTCAAAGGAGATTCCTGCAAGCTCGGCGGTGACCTTCACAGGCTTTGACGGAGCCGTCGCCTTCACTGTATAGGTCTTGCCGCTGCCGATCGACGCGCCGTCGATAACAAGAAGGCCGGTTTCTTCGGAATAGGTAAAGCCGGAGAACAAAGCACCGTTTTCGAGCACCGTTACGTTCTCCTTTGCCGGATGGCCGTTCTGCGAAAGCAGGGTTACGGAAAGATCGTCGCCGGGAGCGATCTGCGAAACAGGCTCTTTCTCTGCGAGCATGACACCCGAAAGCCGATAGTTGACCGCAGAGGTCGGTAATCCCAGCAGATATGCTTTGCCAAGCTTGAGTTCGGCATCCGTCGAACCGACTAAATCAAGCCGATAGTCGGCATAGGCTTTGAGATCGGCGCCGGTAAACAAATATGTGCCGTTGCGGTTTGTGCCTTCCGTGCCGAGATAGGAAAGCGTAGCTTCGCCGATTTTAACATATTCGCTTTCTTCGGTCTCTCTGCCGTAAAGGATCACGCTGTACGGATCGACAGCATAAGAAATATCGGACAGCCGAATCCAAAGGCCGGTACAGGTAAACGCTTTTTTGGTCTGAAAGGCAAAGCGGATGATATAGCGGTCACTGCCGCCGTCCTGAACGCTCCGGCCGAGAAAATCGCCGCCATACCGGTCGGTAAACAGGCACCGGTATCCGTTTATTCCGGTGGATTCCCCGGCAGTCAGCCTGATGGAATATTCATCGATGACGTCGCGGACGATGGCAACATCCTCTGCCGGTTTTCCGAGAGCTGCTGCCGTATCACCCGTCACGCCGCAGACACAGTGTGCGGTCTTGAAGCCGGGAACCGTGTAATCGGTATCGTAGACGAACGTGTGAAGCGCAGTTTTTCCGCCATAGGTGCAATCGGCGCAGGCATAGGCATGGCGCAAACCGTCGCTAAGCGCGGTATAAACAAGGTCGTGCTTTTCTTTCTGCACATAGCCGCAGACCGAACAGGTGATGCTGTGATATGTATCATCGACTTCCGTCGCTTCGCCGCCAAAGGTGTGCGGCAGCTCGTACCGGGCGCGGCAGGCACCACAGGTTTGGATATGCTTATCCGGGTAAGCAGTCGTATCAAAGGTATGCGCAAGAGTCTCCTTATAGCTGCACTCGGTGCAGGCGCGTTCATGCCCTTCGTCGTAGCCCAAATCCGTGCAGACGATGTCGTGCTTGTAATACGAAAACCAACCGCAGTCGGCGCAGGTATGCGCGTGCCATTGCGTCGGATCTAACTCATAATACGGCACATAGTCATCAAAGTTGTGCTTCATATAGCCGTATGCGCCGCATTCGGTACAATAGCGTTTGTGATCCTTGTAGTCCTCGTACTCAAACGCATAAGTGTGTTCTTTATAATCCCCGGCATAGTTACAAACCGTGCAAACTAAGCGATGCTCGTCGGCGTTGTCGATCTGAACGGCTTTGAAAGTGTGCGCAAGCGTATGCACGCCGCCGCAGACCGAGCAAACCATCGTATGCCCGTCGGCACTTGTGCCAGACACCGTATAATCGTGCGCTTCGGTATAGCTCTTGCCGCACGTGGTGCAGGTGTATTTATGTACGGTATCCGAGAAATCCTTGACTTCGTACTTATGGCTTAAGCAGATTTCGGCAAGCTCACTGATCTCACCCGAAAATTTGCCGACCGAGCGTTCGTAGAACACGTACATTTTGTCGTTTTCTTTATCGACGTCGGACGGAAGCGCAAACGCACCGGCAAGATCGGTTTGCGGCGTTGTTTCAAAAATCTTGTGCATATAATACGAAACCGTTCCGTCGGGCTTTACGATGATGAACGAAAGGCCGCCGTTCTCCCCTGCCGCCGCATTCAAGCGAATATCATACGAAAGGGAATTGTCGCTTGCCACAGTCGTTTGAACGCTCGCGACGTAAATGTCCGTCTGCGGCAGGTTCAATTTCCATGCCGTCGCATTATTCGTAACAGCGGTAAATGTGTTTGCGCTTTCGGCAGCCTCAATCGGCAAAAGAAGCGGTGCTTCACCGGCAACCGAATGCACATTGAAAGCCGCCTTTTTGAGGTTGACCGCCGGACGGAGCGAACAAGTGGGAGCGTACCCTGCAGTGGACAGGCCACCATTTGTCGCAACATAGGTGTAGCAGTCGTACGGACTGTCGCCAACCGTGCGAAGCCACCAAGTGCTTTCGGCAGCAAGTTTTGACATGGGAAGCAAACCTGCTTCCTCGTAAGAAAGGGCAAACAGCACTTCGCCGTTGAGAGCACCGTTGCACCAGGCACTGACAGGCTGCACTCCATACAACAGAACCGTCAATTTTTTGGGCGCGTCTTGTTTGGTCACCCGCAGAGTAGCACTTTTTTGAAGGTCGCTGAATTCCTTGTCGTAGCATGCGGTAAAGGCGGCCTTCAAGCCGCTCGTGCTGCTTGTGGTGTTTTCTGCCGTTCCCATCAGGTTATCGGCAAGAAGCAGCATACCGCTTTCGTCGTCGGTGTTGGTTTTGTCGCTTAAAACAACGTTCCACACGATGGGTTCATCGCTTCCGGCGAAGGTGAGCTTATCGCCATCTTGGATGCCGAATTTGACGGAACCGGCCGCAGAGGCGGCGATTGCAAGCAAAAACGCGCAGACAAGAACGCTGCATACACGGAATCCGATTGTTTTTGGTTTCATGACTTTCCTCCTTGAAGTTGACTTGCGTTTTTATAAGATCCGCAGCTTTTCGGCGGCGGTTTTGGCTTCGTTTCGGCGGCTGACGCCGAGCTTTTGCAGAATATGGCTGACATGGCTCTTGACGGTGGTGAGCTGAATGCCGAGAATCGCACCGATTTCGGCATTGCTTTTGTCGGCAGACAACAGCTTTAATACCTGCAGTTCGGTGTCCGTCAGCTTTTCCGATATCTGATAAGCCGGTTTCAGATAATTCGGATAAAACACGGCCATGGCACGCGTCTGTGCAGTCAGCTTTTTTAAGTAAACGGCGTCCTTTTGCCATACGCCGCTCTCAACAAGCGGCAGTACCTGTGCGCCGTATGCGCTGAGTGTGCGGATAAAACCGTAGGTGTGCGCAATATCCAGTGCCAAGCAGAAATCCTCTTTCCACGATTCATCCTTTAAGCGGTATTTGGCAATCGCGGCGACGGTTTTGGCATGAATGCGGTCGATGTGGCGCTCACAGGCAATATAATACGGGTCCAGCGGCGCAAGCGTAAATAAAGCCGCCCGGTTATCGCCGCGTGACAGCTCAACAAGGCTCTGCGTCAGATATTGATAGCGTTTCATAACGCGCAGCGTCACCAAGCTGCGCGGTGCTTTTTCGGCGTACCACGCTTCGGCGGCGTGTTCGTTGCCGCAATATAAGGCAATTTGACAGAGAAACGCATCGATGTTTCCGAAAAAGCGTGTATACTCCTTTCCGGCAAACCGTGCGCGCAGATCCTTCACGCTCCGATACGCGTCCTCGGCGCGTCCGGAATGGATCTGACTGCGTGCCAAAAGTCCCACAAGCGCAAACTCGATATCCGGCGTGCCGCGCGCTTCGATTACGGCGATTTTCGATACGAGCGTCAGCATTCGTGCCGACACATCTTCGCCCTTTTCGAATTTGCTTTCCGTGATGGCGCATTCCGCAAGTCCCACGCCGTCTTTGCCGAGCACCGTCTCGACCGGAAGCCGCATGGTAGCGTACAAAAGGTCGTCGCGCTTGCTCCACGGCGAAAAATCCTTGCCGCCGTTCATGATGCTGGGAAGCGTGCTGGTGACCGAAAACGGCGGCAATTTGATCCGGCGGTCGGAAAGCAGCCGGAACACATCCGTGATGGTCTGCACAAGTCCGCTTGTGCCGCGCTGCGGCAAAGAAATATCAAGATACGCAAGCCGGCTGCGTGCCTCTTTGGCGGCAAGGTCGTCGGATTTACGCACCTCGGCAAACCGGTGCAGCTTGCGATACCATTTTTCCGAGGTCTCATAATCGAGCGACAACGCCGTAAGCAAGCTCATGCCCTGCATGAGTGCAGGACTTGCTTCGATCTGTTCATCGGAAAGCGAATAAAAATAGCCCTCAAGCTCTTCGAAATGTCCCATGCCCGGATGAAAGGACAAGCTTTTGATGAGCAGCTCGGAAACCTTATCCTTTGCGCCGCTTTTGGAATAATACTCCAGGGCTTTTCCGTAGTTTTCATGCAGCTCGGCATACAGACCGCCGCGTGCATAAAGGGCTTTGCGCTGTTCGTCGGAATACACGCGCGACTGTTCCCACAAAAGAAAACGCCGAAAAATCGGCCAAAAATGATAGACAGACGCGCGGCTTGATAACAGCATGGTGGAATTCTGCACGAGAAGTGCCAAATAGTCGCCCGAACGGCTTTCACCGGTTGCCATTTTTGCAAGCTCGGTATCAAATTCGTCAAAGGCCGCAACATCCAATAAAAAACGCCGGATGGGCATTTCCAGGCGGTTGAAAACCGCTTCCTCGTAGTAGATAAAAAGCTCCCGTTCGGTTTCAAGCTTCAATTTCGCGTCAAACGCCGCGCCGTCATGCATTTTCCCGGCCATGAGCGACAATGCCAGCGGATAGCCCTCGGTAAGCTCCGCAAAATCCTCAACCTGTGCCTCCGAAAGGCTTACATCGTAGCTTTCAAACAGCTTTTTGATGCTGTCGTGCGTTAAAAACAGCTCTTCACAGTTCACCGTTTCCATGAGTCCCGCATAGCGGAACGGCAACAGATAACCGGGCGGCAGGCCGCGCGTCAGAAAGACGAACCGCTTTTCCGGATGCTCACGGATGGCATCGCACAGCCCATGCTTGACCTCGGTGTCGGACAGCTCCTGCAGATTATCCGCAAGAAGGATATCCCACGTTTCGAAATCCGTAAAGCGCGGCGGCAAAGCTTCCGCCTGCACGCGCCAAACACGTCTGCCGGTCAACAGCTTTTCCGAAGCAGCCGTTTTTCCGAAGCCGCAGGGGGCGGAAAACAAAAACACCCGTCCTTTTTCCAAAAAATGCCGGAATTTTTGTTCCGTTTCCGGCCGCACGGCGGTAAAAGCAGCCATCGGGCACCTCCGCTCTCACGCATTTTGCATATTTGAATACGTATTATTTTACCGCGTTTTTCCGATTTTGTCATCCTCCCAAAGTAGGAGAATTTATGATATTTTTTCAGTATGGCAGGAGAAAAAGCTTTCAATATATTACAACAAGCCGGTTTTCTTGCGGTATGCCCGAAAAGCCGACGGAACGGCTTTTGTCTCGCCGATTTCTTCGGCATCCTCCCACAGCAAGGCATAGCCGTCGGAAAGAGCGTTCGGCTCGCCGTCGGTTTCGCACAAAAAGCCGGTCATATGCCACTCGATATGGGAAAAAACGTGCTTGGCTTTTCCGAGGTCTTCCGAAGAAACGACCGAAACGCCGCTTTCGGACAAGCGTTTTTCGACCGCCGCAAGATCCATTTTCCCGGCAAAGTTCACGGGTTCCCACAGGTCGCGAAGCACGCCTTCGGTTCGCTTATGCAGGGCCACATGCCCTCTATGCGTCAATACGACGATTGTCCGCTCTTCGACTGCACGCGGCTTCGGCTTGGAGCGAACCGGGAATTCGGCGGTTTTTCCGCTTGCATACGCAAGGCACAGCGAAGAAAGCGGACAAACGCCGCATTTCACTTCCCCGGCCGGCAGACACACGGTCTCACCAAGCTCCATCAGTCCTTGCGTCAAAAGTCCGGCTTTTGCACCGGACGGATAGATCTGACGCAGTTCTTCCGCCACACGCGTTTTGACGTCCGCGCGCATCACATCATCCCCGCACGCCGCAAGGCGCATGATCACACGAAGCACATTGCCGTCCACCGCCGGTTCTGGCAATCCCATGGCGATCGAGGCGATCGCTCCGGCGGTATAGTCGCCGATGCCCGGCAAGGCACGCAGCTCCTTTGCCGAACGCGGCAGCTCGCCGTGATAGGTTTCGCACACGATTTTGGCAGCTTTTTGCAAGTTTTTTGCCCGGCTGTAATAGCCGAGTCCCTGCCACAGCTTCAAAACCTTTTCTTGCTCCGCCGAAGCCAGTGCACAAACATCCGGAAACGCTTCTAAAAAGCGGGTATAATACGGCAGAGCCGCTTCGATACGCGTCTGCTGGAGCATGATTTCGGAAATCCAAACGCGGTACGGCGTCGGATCCTCCCGCCACGGAAAGGTTTTGCGGTTTAATTCATACCAATGAACAAGCGGCTCAAC
Organism: uncultured Eubacteriales bacterium; assembly: GCA_934444645.1. GTDB lineage: Bacteria > Bacillota > Clostridia > Oscillospirales > CAG-382 > UMGS882. The sequence goes on along the minus strand of CAKSCV010000005.1, from coordinate 69,997 downwards.
TAAGGCTTCTAACGGAAAACGCATGGGTTCTTTCTCCTTTGGCGGCACCGATTTCCAAAATCGGGAATATCTGAATGTTGTGTGAAACTTCTGTGACAGCTCTTGCTTTTTTGTTCTCGTTATAGTATACTGTATATATCTTCAAAAATCGGGAGGTGCTCTATGAACTACACCGATGCCAATGCCGAAAACATTCGTCTGTTTTTGGACACGGTTTCTTCTTTATGTGAAAATCCGAAGGTACGCTCCATGAGTGAAATCCTTCAGCACGGCGATACCTCCTGCCTGCTTCACAGCTTGGCGGTCGCCTATTACAGTCTGCGGATCGTGACACGCTTCGGCATTGCCTGCGACAAGCGGAGCCTTATCCGCGGTGCACTGTTGCACGATTATTTTCTTTACGATTGGCATATAAAAAGCGACCGGAACGAGCACAAGCTGCATGGCTTTACTCATCCCGGTGCGGCACTTCGCAATGCCAAGCGTGACTTTGATTTGAACGACATTGAAGCCGATATCATTGCGCGACATATGTTTCCGCTCACACCGCGGCCGCCGAAATATCGGGAAAGCCTCATTGTCTGCCTTGCCGATAAATACTGTGCGCTGTTGGAGGTTTTCCGGAGGCACGCCTATCGGCGCGAAAACCGGCTGTTTCACCGCGCGTTCGGCAAATGAGCCGTGTCCGCTTGGGTCAATTGCGGCAGGTATGCGTAAAATAGCCGTCCAAATTCAACCGACCGACACCGTCCGCATCCCGGCAAAAGCCGAGACGGGCGGCATTTTTTTTGCAGAAATCGCTCTCGCTCTCCAAATCGGGATACACGACGGTTTTTACGCCGTGCAGATCAAAGTAGTTCAGCATGGCTTTTCCGAGAAGAAACAAATCGGTTTCGTCCTCATAGCCGTCGACAAGCGAAAGCTTGCAGACCGTGCCGACCTCGCCGCAAAGTGCCGCATACGCAAGTCCCACAAAGCGCTCCGGATAGCGGGCGCAGATGACCACCTTGTCCTTTTCCGGCACGATGCCGAACGGTGCGGTGTATTCTTCCCTTTCATACGACGTATAAACCGGCCGCATTTCAAGCATGACAATTCCTCTTTTCGTTTGATTACAGGCTCTTTAGGTAGTTTATTTCCTTGAAATTCATGTATTTCCATTTACCGGGCGTGAGCATACCGATGGTAAGCTCGCCGACCGTCACGCGCTTCAAGCGCAAAATCTGCAATTCCAATTGTTCGCACATTTTGCGGATCTGGCGGTTTCTGCCCTCAGACAGCACGAATTTCAAAATCGTATAGCCCTCTTTACGCTCCAAAATCGTCACCTTGACCGGCTTGATCTTGTAATCGTCAATGACCATGGGTTCATTGAGCGCGGCTAACTTTTCCGGTGCGATTTCGGTCTTTATTTTGACGTGGTAGATTTTTTCCACATGATTTTTCGGGTGCATGAGCTTGTTGGCGACCTCGCCGTCGTTGGTGAGAATGAGAAGTCCCTCAGAATCCATATCGAGTCGTCCGCAGGGATATACACGCTCCGGAATGTCCGTAAGCAGCTCCGGAATACAGCGGCGTCCCTCGTCGTCGCTCATGGTGGTGACATAGCCGCGCGGCTTATACAGCATCACATACAGCTTTTTGCCGCCGCCGGCGACCGGTTTGCCTTTATAGGCGACCTTATCAAGTCCCGGCACGATCTTTTGACCGATGGACGCTTTTTCGCCGTTGACCGTAAAATGACCGGCTTCAATCTCTTTTTCGGCAGCGCGGCGCGACATAAGGCCGCAATCCGAAACATATTTTTGTATGCGCATTTCTTCCATAAAAATTCCTTTTTGCCGGCATTTCGCCGGACTAACATAACGAGCCAAGCTTGGTATCAGCCGAAGCTTGGCTCGTAAACGTATCAGGGTTGAATTTGTTACATAGCGTCCTTGCGGGAGAGGTTCAGACGGCCCTTTTCGTCGGTGCCGAGAACCTTGACCTTAATGGTATCGCCGACCGAAACAACGTCCTCCACTCTTTCGACGCGCTTCTTATCGAGCTTGGAAATGTGAACAAGACCTTCCTTGCCGGGAGCAATCTCAACAAATGCGCCGAACGACATGAGTCTTGTGACCTTGCCGGTATAGACCGTGCCGGGCTCGGGATCGAAAGCGATGGCTTCGACGAAGGCTTTGGCGCGAAGCGTGCCCTCCTTATCAATAGAAGCGATAAACACGGTTCCGTCGTCCTCGATATCGATCTTGGTGCCGGTTTCTGCCTGGATAGCCTGGATGACCTTGCCGCTCTTGCCGATAACGTCACCGATCTTTTCGGGATCAATCTTAACGATGAGCATTTTGGGTGCATAAGCGGAAACCTCGGCACGCGGAGCCGGAATGCATTTGAGCATGATTTCATCGAGGATATATTCGCGGCCTTTGCGGGTCTGATCGAAAGCGGCACGGATGATTTCCGGCGTAAGGCCATCGATCTTCAAGTCCATCTGGATTGCGGTGATACCCTTTTTGGTACCGGCTACCTTAAAGTCCATATCGCCGAAGAAGTCTTCAAGGCCTTGGATATCGAGCATGGTCATCCAGCGTTCGCCCTCGGTGATAAGGCCGCAGGAGATACCGGCAACCGGTGCGGAAATCGGTACACCTGCATCCATCAGAGCAAGCGTGGAGGCGCAGATGGAGGCCTGCGAGGTCGAACCGTTGGAGGAAATGACCTCGGAAACCAGACGGAGCGAATACGGGAAATCGTCTACCGACGGAATGACCGGAACGAGTGCACGTTCGGCAAGAGCGCCATGACCGATCTCACGTCTGCCGGGGCCTCTGGACGGCTTGGTCTCGCCGACCGAATAGCTGGGCATATTGTAATGATGCATATAGCGTTTGAATTCTTCGTTATCGATACCGTCAAGCATCTGCTGTTCGGCAACAAGGCCGAGTGTTGCGGTAGTAATGACCTGCGTCTGACCGCGCGTAAACATGGCTGAGCCGTGGGTTCTGCCGAAAAGACCGACTTCAGCGGCAAGCGGACGGATCTGGTCAAGGCGGCGGCCGTCAACGCGTTTGCCGTCGTCGAGCAGCCAGCGTCTTACAACAAATTTCTGGAGTTTATACATACATTCCGCGATTTCCGCCTTGCGGTCCTCGTCGGGATACAATTCTTCAAAGTGCGCGTAAACATCCTCGTAAACGACCGAAAGACGTTCTTCGCGGACATTCTTATCGTCGGTATCAAGCGCGGCTCTGACCTTTTCAATGGCATATTCACTGACTTTGTCGAACAGGTCGTGGTCAACCTCGCAGGACGGATAAGAAAACTTCTCTTTGCCGACTTCGGCTTTGATGTGTTCGATGAATTCGACCATCTTGCGGTTGACTTCGTGTGCCTTCATGATAGCGTCGAACATGGTGTCTTCCGGGATCTCCTTGCCGCCGGCTTCGATCATGACGACCTTTTTCGCGCTGCTGGCAACCGTGAGCTCAAGCGTGGATTTTTCACGCTGAGCGGCAGTCGGGTTGATGACGACTTCGCCGCCCACAAGACCGACAAACACGCTGGAGACCGGGCCGTTCCACGGAATATCCGAAATAGAAAGGGCAATGGACGCGCCGATAAGGCCGGCGACCTCAGGCGAGCAATCCGGATCAACCGAGAGAACGAGGATGTTGAGAGTAACGTCGTTTCTTAAATCCTTCGGGAAGAGCGGACGGATCGGGCGGTCGATAACGCGCGAGGTGAGGATGGCCTTTTCGGTCGGCTTGCCTTCGCGCTTCAAGAACGAACCGGGGATTTTGCCGACGGCATAAAGGCGTTCTTCAAAGTCCACCGAAAGCGGCAGAAAGTCGATGCCGTCGCGCGGTGCGGCAGAAGCGGTGGCGGTTGCGAGAATGGCGGTGTCGCCGTAGCGCACAAGGCAGGAGCCGTTGGCGAGCTGAGCCATTTTTCCGGTTTCTACCGTGAGCTTGCGTCCGGCAAGGTCGGTAGAAAAGGTGCGGTAGTTTTCAAACATTTTGTTTCCTCCGTAATTTTATTTTTTGCGGAGGCACATAACTTTAACCACGACGCGCGTTTCGGCGCATCCGGTTTAGCACTTAAATGTATCCGAAAGCCGCTTGCTTTCGGACGCATCTAAATGCTAAACGGTTATGAGTCCTCCGCTTTTTTACAACGTTTTTCCGGCTTTCGCCGTATGCCAAAAAAAGCAAGTAAGGCGAACAAGCACAAAGCAGGTTCGCCTTAATTCCGAAAGAATTACTTTCTGATTCCGAGCTTTTCGATGATGGCACGGTAACGGTTGATATCCTTCTTGGTAAGGTAGTTGAGAAGGTTTCTTCTGTGACCGACCATTTTCAAAAGACCGCGGCGGGAATGATGGTCATTCTTGTTGGCTTTGAGGTGCTCGGTGAGGGTGTTGATACGGTGCGTGAGAATTGCGATCTGTACCTCGGGAGAACCGGTATCGCCCTCATGGGTCTTGTACTCATCGATGAGCTGCTTTTTGACTTCTTTCTGAATCATGGGTTTATCCACCTTTCTTATATTTGATAAGCATTCCCTTACACAGCTATGGGTCTGTGGATGCCTTGTAACCGCGCACGGTGAGGCTTATATCCCATAACAAAGCAAGGGTACCAAACTTACCGTGGATTAGTATAGCACACTTTTTTTTGTTTGTAAAGAGGGTTGCGGCGATTTTTTTGAATTATTTGTAAATTTGCTTTTTCCGCCGTCTTACCGGTGAAGCGCCGAGGCGCGATATTCGGTCGGCGTCATTCCCGAAATGCGTTTAAACACGGTGGTGAAATACTGCGACGAGCCGAAGCATAAGCTTGCGGCAATCTCCGTAAAATTCTGATCGCCTTCACGGATAAGCTCCTTGGCGGCATCCACCCGGATGCGGTTGAAGCATTCCATCACGCCGCAGCCCATCTGTTCGCGGAAAATGCGCTTGACCACCGAAGCCGACAGATTAAAGTGCTTTACGATATCCAAAAAGCATAGCGGCCGATGGATATTCTGCTCGAGATAATCGCATATTTTGGCAAGCACCTTGTCGTCCGAACCGACCTTCGGGCTGTTTTCGCGGCCGTTGCCGCGCACAAGCAGGATGAGCAACTGCTCCAAATACAGCCGGATCAGCTGCTCTCCGCCGAATGCGCCTTTACCGGATTTCTGCATAATGCGGATATACGGAACGCCCAGCGGCGTGGAGAAAACGCTTTCTGCCTCCTTGATCATGCCGCCGAGCAGCCGTTTTTCCTCGGAGGTACAGTCGATCACCATGCCGGCAATCGACAAAAGCGCTTCGCAATCGCTGGAAAACGAAACGATGACGGAATTTGCCGCGTGAGAGCCGTCACAGCGGATGTTGTGGAATTCATTCGGGCGGTGTAAATACATTTGTCCGACCGCAAGGTGAATCTCACTGGCACCGGCGGTGACATATAAGCTTTTTTTATCGGCATACACAAGCTCCCAAAAGTTATGCACCTCTCCCGAATAGGCAAAATCCTTGGCATATTCGAAATAATGCACCGTATAAATGCCGTCAACCGACACGGCGTTATCCAATTTTGTCATCACGTATTCCATGCATGGTTCTCCTTTTACGCTGTCTGCCGAAAGGTTCTTTTCGTCTTCTTTTCATTATTATATCGCAAACGCGCGCGTTTTGCAAGCCAAAAAAGACCAAAAATATAAAATGTTAGCCTATTATTGCAAGCCAAAGCCGCAAAATTCCTATATAATTGTAGTTGTAAAAGGTTTTATTCAACCGTCGCACAGACGATTTTTAACAAATTCGGCAAAAATCGCTTCTGCCCGAAATTGAAAACGCAAAGGAGCATCCGTTATGTATATTTACCGTGAAGCCTCATATGAAAAGATGAGCCGCCGCGCCGCCAACATTCTTTCCGCTCAAGTCATTCAAAAGCCGGATTCGGTTTTGGGACTTGCCACCGGTTCTTCGCCGCTCGGCGTTTACAGCCAGTTAATCGAATGGTACAAAAAGGATGACCTTGATTTCAAGGATGTCAGCACGGTCAATCTCGACGAATACTGCGGTCTTGCACCGGAGCATGAGCAAAGCTACCGCTATTTCATGAACCACAACTTTTTCGATCACATCAATATCGACAAGTATCGCACCTATGTTCCGAACGGTCTTGCCACCGACTGGAAAACCGAGTGTGACAACTACGACAAGCTCATCCGTGCGCTCGGCGGCATCGATCTGCAGCTTTTAGGCATCGGCTTTAACGGTCATATCGGCTTTAACGAGCCGTCGGATCATTTCGAACTTGAAACGCGCCGCGTGGCTCTCACCGAATCGACCATGAAAGCCAACAGCCGCTTCTTCCCGAACGGCGGTATGCCGACGCACGCACTGACCATGGGCTTTAAGTCGATTTTAAGTGCCAGAAAAATTCTTCTTATTGCCGGCCCCGAAAAATTCGATATTGTTCAAAAGGCCTTAAAGGGACCTGTCACGCCCGAAGTGCCGGCGTCGATTTTACAGCTGCATGACAACGTTTCGGTGGTTTACACAGCCGACCGGGATATTATTTAATATTCGAATTCCATCACTTTTCGCTCGATCAAGGAGGTTTTTATGACCAACCAGACCATTCATTTCGGCACGGGCGGCTGGCGCGCCGTCATCGGTGACGATTTTATCCGTTCCAACATCCGCCTTGTCGCCGCAGGTGTCATCCGATTGATGCATCATGAAAACAAAACGGACAAGCCTGTGGTAATCGGCTACGACCGTCGCTTTTTGTCGGAACAGGCAGCAAAATGGGTTGCCGAGCTGTTTGCGGCAAGCGGTGTCAAGGTCTTGTTTATCGGCCGTTCTTCACCGACGCCGCTCGTTATGCACACGGTCAAGAACATGGGGCTGCATTACGGCATCGAGATCACCGCGTCGCACAATCCGTCCCAGTACAACGGCATTAAGCTCATTGTCGACGAGGGACGTGACGCACCGTTAGAGACCACAACGCTTTTGGAGGAGTTCATTGCCGCCGCCAAAGACCTTCCCGAGGCGGATTTTGCCGAACAGGTAACGCTTGGCAACATTGAGTACATTGTCAATCCGTTCAACAAATTCTTAGACGATATTATCGGGCTTCTCGATATGGAGGCTCTTCGCAAACGCGGTCTTCGCGTGATTTTCGACTCCATGCACGGCTCGGGCACGTATCCGCTCCTTGTCATTTTCCATACGGCGCGCTGCACGATCGACACCATCAACATCAACAAAGACGCCTATTTCGGCGGTCAAATGCCTGCGCCGAGCGAAAAGAGCCTGTCACATTTGCACAATGCGGTAGTGGAAGGCGGTTACGACCTCGGCATTGCCATGGACGGCGACGGCGACCGCCTCGGTGTCATCGACCCGAGCGGCCGATACATCAACGCCAACGAAATCCTGTGTATGCTGTACTATTATCTTGTCAAGCACAAGGGGTGGAAAGGGCCGGTTGTGCGCAATCTTGCCACCACGCATATGCTCGATAAGATTGCCGAAAGCTTCGGCGAGGTGTGCTATGAAGTGCCGGTCGGCTTCAAATATATCTCCTCTAAAATCGATGAGGTAGACGCGGTTTTGGGCGGTGAATCGTCCGGAGGTTTGACTGTGCGCGGTCATATTCACGGCAAGGATTCCGTTTATGCGGCATCGTTGTTTGCCGAGATGGTCAGCGTCATCGGCAAAACACCGGCTGAAATCATGGATGAGTTGGAGGCTGCCTACGGCAAATTTGTCATGGCAGAGGACAATCTGCGTTTTGCGCCGGAGGTTAAGCCGGAAATCGATCACATTCTGATGGTGGACAAAAAATTGCCGGAATTTTCCGCCAAGATCACGCGTGTCAATTATGAAGACGGCTGCAAAGTATATTTTGAAAACGGCGATTTTGTTATCTGCCGCTTTTCCGGCACAGAGCCGTTATTACGCATTTTCGCTGAGAGCCACGACAAGGAAACAGCGGAAAGCTACATTGGCGCATTCCGCAAGTTTTTGCACATTTAAGTGCCGTATGAGGCAGTTCGCCCGGAGGAGCTATGTTCCTCCGGGCTTTTTTGCCGCCAAAGGCGGCAACATAAGGCTGCCTTGCCGCCCGAAAAGCCGCGAAGCGGCAAAAATGTTGCGGCAGCAACAAAGGACCGCCGCAAGGCGGAAAAACAGCCGCCGAGGGCGGCGAAAGAAGCCGCGAAGCGGAAAAGGATTTAATTGGATTGCACGAAGTTGTAGTTTTGTATGCTGATTCGAGGTTTGCAAAACCTCGAAAGTTTCAAAAGGATTTAATTTGGTTTGTGCAGATTTGTTGTCTGTGTGCGCTGATTCAAGGTTTGCAGAACCTCGAATCGTTTCAAAAGGATTTAATTGGATTGTGCAAAGTCGTTATCTATGTGCGCTGATTCGAGGTTTGCAGAACCTTGAAGCTTCCTGCAAAGGGGACGTTTTTACGTTCTTTTTGCGTCGTGCAAAAAGAACCAAAAAGCACGCCAGAGGTTTGCGAACCTCTGGACTCCGGGGACGATTCAAAGCTCTGTCGGAAAAGATTTTGTAAAGCTTTCCGGCGGCTCATGCCGAAACCGGTTTTGTCCGAAAAACGCCGGCGTAAAGGCTTTGAATCGGTGCGAAAGGGTTACCGTAGTGCAGACGCAAGACCGATGTTTTTCGAAAAAGAGTTATTGTACTGCAAGCTCACAGCAGCAAGCGGTATTCGAAAAGGGTTGCTGCACGTTAGTTTGGGTGCGGTGGGAAATTGAGATTTTGCTGTGTTTATAAAAAGCTTTTCTTTATCAGTAAGCTTTGCATGAGCCGAAAAAACGCCTTTATCGCGAATCAAGAAAATTTCATTAGCAGAAAGCTTTACGAACTGTCCTCAAAAACCGCCTTTTCACGTACAAAAAACTTTCTTTTTCACAAACCTTTCCTTATTGCTATCCAAAGCTACTCTTTTCCACCCTCCGCCGCCCATTCGCACCACCCTTAACCTACTGTTTGCAAAGAATACAGCTGTTCTTTTAATCTCCTCTCTAATTCCTTGTGCTGTAAAGCCGGAGCGTCGCACCGATTCAAATCATTGCCGGCGATATCCGGCAACGCCGCAGCTTTTCGCAAAACCGGTTACCTGATGAATGCCGGTCACTTTAACTACAATCATGTATCGACCGGCGATTTGAATCGAGGTCGCAGGACGGAGTCGTCTCCTTGAAACATGGTCGCCTTGCTCACGTCCGTTCGCAATTCTCCCTGTTTCGGCGGTCTCCGACGCACAAAAACTTGCCACCGGCAACTTTTTGCACGTCCGAGCATGCTTTTTGGTTACTTTTTGCACGATGCAAAAAGTGACAACTCGTTCCCCTTCCGGGGAGTTCCGAGGTTTCGCAAACCTCGAATCAGCATACCGCAGCCGCAGCTTCGCACCGCAACAATTAAAACCTTTCAAGGGAGAATCGAGGTTCCGCAAACCTCGAAGCAGCACACAAAAACAACAACTTCCCACTAACAAAATTAAATCCTTTTAAGGAAAGCTTGCCCGATAAAAAACACGTCCCGGAAACGAACATCCGAGACGTGCCAAAAGGAGAGATATACGCAATTCGTGTAGTGTTATGGAAAGCGAACCGGACAAAACCGTTCCGCTGTCGATTCAAAGTTATGCTTTTTCGCTGTCACCCTTGGCGATGATTTCTTTGACGGTTTCGTCATCTTGCTCCGGACAGTTTTTGGCCGCATTGTACAGCGATTCACGCTTGACTGGTCCATAATAGTTGACGCTTCCGATGGTCACATACGGACGAACAAGGATGTTCTCGGTGTAATGCCCCTCGGGAATGCCGATCATGCAGGCCGTAAACGAAGCGGTCACACCGTCCGTGTTTTCACGCAGATAATTTTTGCCCTCTAACGTTCCATCTGCCTTTTTGACATACGCAGCACCCTTTACGGCAATATTGAACGGAAGCATATCCAAACTAAGCTCGCCGTCTTCACTGAATTCCTCGATGAGAGTCAACGTTTCTTCAGTCTCACGGGCAACTACAAAGCCAATCTCCACGTTGGTGTCCGCAAGCGTCGTCAGATACTTGTGTGCGTTTGCCTTAAAACGAATGCCGACCGGATCGGTCGTGTGAACGGAAACCTCGCCCGTAAGAACCGGCTTGTTCACATCCTCCCAAACCGGATAGAGATCAACGTCCGCACCGGCAAGCGCAACAACACTTTCGGCTTTCGCCGCGTTCTCGCTCTGCGCCCAGCCGATCATGCGGTAGGTCGAATCGTCCTTTTGAACCGGTTCGGTCGAGAAATTATCGGTCTTGACAGTATAATTCTCAATGATGTTTTCCGGAATCTTCATGCCGCCGGCAAAAAGAACCTGTTCGGTCTTAACGGAGCCATCGGGATTATGGTAGTTAATCTTGTAATACGGATAAATACCAACGTTATCCATGTATAACATTGTGGTTTTGTTCGGCTTTACCCCGCGTTCTTCGCCGACATCGATCTGATAGAAAAGGGCGACGTCTTTTCCCGGCATACGCGCTTCAAAAACCTTCTGCCAAGTATTGGAAGCAAGCTCATTGCCTTCATTTTTGTTCAAATCGTATTTTGCCTTTGCGTCCAACGGGAACAGGCACCAGCCGAGGCAGGAAGCCTCCTTATAATCAACGTATTGATTCCAAGTGACCAAATAGTATCTGTCCGCCTCCAACGCCTGTCCGAGCGTTAAAAAGCCGGTCGTTCCCTCTTTGGTCATATCGACCGTACCCGTAATATCTTTTCCGGTCATATCACGCTCAAGTGCAAGCACCTTGCCGTATTTGCTGTCCTGGTCGATGGCTTCCTCCCCTTCTTGCGTAACGGGCGATTCAACAACAGCTTTACCGCTGAAATACGACGTATAGATTTTGTCTTCATCCCCCTCATTGTCGAAGGTAAGAAGATTTTTGCTGCCGGTGAGAACATTTGTTCCCGGTGTAATGCTTGCGGAAAGAACGCTTTCCGTTTCGGTCTCATTGGGAATATCGGTTTGAAGCGGTTCAACATTTTCAAATTCGAACGCGCCTGTGTGAAGTGCCGCAGCACAGAAAGCGGCGGCTAAGATCGCTGTGAATGCCTTTTTCATGGGAACACTCCTTTGTTTACTGTAGTTTTTATCCGTTACGCATTTTCATGCATAAAGAAACAAAAGAATTTCGGCCGTATCATTACGGCTTTTTTAAGCCGCAGACAAGAATCTCCGCATATTCGATTTTGCAGGGAACATTCGCACAGATCTCCACTGCCGCCGTTGAATCAATCGCCGCATGAAACATAAACGAAAGCGCTTTCTCACGTGAAACGATATGGTGATTGGTCATGTCTTTCTTGCTGCACACGGCGCGCACGCCGTTGACATAGACCGTGATATGCTTCCTGTCCACCGGCTCAGAGGTCTCAATATTGACATAGGAAGTCTGCGTTTCAAGAATCTTTCCGGTCGAAATGCGAAAAGCATTGAATTTTCCGGGCGAAAGCACAAGCGGCAGCCGGGCGGCTGTCGGTTCGGTAAGCCCCGCGAAATCGTCATACGTCAACGGATGGCGACGCGTGCGATACGGAAGCAGCTCGGTGTGTCCGAGCGTCCGCGCCACCGTTTTCCATTTATCGGTCACCGAACCGGCATAGTAAAGATTTTCATAGTTTTCATCGTCCGGGTCGTCCGACGGGATATCAAACTGATTGTACAGATAGACAAAATCCGCACCTCTTGCGATAAAAGCCGCCGTTTGCCCATAGGCCATGGCAAGGTCGGTGCTGACCCATTTATCGTTCGGATAGGCACGCACAAGTAACTGTTGGACGGCACCAAGCTGCGTGTCTCCGACTAACGCACGCCATGTTTCAAGAGGAATATCCAGGTTGACCGTTGAAAAGCGCGGACCGGGAATGATCGCGTCCACATAGCCGCGTTTTGCCGCAGCGGCAAGGTCAAAACCGCATTCATAAGCCGTAATCGGGTTTGCCTGACACAAAAGATGCACGGCGATTTGTTTGTTCCGCTCGGCCGAAAGACGATTTGTTAATGCACGCACCTGCTTAAGGAAGTCAAGCATGACCTTCCGGCCCTCATCCTCCCGTCCGACCGGGAAGCAATACGGCTCGCGCGTAAAATCAAGCTCAATGCCGTCCGCGTCGTACCGCTCTAACTGCTCGGTGATGTACGAAAGAAAATAGCTTCGCACCTCCGGCAGCAGATAGTTCAGGCATTTGTCAAAATAGCCGGTCGGCTCGCGTCCGGTGCAGATATAATATTCCGGGTGTTTTTCAATCATCTCGGATTTCACAAGGCTCGCTTTGCAGCCGATAAACGCATGACAATCGTTCATGCGGAAATTGAGAAGTCCGCGCATACCGCACTTTTTGATTTCATCAAACCAAATCGCATACGGGTCAATGCCCCGCATTTTCAAGTCATATAACAGCTTTGCGTAGGTGTTCGTATAATCGACCGTAACGCCGTTTTCGCTGTCAGCCATGTATTTTTGGATATAATCCTGCATGACAAGCGATTCCGTCGAGGACACCGAAGCATTGACATTGAGCGAAAAGTCCGTTATATCGGTATTCGCATACTGCTTGATAAACAAACGAAGTGTCCGCTCGTTGACCGGCATATTCCGATGAAAGCGCGAATACCAATAATGATTGTTATCTTCGTTGAAAATGACTCTCATGGTCTTACTCCTTTGTCAAATTCGGGTGCTGCAGACGATACAGCCTTGCAGCGTTGATAAGCTGAAAAATATAGCAGACAAGCGAATAGAGCGCATAGATGAGATAGGTGGTCTGCTCCGGATTCTCCGGAAGCATCTGAATGTACAAAGCCACGGAGAATAAGCTGTTCGGCAGCATGAGATAAGTATATTCCACATAAGCAAGCAGCTGTAAAAAGGTAATGAGTATGCCGAACAGGCTGACCGTGTTGTCAAGCAGCGCATAGGCCGCGCCGACGCTTTTGAGAATCAGGTATAACGCCGTCCAGACAAACGCAAAGCCCGCCGTCACCAAAATTCGCTGACGCACCGTCATTTTCCGCAGCTGCACCGATTGCTTGTAAGCGTGCTTTTTCCAGCAAAAAAACGACAGCATCTGAATCGGGAAGGAAAACACGAACGCATACACAGCCATGCCGTATAAACCATAGGCAAAATAAACCGCTGCATATAATATCGAATTGAGTCCGCCGATAAGGAACGCATAGCGATTGACCTTAGCGGAAAAGATGAGTACGAAAAGCGAAACATACAGCGGCAGAATGCGGAAAAAGTCTTGGTGAAAATAAAGGCCTGCCGCCGTGATAAGTGCCGCTGTCGCGAAAACAGGAACAAGAAAAACAAGGCGTTTGGAAAGCTGATGCGTCATATATCAATACCTGTAAAAAACAAATTTGCGATTTCCTTCGGATTACGTGTCTATTGTAGCACGAAACAAATTAAATTGCAATGATATGCAAAGACATTTTTTTCAGCAAAATGTCTTTACAATTTAGTTTTTGCGTGATATACTGAAAAAAAACACTTATCGGAGGAAGACATGCAACCGTTTTCTTTTGTTTTGGGCAATACGGAATTCACTTTTTTTGAAAATGCCGGTTCCTACACTGTCGCACAACCCGTCACACCGCCACATATTCATGCCATGCCCGAGCTGTTTATCGCCTTAAAGGGCGAAGCCGTCATTTCCAGCGATTTCGGGAAAAGGCAGATCACCGGACGAAATGCGTGTCTGATTCCACCGCAGCTATATCACGATGTCGCCTGCGTTTCTTCGTACAACCGCATTGCACTGCTGTTTGTGTTCCGCAAAACCTCCTCCGGCACGGATATTCTCGATATTTACAGCGCATTCTGCGAGCTGCTTTTGCGCCGTGAACCGTTTATCACCGAGTATGATCCGACCTTCTTAGAAAGTATTTTCCGCTGTCTTAACGACGCGCCGGCACTCCGGTATGAAAAGATCAAGCACATCATTTCGCTGATCTTTCTCGAAATGATACACCGATCCAATACGGCCAAGGTGTATGACAAGGCACTTTTCATCAAGAAAAACGGGTACTATGAAACGATAAACGCCTTCGACGCTGAATTTGAGGAATGTCTTTCGCAGAACAAGAGCTTTCGCGAGCTTTGCGACGCTTTATTTATGTCCGAGCGGCAGGTTTCGCGCATGGTTACAGCCGAATACGGAAAAAACATTGTGGAGCTGCGAAACGAAATACGTATGCGCCGCGCTGTATTTTATTTGAAAAACACGTCTCTTTCGATTTCACAGATTGCCGAGACGCTGCACTATTCCACTCCCGAAAGCTTTTTGGTCGTATTCAAAAAGTACTACCGAAAAACGCCGGGGGCCATGCGGCGTGAGGTATGTACAAAAAAATAACCCGGCGTAAAAGAAAATTCCGGAGTTCTTCAAGCTTCGAATCAGCGAAGCAGCGCGAGCAAGACCGCGCCATCTCCGATTCATTTTGCTGCAAGCCTTCGCCGCCTTATATAATTACAGACCGCTGAATTTCTTCAGCGGTCTGTGCTTTAATTCAAAACAATCGTATTAAACGAACGTGGTTTCAGCTTGTAACCGACATTCTCTATCGTCACAACCTTTTCAAAATCAAATGGGTTGACAATAATCGCCACACGGCTGCCATCCATGTTCTCAAATACCGTCGTGTTGCTGCTGAAATCGCCCTTTGTGCCAAGCATTACCGCACCGCGCTTAACGTATTTGGCAAAATGCTTGACCAAATAAAACTCCGGATTGTACCGATATTCGCCGTCTTTCACGCTGATGAGTGAGTTCTGCCGCCAGCCCCAGGTAGAAAATCCGTCGTTGTCAAGTGCCATATTCCAATAAACGTTGGCACGCGCCCCATTCTTGAAATAGTGGTGATACATCTCATACGAATACAACGCATATTCCCAGCTGTTTGCTCCGTTGCCGCATTCGCCCTCACTGTGGATAAAATCTAATTCCGGATAGTCCTCCGCCGCCTGCGGTATAGCAAATTTTCCTGCCCATTGGAACGCAATGCCCTTGATGTGTTTCCGGCATTTTTCGTTCTGCATGACACGGCCCACATATTGATAATACCGCGTATAGCTTGCTCTGGCGTCCGTCTCCGGCCCGTTATATGTGCCAAACCAAATTTCTGCCAAATTGCCGATCTCATCAATCAGATAATCTGCAAGGAACTTTTCGATAAGTTCCGGTGACCACAGGCACGACGGGAATTTCTGATCCGAAATAAACTCGTTCTGGAAGCATATCTGCCCGATGTTCACACCGCGCTTAGCATATTCTTCCAAATAGCGGCGGAAATACCGCGCATAAGCCTTTAGATTTTCCTCCGTCTCCACAAGTCTGCCGTAATTGTATGCCTTCGGAAATTTCATCCAAGTCGGCGGACTCCAAGGAGACGCGAAAAAGCGTAACTCCGGAGAACGCTTTTTCGCCTCGCGTATGGCCGGAAAAATGTACTTTTCATCACGTGCAACCGAAAAATGCTCAAGCGCATAGTCGCCGTCGGTTTCATCGTAGCTGTACCAGCTTTCGGCAAAATCGTTCGCACCGATGGATAAACGGCAATAATTAAAGCCGCAGTTTTCCACACCAAACAATTCGTCAAAAATGGCCTTCTGTTTGTCCTCTGAAAGCTCCAAAACCGCTTTGGCACATATTTCGCTGATACAGCAGCCCCAACCGTATAATGGTCGCCCTATGCGTTCGCCGATTATTAACGCACTGCCCTTGTCCGCCGGATTCTCAGTGACTTTATTGTTTTCGTTCCAAAACTCGTTTTCCGTGCTGGATATCCAAATCATTTTCCTTTCCTCCTTTAAACCGGATCTCTATCCGGTCGGTATAGGTCTATTATAGCGAAAATCAATAGGAAAGACAAGGCCGTCATTGCGGCTTTCCGGACATATATTGCTTTTTTCGGATCGAGATCGCTGCTGCAGCACAAAAGCGGCGGCTGGCCTGTGACAGCCGCCGCTTTACTTTTTTCGTTTGCCGTTCAGTTACGATATCTTCTCGACCTTGACATTGTCGATAAGGAAGCCGACACCTTCGCCGTCCACGGGATTGGCATAGAACGCGAACTGGTCGTTGTCCCGTTCGGTCGAATCGGCCGAAATGGTGAATTTAAATTCCCAATGCTTCCAACCGTCCTCGGTGGAAATGGTAATGTTTCCGCCCGGGAACAGAATGTGGTCGAGCTTGCCGTTCCCATCCCTGTATTTCAGATTGCAGTACATCGAGGTGCTGATGCCTTCACTCTTGCTTAGCGTGCCGGTAAGCTTTACGTCAAGTGACGCCTTGTAAGTCGCGCCCGGCGTGTAGGTGCAGCTCTGCTGAACATAGGCCCATACGTTGCCCTCTGCCGGCGTTACTTTCCACACATTGCCCTTTTCTTCATCCTTGGCAATGGCTACCGTGGCGTTGCCCTGCGTGCCGAAAAAGGCATTGGGCAGAGTCTCGTCTTCCGCGTCTCCGTTTTCGACAATAATGCCAAGCGCAGCCTTTTCGGCGGCATGACGTTCTTCTTCCTCGACCGCTTTCTTGCCTTCCTCATCCGCAACCAAACGGATATAGTCGATATCCACGTGTCCCGCACCGTTTAACGGGTCGATGCGCAAATTGGTCACATAGCCTCGCCAATCCGCACTTTCGGAAAAATCGAAGACATATTCAACGACCTTCTCGCCCGAGGAATTGCCCACAACACCAAGCCGTTTGCTCTTGGATTGGGTAAACGTGCCGTCATGATTGGTGGCATAAAACACCTCGATGGCCGAACCGTTCTCTCCGTCAGGCAGACGATGCTTCATGCCGACGATTACCTTGTTGTAAATGCGTGCGTCGATCTTCACGCCGTTCAAGGATAACATCGGGTCGTATAACGGGCTTTGACCCGAGCGTTCGAGTGCGTCGCCCGAAAGGAAACCGCCCTGAACGATGCCCGACATGGATTCCGGTGCAAAGCCCTCCGTGTCGCCCGGCACATCGAACTCGAACTCATACGGCACGCGGTTCTTGATAATTTCCTGATACTTCTTGTCAAGCGTGGAAACCGTCACAGCCTTGTTTTCAAACGTGTAGTCGATGCCTTCGATCTTGTATAGGAAGAACAACGGAAGAACCGGGAGACCGTCGCGCAGCGTTACCGCCTTTGCAAGCGTTTGCTCTGTGCCGTCAACAAGTGCGGTATCGCTGTCAATGTTGAAGATGATCTCGTGGTCTTTCTTGGTAACGATGCGGAGCTTGCCGGTGAAGCGGCTCCACTCATAGTAGAAATCATGCAGGCTGAAGAAGCCGTCATACGAGCTTGCCGCCACATACAGTTCATCGTTCTCCAAAACCGGCATAAAAGGCGCATTGTAGGCTTTGTTGTCCACCGTGACGGTGATCGGCAGGCTCGATTCATCGCGCGTGATAAGCTCGATTTTGGCCACGTCAAATTCGCCGGCTTCGCGGATGATGTCAAAGCGGAATGACGTGATCATATCCTTCCAAGCACTTTTTCCGGCAGTGGAAATGGTGTATTCGCGGAAATCCTCGGTTGCACCGATCGGAACATTAAAGCTCTTGGCCTGGTTGAGACTCGGGTCGGAGGATGTGGTATAGAAAACCTCGATGACCGAGTTTATGTTGGATCTTGCCGTCACACGGATAGCGATGATGTCCTCGGCGCGTATCTCATCCGGATATTTTTCCGGTGCGATTTCAACCGCCGGGTCGTCCTTGGTCGTGCGGCATTGGAGAACATTGTCCATCACCATGGCGGAGTCAATATTCTGCGGTGCAATTAAATCCGCGCCGGTAAACGTAAAGAGTGCCTTTTCGCCGGTTGCGGCTTTTTCTTTTTCATAGTCCCATTTTTTGATAGAGGTCTTGGACTTCGGATAGAGGTGGCCGAGACGTGCTTTTTGGCTGTCAGTCGGATAGATGTTGGCGGAGTGATCGGTCACGCCGGAAATGACTTCAGCAACGTTTTCAAGGTAGCCGAAACCGTGGAGACCCTTGCACGGCATGACATACGTGCCTTCACCGTATTCGTTCCAGGTGGAAACCATGAGCATATTCGATTTCCAGCCGGTCTGCTGCGGCAGATAGTCGTTCTTGATGAATTCAAGCACTTTTTTGTGGTCGTCCGTCGAGATGAGCGGCTTGCGGATATTCGACCAACCGATATTGTTGAAGCCGACCGAAACAGCCGGAACGATATACAGCTTATCATAGCTACTGTTGCCTTTTAAGCGGTAAATGGTCTCATCGGCGTTGTTGCCGGCCTGCCCCCAGTGGTAAGCATAGGCGCCCGACGCACCGAGATTTGCCATAGCGGTAAAGGAACTCGGATCGGCGGCACTGCCGTCGGCAAAGAACAACAGAATACCGTCAAAGCCGTGCGCCTTGGCATCCTCGTTCATGAAAGCGACCGCTTCGTTCGCACCCTCGTTTGTGCCGCCGAACGCTTCTTTGAAATTCTGCCAGCTCCATACGGTGAAAACAAGCTTGTTTTCAGTGGTGTAATAACGGTCGTCGAGAAAATAGTAGTCCATCCAGTACGACCAGATGTATTTTTTGAAATCTTCAAGATTTGTGGTATTGACCTTGCTGTTTTCCCACATAAAGGTAAATTTCATCAAATCCGAATACTTCGCATTGAAATAGCCGTCGTGCAGCGCAAATCCGAGTCCGCTTCTTTTGATCGGCTCGGTTTGATTGTCTGCCGGCGCAAACCAACAGAAATGTTCGACATCGATTCCGTTTTCCACCATAAACTTAATTTCCCAGTCGGCAACCTCCGGCAAGCCGTCGTCATAGTATCCGAGTGCCGGTTCCACGTCCGGAAGTCCGCTCACTGCTCCCCAGCCGCCGTGCGTGCCTCCGCGCCACAACGAGCAGACGTTGAGAATAACATCATACCCATCGTCGTTTATCGGCTTCGGTACCGGGCAATAGTCGTCGTATTCGTGCGTGAGAAACACCTTGGCATCGTCGAAATACACATTGCCGCCGGTCGCACCAACCGTGATGTTGTCCACTGTCGGCAGTGCCGCATCCAGCGCAAACCTGCCGACCTTTTTGCCGTTGACCTTGTAAAGAACCGTGCCGTTTACGGTGTCGGCTTCGATACGGAGGGTCTGCCAGATGTTGTTGGTATGATGGCGCAGCTTGGTGCCGTCCGCCTTAAAAACGCCGTCAGCATTCACAACCAGCTTCGCCACGGATGTTTCGCCGCTGTTTAAGGAAATGTAGCCGGTGTCTGCTGCCGTCGGGAAGAGCATATACGCTTCGTAAACAACCGAGCCGGAAAGCGGCTTGAACGCCGTCTTTGCGGCACTGCCGGCCGCAAGCTCGGCGCTAACCGTATCGCCATAGCCTTGGCCGCCCTTGCGCACCGTTTTTGACGTGCCGGTAACCTCCCATTGGGAAAGTGCGCCGTTTTCGGGAACAAGGAAAATGTCGTTGACGGGATAATCCTTGTAAATATCACAGCGCGTGAGCGTGATATTGCCGACTGTCTCTTTTCCCGAACCAATGTAAACGCGTGAAACAGTGTAATCCCCGGCGGTATATTCACCAATCTTTTTGCCGTCCATGTACAGCGTGGACGTATGCGTGTCCAAATCGATCTTCATCGTAAAATACAGCGTGCCGTTTTTAACGGCAACACCCGTGTCCTTGCCGTCAAAGAAATAATTTCCGCCCTTGGTGGTAAGGGAAACGACTTCATGAAGCTCATCGTCCGTAAGCTTAAAATAAATGCCGTCGGCGGCATCCAAAACCGTGCCGTAGAAATCCCAGCCGACAAGACCGCGGGAAACATCGTCAAGGTCGCGCCATAATTCCACCTTGCCGTCGGGATAGGAATCGGTGATGTGGCTTGCCGAGTTGAAAATCGCGCCGGTCAGGTTGCGGTTATCGTATTGCCACGGCGTATCGTATACGCTTGCCGCTCCGATGAGTCCCCATCCGGAAGCTTCGCTT
This sequence comes from uncultured Eubacteriales bacterium, assembly GCA_934444645.1. Taxonomy (GTDB): domain Bacteria; phylum Bacillota; class Clostridia; order Oscillospirales; family CAG-382; genus UMGS882. Next base: position 49,944 of record CAKSCV010000005.1, on the reverse strand, counting down.
ACAAGATAATACGCATCGTCGTAGTTTGCATCAACCAGCGTCTTCTGCAAACGGTTTTCGGGAAGCGCGATGCGGCCGATGATGGCAGCTGCTTCTGCACGGATGATGTTGTTGTTCGGCATGAAGGTGCCGAATTCGTCGTTCCCCATCACAACGCCGGCGTTGTAGAGTAACTGTAAACGGTCGAAATAACCGTTGGTGTTGGGAACGTCGGGAATTTCGGTAACGTTATTCTTGGCAGCAAGATAGTCGTCCGGAACGGCTTTCGAGAAGATGACAGCCATTTCGTAACGCTTGACGGGACGATCGTAATCGTCGAATGCGTCGGCTTTGATAATGCCGTTGTCGATGGCGTATTTTACATAGTCATCGTACCAGTTTGCGCCGTTTTGCGAGAAGGCCGTGCCTTTTGCGTTGTACGCGTCATGCACGCGTGCGGCGATGGTGACGGCTTCGGCGACCGTCATGTTGCCCTCCGGCGAAAAGACGCCGTCTGCCGTGCCCTTCATAAAGCCGAGCTCATACGAGGACGAGACCGAGGAGGCATACCATTCGCTTGCCGGGACATCGTTAAACATTCCTGGCGTATAGGTGTTCGTTTTGGCAAAGCCTTCTGCGGAAACGGTGAGACTTCCGACCGCAAGTGCGGCGGCTGCGGCAATGCCGAGAAGGTGTTTTTTCATGTCGTTACTCCTTTGAAAATACAAAATATTACAAAAAAAGCATAGCACACCCGTGGCGGTGCTGTCAATCGCTCTGCCGCAAAAAAGCAAAAATCGGATGATTCACCAAACGCATTTGTGCAAGTTGATAAATACGTATATGCGTCCTTTTTGTCGATTTTTTGACTGAATTTGCGCTTTTTGGCTGTTTTCGGGAAAATATCCGGAATTTTTCGTCTATATAGAAATGTTTTGTTAAAACATTGAAAAACATCGATTTTATAATTCTGCTTCACTGTTTTTGCCAATGTGCTGATTCGAGGTTTGCAGAACCTCGAAGCTTTCCTTAAAAAGGTTTTAATTGTTGCGGTGCGAAGCTGCGGCTGCGGTGGGCTGAATCGAGGTTTGCAAAACCTCGGAACTTCCCGGAAAGGGAACGTTTTTACGTTCTTTTTGCGTCGTGCAAAAAGAACCAAAAAGCACGCCAAAGGTTTGCGAACCTCTGGACTCCGGGGACGATTCAAAGCTCTGCCGGAGGTGATTTTGCAAAGCTTTCCGGCGGCACGTGTCGAAACCGGTTTTGCCTGCAAAACGCCGGCGAAAAGGCTTTGAATCGGTGCGAAAGGGTAGCTGTACTGCTGACGCAAGACTGATGTTTTTCGAAAAAGAATTATTGTAGTGCAAGCTCACAGTGGGCTTTCGCGGATAAAATTTGTGACTGCTCGTTAGCTTTGGTGCAGTGCGAAGTCGGTGTCGTTGTGCGCTGAAAAAAGCTTTTCTTTATCGGGTGGCTTGTATAAGCTAAAAAAACTGCCTTTTCCGCAAAACAAAAGGTTTTCTTTTGCAGAAAGCTTTACCTTTTACCCTCAAAAGCCTCTCGTTTTCGCAACCAAAACACTGCTCGTTCGAACAACTTTTTACTGTCCTCAAAAGCTACCTTTTTTACGTACAAAAAACTATCTTTTGCACAAACCTTTCCTTGCGGGTTTCAAAAACCGCCCATTTTCACAAACCAAAAGCCTTGCTTTTGCCCAAACTTTTTCTTATTCCCACCCAAAACAACTCTTTTCTGCCCTCCACCTCCCATTCGCACCGCCCTTAACCTACTGTCTGCAAAGAATACAGCCGTTCTTTTGCTGTTCGCTTAACTCCTTACGCTGTAAAGCCGGAGCGTCGCACCGATTCAAATCATTGCCGGCGATACTCGAAAAATTGCAGATTTCTGCGTTGCCGGTTACCTGATGAAAGCCGGTCACTTTCGCTTCAAAAACGTATCGACCGGCGATTTGAATCGAGGTCGCAGGACGGAGTCCCGCGTGCTTTTTGGTTACTTTTTGCACGATGCAAAAAGTGACAACCCGTTCTCCCTCGCAGGAAATTTCGAGGTTCTGCAAACCTCGAATCAGCGCACAAAGATAACAACTTCGTGCAATCCAATTAAAACCTCTCTGGAACTTTTCCATACTTTTTGTAAGGCACAAAAAGTATGACAAAAAGCCTTTTATTACTTTCCTTTCGGAAAGTTTTCCGAGGTTCTGCAAACCTCGAACCAGCGTACTGCAGCTTCCCTCCCCCCCACAATTCGACTTATTTCTGTTAATATACTGTGAACTATCGCAAAAAACTATTGACATAGAAAATATATAGGTATATAATCGCGTCAGTACCAATAAATAGAGGCGCACCGAAGAATGAACATAAGCCGAGCCTTCGCAAAGGCCGTGACACTTATGAGAGGTCGAAGTGCCGAAATGGGAAATAGGCGAAAATTTCCCGTTGGACGTCCGAGAGAATATCCCGGCGGCTGTCACATTTGTGGAGAGCTATTTCGGTCTTGTACATCTTATTTTTTGTAAAATGAGGACTGCAACAGCTTTTTGCTGCTGCAGTTTTTGTTTTTATAATCCACATTTTTAGGAGGAACACCTATGTTCAAATCCAAACGCCTGATGGCAATTCTTGCCGTCGTGTTATGCGTCATGTGCGCAGTCAATATTTTCTGCGTCTTTGCGGACACGGAAAGCACCGGCGAAACCGCCGACACAGCACCTGCTGTCGATGAAACTGCCGACACGGCACCTGCCGCCGACACTTCCCTTCCCGGCTATGCTTCTTACGCCATCGAAAATCTCGATCCGGAGCTTGACGGAGATCTTCCCGAAAGCGAACAGCTCCTCACCCTTGCGCAAAACTACATCGACAACTATAACACGGTTGTCGGAACCGACGAAAACGTTTCGGTCAACGCCAAAGAAGCCATTGCGCAGATCCGCACCAATGTGACGCCGTTCTATGCGTCGATTTGGGCAATTCTGCCGCCGGTCATCGCCATTGTTCTTGCTCTCATCACCAAAGAGGTGTATTCCTCCCTCTTTATCGGCGTTTTGGCAGGTGGTCTTCTTTATTCCAAATTTGCCTTTGAAGGCACACTTGTACACGTTGTGGAAGAAGGCTTCGTTGCAAGCCTTGCGGATTCCTACAACGTCGGTATCCTCATCTTCCTTGTCCTTCTCGGTGCGCTTGTGTGCATGATGAACAAGGCCGGCGGCTCAGCTGCTTTCGGCCGTTGGGCAAGCACCCACATCAAATCGCGCTTGGGTGCACAGATCTGCACCATTCTTCTCGGTATCCTCATATTCGTTGACGACTATTTCAACTGCTTAACGGTCGGCAGCGTTATGCGCCCGGTTACCGACGCAAAGCGCGTTTCCCGCGCGAAGCTCTCCTATCTCATCGACGCAACTGCCGCTCCGATCTGCATTATCGCGCCGATCTCCTCGTGGGCAGCCGCCGTTGCCGGGTTTGCTTCGGGCAGCGGCATGAACGGCTTTGAGCTGTTCATCAGCGCGATCCCCTACAACTTCTATGCACTTCTCACCATCGTTATGATGTTCACGCTCGCCATTGCCAACTTTGATTACGGTCCCATGAAGCTGCACGAAATGAATGCATACTTAAATGGCGACCTCTTCACCTCCGGCAAGGACGATGCCGACAAATCGGATGATTCCGAAAACGGCAACCCGAAGGGCAAAGTCATCGACTTGGTTATCCCGGTGGTCATCCTCGTTATCTGCTGCATTACCGGTATGATCTACTCCGGTGGCTTCTTCTCCGGCACAGGCTTTATCGAGGCCTTCTCTAACAGCGACGCGTCGGTCGGTCTTGCACTCGGCTCGCTTGTCGCCATCGTAATCGACGCAGTTTACTTCTTCCTTATCCGCCGCATCATCAAGTTCTCGGCCTGCATGGGCTGCCTTGCCGACGGCTTCAAAGCCATGGTTCCGGCAATCCTCATTCTGACCTTTGCCTGGACGCTGAAGGGCATGACCGACAGCCTCGGTGCAAAAATCTTTATTGCCGATATCGTCAACACCTCGGCTGCTTCCTTCGTCAACCTGCTTCCGGCCATCATCTTCCTCATTGCTGTCGGCCTTTCGTTTGCGACCGGTACTTCGTGGGGTACCTTCGGTATTCTCATTCCGATCGTTATTGCCGCCTTCAACGGCTTTGGCAGCGAGATCACCATCATCGCGATTTCTGCCTGCATGGCCGGTGCTGTCTGCGGCGACCACTGCTCACCGATTTCGGATACCACCATCATGGCTTCCGCCGGTGCTCAGTGCAACCACCTCAACCACGTTTCGACCCAGCTTCCGTATGCCATGACGGTTGCCGCCGTTTCGTTCGTATGCTACATCATTGCAGGCTTTGTACAGAACGTATTCATCGTTCTTCCGCTTGCCATTGTTCTGATGATTGCTACGCTGTTAGTAATCAAAACGTTAACGGCAAACAAACAGCCCAAAGCGGCAAAATAAGATTTTCCCGAAAAACACAGACGCCGCCGTTTCCGGTTTCGGAAACGGCGGCGTTTTTGTTGCGGGAAAGTCTTTACCGTGTCGGGTTTTTACGGAGATTCCGATACAAAACGAGCGGCTCACGTTTGCACATGAGCCGCTCGGCTGTTTTTTCGGCATTTATTCGAGTTATCTTTATTCGGTGACCTTTATTCGAGCTCGGTTACCACCAAATTATCGATATAGTAGCTTGTGCCGAGATCGCCGACGGGATTCGAATAGATCGTAAACTCGTCGTTGGTACGGCTGGTGCTGGTTTCCGGCACGGTATACGTGAACGAAACGAGCTTCCAGCCATCGGACACTTTGATGTTTGTATACATGCTTCCCGAGGCCGGGCCGCCATTATGATCGATCTTGCCGCTTGCGTCCAAATAGCGCATATTGGCATAAACTTCTGTTGCAAGGGTCGGATCCGTTCCGGCGGTATCCGTGCCGCTGCCTGCAAGCTTGACTTCAAACTGAACGGCATAGGTCTTGCCGGGCGTAAAGGTGATGTTGTGATGCAGATACGCCCACTGCTTGCCGGCAGCCGTCTTGACAAGATAAACATGGTTATCCGCGTCTTCGGGATCGGTCACGACCGAAATGGTCGCATTGCCGGAATAGAAGCTGTGTTCGGCCGTTTCGGCATCGGCTTGGATGAGCGTCCGGTTACCGCCGCTCTGTCCTTCGCCGACAAGCTTGATATAGTCGACCTCCACTGTGCCGGTCGCGTCAAACGGGTCGAAGCGAAGCTGCTTTAACGTACCCGTCCAACCGGCGGATTTGCTCATATCTAACGTAAGCGTTTGGAAGGAATCGCCGGAGGATTTTGCAATCGGCACCGTAACGTGCTTGGCCTCGTTCCACGAGCTGTCCGCCTCGGTGATATAGTAGAAGCCGAAGTTGCGGTTGCCGGTGCCGGTGATGTTCCAACGGCAGCGGACTTCAATTTTCGGCGTTTTGGAGCAATCGATGCCGAGACCGGACGGCGAATAGATCATCGGATCGGTCGTGTTGGAGGTCAGAATCAGCGTTCCTTCGCCGAAGCCGCTCGCCATGCTGCCGCCGTTCCAGCCGGCAAGCGAGCCGATGACATTGAAGTTCCAGGTGTTGTTGACATATTCTTCCTCCACCTGCTTGAACAGAACCTTTTCGGGCGTGGTGTAGTAATAGTTGCCGATACGCTTCTTGCAGGTAAAGCCGAGCACCTTTGCAAGTGACTCAAGCGGCAGCATGGGAATGTTGTCAACCTGGTAAACGGCGGCGTCTAAAGCAAACGGCACACCGTCCACATAGGCCGTAGCACTGCCAACCGTGAAGGTGATGCATTTGTCGTCCCGGTAGAGGTTCAGGGTCTTGGTATCATAATTCCAATCGTAGTAGGTATATAAGAGGTAATGAAGGACATTCTTGCCGGGTTCAAACGGCACAAACCACACTTCATTCGATTTTTCCGGAAGAATGTGCATTTGGACTTCGTAGTTGTTGACATACAGCTTGGGACGTACTTCGTATTTTTTCGGGACAATGGAGATGGACTTCACGGTAAAGGTGACATTCGTCGCCTGCAGCGGATCAATGCGCAAGCTTCTTATCTTGCCGCTGCTCCAGCCGTTTACGCCGCTCACCCGGAATTCAAAGACAGTTTCGTCCGTCGTTGTGGAGACGATGCGCAAGGAGTTTGCTTCACTCAAATCCGGTGCGCCGTCGGTCTGATAGAACAACTGCATGGCCATGCCGGCTGGAATGCCGCTTGCCACCACACGGATCGCCTCGACCTGATCGGTCGTATAGGCGGAATACACGCTGCTCCTTACATTGAAAATCGCATCGGGATTGGTGGCATGTGAGCGGAAGGTCGTTCCGTTTTCCGATGTGCCGACCACGCCGCCCATGTTGCCGAGCGTGATATAGTTTTTGTAGGCATTGGCCGTGGTGAACAAGCAAACCTTTTCGGAATCGTCATACGCTTCGTCGCTCGGCGTCACATAGTTTCCATAGGCGCGAAGCAAACGTCTGTCCTGCGGATAGAGGTGGTTGATGCGTGCTTTCTGCTCCGCATTCGGGCGGACATCGGTATGTACGCCGCCGTTTGTGTAGACCGTGCGCAGCACATCGAGATAGCCAAAGCCGTTGAGTCCGTCCGCCGGCATGATATACGTACCTTCGCCGTATTCGTTCCAGGTGGACAGCCAAAGCAGGTTGTGCGACCAATCGGTGGAATCCGAATAGCTCGGCAGATACGTATCGCGCACCCATTCATGTGCCCTCTTGTAGTCAGCCACGGACATGAGCGGATGGCGTTCGCCCGTCCAACCGACATTATTGAAACCAACGCTGATGGTCGGGATCGTATAGACGTTTTTGCTTCGTCTTGCACTCAGGTTGGAATTGACATTGGTATTGTACGAATAGCCGTTCGTACCCCAGTTATACGCCTGCCAGCCGTCAAAGCCGTATTCGGCAAGGTTGTTTTTGCCGGTATGAGACGCGGTGATGATCATGCCGTCAAAGCCGAGTTTTTTGACTTCTGCGCGCATATAATCGAATTCGTCCTTTAGACCGGTGCCGAAAATGCTTATCAATTGATCTGCACCGAAGATGCTGAACACCAGCTTGTTGTTGATGGTCATATAGCGCGGATCGGTAAAGTAGTTTTCGATCCAGTACGGGACAAAGTAGTTGCGGAACGCCTCGCTGTTTGCCGGTCTTGCGGCGTTGGCAGCCTCCCAAAGCAAGCAGAATTTGACCTTGTCACCGTATTTGGAGTGCAGATACGCCTCGTCAAGCTGATCCGCAAGGCGCGTGGTCTTCATGGGCGCGTTGGAATTGGTGGCATACCAGCAGAAGGCCTGGAAATCGATGCCATGCTCTGCCATGAATTTGTTTTCCCAGTCCGCCGTTTCCGGAAGACCTTCGTCGTAATAGCCGAGAACCGGCTTGATGTCATCAAACGGTGTGTTGCATGCCCAGCCCCAATGATCGCCGTTGACCCATAACGGGCAGACGTTAAGGCCGATGGTATAATTATCCGCACCGTCCGGAATGACCGGCTCGGGTACGTCGTAATCGAGAAGGTTGTAAACCTCGATATCATCCGCGCGCACGGTCTTGTTGCCGTTGTTGGCAAGCACGATTTTGTCAAAGCCGTCGGCTTTGTTCAAGAATTTTGTGCTGCCAACCACTTTGCCGTTGACCTTGCAGACCGCCTCCTGATACTGCGGATCGGCTTCGATGCGCAGCTTGTACCACAGCTTGTCGCTCAAGGTCTTGACCTGCGTGCCGTTGAGATACAGCTTATCGTTCTCCACCGTCATTTTGGCAATTTCCTTGCCTTCCGATACAAGCGCATAGGAAACGCCGCTCGAACCGGTCGGGAAATAGGAATTAAGATTGAACGACACCTTGCCGCTTGTGTAATCAAAGGTTTTGGAAAGTGTTGCGCGGGGTGCAAAAACGAATTCGCCACCGTTCAGCGTAACGTTGCCGCTTGCGGTCATGTCAAACGGAATGGCATCGGTAAGATTCAGATCTTCCTTGACGAAATAGTTGGCAAACACATAGGATTGTCCGACGCTGATAAGATTTTTTGTCTCATCCGATGTGGAGACCGCCAAATACTTGACGGCGCTGCCCAACAGCGGATGTGTGCCGTATTCGACATTGTCGATGGCTGTTGAAGAAACGCCCTTGCTCAGGTCCACCGTGATGCGGAAGGTGAAATAACGGGAAAGCTTCTGGCTCGGCTCATACAATTTCGTTAAGCTGCCGTCGGGATTCTGGATGCAGAACGCGCCGTCCGCGCAAACAAGCCGGTATGTCGGCGTGTCGTCCGTATCGCAAAGTTCAAGAACGCTTCCGTCAAAATTGATGGCATACGAAAGCTGAATGCGAATCTCGATAACATCCTCGGTCATGCGATTGAAATGGCGGATGGCACGCGATTTTGCACTTGTCAAGACATCCACCACCGCACCGTTGGCGCCAAGCGAGGTTTTCGGGTTTCCGGCACGGTTATCCATTTCCCAACCGGATTGGATGCCCTCTTTATAAGAATCCATAGAGGAGGTTATGGCAAGCCGGAAAGCCTGCTTGGGCATTGTCCCGATCGGCGTATGGATCTCCACCCGACGTTCCGGAAAAGAGATCCGGGCAAGGATTTCATCAAGTTCTGCCACCGTCATGGCTCGGCCGGGTGCGATTTTCCCCACGCCGTCCACGCCGACGAGAATCCCTGCGCGACAAAACGCCAAGGCTTCGGTATAGCCGTCGGAGGCGGCAGTCATATCGGCAATCGTGTGATAGCCTTCGTTGATCACCGGATATTCCGATGCCGGCAAAGCCGCATATAAAAGCTTCACCGCTTCGGCGCGCGTGGCCTTTTTATCGCAGTCATAGCCGGTGTCGGCGATGATGCCGGCTGCTTTTGCATAGGCTAAGACCTTTTGATAGCTGCCGTCGGAAAAAGCCAATGTTTCCGGATCGGTGTTTCCGTTATAGGCCGCGTGCAAACGGTCTGCCGCCGTTAAAACCTCGCCGACGGTCACGCCGTCGAAAAAGGCACGCGGCAGTCCTGCCGCCGCACTTCCCAAGGACAGCAAAAGAACGCAAACACAGACGGCTGCGCCCCGGGCAAGAGTTCGGAAAAATTTCATGTCGGAATACTCCCTCTCGTTTTCTTCGATATTATCCGCTTTGCCGTTTTCGTAAAAAGGTAAAAAAGCGCATACTATCCCATAGAAATTTTATCATAAAAACGGCGGTTTGTCAACCGGCGGCTGACAGAATCGGTAAATGTGCCAATTTGCAAAAGCTTTTTTTGGGCATTTTTACACGCTGCTTCGTCGGACAAGAAAAACGGCTTGTCCGTCACGGTTTGCGACGGATAAGCCGTTTCGCTGTTCTTTTGAAAAACTACGCGTCATGCACCTTGCTTTTATGGACCCGTTTCACAAGCGCATAGCCGCACCACACCACGCACACTGCAGCGCACACGCCCATCAAAACGAAGAAAACGGCGGTCCAGCCGCAGTGATCGGCGATAACGCCGAGACCATAGGAGCTGATCGTGCTGCCGAGATAGCAAAAGCCGTTCAAAACGCCGGCAAACAGTCCCGAATTGAGCTTTTCCCGCATGAACATGGGAAAGATGCTGGTGATCAGGCTGTTTAAGCTGGATGCCATAAAGCACATGATAATTAAACCGGCTAACATAAAATACGGCTGCCTGTTATGCAGAGTGACGATGATAAGCCGCACCAAAACGAGCATCATGCCGAAAAACAAAGCGCAATGTGTAACATAATCCGGGATTTTCCGATGCACCGTCAAGGCAAACAGATTGCCGAAAATCGCCACGGTCGGCAATAACAGCGCAAGCAGAATGGAAAGGGAATCCGACATGGCATATTCCTCTTTCAGAATGGACGGAACCCAGGTAGTAAGGCCATCCTTGATGAGGTTGACGCCGACCGCACACAGGCACAAAATACCGACCGATGCAGCAAGCAGTTTCTTTTCGCTGCCGACAGCGTTCGCTGTTTGCGCCTTCTGCAGGGATGAAGCCGCCTGATGTTCGTCGTTTTTTCGGCTGTCATAGGCAAGACACACGAATTTCTGATAGAGGAAAAGCCACACAAACGCAACCGCAAGGTCGCTTGCAGCCGCCGTATAAAACGCAAGCTTGAACCTTCCGAAATGTGCGTACACGGCAGAAAGACCGTAGATTCCGATGGTTCCCGTCGCCACCGTCGTTCCCATGATCACGCTGGAGCGTCCCAGATCCTCCTGCGGCAAATTTTCCGAAAGCAGCCGCACGAGCGACGGCCACAGCACGGCAAGCACAAAGCCGTTTAACAGCCACAGCCATTTGATAATCAAAAAATCCGTGCTGACGGCAACCGTAAAATTGATGGCGGCCGAAGTCACGAGGCTGCCGAAAATCACATATTTCAACGGATATTTTTTGCAAAAGATTCCGTTAAACACCTGCCCGACGCCATAAGCAAAAAAGAAAAAGGTTGACGGAATGCCGGCTTGAGCCTTTGAAATACCGTAAAAATCGATCATTTGCGTGATGTTGGCTGCATAATTCACTTTCCCGAAATAGGATACCGAATACAACAGCCAACATAAAAATATCAAATAGCCTGCTTTGCTTTTCGCCGTTTTCATGATAAAACACGCTCCCAAAAGTCACCGATAACCGACGCTGTCTGTCATCAAACGTTCATATTGTAGCACAAAAGCCGACGGTTGTCAAGCACTGCCGGTTCGCCCAAAATGTTTCGATGGATTGTTGACAATTATCAAAATATATGATACAATTCTCTCACAAATACTTTTTTTACAGAGGAGTCTTTGGAATGACATACAACTTTGCGCCGTTACAGGAGCTCATGCATGACTTCACAGAGCATCGCGAAATTCCCGGTGCCGACATCATCGTCGCGCTCAACAGCAAACCGATCTATCGGTATTATACGGGCTATGCCGACCGTGAAGCCGGACGCAAAATCGACGAAAACACGCAATATTTCCTGTTTTCAGCCACCAAGCCCATCACCTGCGCTTCGGCACTTCGATTGGTCGAACAGGGAAAGCTCGACTTAAAGGCGCCGCTTGCCGACTATATGCCGGAATTTGCGCACCTTACCGTTGAGGACGGCGTCAATCCGCCGCACGAAGCAAAAAACCCGATTCTGGTACGGGATCTGTTCTGCATGACCAACGGTTATTCGTATGAATACACATTCGGTGAGCATAGGATCAGCGAGATGCAGGGACAGCCCTGCCCGACGGTGCCGACCATCAAGCAGCTTGCCAAGCTGCCGCTCCGTTTTGAGCCGCACACCAAGTTTGCTTACGGACTCGGACACGATATGTTAGCGGCTCTCGTCGAAGTCGTAACCGGCAAGAAGTTTCGCGACTATGTCAAAGAGGTTGTTTTTGATCCGCTCGGCATGACAAATTCCCATATGCACGCCACACCGGACGACCGAAACGGACGCCTCGCCGCCATCTATCAGATGAACGACGGAAAGACAAGCCGCTGTGCCGATCAGGAAAACATGCATATTTACGGTGAAGAATACGACAGCGGCGGAGCCGGGATCATTTCCTGTCCGGCCGATTACGTCAAATTTGCCATGACCATGACACGCCGCGGAACAAGTCCCAACGGATACCGGCTTCTGAAGCCGGAAACGGTTGACCTTATGCGCACGCCGCAGTTAAGCGCGGATGAGCTTGCCGCTTTCGCCGCCTGCAATCTGCCCGGCTACAGCTATGGGCTTGGTGTTCGCACGCACATCGATCCTGCCAAAAGCGGGCGATTATCGCCGATCGGCGAATTCGGCTGGGACGGTGCGCTCGGTGCATTTGTTTCATTCGACCCGGCAAGCAAGGTTTCCATTGTTTATATGCAATCGGTTTTCAACACGCCGCATCCCATTAACCACAAAGACATTCTGAACACGGTTTACAAGTGTTTGGAGCATTGATAAAGAGGGCACACGCTTTTGCTTTTGCGTGCGCCCTCTTTGCTTTTGGACTCGAAAACAGGTGAAAGGATTTTAATTGGTTTGTGCGAAGTTGCCTGCTATGTGCCGCTACTTCGAGGTTTGCAAAACCTCGAAGCTCCCTTGAAAGGTTTTAATTGTTGCGGTGCGAAGCTGCCATTGCGGTGGGCTTAATCGAGGTTTGCAAAACCTCGGAGCTTTCCCGTAAGGGAAACGAGTTGTTACTTTTTGCATCGTGCAAAAAGTAACCAAAAAGCACGCGGGACTCCGTCCTGCGACCTCGATTCAAAGCTCTGCCGGAAGTGATTTTGCAAAAATTTCCGGCGGCTCGTGCCGAAACCGGTTTTGCCCACAAAACAGCGGCGAAGAGGCTTTGAATCGGTGCGAAAGGGTGGCTGTAGTGCAGACGCAAGACTGTTGTTTTTCGAAAAAGGATTGTTATACTGCAAGCTCACAGTAGGTTGTCGCGGATGAAATTTGCAGTTGCTCGTTAGCTTTTGTACGGTGGGAAGTTAAAATTTTTGTATGCTGAAAAAAGTTTTTTCTTTATCGGATAGCTTTGCATGAGTTGAAAATGCTGTTCTTTTCCGCGAACCAAAAAGTTTTTCGTTAGCAGAAAGCTTTACAAACTTCACTCAAAGCCATTTTTACGCACAAAAACGGCTTTTGCACGTGCCTTTCTTCGCTGTCTGCAAAAAATTCCCATTTTCACAAACCAAAAGCTTTTCTTTTTCAGAAAGCTTTACGAACCGCCCTCAAAAGCTGCCCTTTTACATACAAAAGTTCGTTATTTGCACAAGCCTTTTCTCGCTGTCCGCAAAAATTTCCCATTTTTACAAACCAAAAGCCTTTCTTTCGCACAAACCTTTTTTATTGCCACCCAAAGCAACTCTTTTTTGCCCTCCGCCGCCCTTTCTAACGACCCTTAACCTACTGTTTGCAAAGAATGCAGCTGTTCTTTTGCTCTTCGCTCTAATTTTGTGCTGTAAAGCCGGAGCGTCGCACCGATTCAAATCATTGCCGGCGATACCCGGAAAACTATTGTTTTCTGCGTTGCCGGTTACCTGATGAATGCCGGTCACTTTTGCTTCAAAAACGTATCGACCGGCGATTTGAATCGTCCCCGGAGTCCAGAGGTTCGCAAACCTCTGGTGTACTTTTGGTTCTTTTCGTACAAGCGAAAAGAATAAACTCGTTCCCTTTCCGGAAAGCTCCGAGGTTACGCAAACCTCGAATCAGCACACAAAGATAACAACTTCGCACCGCAACAATTAAAACCTTTCTAAGGAAGCTCCGAGGTTTTGCAAACCTCGAAGCAGCGCACCGCAATGGCGGCTTCGCACAAACAAAATTAAAACCTTTTGCGGCTTCGCCGCTTTTTCCTACTTTTTGTAAAGTACAAAAAGTAGGGCAAAAAACTTTGAAACTTTCCTTTCGGAAAGTTTTGCCCCTATCGGGGCAGCACGCCTTGCGTGCTTTTCGCCGCCCTCGGCGGCACTTTTCCATGTTGCTGCCGCAACAAAGCTTTGCGCTTCGCGCAGTTTTCGGCGGAAAACCGCCGAAAATGCTTTCCGTTTGCACGGAAGGTCAATGCGTCAGAATGACCTTCCCGATATTCCTGTTGGCGTATAGCACGCTCTGCGCCTGCTCCGGCTGTTCAAACGGAAACGTGGCATAAATTTCCGGCTTGACCGAACCGTTTTCAAAATACGGATACAGCTTTTCACGCACCTCGGAAAGAATCTGTGCCTTGAATTCCGGCGTGCGGCTGCGCAGCGTGCTGCCTTTTAGGCAAAAACCACCGGCAAGCAGCGCGCGAAGATCAATGGTCGCACTTGTGCCGCTGAGCGTTGCAATCATGATCCATCTGCCGCGGCGCGCCATTTTGGTAAAGCATTTGCCGAGCTGTTCGCCGGCGACACAGTCAAGCACCACGTTCACCGGATGATCTGCAAACACCTTCTCGATGTCCGTCTTTTTGGTGTTGACAATCACATCCGCACCGAATTTGCGAATCTCCTCCGCTTTTTCGTCGCTGCGAACAGTGGCTATCACCTTCGCGCCCATAGCCTTCGCAATCTGCGTGGCGGCAATGCCCACACCGCTTGCACCGGCAAACACCAAAAGCGTTTCACCGGGCTGTAAAGCCGCTTCATGGAACAAATTGAGATACGCCGTGCAATAGACCTCCGGAATGCACGCACCTTGCGCAAAATCGAAATTTTCCGGCAACGGAAGCGCCATATCGTATTTGACAGCCGCAAAATCGGCATAGCCACCGCCGCCCATAAGGGCGCATACGCGGTCGCCGAGCTTGAAACCGCTCTTTTCGGCGGCAGTCGCACCCATTTTTTCGACCGTTCCGGAAATCTCCAGTCCCATCCATTCCGGACAGCCCGCCGGAGACGGGTAATTTCCCTCTCGCTGCAACAGGTCGGCGCGGTTGACGCCGCTTGCCATGACCTTGATAAGCAACTCATCGTCCTTGATGACCGGATCCGGCACTTCACGCAAGGACAAGGATTTATCGTCGTTGATCAAAACCGCTCTCATAGCTCTATTTCTCCTTTATAATCCACTTGTGCGCCGCAGGCCGCAAGCAAAATGCGATGCAAACGCGCTTCGTATTCAAGCGTATACGGGTTTTCGCGTCCCTCGGTGACAAATCGGTAAAAATCATCAAACATCGCGTCATAGCGTCCGTAAGCGTCGCTTGAGGAATATACGCCGTCATACCCCCAGCCCTCAACGCCTTTCTCACACACGCGCATATCGGTCTTTTGACCGCCCTCAACAAAGCGTTCAAACGGCAATAACGTTACCGTTCTCTTCTCTCCGCACACCACAAGCTGGCGCCGCATAAAGCCGCCCGGTTCGCACGCCGCCGTTTTGGCAAACGACACACCGTTTTTGTAGCGGAATACGGCAAAGCCAATGTCCTTCGCCGTCACACCGTCAAAGCCGCTGGAGGTGTTAAGTGCAATAATCTCCTCCGGCACACCCTGCAAACGGAAAATAAGGTCAACTAAATGGCAGCCGAGAAACTGCATCATGCCGCCGTCAAGTTTTCCGAGCCATGCGCGTTTTTGTGCGCCGTGTTCGCAATCCATATGCGCTTCCACGCTGTAGATCGTACCGAGTTCGCCCTTTTCGATCATATCTAAAATCTCTAAATACTTCGGGTTGTAGCGATACATGTAGCCGATTTGGAACACTTTTCCGGTTTTCTTCATGGTGCGAAGCAAATCTTCGAATTCAGCTGAATCTGCGCCGCCCGGCTTATCCATGCGCACATGCAGATTTTTCTCCGCCGCCATGCGCGCATATTTTGTCAAATCCCAGTCGCCGGTCTCAATCAAAACGGCTTCCAAGTCCGGCATATTTAAAATTTCATCTAACGTCAGCTGCTTTGTCTTGGCAAAAGAATCAAAGCGTGTTTTCGTGAGATCGACGCTATCCTCTTCGCCCTCCACCGCACACCAGCCGGCAAGGTCAAACTGCTCCGGATGATTGTACAGCGTCTGATAGGATGGTACAGCATGGTCATGCCCGATACCGATTTGAGCAATTTTGATTTTTCGCATCTGTCTTTTCTCCATTCTTAAAGCTGCGACCAATCGAACTGGACGACGGTCGGGAAGTTTTTATCCTCGATCAGGCGGTTATACACGGCAACGCCGTCAAGCGGCGAATGCGTTTCACAGATTTTGCTTTCAAGATCGATACGTCCCTCGGCGACTAACTTCATTAACGATTTGATATCGTCACGCACGGTAAACCAGCCGGGACGCGATTCCTTTTCGGGACGCGCCCTGGTATGTGCGCCGATGAGCGTGATGCCCGGCTTATGCACCTTTTGATAATAATCGACCGTAAAGTTTGGATTGCGTGTGCAGCCAAGCAACGCCACTCTGCCGAACGGTGCCATGCAGTCGAGTGCTTCGTTTAATCCTGCACCCACACCGGTCACTTCGATACAGGTATTGACACCGCCGCCGGTCAGCTCCTTCACTTTTTCGGCAAAACCGGGTTCAGTCGGGTCAAACGCATAATCCGCACCGCCGGCAAGAGCCTCTGCGCGGCGTGCCGGGTTCGGGTCTGCGGCAATGACCGGCACGGCACCGGCCGCACGAGCCAGCGTCACGGCAAACTGGCCGAGAATACCAAGTCCCATTACCAGCATACTTTCGCCGATCTCAAGGCGCGTCTTGCGAAGCGCGGCAAGCGGAAAACAGCCGATGTGCATAAGAGCCGCCGAGCGCAGCGATACGCGTTCATCCGTAATTTTGACGACGCGTTCTTCAATGGGCGTATTATATTCGGCGTGAACCGTCCAATACATGGCAACACGGTCACCCGGCGCGACGCTTGTCACATCCTTGCCGATTTTTTCGACGATGCCCGACGTGCTGTACCCGAGTGCAACCGGATACACCGGCATACCACCGCCCGGACCGACATTGGTGCTTCCTGTAAGATTGGCACGCTCCGTGCCGCAGCTGATGGTGCTGAAAGCGGTTTTTACCAAAACCTCATTATCACGCGGCTCACGTACAGGCACATCGACAAGCTCCGGCTTGTTGACCGCGGCGAAAATAAGCTGTTTCATGCTCTTACCCTCCGAAAAATATTTTTTTGATATTTTTATCATAACACATTGACAAACCGCTTGCAAGACACTATACTATAAATAAAGGACATTTTTCTACAAAGGACGTGTGTCAAATGCGCCAATCAGACGAGCTGTTCGGAACATTTTTCTCCTTAAGCCACTATGCGGTACACCGGTTTCACATTCCCGGAAACAGCCTTTGCGACAAGCGCAGCGGCCGGGCGACCGCCTCTTTATACTACATCACCGAAGGACATACCGTCTTTGCAACGCCGTCGGGAAATCTTGCCGTGTCGAGCGGTGAGCTGTTATACATTCCGCGCCGTCAACGTTATACCGCCACATGGACGGGCGAGCCGGACATCGATTTCTACGGTATCGACTTTGGCTTTGAGCTTAAAAGCGAATTCGGCGCGATTCCGGGAAACACCGGCCTTTACGACAGCTTTATCCTGCAAAAGCCGCAGATCGGAGCGGATATCGACCTTTCCGAAACCTTCGAACGGCTCTACACGCTGTACAGCGACCCGGAAAACACGGGACTTGCCGCCGTCATGGCGCTTTATGCGTTTTTCGAAAAGCTGCTGCCCGCGCTCGATAAGACCACCGAACGCATCAACGATAACGCCGCCGAAAAAGCTGCCGTCTATATCGAAGAACACTGCACGGAGGATTTTTACGCCGAAGAGCTTGCCGAACTGTGCGGTCTGTCGCCATCCGGGTTTTATACGGCGTTCAAGAAATACACGGGGCTTACGCCGGTGGAATACAAGAACAATGCACGCGTGCGGCTGGCACAGAAAATGATTGAGCAGAACAAAAGTGCCGAGGAAATCGCCGAAACGCTTAATTTCAGCTCACCCGCCTATTTCCGCAAGGTGTTTCGGAACGTGACCGGAATGCTGCCGGGTGTGTACAAAAAGAATGCGTCCGGTTACAAGAAAAAATAGCGCCTTCGCACGAAAAATAAGCAAAAAAATGCCGCCGCAGGTTTTCAGAAAAACTTGCGGCGGCTCTTTTCTATTTACTTGTCAACACGCGTCAGGGTGATGTTATCCACCTGATAGTTGACGCCGGCATCGCCGATCGGGTTGGTATAGATACCCACCACGTCGTTGGAATTGTCGCAATCCTCGCCGACTGTGATCTCGCCCTTGAAGTGCTGCCATTCATCCTTATCATTCATGATGAGTGCACCGACGCCGGTAAAGTGGTCGCGCTTTTCGCCGCCGTTATACATGAGATTGATATGGATGCCGGTTTCAAGACCTGCGGTACTGTCGCCGGTGTTGGTGCCGGTCATGCGGGCGTCAAATTCGACCACATAGGTTGCACCGGGAACAAATTTGACCTTTTGGCAGATATACGTCCAAGTCTTGCCGCTGTTTGCCTTTACATCGTAGCATGGGTCGCCGTTCAAGGCTTTGACGATCGAAATGGTTGCGTTATCGGCAAACATCGGGTTATATTTTTCAACCGATGCGTCGCCGTTGACGATGGTATCATCGAGATTTGCTTCACGCTCGGCTTGAGCTGCTTCGGCTTCTTCGGCGCCTTCTGCCTTTTCGAAGCGGATATAATCGATCTCAAACGTTCCGGGTGCATTGAACGGGTCAACGCGGATGCCGGTGATATCGCCGTTCCATTGGAGGTGCTTATTCATCTCAAACTTGAATTCCACAAATTCGCCGTTGCTGGAAACCGGAAGGTTGTCAAGCGTGACCTTGCGCGATTCGGAAAGGCCGGTGCGTGCGGTCTTGAAGTAAATGCTGATGTCATCGCTGCGGTCGGTGTTGCTTCTGTCCCACTTCATGCGGACGGTGATGGTCGGATAGGTTTCCGCCTTAAGCGACAGGCCGGGCGAGATGACTGCCGGGTCGTTGCCATTGGAAATACCCTTCAGTACGCCGCCGGCAACCGTAAGTGAACTGTTCTGTGCGCTCCAGTCTTCGATATCGCCTGTGAGGTTGAATTCGAACTGATTGGGCTTGCGCGTTTTGATAATGTCATAATCGGAAGCACTGCCAAGCATAATGCTGACGCCGTTGCCGTCCTCGTGGGTCACCGGGAAGTAGCCGAGGGAGGTGGCAAGCGTATCAAGCGGAAGCACGGGCAGGCCGTCGTACCAATAGGTAGCCGCATACAGCTTCTTTTCGGCACCGTCCACCGTCACGGTGTCTTTGCCGATAACAAAGGAAACCGTGTGATGTGCGTTGGAGACGGTAAGCGTCTTGGTTGTTTTATCCCAGGTGTAGGTACACATCATGCGCGAGAAAATACCGCTTTCGGGATAAATCGGAACCATAAGGCCGCCGCCGGTGCGGTCGGGTTCTTTGATGAACGAGAGTTCGCCGCCGATGATATCCACCGTAAACGGAACCTTTTCCACCGTTTCGGGAAGCTTGACAAATTCGATGGAGGCAATTTCACAAAGCTCAGCCTTGTATTCAGCCGGGTCAAGGCGAATGTTGACAATCGAACCGGTCCATTGCTTGTTCTTGCGGAAGTCGATGTAATAATCGTGCCATTCGTTCTGCACAAGTCTGGTGTTGCCGGCCTTATCCTGAGAGAATTCCTTGCCGTCGTTGGTGCGGAAGAACACCTGTATAATGTTGTCCTGTGAACCGGTGATCTTGGCGCGGACGCGCACGGCGTTGGCTTCTTCGCAGGAAACCGGATCGATGTAGGTTTTGCGGAACACAGCCGGATCATTATTTGTCGGCACAATTATCATGTTGCCGTCCTTGACCTCCGGCGACTTTCCGCCATAGTCCGTCCAGTTTGCGGCGTCTGCACCCATGTCGATAGTGCGGACGACTACTGCATCCTTATACGGATCTTCTTCGACCTTTTCTTCTTTGACAAGCAGCTGCGGACGAAGCAGTTGTCTGTTCTGATCAAATAAGTAGTTAATACGCTGTCTTTGCGGAGCCGTCAGCGTTAAATCGTTGTGATTTGCAGTGTCCGCCTTGGTGAACGCCGTGCGGATAGCGTCGAGATAGCCGAAGCCGAAGCGCTCGGTCGGCATGACATACGTACCTTCGCCGTATTCGTTCCAGGTAGAGATATTGACCATGTTTGCATATTTGCCGCCGGTCTTCTGACGTTCGGCAAGTGCCTTTTTGACAATATCGGTCATGGTCGGGTAATCCTTCGGGTCAAGAAGGCCGTTTCGCTTGGTGCCCATGCCCCAGCCGACATAGTCGAAGCCGACGCTGATGGTCGGAACGGTGTAGCTAAGCGCGCTGTACGCGGTGAGCTTCTTGGCTTGGACATCGGCCTTGGAGCCGTCGGTGCCCCAATGGTACGCGATAAGACCGTCAATGCCGCTTGCTTTCATGCTTGCTTCGTAAGCCGGGTCGGTGTTGCTGGAATAGAGTAAAATTTCGCAGCCGTCAAAGCCTGCCTTGCGACACTCTTCGCGAACATAATCAAAGGCTTCCTTGGCGGAAACATCGCCGAATTTGTTTTCGAGCGACCAAACCGTCAGCAACGGCTTGTTGTCGATCTTTACATAGCGTTCGTCCTTGAAGAAGTATTCCATCCAGTACGGAACGGTGTAGTTCTTGAAGTCCTCAAACTTCAAATGATCCACCGACGAGTTCTCCCACATGATGGCAAACTTCATCTTGTCACTGTAACGCGCATTGAAGTAGCCGTCGATAAGGGCTTCATTCATGTTTGTGCGGAAAATCGGCTTGCTGTCGTTGCCGTTGGGATACCAGCAGAAGATCTCGTAGTTGATGCCATGCTCAGCCATCATCTTGATCTCCCAGTCGGAAACCTCCGGCGAGCCTTCGTCATAGTAGCCCAAAACCGGCGTGATTTCGGGGTACGCCGTGATTTCCTCCCAGCCGTAGTGCGTACCTTCGCGCCACAGTGAGCAGATATTCATACCAATCAGATAATCGGATTCGGGAATCTGCGGTTCGGGCACATAGTCGTCCGGATACGGGAGCTTGATGAAAGCGGAGATTTCGTCCACATACATCACCGATTCCACGCTCGGCGTGTAGGAAATGCGGTAATTGTCGATGTGGCCGACCACGTTGTTCATCAAATACGTTCCGACCGGCTTGCCGTTGATCTTGACAAGCACATTGCCGGTGGTCGTATCGGCTTCCAAGCGAACGATCGTCCACAGATTCTTGGTCACATACTTGACAACTTCGCCATTCAGCGTCACAAAGTTGCCGTCCTTGGTCACAAGGCTGAATACCGGAATGTCACCGTTAAGAAGGGCAATTTCCGCGCCGTTGACTTCCTCCGGCAGTAAAATGTAGCTTTCGAACACCACATTGCCGCTTGCCTTTTCGAAGGTCGAAGCGATACCGGTTCTGCCGCCGGCATTCGATTGAAGCGCGACCGTACCGCCGCCGCTGCGTTCGGTATACATGCTTTCCTTGGTCACGCGTCCTCCGTCAGCAATGACCGAAATGTCATACGGAAGAAGGTTGGAGGGCGCTGCCGCAAATTTTTCAAACGTCAGATAGTTGTGATAGAGGTAGGCAAAATCCGGTGCAATCGTCATGTAACCGGCCTTGGTCACACCGCAGCGGAATGCGGAGATCGCTTTATCCGCAGCAAGCGGATAGGTGCCGTAATAGCTGCCGTCAAGGCCGAAATCAAAGGTCTTTTTGTCGAGGTTGACGTGAATGTCGAAGTAGGCGTTTGCATTCAGATATACAGCACCCGTGTCGGTATAGCTGCCGTCGGGAGCAAGAACGGTGTATTTGCCGTGGTCAAGAAGAACTTCGATGACCGGCGCACCGTTTTCATCGGTGAACATTAAGAACGCGCCATTCTGGCCGTAAATGCGCACGCCGAATTCCATATCCAGCACACCGTCGCTCACCGGCATAAACTTGCGGACAAAATAGGCTTCGTTTTTATCGGAATTGTCCGTCAAGGTATACGGCGCTCTTCCGTTCTTTTCGGGCGTATCCAAAATGCGGATCAAATCCCAATCGCCCGGAACGCCGCCCAAATGCGTGTGACGGAACTTTTCATCGTCCATCAAGAACTTCGCTTCGCTGGACATGGTGAACGCGTCGTTGTCGAGTGCCGGAACCTCCGTCAAAAGGTTCTTTTGGAGGCGGCTGTCCTTGTTGGCGACGCGGTTGATGATGGCTGCCGCTTCACATCTCTTAATGCCGTCATCCGGCGCAAAGGTGCCGTAGCCGTCATTACCCATGACAATGCCGGCGTTATACAGCTTGGATACAGCAGAATAATACGATGCATTTTGCGGAACATCCGGGATTTTGGCAACGCCGTTGATCACAGCATATTCCGACGACGGAAGAGCCGCCGCAAAAATCACAGCCATTTGTGCGCGTGTTGCGGGCGCGTCATAATCGGTGTAGGCATTTTCCTTGATAATGCCGTTTTTCACGGCATAGTCCACATACGGCGTGTACCATGCGGCACCGTCCGCTACGGTGAAATCGTAATCGGCACTGCCGTAGGCGTTGTTGGTGCGGGCCGCAAGCGTGATGGCTTCGGCAATCGTCATGCCGCCGTCCGGATCGAAGAGCGTATCGCTCTTGCCGTTGACAAAGCCAAGCTCGTATGCGTTTGCAATTTCCTTGGCATACCATTCGGTTTCCGGGACATCGGTAAAGTTGCCGTTATAGGTGTTCGGCTTTAAGAAAACGCCGGTTTCCTTTTTCGGCTGATCAGGCTTGCTGTCCTCCGGCTTATCGGTTTTGCCCTCATCGGTCTCCTCGGACGGAAGCGTGTTGGTAAACGTGATCGAACGGATCGCGATCGTACCGGGCGCTTCGAACGGATCAAGACGGATCTGCTTGATAAGACCGGTCCAAGCGTCGTTCTTGCTCATATCGAACACAACGTTGACAAACTGATACAAGGTCAGACTTTCGTACCGGTCGCTGGTGACCGAGTGCGCCTGTTCCCATTTTCCGTCCGGAACAAGGAAAAAGACCGTGCCGCTGCGGCTCCACGAAGCGTCTAACGAAAACCGCATATTGACGACAACATACCGATAGTCCTCGGCGTTGATGTCAAGCGTGGGGCTGATAAACATCGGGTCGGAAAGGTTGGCCGACTTTTCAAAGGCATAGCCGTTGAAATAGCCCGGTTCAAAGTTGTAGCGCAGGAAGGAGGTAGACCAGCCTGCAAGCGAGCTTTCGTTTTCAAACGTGAAAACAAGGTCATCTGCCGCAAACGCCGTCATGCCGAAAAGCACAGCGCACAGCAAAACGACCGCACACAGCAAAAGCTTCTTTTTTTTCATGTTTCTTCTCCTTTTTATAAGAATTTCTGTTGCAAGGCGATAGTACGCCTCTTTACATGAGCATTATAACACATACCAAAAAAAAGGTAAATAGACAAAACTCTTTTTACAAAAGACATTTTTTGACCATTCTGTCAAGTTTAACAAAACGAACGTGTTGTTTTTGGCCATATGCAACAAAAAAGGACTGCCGCCCGAAGGTAGCAGTCCTGCTATACGTTATAAAGCCGCGCCTTTTTGGCAGGTGCTCGATAAGCAGTTAAAACTTCCGCATAAGCAACCATGCGAAGATATTCTGCTTCGGATAGCCGGAAGCGGCGCAAGAGGTACAGCCCCTTGTTCAGAACGAAGTGACGTAAAAACAGCACGGTCTTTCAAGTGTCGGGCTGTCTGTCTCACAGAGCTTACCCAGGAATGGATCCTGTATGGAAGTGCGCCATTCGCAATCTGAAAATCTTGTGTTTTAGAGAATATGATCTGTAATGCAATCGTACCAATGAACGTAGGTTGTGCCATTTACGATAAGTCTGTCATTTTCGGGTAACTGTTCGCTCCAAAGCTTCTTGTATCGGTTGACAGCCCAATCATCACGATTGTATCTGCGCCACAGAATCGTCTTTCCGTCTTTGTCCAAGAACTGCTCAGAAACAACACCGCCGATATAGGTTTCAATATCCATTACGCACACGGTGTCATACCTTTTGCCTCCAATGGTAACGGTATATCTGCCAACAATATCAAGGAGAAAATCTTTATTTGCGCTCGTAACAGAGTTTCCAACTCTTTGAATATCACCTTTAACGGAAAGGTTCGTTTCGTTTCCGCAATTGTCTTCTCCAAATCCCCAGTTTGGCATAAATTCATCGCCGTCAAGGAAAGTGATGTAATTGCGGATGTCTCCGTCATTTCGAAGTGTTGCAAGGTAACGACAATGTGTATCTGTAAGCTGTGCTACAAAAGTACGATGGATTACGTCGTTCTTATCTGAGTATGATGCTTCTCTTGCGGTAAGCTCCACTCCCTCAATACCGTGTACCTTGGCTTTGCCTGTAACTTGCATATCAAAAACATGGCTGCATTTGCGGGAAGGAATATCGTACATCCCCCAAGACAGTTTCTCGCCCAGCTTGGGAACCAAAAACCATCCCATAAGTTCTTCCCACTTTACAGAAAAGGGGACTTGGGCATTTGCTTCAATTTTGTATTCCGGAATAAATTCGGGCAACTTTTTCATAGTGCTTTCTCCTTTCGATACTTCGGTGTTATATGGATATTTGGTTTTGAAATTTTGTTTTGCCGTGTGAAGTCTGCTTTTTACGGTTCCAACAGGAATGTTCAGTCGTTTGGCAATTTCGGCTTGCGGAAGCTCTTCCCAAAAATAAAGATACAGGATTTGCTTGTCTTTATCACCAAGCAGATTCAACGTTTCTCTTACTGTGGAAACAATGGAAACGCCGTGTCTGCCGTCTGACAATTCGCTTTCTGTTATTTCATCAATCGGGATTTCATACTGCGTTGCTTTCTTACGGAAGTAGTCATTGCATTTATTTCTTGCAATGCTGATAATCCATGCCTTGAAAGAGTCTTTGTTTTTTAATTGAGGGAACTTTTGACAAGCAGCAAGGAAAACCTCTTGCAAAACATCGTCTGCATCCGCTTTTGCGTTCAAACGAAATCGCACAAAACGTTCCACAGACACGCGCTCTGCTTCCAACAACTTTTCAAATTCATCCATACCCTCACCTCCTTTGGTCTATGAGCGATTAAAACCGGTTTCACTTATATAGACGGGTTCAAGTATCGAAAGGTTCATTTTGCATTCAAAAAAAAGCGGTACTCGACATTCATTCGAGTACCGCAGTTAACTGTTTTATGACTACCCACCATTATGCCAAAAGCGTCTTTACCTGTGCCAAAGCTTCGTCGAGCTTGGACGCATCCTTGCCGCCGGCACTGGCACTGTCGGGACGGCCGCCGCCGCCGCCGCCGCAAAGCGTGCTGATCTGCTTGACGATCTTACCGGCATTCGCACCGCCTGCAACCGCGTCCTTGCCGCAGGAAACGGCAAAGTTCACTTTCCCGTCGTTGACCGATGCGAGAACGCAGACAACATCCGCATATTCCGCCTTAAATTTATCGGTGAGCGCACGCATAGCGTCCGGCTTCATCTCGACCTTCGCGCAGATCAGGCGGATATTTCCGACCTTTTCGGCACTTTCGACCAGCGAAGTTGCCTTGGAAGCGGCAAGCTTTTCGGCCGCTACGTCAAGCTCACGGCGAACACTTCTCAAATCTTCGGTCAGCTGCTTAGCGCGCTGCACAAGGTCTTCCGCGTTGGGCGCTTTGAGTACCTCTGCCGTATCCTTGATGAGCTTGTCCTTTTCGCCGAGCAGTGCCAACACACCGATACCGGTCACGCCCTCGATACGTCTGACACCGGCAGCCACCGAGGATTCCGATGTAATCTTGAATAAGCCGAGCTTTGCGGTATTATCAACGTGCGTACCGCCGCAGAGTTCGGTCGAGAACTCACCCATTTTGACCACACGAACCACATCGCCGTACTTTTCGCCGAACAGTGCCATCGCGCCCATTTTCTTAGCGGATTCGATGTCCGAAAGCGTGGTGGTTACCGGTTCGCCGAGCAGAATGTACGAGTTGACAAGCGACTCCACCGCACGCAGCTCTTCGGGCGTAACGGCTGCAAAATGCGTAAAATCGAAGCGGACATGGTGTTCGTCCACATACGAGCCGGCTTGCTCGACGTGCTTGCCGAGAACGGTACGAAGTGCCGCCTGCAAGAGGTGCGCCGCCGAGTGGTTGCGCATGGTGGCAACGCGCTTGGCTTCGTTGATCTCGGCACGGACGGTGTCGCCCTTCTTTAACGTTCCGTTGACCATGCGGCAGAAATGGATGGTTACGCCGTCGGTCTTTTTGGTGTCCAAAACCGTGACAGCCGCGTCGTCGCCGGTAATGATACCGACATCACCCACCTGTCCGCCGCTTTCGGCGTAGAACGGTGTTTTATCGAGTACAAGTGAAAATTCGCCTTCGCTTATGCTGTCAAGACTGTCGTCGCCGTCAATGATGGCAAGCACCTTCGCGCCGTCTGTCTCAAATGCGTCATACCCGGTGAATTCGGTTTTCGGAAGCGCGCTTAACAGCGTTTTGGAGGCATTGCTCCAGCCGGAAAGGTTGGCGCGGGCATTTCTGGCGCGTTCCTTTTGCAGCTTCATAAGCTTTTCAAAGGTTTCTTCATCAATATCAATGTGATTTTCCAGGGCAATCTCACGCGTCAAATCGATCGGGAAGCCGAACGTATCGTACAGCTTAAAGACCTCTTCACCGGAAATTTTATGCGAGCCGTCCTTGACCGCGTCGCGCACCAAATTCGAAAGAATCGAAAGACCGGCATCGATCGTCGCGTCAAAACGCTCTTCCTCCATGCCGATGACTTTTTTGATGTAGTCCTTTTTCTCGGAAAGCTCCGGATAAGCGCCGCAGTTGTCCTCAATCACCACATCGCAAAGCTCCGAAAGGAAGGCATGGTTAATGCCGAGAAGCTTGCTGTGACGTGCAGCACGGCGGATAATGCGGCGAAGCACATAGCCGCGGCCTTCATTGGACGGAATAATGCCGTCGCAGATCATAAACGTGGAGCTGCGGATATGGTCGGTGATAACGCGGATGGAAATATCGTCCTTGGCGTTTTCGCCGTATTTTTTGTCCGCAACCTTGCAGACCGTGTCGAGAATGCGGCGAATGGTATCGACCTCAAACATGTTGTCCACGCCCTGCATGACGCATGCAAGACGCTCAAGACCCATGCCGGTATCGATGTTCTTTTGGGCAAGCTCGGTATAATTGCCCTTGCCGTCGTTGTTGAACTGCGAGAAGACGTTGTTCCAGATCTCCATGTAGCGGTCGCAGTCGCAGCCGGGCTTGCAGTCCGGTTTGCCGCAGCCGTATTTTTCACCGCGGTCGAAATAGATTTCCGAGCAGGGACCGCAGGGACCCGAACCGTGCTCCCAGAAGTTGTCCTCTTTGCCGAGACGGACGATATGCGCTTCGGGAATACCGATTTTGTTTTTCCAAATATCGTAGGCTTCGTCGTCCTTTTCATAGACCGACGGCCAAAGCAGATCCTTCGGCATTTCAAGCGTTTCGGTCAAAAATTCCCATGCCCAGGTGATGGCCTGTTCCTTGAAATAATCGCCGAAGGAGAAGTTGCCGAGCATTTCGAAATACGTGCCGTGACGCGCCGTGATGCCGACGCGTTCAAGGTCGGGCGTGCGGATACACTTCTGACAGGTCGTGACGCGGTTGCGCGGCGGCTTGACCTCGCCGGTGAAGTATTTTTTCATGGGCGCCATGCCGGAATTGATGAGAAGAAGACTTTTGTCGTTGTTGGGAACGAGCGAAAAGCTGGGAAGACGCAAATGTCCCTTGCTTTCAAAAAAGGAAAGATATTTTTCCCGTAAATCGTTTAATCCTGTCCATTTCATGGTGAGAATCCTCTTTTACATAATATTACTTCTATATCATACGCTTTCACGAAGCGTTTGTCAAGTGTTTTGTGCGATTTTGGGACAGGAACAGCAAGAATTACCGTTTTGATGATAAAACTTTCGAATTTTGCGATTCAATGAATCCCAAGATAAAAAATTCCCTGCCATCTGACAGGAAATTTGAATCTATGACCGAAATCCGTTCCAGCTTTCGTTGAAATCCGCCAACCGCTCCGCAAGCGTCAAGAGAGGGCAAATGAGCATCGGATATTTGTACTCCGCGCGCGTGCGGTAAATGCGAATGGTTTTGTCGGAAGCGATATCCGCATCCAAAGCATCGGCAAGCTTATATTCCACCATTTTTTCAAAGGCGGCACGGACGTCTTCCTCCGGCAGTCCTATTTTTGAAGCGACCAACGCCGCCGTAAAACTTCGGGTTCGGTTCTCGTATTGATATTTTAACACGGCACGTACCGCCTTGTCAGCCAAAAATTGCAAAAATTCGCCAGCGTTCTCGCTTTCGAACAACCGCATGGAATCCTCCGTGCGCGGCAAATAGGAAAGGGCTAAATCCTTGCAGGCATAGACCGCACCCGCATTATGCGACACAAAGCCGGAATGACTGTTCGGGTGCGTCTGCCAATGTTTTTTTACACACTCCGCAAAAGTCTCCTTTCGCGGCGGCATGTCGTCGTCCCACATATTGTTGAGAATGAGGTCATAAATCCAAACCGGCAGATCCTCCGCCGAGCGGATGTATTTCGGCGGCTTTGTGCGGCGGCCGAATAAATCGTCAACCGTCACATCAAAAGCGTCCGCAATGCACGGCAGCAGCGTGATATCCGGCATGGAAGCATTGTTTTCCCATTTGGATATTGCTTGTGAAGACACATTCAGCGCGGCAGCAAGCGTCTCTTGGGTCATGTTTTTTTCTTTCCGCAATTCTGCGATTCTTTCTCCGACAGACTTCATACACGTTTTCCTTTCTGTTATCAAAATTTTGCTCACAGTCACTGATTACAATCCCATTATAAAGAAATTTTTGCAGAAAATCAAGCAATTATCGGGAGAGAAACTTATCCAAGCAGAGGAAACATCAACAAATGTGCGTTTTTTCAACGTGAAATGGGTGCCACACGAAAAACGCATATCTGTTTTGCAAAATGCGGAGCAGCGTGAAGAGACTTTTTGCCGACCTTAAGCTTTTGCGACCGGTGTCAGCGGCTTCAATGTCTCCGGATGCCCCAAAGCCATGACCGCGATTGAATCATGCGGCGTTTGTGTGACAATTTTGAGCGTTTCGCCATCATAGGCCGCAGTTTCGCAGCCGACAAAGCGGCCATCCTTGTACAGCGCAACAACCACCATCGAAGACTGCGGCAGGTTGGCGGCAGTCACGGTATACACAGCTTCATCGCCTGTTTTTACAATTGACGGGAAAAGAACCGCAGAAGAATCGTGAAGTGTCGCTTTCAGCAAATACTCGTTGCCACCGCCGACACGAATGCTTTCCCATTCCGCTTTTGTGCCGGTATAATATACATTTCTTACATTTTTGCATTTATCAAAGGCAAATTTGCCGATATTTGTCACACCGGATGGAATCACAACCGTTTCAAGCGCAGCACAACGCGCAAAAGTACCTTCATCGATCACCGTAATCTGCGGCGGAAGAATGACCGAGGTCAGGCTGTGGCATTCGGCAAACGCCGATCCGCCGATGCTTGTCACACTGACCGGAATGTTGATTTTTTCGAGCTTTGGACAATTATAAAAGGCAAAAACGTCGATCGTTTCCACGCCGTATAAGAGCGTGGCAGCCGACAAACTGTCACAACCGGAAAATGCCGAGCTGCCGATTTTTTTAACAGCTGCGGGAATCGTCACGGACAGCAGACTGTCACATTCGCAAAAGGCATATTGATCGATAATCTGCACACTTTCCGGAATGGTGATGGACGACAAGCTCCTGCAAGCACCAAAAGCAGAAGCAGCAATGGTTTTTAAGGTGCTCGGCAAAGTCACGGACGTTAGATTTTCACAAGATTCAAACGCAAATTTACCGGTGCTTGTCACACCTTCGCCGATAACGACTGTTTGAATTTCAGAAAGATAGGCATACCATGGACGACTGGCAGTTTTGATTACCACGATATCGCCTTGACCGGAAAACTCGAGCTTTCCGTCGCTGTCAAGTGTCCATACAACATTTTCCCCATGTCCTCCGCCGCCGCAAGTGCCGGTATCGACAATTTGTGCGGAAAGCACAGGAAACGCGAATGTCAAAACGAAGAACACCGTAAACAGATACGCACGGAACAATTTGTTCATAAGAAAAGCACCTCCAATGATAAAATATATTTTAATTATAACGGATTTGAACGAATATGTCAAGACATAAAAGAATATACGATTGTGTGTTTCGGATTACAGACAAACCCACCTTTTTCAGGTGGGTTTGTCTGTAATCCGTCCAGCCCGTTTGAAATTTCAAACGGGCTGGGTTGTCAAGCGTTCCCGCTTGGCTGCTTTAATCTTTTTATTTGGTTTCTTTCAAGGTAAACGTTCCTAACATTTCCTCGATTTCAGCGTCTGTCTTTGCCGCGGTTCCGACAAAGCTTCCGATTTCGACAATCATCGAACCGCTGCCTACAGGTATTACATAAAACGCTTGAATTTGCTTTATGCCGTTTACATCTTTCTCAACATAAACGCTCTGCGTTTTAATGCTGTCAGCGCCGAAATATGCCTCTGTTGCTTTGACATCATCACGTCCGCTTTGCAAAATCAGGCCGTCAACGGCTGCTTTTACATCAAAGTCCGTATAGAGCTGAACCGTAATGTAAATCGGAGCATCTGCCTTTTCATTTGAGTTATAAACAAATGTGTCGCGGTCGCC
The DNA here is from genome assembly GCA_934444645.1 of uncultured Eubacteriales bacterium. Lineage (GTDB taxonomy): Bacteria > Bacillota > Clostridia > Oscillospirales > CAG-382 > UMGS882. Next base: position 19,639 of record CAKSCV010000005.1, on the reverse strand, counting down.
GCTGTCATCAAGCGCAAATGCCGTTGGATTGTAGGTCATGGAATAGCCGAGGCGGCTTGTGTACTTGTTTTCCGTGAGTCTTTGCAATATTGCGGCGGTTTCGGCTCTCGTTGCACTGTTCTTGGGATCAAACATATTGTTATCCTTGCCCTGCATAAGACCTTTAAGTTTGCAATACATAACAGCTTCTGCTGCCCAATCGGAAATTTCCTCAAGGTCGGCATAGTCAAGTTTAATTGCCCAATTATCCGTCGGTGCAATATTTTTATACTTGGCATATCTGAACATCATTGCCGCCATCTGCTCACGGGTAATATTGTCATTGGGCGCAAACTCGTTGTCGGTGACACCGTTGACAATTCCGTTTTTGCGTGCCCAATATACCGCATCTGTATACCAGCTTTCCGAATCCACATCTTCAAACGGATAATCCAATATCTCGCTTGACATATCCGGCTCATTTTCCATTCTGTAAAGAACAGTTACAAACATTGCTCTTGTAAGCTGTGACTCCGGTGCAAATTCATTATCGCTGATACCAAGCATCAAGCCTTTTTCAAATGCGTATTTTACCGCATCATAATACCACGCATTTTTCGAAACGTCGGTAAACTGTTTCTCCTTGACCGGATTTTCCGGATTTTCCGGTTTTACAGGGTCAGTCGTTATGGGCGGTTTAACAGAAGAATGTCCTTTGCCGCCGCTGTGGCTCGGCTTCGGGGACGGCTTAGCCTCCGCGGGAGTTACCTCCACGCTGATTTCTTTTGTCATTACAGCCTCGCCGCCGCTTGTTTCGGTATCATTTGCGAAATTCCACGGATTTCCGTCCTTCAGCCAAAAATCCCCCGCACTGTCTACAAGAACAATGTTATCGGAATCATTTTTGACCGCTTTAACGGTAACTGTTGTTTTGCCTTCACCGATGCCGGTAATCTTACCGTTTGACGAATTGATTTCTGCAACGGAATTATCGGCGCTTTCATAAACCAAACTGTAACCCTTTGCACTGCCGTAAGGCTCAAGGGCAATATTCAGTTCTTTTTGCTCGCCGACAGTCACTTTTAACACGGGATCGTTTGCGAACAGCGAAGCTTCATCACCTTCCGACGGAATATCGATATTGATATTTTCAAGCGAAGGAATTGTATCCTTGTTCTTTTTAACGCTTGTGCTGCCGAGTTTTTTCGATTTCTTTCGGATGGTCGCAAACAGTGTTGCATCATTGCCTTCCGAAGCAAAACCATCATATTCTGCCGAAACGGTAAATGTCGCTTTGCCGTCATTGGTAAAATATTTTCCGGGCAACTTTGATTTTTTAACTACCGCAGCCTGTAATTGCGGATTATCGGCATCATCATTATTCTCGCTTACGATAGAGTAGTTTAAGCTATAAACCTCATCGGGAGCAAGAGAAGGAATTTCAATTTTACCTACGACCTGATTTACAGCCTCCTTGTCAAATGTTGCTTTTTCATTATCAAAAAGAATATTTGCCGCATCATAGGTGCCGTCTGCATACAGGGAAAGGACAATATTTTCAGCCGGATAGTTGCCGACATTCCTTATGCTTCCCTGTATTGTCAGTTCCCGTTCATCGTCACTGAGCGTTGTCTGCAATTCGGACGCTTCAAGCTCCGGTGTAATCGTTACGGGGATTTTGGATTTTGACATTTCCGTAATGTCGTCCTCCCACGCAAGCACCCATATACTTACTTCCTTATTGTACTTCGGCATAACAAACTGTACCGTATCGCTTAAATTCGCACCGGATATGATATGTTTTTCTATTCCGACGCCGTCTTTGATAACTGCAAAAGATTTTCCGGCAGCGCTGTTTACTCCGTCACCCTTTGACCACCAGCAATCATTCAGTTCATCCTGTCCTTCAATATCCGCATCGGTTTCAATATAATAGTTAAATTGAAGTTTATCCGACGGTATAGCGCCATAGTTTTCGCACTTGAAATCAAGCGTTACGGTTTCACCCTCTCTCGGATATAACGGATATTGATTTGTCTTGGCAGCCGAAACGGAAGAAACCAGCTCAAAGTCTGAAACGCACAGAGTTGAGGTGTCAGCTTCTTTTTCATATGCGACATTGTTATCTGTTTTGCTTTCCATCTCAAACAGTCTGTATGCCACAGTATATTCGTTGTTGGCATTTACCGCCAAATACGGTTCATTGATATATTTGTCGGTTTCCGAAAGGATTTCGTTTGTAAGTCCCCATGCACCCGTATAAATTGTTTGTACTCCGCTTTCTTCATCCTCGTATTCGGACTTAATAAACTTCGGGTCATAAGTTTTCATATACAAGGCACGGGTCTTATGAGTTACCTTTTTCTGATCCTGTGAGCCTTCTTGAACGGGCACTGCCTCATCCCATGTGCGAAACTCTGTCCACAGCATATACAAAACGCCGTTTCCGCCGGTGAAAATCTTGAATCCGTCAGCGGCTTCTTCGCTTGCATACTCCAGTACCGAATCCGTTTGATCCTGTGCGTTTTTCATAACACAGTAGCTGCCCTTATCTTCCCAATTGCTTTCCGTTATGGCTTCAAGGTCGATTGTACTGATTTTGCTTCCGCTTCCGAAATAGATTTTGTTCATCCTATCATTTACGACAATGTTTGTGTTTGCGTCATTGACATTATTATCCGTCAGTCTTATCGGCTTTGAATTCGTGCCGTTTTCTCTTATGATGCAGAACAGATCACGGTCGTTCTTGGTAGAGGCATTATTGTCGGTATCCACCGAATATACGAAATATGTTTTTCCGTTAAATGCCGCCGCCTTAATATCATAAAGCTTTGGATTTTCCAGTCCGCCCATATCCGTATTTACAAAACGCATACCGTTTAAATCAACATCGTTTGTCTGCTCAAACAGCGTATAATCCGGATTATTGTCATTGATAATCCGACTGTTTGCAAGATCAAATTCGGTTATCGCAAGCGATTCGTATGAATTTGTCACGAATGACTGATATGTTTTTTCTATATCGTCGTAATCAAACTCAACACCTTCTGTATGATAGTCTGTAATCTTATATGCAATTGTCAGAATATCGTTGCTGTAAGACAAAGCAGGCTCGGAATATCCGTAGTCTTTAAGATTTGTTATATCGCAAATCTCGCCCGGTTTTCCTTCTGCGTCAAACACACAAAGGCTGATATTCTGCGAAGTTACCAAATCTGCCATATCGGGTAAATCATTACCGAAGGTTCTGTCGCCGTTTGTCCATACAACAATTACTCTGCCGTCCGAAAGCTGCATTGTTTCAATATCGCCGTCAAGCGTTCCGTCTTCTTCAAGCTCGGCAGCCTCAGACCATTCCTCTGTGGTTTTGTCAAAAACGGAATAATACACGCTGTTTCTGTCGTACAGTCCTCTGTCGAGGTTATCATTCATATAGACAATCAGCTTGTTTCCGTTTGGCAGGAGGAACATATTCGGCAGCGGATGCTTGGTCGTTTCGGTCTGATAATCCTGCGTTATATCAACATATTTAAGTCCGTCATCATAAGACGCAAACAGAGAAATATCATCTTTCGGCTTCAAAGTGTTATCTCCCGTGCGGCGTTTGGGCGCCGTGTTGACAGACGAATAGGTTTCGGTATCGGACAGGCTCATCAGTGACATAAGCACACCCGAACCGCCCTCGGCTTCTTTATCAAAACCGTTAGGCAAATATCCCGATGTTTCAAACATTTTTACGGTATATCCGACAAGCCTTACCGAAAGAGGTATAATCAGTATATCAATATCTGCATTAAGTGCGAAGGTAACTGTGCCTTTTGCCTCCGACCACGGCTGCCAGTTTATTATAAAGTCAAGATGCCCCGATACACCGATGGAAAACGCTCCGCGCTGACCGACGCCCGCGCCGATGCTGAATGACGGACGGAGAGATACGATACCGGTTACGGCAAGAGCACCGCGCTCACTGTCGTTTCCGAGCCCGAAATAATTTTCTTTCGATATGTCATAGCTCGACTTGCCTTCATCAAGGTATTCGGGCAGACTTTCAAGCAAGAGAAGCAAATTCAGTCTGTGTATCCACGCTTGTTTCACTTCGCTTTTATCATAGTTTATAATAACATTGGACTCAAATTTTCGGTCTTTGTCATCTGTCTTTTTCGCATCGTCCGTTCCGGTTTCTTCAATTCGCTGCGTTACTTCGACAAGCTGTTTATACATAGCAATTCGGTTTTGCAAATCGCCGGAAAAATCACTTGCCTTTGCCTCAAATATTTCTTCATTCAGATAATAGAAATCATATCTGTCAAGCAATGTATCGATTGCCGACGCAGTTTTACTTTCTTTATCGGAATCAAAATCCGCAACCAATGCGTCTGCCGCCTGCGATTTATCTTTTGTAAGATCAGACTGGTTATACAGGGCGGCAAACAGTTTTTGAGTTGTTTCATCATCGGACGAATAGTTTTTGTTTGCGATTTTATCCTGTCCGTATTTTCCGAGAAGTGCATAAAATTCCTCATTATTAACATTTTTATCTGAAAAATAATCCGTTGTTCCGTGAAGTCCGATAAGACCTCTGACCGTTCCTCCGGCGGAAAGAGTTACATAAACCGGGATTCCGCACAATATCCACTGCCATTCAGAAGTGTATGTTGCATTCACTCCGACGGTAATAAACAAATAGTTAAGCGAAAGCGTCTTATCTTCGTTTTTATCGAGCTTCATATACATTCCGAAATCAAACGAAATAGGGAACTTTGAATTATCTCCGGAACCGTCATCTTTCTTGTTTTCGGTTTTGTCGTTTGAAACATTGGTGCTGTATGTATCTGTAATGTAATTTGTCAGATACATCAGCTTTGACCAGTTATCGGAATTATCAAATTCTTCAAGCTGTGAGTATATCGCATTTTTCAGTGTTTCGCCCTGTCCGACGGCAATTTCCATTGTCTTATCGTCCGGCTGAGCGACAAATTTTGAACCGGGAACAGTAGGAACATTGCTTCCGACAACCGGAACATTTGAAAGTCCCTTATTTGAAAACTCATCCGGCATACCCGAAACACTGATTGCTGCGGGCTGAAGCTCTTTTTCAAGCGTATATCCCGTTTCCACCTCGCCGCGGCTCACACCGTTTTTATCAAACAGTTCAACCGTTATTCTTCCGCCGTCCGTAAGGATTTCCGCAATATTAACATCAGCTCTCCAGTTTTTCTCAAGACCGACCGTTGAGCTTTCGTTCATATTAACACTTGTAACCCTTGAACCGTCGCTGCGGTAGGAATTCAGCTTTGCGGCTCCTATCACATAATTCTCATTTGCGCTGACGGTGTTTACCATAAAGCTGCGGTTCGCGCCCGTTGAAGAATACGGAATTTTAATAAGACCGTTCGTTTCTGCCAAATCGCCGAGCATTGTGCGGCAGTCTATGCTTTTTACGGTATAATTCACATCGTTTGCCGGAACGACAATATAATATGTCTTTCCGTTTGCCGCAAGAAGCGTTGTTGCCTTTGTCTGTACGCCGTTGTTATATTTTACGCTGAAATATTCTCTCTCCGACACATTCGGAATGTACATTTTGAAATTGCCGTCTTTATCTGTCGTAACCGAGGTATAATATTTTACACCGTCGATAACCGCACTGTCTTTTCTTTCGTCAAAATTCAAAACCGAAAGTGCCGACCCCGGAATTGCCATATAGGAATCCGCAATCTTGGGATTTACCTGCGAATACCCCTTGCCCTTTAACGTCTGACTTGGTTTGACGAGCTTTCCGGTCATTACGTAATTCTCAGCGGTTTTCTTTTCCATTCCGCATTTAAGCGTTACATCATTCGACGACATCTCAAACGAAAAACTGTTGCCGTAATGTCTTGCGTATATTTTATCATTTTCGGTAGTTATCGTCTTTTGACCGTCATCAATATACCAATACGGAATATATCCGTCGGGTGCCTCGGCATAAACTGTTACAACATCGCCGATTGCGAGATTGGAAAGCTTTTGACCGTCTAACTTTTGTTCTTTACGTAAAATATCGTAATTGCTTCTGATTTTGTTGTTAAGAAGCCCCGTAAATACGGGTGTTGCATCCTTTGTCCAGTTTGCAAGTCCGCTTGTTCCTCTATAAAGCAGATTCAAAAAGTCTTTATCCGCATTTGTTTTCTTATCGTGGAACACATATAACCCGTCCGTATTGCCCTCAAAGAAGAAGGTTACGCCGCAGTCGTTTCGGTTAAATACCGGCACAATACAGTTTCCGCTTTCTTTAAGCTGCACATACATCGTATTCGATGTGCCCTCGGATATTTTGTTTCCGTTTGCATCATGGATGGCGCTCGCCGTGTATCCGTCGGCAGGCTTTAATGTTACCGCAATATAATCGCCGACCTTCCACTGTGCGGTTTCGTATGTTTTTTCACCGTGCGGCCATAAAAAAGCATCTTCGCCATACTTTTTATCAAATTCTTCATATTCTTCTACCGATATCCAAGGATATGTAAATACGGTTCTCCATGTTTCCAGCTCAATTTCCTCAACATTTGTATATCCCGACAATCTTCGGTATTCTTTTTGCGTGTTCGGCTTCATTGTTTCACCGCCGAAGGAAAGACTGCCTTTGTGTTCGGCAAAATTTCCGAAGTTCAGCTTGGGTTCAACCGATTTTCTTTCGTATACCGGCTTTATTTTAAGCGTAGACGCATAATTTTTATTATCACCGTATACATATGTTCCGATGACATCGGGAGTGAGTTTAAGCTCCGTTCCGCTAAAATATGTATATTTCTGCGTTGCGGGATTGTACAGCTCATAGCCCTTGAGGTATGCGCCGTACTTTTTGCCGTCCGATGATGGCGTGGAGGTAAGCGTCAGCGTATCGTCACGGTAGTATTTGGACGGTCTGCTGCTGTTCTTGTTTAATGCACTGATGGATGCCTGCGGCGCAACGACCTTTTCGCTGCCGTTCTCATTATAATTGCCAATTACCTTTTTCATATCCGAATAAATCGGAATTTTGAAGGTGTCCGGTTGCTCAAACGACAAAACGATCTGCTGCTTATAAAGCTCGATCTTATGTATCCACAGTCTTGTGTCATTATGATACTTGGAATCCGCATGAGCCGCAAGGCGCGTCTGTTTGTGCGCAAACTCATTTGAATTGAAGGTAAATTCCTCCGGTCCCCAATTCTTTTGCTTGGAAACGGTCTTTCCGCCGCCTTCAATATAAATTTCGTGCTGAACACGGCTCGGATATTTCGTATCTGCCCAAGTACCTTCAGCTTTAACCTTTATTTTTTCAATGCCTCTGAGGTCTAAATTGTAGTATAAATATCCCCAGCGATGCCGGTCTGCATTCAACTCAACGCCGCCTTCGGTATATCCGGCAGAGTTTTGGTATGTGATCAACCGACCCGAATCGGCATAAGACGAGTTATTGTAGCTTTTACCTTCGATTACCGCTTTTGGCTGATCGTTTGCCGCAAAAAGTGAAACATCATCACTCATAAGCGAAACATCATTGCCCGAATCCGCAGGATATATCGTTACGGTCGCCGATGCATCGCTGCATTTTCCGCCGCTGACACGCACTTCAAAATCAACAGGCTCTGAAATATCGGCTCTCTTAATCGGAATATCGATGTATTTATATTCCTGTCCGGCAAGCAACACTGTCTCGGTGACAAGAGAGGAATAGTTTGTATCGGCTTTGGCGGTGAGCGCCATAGTCTGCACATTTAAGAGCTGATAGGTTTCAAGATTGTTGGAACGCATAAGCTTTAAGCGTACCGTTGAATTTTGATTATAGGCTGACACATCGGTCTCTTCAAAATACAACTCGGTGTCTTCCGTTCTTTTATCGTTGTCCTTAATACATACATTGGATGTGATATTATTGCCAAGCTCCGCGCCCTTGCAGTCAAAAAGACCAATCATAAACGCTTCGTCATCTTCAACGATGTCATCATCTATGATTTTCACGGTAACGATTTTATAATTCTCGCCATCGTTAAAATGCAGATTGATAAATGCGCCCGGCATAACGGCACTCATAGCTTCATCACGCATGACTTCGTCTTTGTTTTCAACCGTAAAAAGCCTTGTAAGGTCTGTATCGGCTGTTGCCTCCGCTTTGGTGCTCTTTCCGAGAAGTTCATCACGCATTTTATGAAGTGATGACGAATATTTTCTGTTTCCGTCAAAGTCTGCCGGCTGCGTTTCCTCATTTGCGGTTTCTTCAGCAGCTTTTTCGCCAAGGACTACCGGTATTTCAGCTTCGGCATCATTGCTTACCGTTACGGTTTCGTCGGCTGTTTCAACGATTTCCAGAAAATTTGCAGCATCGCTGGCAGCCTCAGCCGTGTTCTCCTCTGTTTTCGGGGCATTTTCTTCAATGACATCTGCCGCATTTTCGCCTGCTGCGTCTGCCTGCGCGCCTTGGACAGTTACCGGCTCATCACCGAAATCGGCAATGCTGCTTTCAAGCAATGTCGGCGTGTCAAGCTTCTTTTCCACTTCACGGGAGGAAAACAGACCCTCCTCGACAAAAACAAAGTCTTCGCCATACTTTGCCGTCATTTCAATTGCTTTGACGCTGACGTCAACCTCGCCCTCGGTTCCGCCTCGGCGGGCGATATAAAGCTTTATTTCGCCCGAATCCTCATTGGTTATGGTGTTTTGATTTACAATATCCAACAATCCGTTCGGATATTTTGCGGCAAATTCATCGGAAACTCTAAGCGCTTCCGGCGATAAATCCGGTTCTGCCGCAAAAGCGGATATTGGCAGACACGACAAACAAATTGCCGCAGCAAGTAATGCCGCAATCGCTCGTTTTGCTTTAAATGTGCTTTTCATGATACCTTTCTCCTTCTAATAAAAATATTTTTTCAGCTTTTCGCAGATTTCTTTATACCGCTGTCTTGGAATCACAAGCTTTTCACCGTTTACCAAAACAACCTCACTTGGTGCAACACTCTTTATCCAATCCGGATTTACCGCATAGCTCCTGTGAATGAAAATAAAATCAGGACAATTCTTTTCAACAAAATTGCCGATACGGTCGTGTATGCGGTAATTCTTATCATCGGTATGAAGCGTTATATTATCTTTTGCGGCTTCAACATAAATGATGCGGTCAAGACTTATCAGAATGTATTCATATTCCGTTGTCATAAGATGAAGGATATTATTTTTGCCGGACAGCTTTTTTTGAACATAAGCATAGTTTCGTTTGCTTGCCTCAACGGGGAACTCCTCATCGTCATTTACTGCGTGCATGGTATTGGATAAATGAATGTGTGTTATTTTAAGCTTGTCCTGCACGGTTTTCCACACAAAAGTAATTCTCTGCGGTTCCTGCATAAACATTGTGGGGGCGTCAAGAGTACAAATATATCTGCCTACGCATACACAATAATTTGTTCCTTTGTCCGGAATGCTCCATTCCTGTTCCGTTACGGAGCAGGAAATAATACTATCGTTTGCTTTTTTCATTGCATCCAAAACTGCTTTTTTCCCTTGATAAAACTGTTTTGCGGTTGAACCTATCCATAAAATGTTGTCATCTATCAAGCTCAAAACCAAATTCGGATTACCTGCAAACCATTCTTCTATGATTTTTTGTGATAATTCCGCAGCTTCTGCAAGCGTTTTTCTTTGCATAAAACCACCTCGTTTCAACATATATTTAATCGTTATAATTATATCGTAAAAGCGATTTTTATTCAAGGGATATGCGACTAATGATACATAATATACGACGAAATAAAAAGTGCAAGTCAAAAATCATGGATTGCTTCTTCCGCAAGGGATATAACCGTACCATTTTGGCATATTATTCTCAAGCTGCAAAGAGTGCAGCACATCTGCCAATCATGAAAACTTGTAAGACACTTATCCTCACTTGCGTTGGCAAATGTGCTGCCACAAGCAATGAAGCCTTTGTACGAAAGTCTTTGATTTCTTCCTTCGACAGAAATTTAAGCAAACAAGAAGCACAACCAATATGTAAAATACATACCGGCTGCGCCTCTTTTCTGCGCTTGGGAAGAAACTGTGCTGCCTTAACGGGCAGCGCCTTTTTGCCCCGTTCTGCCGAACTCGTAAAAGCTTCTCGTTAGGAGCACCCTAAGATACCGACGCAGTAAAGTGCCATCGTCCAAACAGCATTTACTCTAACGAAATCTGATCGCCGTCAATCACAACAGATTTGTCTCGCACCAGCACATTCAGTGCATCGTCCATCGCCTCATTGATGGCTTTACCGACACGTGTCACTCCGCATTGAGCAGCCAGAGAACGGTACAGACCGCTTTTATCGGCTGTTACGTTTTGTTTCAGAATCTCAAACATTCCGGCGGCTAATTCCTCCGGCGCGATTTGTTTGATGTCACGCTCAATATCGCCCGGACCTCTGAACCGGATCTCTTTTCCGTTATCCAGATACAAGAATCCGTTTCTGCGGATAATGCCGTAGTGCCGGTATCCGGACATCTGTTGCTCGAAAGCATTCTGTACAACACTCGTGACCTTTTCACGGTCAAAATACCACACGATGCGCTTCAGAAACAAATCTTCCGACAGAGGCGCCTCCACTTCCAAAATTTCCTTAACGATTGCCTTGAAATTGTTGTTGTGATGATGCCGGCAAACCTCAAAAAAATCTGCCGCCTTATACGCAGGAAATTCAAAATGCTTTTCGGCTGCAACCTCTTCGAATGTTTCTGTCGGCTGGCTGTCAGCCGGCTTTGCTTCTGCTTTTGTCGGATTTTTGACTGCATCCGCAGCTGCCGCCAAAAGTCGATCCTGTTCAACCGATTTGTTTCTGAACCAATCCGTAGACCAGATGCGATAGAATTTCCAGCCCATGCGCTCCAAAATTTCCTGCCGCAGGCGGTCACGGTCACGCGCATTTTTTGAGGAGTGATAGGTTGCGCCGTCACATTCAATCGCAAGCACATAATCAGAGCTGTCCTGCAGCTTCAAGCCGAGATCAATCCGGAATCCAGAGCAACCGACTTGCGTATCTACCGCAAATCCTTTGGATTTCAGATAGTCGCAAACCTCAAGTTCAAAATCCGAATCGAATTGTTCAAACGGACTGACAGAAATTGCCCGTTCCAGCGCAATGCTGCCGTTCTCGGCATAATCGAGATATTCACGAAGCAGCTTTGCGCCTTCTGCGGATGTATGCTTCAAATCAATATCCGTATAGTGCATGGAGGAAACCAGCTGGACATTGCATTTTGCGCGGGTAACGGCAACATTCAGCCTCCGTTCACCGCCAACGCGGTTCAACGGTCCAAAGTTGTGCAGCAGACGTCCTTGTGCATCACTGCCATAGGCAATGCTGAAAATGATCGTATCCCGTTCATCGCCCTGCACGGTTTCGAGGTTCTTGATAAAGAACGGCTCGTTTCCGTCCTTCTTGAAGAAATATTCTTTTTCCGGTGTGCTTTGCCGCCGCTTGGAAAGCAGTTTATCGATCAAGTCCTGTTGCGCAACGCTGAACGCAACCACGCCAAGACTGCGGTTCGGATATTTCTCGATATTCTGATAAATCAGATCAACAATAAACTCCGCTTCCTTCCGGTTGGTATGGACTTTGCGGTCGAAAAGACCGTCCACATGATAATAGTCAACACCGATTCCCCGAGCATCGGCCTTAGAAGATGGAAATGTTACAAGATCGCCGTCATAGAAATTCTTGTTGGAAAAAGTAATCAGCTGTTCATAACGGCTGCGATAATGCCAGCGCAGCCGGAGCTGCTGCATGGAGGTCGAACACAGATCCAAGATGGATTCAAAGTCCGTTACATCGCCGGTTTCTTCATCGTTGTCCTCCGCTTCAAGGGTGGCATTGAAGAAATTACTGGGCGGCATCTGCTTAGAGTCGCCTACAACGATCAGCTGGTTTGCACGATAGATTGCGCCGATGGCATCCTGCGGGAAAATCTGTGATGCCTCATCGAATACAACCACATCGAAGTGAACGGAATCCGGGGCGAGGAAGGTGCTGACGCTCAGCGGAGACATCAAAAAGCACGGCTTGACTCGCTGAACAAGCTCCCCTGTTTCAGCAAGCAAAGAACGAATGCTTTTTTGCTTGCGCTTTTTCTCGCCTTCACGAAGCAAGATTGCCAATGCGCTCCCGGAAGCAATCATATCAAGAGATGGACGTATGGAGGATAGCTCCGCACGGATTTTTGCTTTATTGATTTCAAACTGCTCGGTATCTTTCTCGGTAAAAGTGCGAATCGCCTTATCCTGAGAAATTCGATTGAATGCAGACAAAACAGGATTCCCGGACAAAATCGAATCGATCCACTGATAATAAAACTGCTTCCGGAAGGCTCCGGCAATGTGTTTCGGTTCTATACTCTTACCGATGGCAGCATTTACATAAGATACGACCTGCTTATCATCCAACTTGGCAAGAAGACTCCTGAAATGGCACCAGTTATCCAACTTGTCCGTTTCATTCAGGCAGTCCGCCAATCTCGCCAATACCAGATGACACGGTGCAGAGCAGATGTTCAGAATCGCTCGGTCAAAGTATCCGTCAGCTCGCTTGAATATATCCGTGCTGCAAAGTGCAAAAACCTCATCGAGCTTTTGACGGTAATCCGCAAACACGCCTCGTTCAGAGGTGAAATCATCGTAGTTTCCTAACGTGCCGAACGCAATGTTGTTTGAGAATATTGCCTCCAACGCCGACATTTGTTCTGCTACATAATCCCATTCGGTTTCGACACCATGATAGGCTTCACCGAGAAATGCTTTGATAGGTGCTTCTGTTTCAACAAATTCCGAGGTTTTTTGCTGATAACAGGCAAGTCTTTCTGTCATGGCGACAGCTTCATTATAGGACGGCTTCTTTCCGTCTTTCTTGCACAAGCGCAGGTCGGTGATAAGCTGCTTGTACTCGGCATTAAAAAGCCTGGAGAAAGTTCCGCTAAACTGCTTTGTCAGCTTCTTATGATACGCTGCTCCGTCAAGCTTATAAACATCATCATCAAACACCGCGCTCAACACGGAGCGGACAGCCAGAATATCCGCGCTCTGCCCTTGCAAGGTGCGCAATGCAGAATTTACCGCATCAAAATGTTCCCGATTTAAGAGTGACGGTGTAACCAGCTTGGATGCCGCTGCAAAACCGAAGAAGCTGTTCCAAAGCTGTGCGTCTTCTACGCTGGCACACTGTATTTCGTACTTCTCAGAGATTTCCTGCTGTAAGGGGATCAATGCCTGCAAGAATCGTGAAACGGCAGAAAGATCACCCTTCACCTCATTTTTTGACTGATAAGATGTGTCTTGATTGATATAGCCATACCACGGATTCTTTCTATAGTCATATCCGATGGATGGGATATAGTCTGCATACTGTTCCAAAAGAGAAGCGGTTTCTGTCAAGTATGCTTCGCCTTTGTCAGAAAGCTGCGGAATAGGATACTCTACCTCCGGCGTGCAGCGAAATGCTGCATAAGCCTCATATAGCTGATACAGGCTCTTTTCAATGACCGGGCGCAGCTTATGAAGTTCAACCGCATAGGCATCCAATTGATGCTGCGCCTTTTCCTTGATGGCAATTTCGGCGTCTGCTTTCGAGGAAACAGCACTTTTTCCCGTGCGGAGTGTATGACAAATATCCTCAATAACATCCTTTTTATTTGCTTTATGACTGTGGAGCTGTAAGCAAAACTCAGCAAGTCCTGCGCGCTTCAACTTGTCGTAAACCACATTTAAGGCTGCCAGCTTTTCAGAAACGAACAGCACTTTTTTGCCATCGCTGAGGCATTCTGCGATGATGTTGGTAATCGTTTGGCTTTTGCCGGTTCCGGGAGGACCTTGCAAAACGAAGTTCTTTCCCGCCTTTGCCATTTCTATCGCTTCGATCTGGCTGGAGTCTGCATCAACCACGCTATGCAGTTCAATCAACGGATCTGCAATCGATGCGGCAGCTTTCTCATCACCGTGCTTTTTTTCTGTGACGGCAGGCTCACCCAAGAGCTGACGGACATTCTGATTTGCAAGGATTGCCTTTGCGTTGTCCTTCAGATCCCGGTACATATTGATTTTGAGAAACGAAAAAATACCGATCTTGCATTCAGCTGTGACTGTCCATTGAAGTTTTGCCACAAGGTGCCTTATCTTCTCAAGGTAGGCCGTCAGCCCCTCATCGTTATATTCAGGGAGCTTTACCCCATGCTCCGCATCCATTTTATAGGAAAAGGTCGGATTAACAATGATATCCTCTTCTGCCGACTTGATAAAATAGGGTTCTACTGCGGACGCTTGTTCCAGCTGAATCGGCACAAGCAAAATGGGCGCGCGAAAAACATCGTTCGAGGCGGCGCTTTCTTTCCAGTGGACAAAGCCAAACGCCATGTACGCAACATTGACGCCGGTTTCTTCAATGAACTCCCGCGCCTTCTTATCAATGTTTTTTACGGCAGTAAGCGGATTCGTTGCGGCATTATAAAGCAGAATTTGATGCTGCCGCTTGATTTTCCCGGAATATTGAGCCAAAAACGCAGCTTTTACGTCAGTAGCGTCAATTTCTTCCCGCGTCTCTATTTGCAGCTGTTCCGGATTAGGGGATTCTGCCGGATCATCGTCTTCTTCGGCAATCTTCGGATCAAAAACTTCGAAGGATGTCGCCCCGTCTACTTTCTCGAACAGAGCATCAGAAGACGGCAGCAATACCTCCGCGGTTAAAGCTCGCGTGTCCTTAAAATTGATCAGATTATTGCGCTTTCCTGTATCCAGCAGCAAATCAGCCCACTTATCCAGCTTCTTTGTATCCACCGTTCAGCTCGCCTCCACACTTTATTCTCTTGCTCAGTTATTAGAGCTATCCGTAATCTCCATAATGTCGCCAATATCACATTGCAGTGCTGTGCAAATCTTTACTAACACATCCGTGGTGACGTTTTCATTCTTTCCGAGTTTTGCCATGGACGCATGACTGATTCCCGCCGCCGCACATACGTCTTTTTTTCTCATGTCACGGTCAATCAATAGTTTCCAAAGTTTTTTATAACTAACAGCCACAGACTACACCTCTGTTGAAATATCAAATCAAAGCTTTGTTTTCACATTTTGCTTAATAAAATTCTGCAAACACTGAATGGAGTATAACACAAAGTGCTTCTATGCTCAAGTGCGTAATTGTAAATAACACAAAAGTGTTAGCCCATACTCCTTGCAGAGAACTCTGAATACTGAAAAAGCCACCATTTTCAGGTGGCTTTTTCAGTATTCAGAGCTATGCGATTTTCTTTTTCTCAGTTAAACAATTCGTCGGAATCCAACTCGCTATCGTCGAATTTTTCCGGCGTTTCCCCGCTGCCGGTCAATATGTTTTCATAGGCAAGCAGCACAACAAACTCCAAATCGGGAGAAATGTATTTTTTCATGGACTTATCCTCTGTTATTCCGTGACCGTTTGTCCCGCACCGGCAATGATTTCGTCGATATACGCCTTGTTGGCTGTATACATGTCACCACCGGCCGCTTTTATGTTTTCGGCAGCTTCTTTGACGCTTTTGGTCGTACAATTGCCGTAAAAAAACAATGAGCCGATCTTCACATATGCACGTGCAACAAACGGTACGTCGTAGCGGTTGGCATACGTGACGCCGTTTTTGGTGTAATTCTTATCAAGGTTTATAACAATACCGGTAAAATACGAGCCTTGTTCGCCGTAATTGCCGAACGGCGTTTTGCCGTCCGAGACATCAACGGTTTTATTGATGCTTCCCTTGATGTAGTTTCTCGCGCCGACAAGCGTCATGCCGCCGGTTGTTCTTGCAGTAAAAGCGCCGTCAGCTTTTTCGGTTACATTGTCCGTTATTTTTACTTCATCCGCCGCAGTTAAGCCGCGGTCGGCAAGCAAGTCACCGCGTGCGACGATAAAGCCGATTTCATCGGCATCAAACAATGCAGCCGCCGAAACGAAACCGCCGAAACGGATTCCTGCCGGAGCAGAGATACGAATGGAGTTCTTACCGGCCGTAATCGGCGTATAGCCGGGACGCGGGTCGGTCTTTAGCACAAGACGTTTGCTTCCGATCTGCGACGGCGTGACAGCTTCGCCGCCTTGATACAGTGTTTTGCCGTCGGTAAAGACGATCCCTTCACCGGGATCGGGCAGAACAAACGGCGTTTCTTCGCCAATACGCGTCATTTCCAGACAGTCGATATAGAAGACCGTCGGTTCCGTCACATCAAGGCAATTGATATACACGCCGCAGAAACCGAAATCATCGTCCTGCACGGTATCGTTAAAATCAACGGTAACGGTCTGCCAATCCGTGGTCGGCTGTACTTCAAAGGAATTCGCACAGACAGTGATAAGCGAGCCGTCGCTGTGCCAGTATTCACGCTGCAAACAGAAGTGTTTCATCGCGGGATCGGTCAGCTTCAGACGAAGCGCATAGCGTCTTGCAGCGTTCCCGGGAGATGTATGCATTTCCACCTTGTTTAACGAAATATACGGATTAAAGGGAATGCTCTTGAGTGATGAGCCGCCGGATACAAATTCTTCTGTACTGACGGACAGATCTGCTCCGGAGGGATTAAAATACGAGACGGAATCGCACTCATACACATTTCCGAGCAGATTTTCCTGCGTATCGGTAAAGGAAACGGAGAAGCTGCCGCTTACGATTTTGCCGTTCTCATCCAGCGCAGTGAAAGAAATGGCGTTTTCACCGTTTGAAAACGGCAGTGCCGACCATAACAGCGTGGTTTTTCCGTCTTTGTCACAAACTGCGGGCGCATCGTCAAAGGCGTTTTCGTTAACGGTCAGCGTATCGGGGGTTACAGCTCCGTCAAAAGCAACGGCAAGCAGTCTGCCGGAAGCAGCATGCGAAACAGCCGTCACCGGCGAAACATTATCGGCAACCGTGATAAGCGTCTTTTCGCCGATTGAAGCAATTGAATAGCTGTTCCCGGGCGTATAGAAAGTTTCGCCGTCGATATGAAGAATAGGTTTTGTCGACAGATCGTTCAAAAACTCATCGTACAGGCTGCCGATAAGCGTTTCACATTGTGCGCGGTTGGTCGGATCAAGAATGTCGAGACGGTGATCGTCTAACTTCGGCAAAATACCTTCATAACCTGCAGCATGTGCCGGAGAGTCGATCTCACTGACGACCGTTACGCCGTAAGAAGCAAGCATTTTACCGAACGCAGCATAGTCTGTCTTGGCGTAGTGCTCCGCACCGCCAAAGGTGAAGTCCGGAACGGCTTCGCTTTCCACGCGCAGCTTGCTTTCATTGAGGTGAAGGTGCAGGGTATTGAGCTTATAATACGCCATATATTTGCCAAGGCTTTCAAGCGTATCAAGGTCGAACCACGTCCGTGCGGTATCAAGCATCAATCCGCGCACCTCATAGGCAGGATAGTCACGAATAAGCCCTTGCGGCAATGTGTCGGCATTTTTCGAACCGGAAAGAATCTGGGCAATTGTTGCGGCGGCATACACGGCGCCGCAGATTTCGGGAGAGGCTGCGGTAACCGTATCAGCGATGGTCATTTCATATCCTTCTTCGCCTAAAACCGCCTCACCTGCCGTAAAAATGATATCACCTGCTGCACCGGCAGTTCCGGAGGCAACGGCAAGGTCTTTGCCGCTTACGGCAAGAATATAGTCATGCAGAATATTTGCAGCGGAAGAAAACTTCACGTCGGCATACAGGATACGTGAAGCCTCCGTCAGAGTGAAAACACCGGTCTGTCCTTTCCATTCCCGAAGAGAAGGAAGAACATCAGGCTTAGGGTTGTCCGTCGGTTCGACCGAATATCTGCCGGGGACGGTCAGCTTGACGTTTTTCTGTGAAGTCACAACACCGTCTGCGGTCTGTAACTGATACAACAAAGAGACCGTCGTA
This sequence comes from uncultured Eubacteriales bacterium, assembly GCA_934444645.1. Taxonomy (GTDB): domain Bacteria; phylum Bacillota; class Clostridia; order Oscillospirales; family CAG-382; genus UMGS882. The sequence continues at coordinate 1,757 of CAKSCV010000005.1, read as the reverse complement.
TCAATAAGAGGCGAAGTCACCGCTCCGTCAAGCGCGACAATCTGCGGAGCGGACGAACCGTACAGTGAAAGCGTTCCTGCGTCGGTCTTGGGCAGAACGATTCTGCCGTTTGCAATCGTCGGAGGGGCGGAAAGCACTTCCTCCGGCGTTAATGCCGGCGTTTGCGCAAAAGCCGCAAACGGAAAACCGATTGCCGCCATACACACTGCAAGCAGAGTTGCCGTCAATTGTTTCAAAAGCTTTTTCATGTCGTTGATCCTTTCCTATACCTTATTCAAAATTGATACGGTTATATAAATTATCAACTACACTATAACACACTTAACTGTGATTGTAAATTGACAAATATAACATTATTATCAAAAAACTTTTCATATTATAACATGCCGTTCATGCATTTTCCTTTTCGTTTTGCTATACTGGCAGCAGGAGGAAGCTGCCATGAAAAAACTGCTGAAACCGCGCGCCGATTTTGTCAGGATACCCATAGCATCGGATATTTGCGACGAAAAAGCCTTTGCTTTGCTAACATCTGACGGGGAAGAGCCGCCCAATCAATGCCGTACCTTTTGCTTTGATTTTCACTGTGACACCAAAACACTCTCAGCGATCGGCAACGACATTAAATGCGGCGAGGTCACCGAGTGGCACGATCACGATTTTTACGAGATCAACTTTATATTTTCCGGCAAGGTATATCAAATCATCAATGGACAAAAAATTTGCCTGCATCGGGGAGATTTGCTGTTAATGCATCCCTCCGTCCAACATACGCTTGCCGCCACGGATGGGACAAACGCCGTCAACCTGCTGCTGAAAAGCGAACTTGTCGAACAAACAGCGGCCCTATTCGCCGAAGACACCGTGCTGAATAAAATCATCCGCAGCAAAAGCTATATCGTTTTTGCTTCCGGAGACAGCGCAGACTGGCAATCCCTGATTTCACGCTTTTATGATTTCAGCGAAAACGTAATGGGCAATCGCTCACTGTATGCGCCATGTCTCGACGAATTGGCAAAAACCGTGCTTATGACGCTTGCCGTTGACGTAGCGAAACACGGCGTACTTTCTCAAGGCTTTTCCGACCGCGACCGAGAACCGGCAAAACAGATTTTGGAATACGCAAGTGCTCATTTTACCACCGTTACCGTCGGAGAACTGTCCCGGCGCTTCAGCTATTCACGTATGCAGATCTATCGTTTTTTTCTCAAACAGACAGGATATGATTTCAGCGATTATATGGCGGTGCTGCGTTGCGAACGTGCGCGCAGCTTGCTCGAGCACACTGATAAATCCGTTGCCGAGATCAGCGAAATTCTAGGAATGGAACGCGGGTATTTCAGCCGTTTTTTCAAAACAAAATTCGGAGTTACGCCGCGTCAGTACAGAAAAAACCTCAAAGAACAAAACCGCTAAAGCATAACCACCGACTTAGCCGATGGTTATGCTCAAATTACAGACAAACCCGCCATTTTTAGGTAGGTTTGTCAGCAATGCGAAGGAGCAGGCGTAAGCCTGCTCCTTCAAAAACGTATCAAGATAAAAAAAGTCGAGTGATCGTAGGTGAAAAACCATATGATCACTCGATTTGGTGCGGATGATGGGACTTGAACCCATATGAAATACTTCACACGCCCCTCAAACGTGCGCGTCTGCCAGTTCCGCCACATCCGCAGAAGATGTTAGCATTGCCCTATCTTACCAAGCCGTCGCCAGCTAAGTATTGTCGGCACAGGTGATCTTAACTACCGTGTTCG
>CAKSCV010000004.1 GCA_934444645.1 uncultured Eubacteriales bacterium | reverse complement strand
CCCAGCCATGCGGCAAAGGCTGTTACATCATGCACATATTTGTCCACGGTTGCTTTGCTTTTTTCCTCATGGATCAGATACTCTCTGAAATGGCGAATACGGTTCTCTGTTATTTTTTTCATAACGAATGCACCTTTCTTTTTTTACACACGAATGCACACAAAAAATCCGCTTCTGCCGAACAGGGCAAAAGCGGATTCACTTTTCAAAACATGGCTGCTTGTTGGTTTCGGCGAACTAAGACAACCGGTTTTAGTTTAACAACTCTTTGATGGTTTCAAGCGTTCCTGCGGATAAGGTTTTATATCCTTTTGTATGTAAAACGCAATCGATGGCATGGATGCTTGAAAGAACATATTCGCTTTCGACCGGGCTATTACCTTCCAAAAGCAAGACATAGCCCTTCACATACGTCTCCACGCCGTAATAACACAGGTATTTGGATAGAATGTAGATTTGCCGTTTGACCTGTCGGATCGGATTTCGGACGAGCTTTGTATACAGATTTCCGGCATCCGTCACTTTGGTTTTCTCCCATTCGTAGTCGTCTTCTTTTCCGGAAAGCTGTCCGACATAATTTTTGACCTCAATAATAAAAACGCCGTATTGGTTGATGATGATATTATCAAATTCCGCCCGTTGTCCGTCATACGATTTTTCCACATTGGTATACAGGTAATCGCCGGCACGAAGACAATACCGTATGACAGCCGTCGCCTGCTCTTCGCCCCGTCTGCCGGCTTTTCGTTCCGGCGGCTCGAAAAACGTTTTAACCAAACCGTTTTTGGCAGCATACACCCAGAGAAGTAACAGGACGGCGACGACCGCCGCACTTATCAGAATTACGGAAATCACGGCTATTCAAACCTCCATTATCGTTTTTTCCATGCACATACAAGCTAAGCGCGCTTGTACGGAATTTAATTTTCATGATTATAGCACAAATTGCAGGCATTGTCCAGCGTTTTGAAAAACAAAAAACAACCGCTCTTTTGCGGCCGGCATATAATCTTTTTTTGAAAACTGTTCAAAACCTCTTGACAGGTAACCGTTCGTTTGCTATAATAGCAGTAACCGAACGGTTACTGCTATTATAGGAGTGAAATTATGGGCGGAGATACCAAAGAGCGCATTTTGGAAACCGCGCTTGAATTATTTGCACAAAGCGGATATTTGGGAACATCCATGAGCGATATTGCAAGGGCGTTAAGCATTACCAAGGGCGCCTTGTATAAGCACTATGCAAGCAAGCAGGAGATTTTGGACAGCATTGTAGAAAAGATGAATAAAATGGATTATGAGCGCGCCGAGAAATATGAAATGCCGGAAACAGAGCCGGACGGCTTTGCGGAGGCTTATCTTAAAACGCCGATTGAAAAAATCCGCACATACAGTATCGCGCAGTTTGACCATTGGACGAAAGAGCATTTTTCTTCCAATTTCCGCAAAATGCTGACACTGGAGCAATACCGTGAGCCAAAGCTTGCGCAGCTTTACCACGATTATCTGGCAACCGGTCCTGTCGCGTATATGGCGGCGATTTTCCGAAAGCTGGCGGATTCCGATGAGGCTGCGATGCAGTTGGCACTTGATTTTTATGGTCCAATGTTCTTACTTTACAGCGTTTACGATGGAGCTGACCAAAAAGAAAGCATTGCACCGCAGCTTTTGGCACATATTGACCGCTTTATTGCCAAGATCGAATCCGGCTACAGAAAGCAAGGAACATCTCTATGAAAGAAAGCGCGGAAAACAAAAGATGGGTATTGTGTCCAAAGTGCGGAGCAAAGACGCGCCTAAAGCTCTTGCCCGAAACAGAACTGAAATTTTTTCCGCTGTTTTGCCCGAAATGCAGGCGTGAAAGCATCATCAATGCCAAACATTTTATCATTGAAACCAAGCAGCCAGACGCTAAGACGCGGTGCTGATCGCAAAACCGATCATGCGCTGCGTCTATTTATTTGAAAAGAGAAATTTAGAATGGTATGTCCGAAATGCGGAAAAGACATGAGAAGAGGTTATTTATTCAGCAGCAAGGACGGTGCTTTCAGCTTCGCAGATAAAGTACTGGGCGCCTTGGAAAATGCCAAAAATACAGAAGGCTTTGTGAAGCTCACCGGGTTAAAGGTCAGCAGCCGCACAAGCGTGGAAGCCTGCCTTTGTGATGCCTGCAGAATGCTTATCGTTCCATATGGTGAGGAATGACGAAAATATGAAACGCACGTGCGGTGAGGTGTGGTTCTATGTGATATCGGGTGGTGCGGTGTTATGGATCGTGACGGCGTAGAGCGCGGTTCGGTACAGGAAGGCGAACATTCTACAAACAACGCCCATGATTGGTGTAAAAAACGGCTGCATCATGCAATTGATGCAGCCGTTTGTAACCGTCTATCTTGTCTTGTACAACATAAATAAGCGATTATTTTGTCTTAATGGCAGCCTGTGCAGCAGCAAGTCTTGCGATCGGCACACGGAACGGCGAGCAGGAAACATAGCTCATGCCGAGCTTATGGCAGAATTCAACAGAGGACGGGTCACCGCCATGTTCGCCGCAGATACCGATGTGCATATCCGGTCTTACGCTGCGGCCGAGCTTAATGGCCATATCCATGAGCTTGCCGACACCGTTCTGGTCGAGCTTCGCAAAGGGATCGTTTTCGTAGATCTTGGTATCGTAATAGGAATCAAGGAACTTACCGGCGTCGTCACGGCTGAAGCCGAAGGTCATCTGGGTAAGGTCGTTGGTACCGAAGCAGAAGAATTCAGCTTCCTTAGCAATTTCGTCAGCCGTCAGAGCAGCTCTCGGAATTTCGATCATGGTACCGACTTCGTACTTGAGGTCGATGCCGGCCTTGCGGATTTCTTCATCGGCGATGGCAACAACAACGTTCTTAACGAACTTGAATTCCTTGAGGTCGCCTACGAGCGGAATCATGATTTCCGGAACGATTTTCCAATCCGGATGCTTCTTCTGAACGTTGATAGCAGCACGAATAACAGCCTTGGTCTGCATTTCGGCAATTTCCGGATAGGTTACGGTCAGGCGGCAGCCTCTGTGACCCATCATCGGGTTGGATTCGTGGAGGCCGGCGATGATAGCCTTGACATCTCCCACGGTCTTACCGAGGTCTTTTGCAAGAAGTTCGATTTCCTTTTCTTCGGTCGGAACAAATTCATGAAGCGGCGGATCGAGGAAACGAATGGTTACAGGCGTGCCTTCAAGAGCTTCGTAGAGCTGTTCGAAGTCGTTCTGCTGATACGGCATGATCTTGTCAAGAGCTTCTTTTCTGGCTTCAAGCGTATCGGAGCAGATCATTTTGCGGAAAGCTGCGATTCTTTCCGGATCAAAGAACATATGCTCGGTACGGCACAGACCGATACCTTCAGCACCGAGTTCACGAGCCTTCTTAGCATCTTTCGGCGTGTCGGCATTGGTTCTGACCTTGAGTACACGGAACTTGTCCGCCCAGCCCATGATTCTGCCGAATTCGCCGGCAATGGAAGCATCAACCGTCGGAATAACGCCGTCGTAGATGTTGCCGGTGGAACCGTCGAGGGAGATAAAGTCGCCTTCGCGGAAGGTCTTTCCGCCAAGCTCGAACTTCTTGTTTTCTTCATCCATCTTGATGTCGCCGCAGCCGGATACACAGCATGTACCCATACCGCGTGCAACAACGGCTGCATGAGAGGTCATACCGCCGCGGACGGTGAGGATACCCTGCGCAGCCTTCATACCGGTGATATCTTCCGGAGAAGTTTCAAGTCTTACGAGAACGACCTTTTCGCCGCGTGCTTTCCAAGCTTCTGCATCTTCGGCAGAAAAGACGATTTTACCGCAGGCAGCTCCGGGCGAAGCGCCGAGGCCTTTACCGATCGGCGTAGCAGCCTTGAGGGCTTTTGCGTCGAACTGCGGGTGAAGAAGCGTATCAAGGTTTCTCGGATCAATCATGAGAACGGCTTCTTCTTCGGTTCTCATACCTTCGTCAACGAGGTCGCAGGCGATCTTAAGAGCAGCCTGAGCCGTTCTCTTACCGTTTCTGGTCTGAAGCATATAGAGCTTCTTGTTTTCAACGGTAAATTCCATATCCTGCATATCTCTGTAATGGTTTTCAAGCGTTTTGCAAACTTCCTTGAACTGTTTGAAGGCTTCGGGGAATTTCTGTTCCATTTCGTCGATCTTCATCGGCGTTCTGACACCTGCAACAACGTCTTCGCCCTGTGCGTTAACGAGGAATTCGCCCATCAGCTTCTTTTCACCGGTAGCCGGGTCACGGGTAAAGGCAACGCCCGTACCGCAATCATCGCCCATGTTACCGAAAGCCATCATCTGTACGTTGACAGCAGTACCCCAAGAATACGGGATATCGTTGTCACGTCTGTAAACGTTGGCTCTGGGGTTGTCCCAAGAACGGAACACGGCCTTGATAGCACCCATAAGCTGTTCCTTCGGGTCGCTCGGGAAGTCCTTGCCGATCTTGGCTTTGTATTCAGCCTTGAATTCGTTTGCAAGCTCTTTGAGATCGTCCGCGGTGAGTTCGACGTCGAAATGAACGCCTTTTCTCTCCTTCATCTGATCGATGAGCTGTTCGAAATATTTCTTGCCGACTTCCATAACGACGTCGGAATACATCTGGATAAATCTGCGGTAGCAGTCATAAGCCCATCTGGGATTGCCGGACTTCTTCGCCATGACTTCAACGACTTCTTCGTTAAGACCGAGGTTAAGAATGGTATCCATCATACCGGGCATGGAAGCTCTTGCACCCGAACGAACGGAAACAAGAAGCGGATTTTCATGGTCGCCGAACTTCTTGCCGGTGATGGTTTCCATCTTGTCGATGTACTCCATGATTTCGGCCTGAATTTCGTCGTTAATCATTTTGCCGTCTTCATAGTACTGGGTGCAGGCTTCGGTGGAAATGGTGAAGCCCTGCGGAACCGGAAGACCGAGACTCGTCATTTCGGCAAGGTTAGCGCCCTTACCGCCGAGGAGCTCACGCATGTTCGCATTGCCTTCGCTGAAAAGGTAAACGTACTTTTTGCTCATTAAAATGAACCTCCTGATGTTTTTATACTGTCGTAATTTATATTATAACACGCTTTTCGTGAGTTTTCCACCTTTTTCCGACAGATTTTCGTTTTTTTACATTGTGTTCAAAATTAAAAACTCAGCAAATAAACAATTGGTGTTATTCTGCGGAAAATCATGCCGAAAAGCAGGAAAAACACGCATATCGCTTTGATAAACGATATGCGTGTACAGTTTTAGGCAACCAAGAAGAATTTCACCAAGAAAAGAAGTGCCAGAACATAGGTCAGAACGGAAACTTCCTTTGCCTTGCCGGTGAACACCTTGATCACGGCATAGGAGATAAGGCCGAGGCCGATACCGTGGCCGATAGAGCCGGAAATCGGCATAGCGATGAGCATGAGGGCAGCCGGGAGCCCTTCAGCCATATCGTCGAAGTTGATCTTTTTGATACCGCCGAGCATGAGAAGACCGACGTAAATCAGAGCTGCCGAGGTAGCCGGAGCCGGAATGATGGCGGCAATCGGCGCGATGAACATACAAGCGAGGAAGAGAACACCGGTCGTGAGAGCGGTAAGACCCGTTCTGCCGCCGGCCTCCACGCCGGAAGCGGATTCCACAAAGGTGGTAACGGTAGAGGTACCGGTAAGGGAACCGGCAACCGTACCGACCGCGTCGGCAACGAGTGCTTCCTTCATGTTCGGCATATTGCCGTTTTTATCGACCATACCGGCACGGGAAGCCGTACCGACAAGCGTTCCGATGGTATCGAACATATCGATCATGCAGAACGTGAGAACAAGCGTCACGACCGTGAACCAGCCGATCTGCGAGAAAGTAGCGAAATCAAATTTGAACAAGGTGGTATCGAGCATATCTTTGAACGGCGGCACAAACGAAGCGGTTGCAAGCGAAGCAAACGGATTTTTGCCTAAGAAGATAAACTGACCTGCCCAGTTGATGACCGAACCGGCAAGGATACCGAAAAGCACAGCGCCTTTTACCTTGTGATGTGCAAGGATGGCAATGAAGAACAGGGCAACAAACGTCGTGACAACGGCAAGAACCATTTCGTTATAGCCGGAGCCGATATTTTCCTTTGCCACACGCGGTGTCAATGCGCCGAAAAAGTCACGCATCATGTAGAAAGGACCGCCCTTATCCGAGTAAATGCCTGCATTCGAGCCGATACCGATGTTAAGTAACATAAGACCGATTGCCGGAGCGATACCGAAACGGATACCGAGCGGAATGGCGGCAACGATCTTTTCGCGGACATTCAGAACCGAAAGAATGAGAAAAACAATACCTTCGATCAAGATGATGCACAATGCAGCCTGGAAAGATTTGAGGTAGCTGACGCTGACAAGTCCCGAAATCTGCAACACAACGGTTGCAAAGAACGAGTTAAGTCCCATACCGGGCGCCATTGCGAACGGTTTGTTCGCTAAAAACGCCATGACAAACGTGCCGATAGCGGAAGCGATACAGGTAGCGAGGAACACACCGTTCCAAAGCGACTGACCGCCGCTTGCGCCGAAGCCTGTGAGTAAGTTCGGGTTAAGCGCAATGATGTACGCCATGGTCATGAAAGTGGTAAGACCGGCAATGATTTCCGTTCTTACGGTTGTGCCATTCTGTTTCAGCTTAAACAGCTTTTCCATGATAGCAACTCCTTTAATAAATTGTATTCGTTCGTTCGACACGAACCGACAGTATTATACAATAGTTTCCGGAAAAAGTCAATGCTTTACGCGTTTTCCGTAAGAATATAAAGGCGCGACATAGTTTGTCTGCATAATAAACACAAATTGCTGACGGTAAAAAACCGCCGTTTGTTTGCAGCAAACGGCGGTTTCGGGCAAATTTCTGTTAATGTACTTAACGTGCGGTTTTATCGGCTTTATCGTCTGCCGCAAGTTTTAACGTTGAAGCAATCGTAGCAAGCCCTTGGATATCCGACGGAATAATCAGCTTGTTTGCTTTGCCGTCGGCAAGCTCTTTGAGCGCCTCAAGGCTCTTAAGAGCGATGACCTTTTCGGAGGGAGCGGCATCGTTGATGAGTTTGATACCGTCGGCAACAGCTTGCTGGATCTTCAAAATGGCGGCAGCCTCACCTTCGGCTTCGCGGATTTTGGCTTCTCTGACAGCCTCGGCCTGTAAGATAGCAGCTTGTTTATCGGCTTCGGCTTCGAGAATCTTGGATTCCTTTTTACCTTCGGCGATGAGCACAGCCGATTTCTTTTCGCCCTCGGCCTGCAGGATCTTTTCGCGGCGTTCGCGCTCGGCACGCATCTGCTTTTCCATGGCTTCTTGGATATCCTGCGGCGGCATGATGTTCTTAAGCTCCACACGGTTGATCTTGATGCCCCACGGGTCGGTGGCTTCATCGAGGATGGCGCGCATTTTGGTGTTGATAATGTCACGTGAGGTAAGCGTTTGGTCGAGTTCAAGGTCGCCGATGATGTTGCGCAGTGTGGTTGCCGTCAGATTTTCGATAGCGACCATGGGATGCTCCACACCGTAGGTATACAGCTTCGGGTCGGAAATCTGATAATAGATGACCGTATCAATCTGCATATGCACGTTATCGCTGGTGATAACCGGCTGCGGCGGAAAATCGAGCACCTGCTCCTTTAAGGACATGGTTTTCGCAATCCGATCGATGAACGGCATGGTAAAATGCACGCCGGTTTTCCAGGTGGAGCGGTAGGCGCCGAGGCGTTCGACAATGGCAGCTTTTGCCTGCGGAATGATTTTAATGTTGGAAACGAGAATTAAAAACAGGATAACGATGAGCACGAGGAAGACGAAGCCTCCGCCGAGAAGACCGGCGGCAGCAAGCATTTGCGTTGTCATAATACGATTTCCTTTCTGTTTATTTTTATATTTTTTGATATTTTTTTGCGGATCACGCCGCTTATTTCATCTGTTCTGCAGGTATCCGGATTCTTTCGCAGTTCAAGGTCACGCCGTCGATCGAGAGAATGCGCACGTGTGCACCCTTCGGCGCACCGCCGGGACAGGCTGCCTGCCAGCTGATTCCCTTGACCGTAACGCGGCCGACGCCGTCTGCCGGAATCTCGGTCTCGACCTTGGCAGTCATGCCGATGATGGCGTCAAGATTGGTCTTGCCGCAGTCCTCGGCGATATTTTTGCGCAGTTTTTTGTACAGAAACGCCACGCAAAGTGCCGCAACCGCCACAAACAAGGCAATCTGCACCACAAGCGGCGCGCCGAAAATCGCACTGACCATCGCGACGAGTGCCGCCGGTGCAAACCAAATGGCGACCATCTGCACAGTGGCTGCTTCAACGACAATTGCCGAAATTGCAACGACAAGCCAAATATAAATCATGTTCATCTTGTCCGTTCCTCCCCTGCCGGTTTAAGATAATTCAGGAAAGATAAGCTGCGGCGTAATGCTCAAACAGCTCCGGATTGTCATGACGGATTTTTTCGCCGTCAAAAAGAAACAATCCGAATCCTGCGCCGAAGCTGTCGTTTTCTTTCATATAGGCAACAAAAGCACGCTGCAGGGACGTATCTTGCGGCAACACCGAAAGGTCACCGGTATATGGCATATCAAACACGCGCCAAGCGTCGCCAAAGCACTGACTGTCCGCCACACGGATGATGGTAAAATCTTTTGCAAAGCGGTAAATGTTGCTGTTTTCAGAAAAAACAGTTGTCTGATATGCGGGAAACAACAGGTAAGACGTACACGCAAAAGGCATAATCACTGCGTTTTTCCCTCCGAAAAACGAATACGCTCGCCTATAAGATTCCAACACGTCCTCATGCAGCAGCGGTCCGCAGGAGGGAATATGAATGCCATACACGCCTTTGCTGCCGGTTTCATATTCCAAACGTCCGATCTTAAAAATTCTTGCCCGGAAAAAGCCCTCATACCACTTGATCGGGTCAATGCCCCAAACGCCGTAAACCTTTTTGCATTCGTTGATTTTACAGCGGAAATCCACCATGGAATCCCAGAAAACATCCTCCCCTGCCCCTTTTTCGGCATATCGAGTACGTATCAAAGGCGCGTTTGCACAAAGCAGCGTCATGGCATAGGTATGCCAATTCAAGGAGAGCTTTTCAGCGTCGGCACGCAGCTCTTCGGCAATTTTCGCAAAGTCTTCATTCCGCTCTATTTTTTCGGAAAGCGTTCGAAAGCTCTCGGTATCTTTCACGTCAAGATATGTCTTTTCCAGGGTGGAAGCCGCTTGTTCGCAAATACCGATTTTTTGAGAAAACTCCCGCAAAAAATTTATCATTATACACTAATCCTCACAATCACAAAAACTCTTTGGAAAATCCAATTTATCCAACACACGTGCAATACAGTCGTAGCTGTATCCGTAGCGAACAAGCTTGTTTTTGAGCAACGACAGTTCTTTCTCGGATTGCGGAATCCCGTGCCGTGTAAGCTTTTCAACCAATCGCTCAAGCAGCTCGTCGTAATCGATGTCTGACTCGTCCAACGCGTTCTGAATATCCGACGAACCGAAGCCTTTGGCAAAAAGTTCTGTTTTCAGTCTTCTCGGACCGTAAAGCTTGCCGACAGCAAGGCTGTTCAGCTTATCGGCGCACAGCCGTTCGTCATCCAAAAGTCCGTTTTTTTCGAGTACGGCAACAGCCGCCTCGCACACGTCCTTTTCATACCCTTTATTCCGAAGTTTATCCGCTAATGCACGCTTGGATTTATCGCCGAAATCGAGAAGATATGCCGCATAGTGCAGACATTTCAATTTCTGCGACAAAAAGGCAAGCATTTCATCGTCGGCTTCCTCGGGAAGCTCTTCGGGATTTTCGACAAGGCGGTATAAGCCCGTTTTTTTGGCATCGGCAAGCGAAATGGTATACGTTTCCTGCAAGTCGCTGCGGAACGTTATCTCATTTCCCTTGACCGACGCGGTTGCCTGTATCAAAATCATGCTTATTGTATGCGCTTATTCGTCGAACGATTCGGTGATGACAATGCCGTTTTCATCCTCCGATTCGCCGTCAAGCACTTCCATTGGCTTTTCCTTGAGTGCTTCACGGATCTTCTCTTCGATTTCCTTCGAAATTTCAGGATTCTGTGCCAAAAACTCGCGCACCTTATCTTTTCCCTGCCCGATACGCTGTTCGCCGTAAGAGAACCACGAACCGCTCTTATTGATGATATCAAGGCTGACGCCGAGCTCGATGATTTCGCTTTCCTTGGAGATGCCTTTGCCGTAAAGAATATCGAATTCCGCGGTTTTGAAAGGCGGTGCGACCTTATTCTTCACGACCTTGCAGCGTGTATGGTTGCCGAGCACGTCCGCCCCCTCTTTGATCTGTTCGGTACGGCGGATATCGATACGCACCGACGCATAGAATTTAAGTGCTCTGCCGCCCGGCGTTGTTTCGGGATTGCCGTACATGACGCCGACTTTTTCACGAAGCTGATTGATAAACAGCACGATGCAATTGGATTTTGCAATCGCGCCGGACAGCTTGCGCAGCGCCTGTGACATGAGTCTTGCCTGAAGGCCGACATGGCTGTCGCCCATATCGCCGTCGATTTCGTTTTTCGGAACAAGTGCGGCAACCGAGTCCACGACCACAACGTCTACCGCACCCGAGCGCACAAGTGCTTCGGTAATTTCCAGCGCCTGTTCGCCGTAATCTGGCTGGGAAACGAGAAGTGTATCGATGTTGACGCCGAGCGCCTTGGCATACACCGGGTCAAGGGCGTGTTCCGCATCGATAAACGCCGCTTCGCCGCCAAGCTTTTGCACCTCGGCAATAACGTGCAGGGCGACCGTCGTTTTACCCGAGGATTCCGGCCCGTATATCTCAATGATTCTTCCGCGCGGCACACCGCCGATTCCAAGTGCCATATCGAGCGTCAGCGATCCGGTGGAAACGGCACTGACATTCATGGCGGCATTTTCGCCGAGCTTCATGATCGAGCCTTTGCCGTACGCTTTTTCGATTTGTGCAAGCGTCGTTTCAAGTGCTTTTTTCTTATCGTCCGCCGGCGTGCAATCGAGTTTTTTGGTTGTTTTTTTGTCCATAGCCATTGTAAAATATCCTCCCGAAAATCGTTTCGTTTTTGACAGCTTCAGTATACCACACTGCAACGCAAAATGCAAGAAGAAATTTGTGTTACAAGTCCGATAAATCGCCCTTCAAAACACGTACTGCTTTTTCGGTATCGGGTGCTTTGAAAACAGCAGAACCGGCAACAATAACATTGGCGCCGTTTTGGATAAGGTCACCGACATTATCGGCCGTTATACCGCCATCCACTTCGATTTCCGGAAACGCGTCGAACATCTTGCACATACGCGAAACCTCATGCACCTTATCGACACACGGCTGCAAGAGCTTCTGACCGCCGAAGCCGGGTTCAACCGTCATGACAAGCACAAGGTCCGCCTTGCGCACAAGCGGCTCAAGCACAAAGGTCGGCGTTGCCGGCTTTATGGAAATTCCGGCACGCTTTCCGAGGGCATGAATCCGGTCGACAAGCTCCTCCGGGCGGTTGGTCGCTTCGTAGTGGAAGGTAATGATATCCGCACCGGCCTTTGCAAAAGCTTCGACATAGCGTTCGGGGGACGTGATCATCAGATGCACGTCGAGCACCGCGTCAGTCACCCGGCGTGCGGCTTCAACAACCGGCACACCGAACGAAATATTCGGCACGAAATGCCCGTCCATGACATCTAAATGGACATATTCGGCACCTGCATCAACCACCTTTCGGACTTCATTTCCGAATACGGAAAAATCGCACGCAAGAACGGAGGGAGAAAGCTTTACCATGTTTTTACCTCAAAATCTTCATAATGTCGGCGGCAGCGGTCGTTTTTTAACGGCAAAAAACCGCTGCCAAAGTGGCAGATTCGGTACTTTTTCATACAATACGATGAGGAAAAAATTCCGGCAAAACGGCTTTTTCCGGAATGACAAAGCCAAGGAATCCGAACGCTCAAAAAAGCGTTTTGCCGTTTTTATAGATGCTTGGGCTGCTTTGGCGGTTTTCCCTCGCAGCGCACGTGTAAAAAGCGTGCGCTTTCGTATGCTCCGTTATGAAATCGTACATTTGTTTTATACGCACATTATAGCACAAAGATTCGCGCCTGTCAACCCAAACCGAAGTGCCCGTAAGGCAAAACCGGCTGCCGAACCGTTGGCTCGAGCGGTTTTGCGTCGCTGCATTTCACCGCCGCCGTCCGCAGCAAAAGAAGAAGCATGACCGCAGCTGCAGCAAGCTGCTCTTGGGTAAAGCCTTTGCTTTTTCTTAAATCGCGTAATTTTTCGTTGAATTTCAAAATATCCTCTCTTTTCGCACGAAGGGCAGCAACCCTATCGGATTTTGCCGCCCTTCGCCGTTTTATTTACTTGAAGAACAGACCGTATTCTAAGAACGCGTATCCGTCTGTCCAACCGCGGTTCAGACCGCCGCCGAAGATCTTTGAATCATGCTGGAACGAAGCGGGTCCCACCGAATACGACTCGCCGCCGAGATGAAGCGGACCGAGCAGATTGCGGAAGTTGTTGGTAAGCTCAAGTTCGATTTTGTTTTTGCCGGTATGCAAAAGTCCCGAAAGGTCAAAGCGGTACGGCGCACGCGTGAGCGGCGAAAGAGACTTGCCGTTAATACGCGCTTTGGTGATGACCGCGCCCATGTGCGAAAACTCGATCGAACGGTTCTCGATTTCGCCGTCTGCAAGCGTAATCGTCTTTTCAAGCGTCATTTTTCCGGTGTAGAACGGATAGTCCTGTACGGCGATATTGCCATCCATGACAGTTTCCCTTGCCGGAACGAGCGTAAAGCCTCCGTCGGTATAGAAGCTGCGGTTGGGAGCCGGGCGGTACGCCTTATCGGCACGCACGCCGAAATCACCGAGCAAATACAATTCGTTGATCTCACGGTCGTACCAAAGCTTATTGCGCATGGCTTCGAATTCATAGCAGTCCTTAATGGTATCGTAGATGTGCTGCGGCTGGACGAAATCGGTGACTAACGTAATCACGTTATCGCCCTTAACGATTTTTCCGGAAATATCGAGCTTGATAAACGCTTTATCGCGGAAATAGCCGTGGGGCTTCTTTTCCACCGGGTTGCCGTTGATAAGAAGCTCGAAGGATTCGGCCTCCTCAACCACAAGATACGTCTTGCCCGGCAGGTCGAAATCGCTCTTAACCTTGAAATCAAGGCGAATATTTACGCTGCGTTCAAAGGCGTTGGCTATTTCTTCAATATCGAGAACCGGCAGGTTTTCGTATTTCTTTTCGCCGTCAAACCAAACATCGCAGAAATCGAGCGTCAAAGCATTCGGTTCACGCGCCGCGATCTTCCAATCGCCGTACAGCTTGCTTCCGAGCGGCACAAGCCCCGTTTTTTCGGCCTTTGCCGCCGCCACGCGGTCGTCGTTGTAGACAAACAGGATAAGAGAGCCTTTTGGTTCAAACTCGATTGAAGCCGTCAGAACACCGTTTTCAGCCGTAAAGGCAAACGGTTCGGTTTCGCCGGTATCATAGTTGAAGCGGACGGCACTGCCGCCTTTGGCTTCAAACACGGCGCGTTCTTTTCCGGAATAGGTATTGACAAAGTAATACATGGTGAAATCGTCAAAATGGCGTTCGGCATACTGCACGTCGCACAGTGTACCGTCGGCGTGTGCAAGCTTGATATAACGCACGCTTTCCGGCAACAGCGGCAGAACGTCTTCCGTGCGTTCCGCGTACTTTTCGGCGAGCTTTTTCACTTCGTCCGATTTCACGCCGTCCACATATGACGGAACTTCACCGACGAAAACAAGGTTGCCGCCGTTCTGCTTAAAGGCCTTCAGCAGCGCAAGCGTATGCGAGCTGATAACAGCCGCCGACGGCACAATAACCGTTTTATAGCTCATCTTGCCGACCTTTAAGGTATCGCCCTCGACCGAAGCAAGCGTTTCCATAACGGTTTCGTCGCCGAGATGGTGGAGAATCTGATTTTTGTCCAGCCATGTGATCATATCCGTTAATTTTGCGCTGTACCGGCGGTTGATATCGCTTCGCCAGTCATGGTCGTCCGAGCGGTACATCCATGCGCTGGATATGGTGTGCAGCACCAACACCTCGCACTTGATCTCACCCTCGGCAAGCAGCATTCCGACGCGCGAAGCAAA
The DNA here is from genome assembly GCA_934444645.1 of uncultured Eubacteriales bacterium. Lineage (GTDB taxonomy): Bacteria > Bacillota > Clostridia > Oscillospirales > CAG-382 > UMGS882. The sequence continues at coordinate 133,470 of CAKSCV010000004.1, read as the reverse complement.
ATCCATAAACGCTTTATAATCCTTCCACCACGGATTTTGGAAGAAATGGCCGGCCGGATAATCGCGCTTGCGAAGTCCGCCGAGCGAATAGCCCTCCAAGTGCTGGCAGAGAAGGTTAACGCCCTTGACCATCTGCCATTCGAGAATCCATTTGAGCTCTTCAAACGTCACATCCCAGCCGCACATGGCAAAGCTTTCGGTGAGAATCTGCTTTTTGCCGGTCTGGGCAGCCACAGAGGTCACCTGCGGTGCCAAAAGATCGCGCGAAACGCTTCTGCCGAGCTTGTCCACGCCGGGAATGTGAAGATGCATATAGTTGGGCATACACGAGCCGTTGCAGTCGAGCTGATCGGCCAAGCTTTCTTCAAGCACCATGTGGCCGGTAAGGCGCGAGCCGTTGGCATTGCACCAACGGTAGATCCGACCCATGAAATTTTCGGAGAACAGGCGCGTCACCAGCTTCCAATAGCGGAAACGCGTGCGATAGGCTTCTTCGGAGGTTTCGAAAAGGTGGTGCAGCACCGGGAGCAGCTCTTCGCCGTAGGCATTCTTATACTCACGCGGCAAAATGAGCGAATACGGAATGCCCTTTGGCTTACGCGACATCTGCGGCTCATCCGTGAAGAAGCCTGCCATTTTGGAAAAATCCGCGCCGAGCTTTTCTTTATATTTTTCGTGCGTGGAGGCGATAAACGCATCCGTTACTTCGCTGTCCATGGTATCGACATAGAAGCGGTTGACCGAGAAATAAAAGTGGCGGTTGCGGCCGTCTTCCGCTTTGACATTGCCGACGGTCATTTCGTCCTCTGCCGGCACATCGGTATATTCCATATGGAGGTACTTTTGCTGATACTTGACGCCAAGACCGTTGACCGCACCCGAGCCGAAGCCGCTCGGCCAGCCGTTTTCATCGTAGCCCCACGGCGCCATGCCGCGCTTTTCCCCGTCCACGACGGCGGCGCGCACGTTGTCAAACCATTCGTCGCTCATATATTCGGTCTTCAAGCCGCCGCGCGCGTGCATAAAATAGCCGCCGATGCCGTTATCGTCCATCTTTGCAACCTGTTCGAGCGTTTCATCGGTTTCGAGCTTTGCATTCCACGACCAGAACGGAAGCGGCCGGTATTTTTTCGGCGGATTCTGTAAGAATTCTTTGGTGATCATCATGCTTTTCCCCTGTTCCCTCTCTTAGTTCGGTTTTGAATGTATAAAAGAAAAATCTGTCCACAATATACCATATTTTCATGGTCATGTCAACAGATTTTTCGTGTTTTTATACCATTAACTGGAAGTTATCGATGCTCAAAAGCTTTCCGTGCTTGATTCCGACCTCGCGGATGGTGCCGCAATAGGTAAAGCCGAATTTTTCATGCAGGCGGATGCTGGCGTCGTTGCCGTTTGTAATGACCGAAACGACGGTATGGATTACCTCGTCCTTACGTGCCATTTCCAAGATTTTTTCCATAAGCAGCGTTGCGACGCCCCTGCGGCGGTGATTCGGCGAAACATACACCGAAAGCTCCACGGACGGCTTATACGAATCCTTCGGGCGATAGCCTGAGAGCGACGAATATCCGGCAATCTTCCCTTCGTCATCCACCGCGACAATGAGCGGATGGTGGTCTTTGTTATGGTCGTCGAACCACACCTTGCGCTGTTCATAGGACTGGGGAATGCTGTCGAAGGTGGCGTATCCGTTCAAGACCTCGTAATTATAGATGTCCAAAAGCTCCGGCAGGTCACGAAGTTCGGCAATACGAACGTGCATTTTTACTTTGTGCCTCCGGGAATGCTGATGCCGTGTGCATCGCAAAGCGCATGAATCTTTGCGGTCGGGTCGAGCATAAGGCCGACGGACTTATTGATATTGACCGCTTCGATATAGTAAGCGATGTATTTTAACACATTGACTTCCTTGAACCACGGACGGGACAGTGCGGCTTCTGAGTTATAGACGGAGTTGGTCGCATAGATACGGTCGAATTTTCCGTCTTCATAGTATTTATCCACAAGGTCAAAGCCGTTGCAGAAAAGGCCGAAGGTAAAGAAGCCGAAAATGCGGCGCGCGCCCATGGATTTGAGCTTGTCGAGAACGTGAAGGAACGATTCTCCCGAGGACAGAATATCGTCCACGACGATGATATCCTTGCCTTCAACGTTTTCACCGAGGTATTCATGCGCAACGATCGGGTTTTTGCCGTCCTTAACGACGGTATAGTCGCGTCGTTTGTAGAACATGCTTAACTGCACACCGAGCACGGAGGAATAGTACATACCGCGTGCAAGTGCGCCTTCATCCGGCGAAACGATCACGGTGTTCTTCAAATCAAAATTGGTTTCGTTGTTCATAAACGCCTTAATCATCTGATAGGTCGGCATAAGGTTATCAAAGCCTTCGAGAGGGATGGCGTTGCGGACGCGGTCGTCGTGTGCGTCAAAAGTCATGATGTTCTGCACGCCGAGCGTAATAAGCTCATGCAGCATAAACGAGCAGTCGAGCGATTCGCGTGCCGTGCGGCGATGCTGACGGCTTTCGTACAGCATCGGCATAATGACCGAGATACGGCCGGCTTTACCGCTGATGGCCGAAATAATACGCTTAATATCCTGGTAGTGGTCGTCCGGGCTCATGGGAACGGTCATGCCGTACATTTTATAGGTTTGGCTGTAATTGAAGCAATCCGCCACAATAAAGACATCCTTGCCGCGCACAGATTCCTTGAGAAGGCATTTGGCCTCTCCCGTTCCGAAACGCGGAAACTGCGCTTCGATGATGTAATGCGGTTCTTCCTTGCGCCATTCGCCGATATATTTTTCGATCCGGCGGCACATTTCTTCGGTTCCGCGCGTGCCGATAATGGCAAGCGGACTGAACGCAACTTCCTTTGATAAATCCTGCATGATGCTTTCCTCCGTATTTCGTCTCGGTTTGTCATAGCAAACAGACGTGTATTCACAGGTATATTGTAACACGCAGCGCGGGTTCTGTCAATATATTGGGGATAAAGTCGAATAATTTGTAAAATATCACCAAATACAGACGACTTTTTTCTGAAGTTGTCGAGAAATAACCGAAAATTTCACGGCTTTGTGCACACACTCGGAAAAAAGGTTCGTTTAATTTGTAAAAAATACGCTTTTTTTCAAAAACGGTTGACATTTTCTTTCTTTTTTTATATAATATAGAGTATTGATATTGAATTCATTTGCGAAAGGATCTTATTTCATGCAGAACGCTAAACAGGTTACCGTTTCAAGCGAAGGCTTGAAAAAACTCCAAGAAGAACTTGAATACTTGAAAACCGCCAAACGCAAGGAAGTTGCCGAGGCCATCAAAACTGCCCGCGCTTTCGGTGACCTTTCCGAAAACAGTGAATACGACGAAGCCAAAAACGAACAGGCTGCCGTCGAACAGCGTATCGCCGACATTGAGGCCATGCTCAAAAACATCAAGGTCATTAACGAGCATGAAGTACAGACCGATACCGCAAGCATCGGCACCACCGTCAAGGTGTACGACGAAACGTATGAAGAAGAAATCGAATATACGCTTGTCGGTTCCAACGAGACCAATCCCCTGGAAAACCGCATTTCCGAAGAATCGCCCATCGGACGGGCTCTCATCGGCGCCGAAGTCGGCGAAATCGTCAAGGCAGAAACACCCGGCGGCGAAATCTCCATGAAGATTCTCGAGATCTCCAAAACCGCGTAAAGCTTTCTTCCCCATTAAAATTAAAACGCGCGGTCCGGCCGGCAGAAGCATCGGCTTTCCAATGAAACTTTTTTAAGGATGATGAAAATGGCAGACAATCAAAAGAATGTACCGAACGGCTCTTCGCCTGAGGTCGATCTGAACGAACAAAAGCGTATCCGCCGCGAAAAGCTCGCCGAGCTGGTAGCTTCCGGCAAGGATCCGTTTGAGATTACCAAATACAATCAAACCCACCACAGTGCCGAGATCAAAGAACATTTCGATGAGCTTGACGGCAAAACCGTTTCGATCGCCGGCCGTTTGATGTCCAAGCGCATCATGGGCAAGGCATCGTTTTGCCATGTACAGGATCTGCAGGGACTTATTCAGTGCTATGTGGCGCGCGACGCCATCGGCGAAGAAGCCTACGCCGCCTTCAAGAAAATGGATATCGGCGACATTGTCGGCATTGAGGGAACGGTTTTCAAGACCAAGACCGGCGAGACATCGATTCATGCCGCAAGTGTGACGCTGCTTTCCAAGAGCCTTCAGATCCTACCGGAAAAATTCCACGGTCTTACCAACACCGACCTTCGCTACCGTCAGCGTTATGTGGATATCATTATGAATCCCGAAGCCAAGGACACCTTTATCAAGCGTTCGAAGATCATCAGCACCATCCGCAAGTATCTTGACGGACAGGGCTTTATTGAAGTGGAGACGCCGATGCTTGTATCCAATGCCGGCGGTGCGGCTGCCCGTCCCTTTGAGACGCATTTCAACGCTCTTGACGAGGATTTGAAGCTGCGCATTTCGTTGGAGCTTTACTTAAAGCGTCTGATCGTCGGCGGCCTTGAAAGAGTGTATGAAATCGGCCGCGTATTCCGCAACGAAGGTCTTGATACCCGTCACAATCCGGAATTCACGCTGATGGAATTATACCAAGCCTACACCGACTACAACGGCATGATGGACTTGACCGAAAACCTGTACCGCCATGTGGCAAAGGAAGTTCTCGGCACGACCACCATCGTTTACAACGGTGTGGAAATGGATCTCGGCAAGCCTTTTGAGCGCATCACCATGGTGGATGCGGTCAAGAAATATGCCGGTGTGGATTTTAACGAGATTCATTCCGACGAAGAAGCCAAAGCCATCGCCAAGGAGCATCACGTCGAATTTGAAGACCGCCACAAGAAAGGCGATATTTTAAGCTTGTTCTTCGAAGAATATGCAGAGGAACACTTGCTTCAGCCAACCTTTGTGACCGATCATCCGATCGAAATTTCGCCGCTCACCAAGAAGAAGCCGAGCGACCCGAACTATGTGGAACGCTTTGAGTTCTTTATGAACGGCTGGGAAATGGCAAACGCCTATTCCGAGCTTAACGACCCGATCGACCAGAGAGAACGCTTCCGTATGCAGGAGGAGCTTTTGGCGCAGGGCGATGAAGAGGCCAACCACACCGACGAGGATTTTCTCAATGCGCTTGAGATCGGTATGCCGCCGACGGGCGGTATCGGTTTCGGTATCGACAGAATGTGTATGCTTCTTACCGATTCTGCCGCCATTCGCGATGTGCTGTTGTTCCCCACCATGAAGTCGCAGGGTGCAGCCAAGAATGAAGCCAACAACGCAGCGCAGGCCTCCACTGGCACGGCAGGTGCTGCACCGGTCGAAAAAATCGATTTCTCGAAAGTCGAGATCGAGCCTTTATTCAAGGATTACGTAGATTTTGAGACCTTCTCCAAATCGGATTTCAGAGCGGTCAAGGTTCTCGAATGCACGGCTGTTCCGAAATCCAAGAAGCTGTTGCAGTTCACGTTAGATGACGGAACCGGCGAAAACAGAACGATTTTAAGCGGTATCCACGAATTTTATGAGCCGGAGGAATTGGTCGGCAAGACCTGTATCGCCATCGTCAATCTGCCGCCGCGTGCCATGATGGGCATTGATTCGTGCGGTATGCTGATCAGTGCCGTGCATCACGAAAACGGCGAAGAAAAGCTGCATTTGCTGATGGTCGATCCTCACATTCCAGCAGGTGCAAAGCTCTATTAAGATGATGTAAAGATGTACCGTTTTACAAAATAAACGGGACGTACTTCATTTGATAAAAAACTGAAAAAACAGCGATTTACATCAAACTTACATCAATTGATGCAGAAATCGGTGCAAGCAAGAAAAAATCGCATAATTAGAGCAATGAGTGGGCAATTCCAATCGGGATTGCCCATTTTTAAAACAAACAGAAATACAAATCGGAATTTGTAGAGGTGAGATGATGATATACTTAATGCGCCATGGTGCAGACCCCTCAGACCGCTATGGTGGATGGAGCGCATATGGACTTACAGAAGAAGGAAGAGAGCAAGTTCATAACGCAAAGAGCTGTTTATACAACAAAGGTATTACGCAAATATATTCAAGTGATTTAGTTAGAGCAAAAGAAACTGCCGAAATTGTGGCGAATGCACTTTCTTTGGAAATCATATATTTGCCTCAATTTCGTGAATCTAATAACGGATTATTAGCTGGCATGCTTAAATCAGAAGCTGTTGAGAAATACCCCGGAGTATATTGGAATGCACTTAATTGGACAGAAACATGGCCAAAGGGTGAAAGCCCTGAGCAATTCTTTCGTCGCATTCAATGTGCATGGTATGACTTCAAAGAACAAATTGGAAAAAACAACGTATTGCTCGTATCTCATGGTGGTGTAATGAACATTATATTGTGTTTAGAAAACGGAATACCATATACAAATAAAGAAACGCACTTTCAAATTAAGGATGCAGAAATCGTACAGATAGATATATAAATTCAAGTTTGTCAACTTGCCCTTTGAGAGAGGAGAAATCTTTTTCTCAAAGGGCTTTTTCTGTTTCTGCCCCTATTCCATCCCGCTTTTAGGGTGTTTATCGACTCTTCTTACAGTATAACAGTCCGGCTGCCATCCGGTACAACACCCGTTGTTCGGCATTTTGTCAGAAACAAGCTCATCGAAACCGTATTCGTTTCGATGAGCTTTGCAAAAACGTTTATTCTTTCCCGGACGACACTTCCGTTACGACGACATTGTCAAGTAAAAACCCGACGCCGAGATTATCTTTTGGATTGGCAAAGAAGGTAACAGCGTCCGCGCCGCGATTCCTGCTGTTCGGGCTGATGGTAAATTCGTAAGAAAAGTGCGTCCAGCCGTTGCCGTATTTCGGAACAACGTTGCCGACAAGATGGTCCTGTGAGGTCTTATCCGGTTCGATATACTGGATATTGCAGAAGATCATGGTGTTAAAATCATCCGGAAGATCTTTGTTCAAGCCGGAGGAATACGGCCGCAAATCGCCTTCAATACGGTAGGTTGCTCCCTTTTTGAAGCGAACCTTCTGCGCCGCGTAGACCCATTCTTGCGAGGTGTTGTCCTTCGGCAGGAAGTAATAGCAATTGTTCGTGCTGTCAAGCGGATCGGAGATAATGCCACTTTCGCCGCCAAAGCTCTTGAAAGCCGGCTTTAAGACGTCCTCCGCGTCGCCGTTTTCGAGCGTAAACGGCATATCCTCGGGTGCGATATAGACATAATCCGGATTTTCTTCAAAGCGGATATAGTCGAAATCCACCGTACCGCCGGCATTAAACGGATCTAAACGGAACTTTATAATCGTATCCTTCCACTCCGCTTTTTCGGTAAGGTCATACAGCAGCTCGATCCATTCGCCGTTTGTATCATTGGTCGGCAAATCGATGCGGATGGATTTTTCTTCGCTCCAGCCGGCAGACTGATCGGTGATAAAGAAGAGCTGCAAAAACTGTTTTTTCTCGGCATAGTTGCGGTAACGCATACGGATATGCAGTTTATTGTATTTACCTGCCGGCATTTCGACCGCGGCAGAAAACATCATCGGATCGGCATCCTTGGCTTTAGTCGCCGTTTCGAGAGAAAGATGTCCTTCCGAAACAAAGATCGACGAGCCGGAGGTCCAGCCTTCGCTGTCTCCGTTGGTGTTGAATTCATAACTGCCGACCTTGCGTTTGGCAATTTCTTCGAAAAACGCCCTTTGATCGGTATCGATGGAAACACAATTCTTTTCGTCTGCCGAATAGGTATAGCCGACATCCTCACACAATTTCTTTATCGGTAAGAGCGGCAGTCCGTCAAAGGCGGCAAGCTTATAGCCAAGCGGCTTTTTCACGCCATCTAAGGTATAGGTGTCCGAGCCGACGGTGTATACAAGCGTGTGCTTGGTAAAGCAAAGCGTGAGCGTGCCGGTCGATTTATCCCATACATGAAACGCATTGAGACGGAAATCCATGGCAAGAGTGGGATCAAATGCCACCAGAATATCGCCGTTTTCCGCTGTTTGATACGGCAGATTCATTTCAAAGGTCAAACCGTTGATCGTAAGGCTGTTCAACGGCTTTTCTTCCTTTGCCAAAAGCTCGATGGATTTCACCGTCAGAGTCACGTTTTCTTTTCCTGCCGGGTCGAGACGGAGCGCCGTAAGCGATCCGTTCCAATCGGCGTTCGAGCGGAAATCAAAGATGTATTCCGCAAGCTCATCGGTCAGAATATCCAGCTTTTTGCTCTTTTCCTCCGACCAGTTCGTCGATGTGTCGGTAGTGAAAAACAGCTGCATATAATTGCCCTTCGGCACTTGCGCCGTAACACGTACAGCTGAAACCTCAGACAGGTCAAAGTCTCCGAGGTCACTCATGATCATCACGGGATCGGTGGTTTTGGAAGTACCCGAAAGGCCCTCTTCCATAATGGTGTAGCCCTCTTCAAAGCCGGAGACACGCAAGTTTTCGATTTTGCCGCATTCGAATTTTGCGACAACCTGATAGCCGGTCGAGTCGCCGTCCTTATTGTAATACCCCTCTTTGCGAAGAAGTCTGCGGTATTGCGGATACAAGCGGTTGATGCGCGCAAGCTGCGCTTCGGTCGGAACGGCATTGAGGGAAGCGTCCGCCTTTTCATCGGTATAGGCTTCGCGGACGACATCCAGATACTGGAAGCCTTTTTCGTCTGTGGTCGGCATGATATACGTGCCTTCACCGAATTCATTCCAGGTAGACAGCATGACAAAATTGTTTTGCCACGTTTCTTTGGCATGCGTCGGAAGATATTCGTCCTTGACCCAAGCTTGTGCGGCGGCATAATCCCCCTTACTCATCAGCGGATACCGGACTCCGTGCCACGGAACACTGTTGAAGCCGACCGAAATGGTCGGAACGGTATAGACGGCGCCTTGTTTGGCGCTGCTTTCAACGGCGCTCTTGTTGATGTAAAGGTTATAGCCGGTAGTACCCCAGTTGTAAGCATAGCAGCCGTCAAAGCCCATTTCGGCAAGCGCATTTGAGGAGGAGCCGCAGGCAAGATAGATCATGCCGTCAAAGCCGATCTTCTTTACCTCTTCTTCAAGATAGTCAAAGCATTCCTTGACCTTGGCGTTGCTGCCCAAGCGGTCGGCAATCTTGCCGGCACCGAACACGCAGAGCACCGGCTTGTTGTCGATGACGATATGGCGTGGATCTTTGAAGAAGTTTTCGATGAAATACGGCACATAGTCGTTTTTCCAAGGCTCGACGGTATAGGGAGATGAAGCGTTTGCCGTTTCCCAAATGACGCAGAACTTGGACATATCGGAATACTCGGCATTCATGAAACCGTCGTACAGATGGCAGCGGCCGATGTTCTGCGGGCCGCTTGCGGAATTAAAGAATACGCAGTATGCACCGAAATCAATGCCATGCTCGACAAGATATTTAATTTCCCAATCGGCGGTTTCCGGATTTCGTTCGTCGTAGTAGCCGAGCACCGGATGGGGATCGTCAAACGGCGTGACCGAGCTCCAGCCCGTGCCGGTTCCGTTCGTCCATAACGAGCAGATGTTCATGCCGACCGTGTAGTTTTCCTCACCCTTCGGAACGGCGGGCTTTGGAACGTAGTCTTCGCGTTCCCATTTGCGGAAGACACGGAAGCTGTTTAAAGTCGGAACCGTTTCGGAGGCATTGGAAACGAAAAGGTTGTCCGCCGAAGTGGCTGCTTCGGTAAACGGAACTTCGCCGACGTTTCTTCCGTTGATTTTAATGACAGCTTTCTGCGAATCGGTGTCGGCTTCTACGCGCAGACGGTACCAGAGGTTCGCATAATAGTTTTCATAAACCTTTTGCCCGTTGGCATAGAAGTTTTTATCATCGGTTGAGAAGGCAACCAGCTCTTTCGTGCCGCTGCGAAGCACATAGGTAATGCTTTCTGCCTTCGGCAGCAAGAAATACATTTCGGCAATAACTTTGCCGCTGACCGGGTTAAACGAACGGACAGCCGAAACATTTGGGGATAACGTATCGTCAGCCGAGCCGTCGGATTTTATCCAGCCTTTGGCAGGCTCAAGATCCTCGAAAACAGCATAGTTGACGTTTATATGCGTTGCACCGAGAGAAACGGCAGCCGTGCTTTTATCGGTGGTTGCAAAGCGAAAATTCAAGAGATTGCTCTTGTCGCCGCTTGTGATGAGCGGATAGGTGCCGCAGGGCGTATCGTTAATACAGGTTGTAGAGCGGTTGTTATCGAGGTCAATATCAATAATAAAAGAGAATTTTTTCTCGTCCGCACCAATTTCATAAAGCGCGGTATAAGAGCCGTCCGCCCCTAAGAGCTTCCAGCTTCCGTCGATGGTTTCGAGGCGGTAAACAGGGTTATCCTCATCGTTACGGTATTCCAGATAAATTCCGTCTTTGCTGCCGTTTGCCGAAAGCGAGGTCGTTAACCGAAGTGTGCCGGTAGTGGTTTTGTTGAATTCGCGAATATAGGCCATGCCGGCTTCGGCGGAGATATCCACAAGCGAGCCGTAGGAGGCTGTTATCGAGGTGCGCGGCGAGCCGCCACGGTTATCGAGCACCCAACCGGAGTTAAGACCTTCGAGGGTATTGTTGAACTGGTCGGTGATAACTAACATGTACGCGTCGTCGGTCGAGATTTTGTCAAGCGTCTTTTTTAATCTGTTTTCCGGCAACGCCACACGGTTGATAATGGCGGCAGCTTCGGCACGTGTTATATTGTCTTCGGGACGGAAGTTGCCGTAGGAGTCGCTTCCCATGACAACACCGGCCTTGTACAGCGTGAGCAGTTCTTTTTCGTAGGCCTGCTTTGTGGAAACGTCCGGAATGGCGTCAACACTGTTTTGTGCGGTGAAGTACCCTTCCGGCATGGCCTTTTCGAAAATGACAGCCACTTCATAGCGTTTTGCCGGGCGGTCGAAACTGTCGAACTGGCCTTGCGCCACAAAGCCTTTGGACACGGCGTAGTTGACATACGGCGTGTACCATTCGCCGCCGGCGGACGTGTCGATGGTTTCACCGGCGTTGGTGGCTGCCGCGCGGCTTGCCATGGTGATGGCCTCGGCTACGGTCACATCGCCTTCAGGTGCGAAAAGACCGCCGCCCGTGCCGTTCATGAGGCCGAGCTCGAAGGCGCTTGCCACTTCGGATGCGTACCATTCGGTTGCCGGCACGTCGGTGAACTGCCCTTCGGTGTATGAGCCGGTTTTCACAAACGCGGCCGACGCCGATACGGCAAGCGCTCCGGCAAGGATTACGCCGATGATAGCTCTTTTGGATAGAAACATGAATATCCTCCTTTTGGGGTTGTTTTTTCAAACAATCGCTATTTAACACTCCGGCAAAATGATTTCCACTTCTTTTCCGAGCTTGCCGGATTTGACAATGCCGTCGATGATCGCCTGGTTGTAGAAGATCTGGCTCGACGGGACAGGCGCGCTCGTTCTGTTATGAACGGCATCCAAAAAGGTGCGTATCTTGCGGTCGAAGCAACTGACATTTTCACGGATGATCGGAATGACTGTTTCAACCGATTCACCGGCGACCTGGTGATAGATGGTCATCGGACCGCCGACCGAACCGTTCCAGCAATCGGTCGAGGGAATGCGCAGTCCGCCTTTTGTGCCGAGTAAAATCGTGTCGCCCGGCGTATTGATATTCATTGCCCAGGCAATGCGGAAATCGAGAATGATACCGCCCTCCAGGCGAATAAACGCACCGGCAAAATCATCCACGCTGAAATGCTTGGCAATCTCTTCGGCGCCCTCCGCGCCCGGATAGCCTTCCGGCGTTGTGCCGAAATAGGAGGACGTAAAGCCGGAAACCGTGAGCGGCTTCGGGTAGCCGATGGCGTTTAACACCATATCAAGCGAATAGCAGCCGATATCGGCAAGCGCCCCGATTCCGGCAGTCTCATCCTGAATAAACGAAAATTTCTTCAGGGAAGCCGGAATGCCGCGCCGCCTGCCGCCGCCGGTTTGGATATAATAGATCTTTCCAAGCGCGCCCGATTCGACGATTTTTTTGATCATACGCATATTTGGATCAAAGCGCGGCTGAAAGCCGATGGAAAGAATCCGACAGGTCTTTTTTTCGGTCTTAATGATTTCCGCAGCCTCTTCAACGGTCACGGTAAACGGTTTTTCGACAAGAACATCTATTCCGGCGTTCAGCGCATCAATGACGCACGGTGCGTGTTGACGATTATAGGTGCAGACGCTGACGGCGTCGAGCTTTTCCTTGGCAAGCATTTCCTTGTGGCTTGTATAGCAGTGAATGCCCTTTACGCCGAATTCATCAAAAAAGGCTTGCGCCTTGCCGGGAACGATATCTGCGCCGCAAACGACCTCTGCATCCGGGCAATTTAAGTAAGAGCGCATATGCTCATGTGCAATGCCGCCCGTGCCGATAATGCCGATGCGGAGTTTTGTCCCGCCACCGACCGTGTCTGTTTCATGTTTTTGATTGGGGTCTAAAAGTTCCGAGAGTGTTGCCATGTTCTTTCTCCTTGTTTTTCACGTTTTGTGCTTATTTTACGGAATTATCATTTTTTCATAACGTATGTTCAAATTCAATAATTCCGCTCCTGTTTATTGACATTTTATCACAGATAGTGTACAATGTAAATAACGAAAACTGAGTTTGAATTATCATTTCTGTATAATGCGAGGTATGCCTTATGAATACGGATTTCGTGCAAAACCAATATGAGTTAGACCGAGATGTCGACGATAGAGTGGTTATTGCCCTTCACGACCAAAGCAAATGCACCATCAAAGAGCATTTTCACTATTGCCTTGAATTTATCTATATGCTTGACGGTGAGCTGAAAGCCACGATGTCCGGTGAAAAATATACGCTGACCAAAGGGCAAATGCTTCTTATTTCCTGCTGCGAGCCGCATCGTTTGGAATATACAAACGCCGTCTACTACGTACTCATGCTGCCGCACAAATGCTTTTCTTCTTACTCTATGGTTCTTGCAAAAAAATCGTTTATGCCGAAATATGTCACAGATTCCTCCGGCATTATCCTCTCCCTGTTCCGTTTGTTTGAAAGCATCGATAAAAAGCAAGAGCCGTTTATCAAAATCGAGAAAAATCGTTTGGACGGCATTCTGAAAAACCTATGCAGCGTTCTTCTGGAAATCGTTTTAGGTTCAACCGTCTTGGTTGACCGTTCGGAGGCCACGATTCAATCGGTTCGCGTAATCGAATATCTGTATTCGCATTACAGAGAGCCGATCACCTTACAGTTTTTGGCAAAAAAGTTCTTATGCACGCAGCACAAGCTGTCACAGGATTTTCGCCAAACCTTCGGAACATCGCCGCGCGCTTTTCTGAACCGCCTGCGTCTGGAAGAAGTATGCAGCTGCCTGCAGGCCGATTCACAAATGACGTTAAAAGAGATCGCAAGTGTCAGCGGTTTTCAGAGCGTTCAGACGCTGCTTCGCGTATTCAAAAAGGAATACGGCTATACTCCGAAGGAATTCAAACGCGACAGTGCTTTGATTCCGGAGCAAAACGAGCAATAAGGAACAAGAGGCTGTGCAGCAATGCTGCACAGCCTCTTTTGAAAAAGGAGAGAGAGAAACTAAGCGATTAAATCTTCGACGTTATCTTCCGAATCAAACAGCTCATCTGAATCGATGCTGCTTTCGGAAGGGCCGGCAAGGATGTCCTCCTCCGGCAGCCGCTTTACGTAAATTTTCGGTTCAACATACATGCTTTTTTTCATTGCAATACCTCCCGGTTATGCATTTTCGCTTGTTGCGGCAATGTCATTGTAGCTCTTGGAGGTGCTGTCGCCATAATAGGTTTTTCCGGCAATAATGACATACGGGCGAACCGTGAATTCGACGTCGTAACGATTTTCGTGCGTCGTTCCGCCGCTTGTATAGCCCTTGTCCAAATTGACAAGCATACAGGCAAAACGGGTGTTGTTGGTATCTTTATCCACGTCATATATAATATTTACGCCGTTCTTGTTGTGGTTTACCGCTCCGGTGTATTTCACTTGACCATCGGTTTTTCCGGTGAAATTTTTGCCGTCCGCGGAATAAACCGTATGCGCCGAATCGGCATTGAACTTCAGCTCTTCGCCGTTAAGAAGTGCCGTGCGTGCCACGATAAAGCCAAATTCATCGGAATCGGCAAGAACCAGTGCGCTGACGTTTGCACGGAAACGGATGCCTGCGCTGACAGCTTCGCTCGGCGCACGGTAGGAGAATACATTTTCGGCGGTTACCTCATAACCGTCCGTAACGGCATAAAGCGTGATATCGGCATTGGCAAGCGGGATCGGCGTGCCGAAAGAATAGCTTTCTCCGTCCGCTGCAAGCTTATAGCGCTTGGCGCCCAAAAGAGCTGCTTTCGGCGTGTAGGTTTCCGGAAAACCGGCAGCTTTGTCATAGGATACATAGTCACAGACTTCGCTGCCATCCGGCAAAATGTACGTAATCTTATAGCTCGGGTAAACGGCAAGGTTGTCAAAATACATATTAAAGCTGTCCGATGCGTAGCTCCTGTACGTAAAATCCAACTGAACCATCGCGCCGTCGCTCTTGTTGCCGACGCAGCCGATTTCCGTTGTGCCGCAGTTGGTATACCATTCACCGTTTTGGTTTGCCTCAGCGCAGGCATTTACACCGAAGCCGAAATGCTTGTTTTCCGAATTGGGATATAAATTCCAGATATTAAAGCTGTTGATTGCTAAATCCGCGTAGCTGTCCCAAACGAAGGTATACGGGCGATCGCTTTCAAGCTTCACCGGCCACACAAGTGTCGGATATTGTGTAGCAACGCCGGATACTCTTAAAACTCGTCTTGTATTGTCGCCGAGCGTGAAGCTTTCCACGCTTCTTGCGCCGTTCGTGCCGACCCAGCCGAGATAGAAGTACTGTCTGCCGCCGTTCTCAAAATCGGCTTTTTCGGTCGTTCCGGTAAGCATGTTGTAACCGGGTTTTACGGCTTCCCACTGGGCGGTCAGCGTAAGACCGGAAGCGGCTGCTGTATAGTATTCCGCCGGATTGCCTTCTGCGTCTTTCCAGCCGACAAAGGAATAGCCCGGAATATAAAGCTCCGGAACAGCCGCACCGACTTCGGCTAACGCGGAGGTAACGGTCGTATCATACACGGTATTCACTTTTGCAAGATCATAAACCGTTGCGGTTTCGGCCGGGAGGTTGTAATTGTAGGTCACCTGCACGGCCGGTTTATAGTACAGGCGGACGTTGTCAATGGAAAACGTTGTTCCTTCGGCAACAGAACTGCGCAAGTCATACAGATCAAAGCGAGAAAAGTAGGCAATGGCGTTCTTTCCGCTATCCTTTGTTTTTCCATCCACCGTTACACTGTACGTAAGGTCTTTCGTCCAAGCATCGGAAGCGGCGGAAAGGGGCGAACGCACCGAAAAGGCATTGGGATTCCCATCAAAATACTGACTGACACTGGCCGCCAAATTCACCGAGCCGGTGGTTTTTTTGCAGTCGAAAACAAGCGTATAGATACCGAGCTTTTTGGCATAATATTGGGAATTGATGGTGATTCTTGGAAAAGAAAGTGCGCCGGAGGCGGTAATCTTTAAGGCCTTATCGGCACTATCTGCCTCTGCCGCTTCAAGCGTGAGGGTGTAGTTAGAGCCGTTGATGGAGAAGCCGCTTCCCAACATTTCACCGGCAAGCTTTTTATCAAAGTAGGTTTGTCCGGTAAGCTTTGAGCCGTCAATCGTCACGCCGTCGTTAAAACTGTTATAGTAGTAGAGCGTGCCGTAAGCCGGGTCATTCTTGAGATAGCCGTCCACCGTGTTTTCGTCCTCTTCGGCAAGTGCCGCTTGAAAGACGGTTTGTTCCGTAACTTCATTTGCCGTCTCAACCGTTTCCGGTTCGAAAGCAAGCGCTTCAATGCATGACACGGAGCATAACAGAGAAGCAAGTGCAAGTGTGAGTGCTTTTTTCATGACTTTTTGCTCCTTTTATTGCAATTTTGTTCTTTTTTTAAATATAACACATCCCTCAGAGGATATCAATAACAAAATTATAGTTATCGTTATCATTTTTAAACAAAAGGATTTACAGCCATCACTGTTGATATTTGCACTTTTCAATAAGCGAATAAGCAGAAAAAACGTATGTCCGTTTTTTGTTTGCACTTGCATTGTAAAATCAAGAGCATAAGAATGTAAAAATATTATAAACAAATGTTTGCGTTCAAAATTAAAGCTTGAACATTTGACGGAAGCATGGTATAATGAATAAAATTTTCTCAAGAATCGCCATACAAAGCAAACGTAACGGCATTCTAACAGAAGCTCGACACTGACAGATAAAACACAGTTTGCGGAACAGATTCTGCATCACGGCACAAAGACAAGCCTGCAAGCGTATGCACATCGTCCTGTGCATACGCTTTTTTCAGATTTTTCCGCAAACAGAGCTTGCTTCAAAATAACTCAGTACAAAATTTGCAAAAAAAGGTGATTAACATGAACAAAGCCGACATCTACAACTATTTGAACGAACACGGCATTTCCTATGAATGCACCGAGCACAAAGCGGTCTACAACATGGAGGAACTTGATGCACTTGAGCTTCCCTACCCTGAATGGGACGCCAAAAACCTATTTGTGCGCGATGATAAAAAGAAAAACTTCTATTTGATCACCGTGCGCGGCGAAAAGCGCGTGGATCTGAAGGAATTCCGCAAAGCTCACGGGCTGCGCAACCTTTCATTTGCATCTGCAGAGGATTTATTTGACATTTTACAGCTGACTCCCGGCTCGGTCACGCCGCTCGGTCTGTTAAATGACAGCGAAAAACGCGTGTTTTTCTATTTGGATTCAGAATTTCTCGGCCACAAGATCGGCATTCATCCAAATGACAACACCGCAACCGTATGGCTCGAAACCGATGATTTGGTCAAACTGATACGGGAACACGGAACGCCGATGGAGCTCGTGGAATTAGCATAATTTTTTCGTCAAAAATCACTCCTGCCGCCGTTACAGATTTCCGACAGGATATGCGTTTTGAATAAACAAAAACAGCAGTATTGTTTGGCGTTAACACCTTTATACGCTCCGTGCTTGCGAAGCAAACACAAGCCGACTTTTACGAAAGCAGGAGAACCGTCTATGAACAGCAAAAAGCACGTTGTTGTTGCCGATGCTTCCCAAAGCAGTCAAACGCTCATCTCCGATATTTTAGGCGATGCGTATTCTTATGCCTATGCAGACAACAGTGCAACCTTAATCGATTATTTAAGCAGCGGAAGCAAGGCCGATATCATTCTTTTGGATTTTCATTTGCCGGTCATGGGCGGATTTGATGTTTTGCGGATTCTGAACGAACAGCATTGGCTCGAAGATATCCCGGTTGTGGTCATGATCCGCGAAAGCGACTACGACTGTCTGCACAAAGCCTATGCACTCGGTGCCGCCGACTACATTCTTCGTCCCTTCTCAGCCGCAGCCTTGCGTTTCCGTGTAGAAAACACGTTAATACTCTACAACAAGCAGCGGCAGCTTGTCCGCTTGGTGGAGGAACAGGTTCGCGACCGCGAAGAGATCAACAGTGCCATGATCGGCATATTCAGCCACACCATAGAATACCGCAACAACGAATCCGGCAAGCACACATTAAACATACGCAACATTTCCGACATTCTCCTACACAAGCTTGCTTCTCTTACCGATCGCTACGATTTGACGGAAAAGAGAATATCCGACATTGCCTCCCTATCCTCCTTACACGACATCGGCAAAATCTTGATTCCGAAAAAGATCCTCAACAAGCCCGGTCCGCTTACAGACGAAGAATGGGAAATCATGAAATCGCATACGCTGCAAGGGGCAAACATCATCTGCACCACACGCATTTCGCGCGCCTCGGAGGCTCTGCACACCGCGCACGAAATCTGCCGCTGGCATCATGAACGCTGGGACGGAAACGGCTATCCGGACGGTTTATGCGGTGATGCGATTCCGATCTCGGCACAGGTGGTTTCTCTTGCCGATGTATATGACGCGCTGATAAGTGACCGCTGCTACAAAAAAGCCTTTTCCCATGAAAAAGCCATTAAAATGATCCTCGGCGGCGAATGCGGCGTATTCAACCCGCTTTTACTGCAATGCTTAGCGGAGGTTTCCGACAAGCTGCAGGAAATCAACCTTCAAACGCCGGAAGCAATCGATTATTCCGCCGAAGCTCAAAAGCTTACCGTTGAGGCGTTAAGCGGCCGAAAGCTGCCGTCAGACAACCGCGCCGAGTGTCTTTTTACTTATGAAAAGCAGAAAAAAGATTTTTTCAAAACGTTGCTTGGCGGCATTCAGTTCGAATACGACTATATGTCGAAAAAAATCACGTTCTGCAATACCTACGAACCGAATGCAAAGACGCAGGAATTCTTCTTGAATTCGCCGAAGGAAAACATGATCCGGGTTCTGTCACAAGCCGATTGGCAATTGCTGTTTGACAAAATGCAAGAGACAACACCCGAAAATCCGGATGTGTGCCTGACGGTGCTTATTGAGGTAAACGGCGAATACCGCTGGCACAAGCTCAATGCACGCAGTATTTGGTCATCGGAGGGAGTTTGCACCTGTGCTTTGGGACAATTTACGGATATCCACGACGCCACCGTCAAAGCCGGCATCCGGCAAATTATTCCGGATAAAACGACCTTTGAAATGTCCTTCGACTGGATGAAGCAAATTTTCAACGTTGTACGGTTAGTTGATCCGACCGATTACAGTGTACTGCACATTTCCGACAACAACACTTTACAAAAATCCCCCGTCAAATGCTACGAATACTGGCAGCGCGACAAATGCTGCAGGTATTGCAGCTCGGGAGAAGCACAGCAGTGTCAAGGCTTGAAAACCAAGCTGGAGAACAAGGGAAACGAGCTGTATTCGGTAATTTCGAAATCTATAAATGTCTGCGGAAAAGACGTGGTATTGGAAATTGCACTCAATTTGGCTGACAGCAAAGCCGAATCTTCGGCGGTTTCCGACCGCACGCGTTTGTTATTGCTCGATTTCTACAAGGATTCTTTAACTGCCGCCTATTCGCGCATGTATTTGGAGGATTTCAAAGACAGCTTTGAAAAATCCGACGCTGTTGCTTTGATCGATATCGACAATTTCAAGCACATCAACGACACCTACGGACACCCGGTCGGCGACACGGCGTTAAAGCTCATAGTCGATACCATTGCGCGCGAGGCCGGCAGCAACAGTGTTCTCATCCGCTACGGCGGCGACGAGTTTTTACTCATTTTCAACAGCATTTCAGAACACGAATTCCGCGAAAAGACCGAGAGACTTCAAAAAGCCGTTCATGCGGCAACGTTAACCGGTTATCCGGATTTATCTTTCGCTGTCAGCATCGGCGGCGCATATCGTGCCGGCAGCTTGGACGAAGCCATTTCGGCTGCCGACAAGGAAATGTACAAGCACAAACCAACCGTGCATTTGAACTTATAAGTGCAAAAAAACCGAGGATCGTTTTTGTCCTCGGTTTTTATTTTCGGTTAATCGCTTTACGCCGGTTTCACCGGCTTTGCAAGCGGCCGGAGGTTATCGTCCATCGCGATGCAATACACCTGATCCGGTTTGGCATAGACCGTTACCAAAAGGTTATCCGCCCAACGCGTCGTAAAATTCGTCACGCGGCCGTTCTGCTTGCCGAACGTATGGAAGTTGCAATGAACAAGACCTTCGTTGTAATAGGTAAGATAAAGGGAGACGTCGGTATCGATCCGATTGCACAAATATAAGCGGTTATCGATCGCCGGAAGCATAAACGATTGCTCGTACAGCGAGGTTTTGCCGGCGTCTGCTTTTGTGCCGATGCCGAAATACAGCTTTTCGCCGCGCATATACATTCCGTACAGCGAATAGGTGTTTGCCTGCTCTGCCGTCAAGGCAAACGACTCGGCACGAACATCGCCGCCTTCAAAATCGCAGGAATACAAGCCGTTCGAAAGGTTAAAATACAAGCGTCCGTTGCGCAGGGCAAGTCCCGAAAACGCGCCTACCCATGCACCGCCGCTTGCCGAACGCCAATAATGGTTTAGTTTATATAGCACTTCGGTTTTGGAGGTATAGGTCGAATATCTGCATATCGCTTTTTGTGAATCCGAAAGGTAGAAATACGCGAAGGTTGCCGGGAAAATCTGCGCTTTGACATCGTTCCAGAAGGCGTTATCGTACATATCGCCGTCCCCAGTCAGCGGTTCGAAGCCGGTATGCTTCAAGCTGTCGGTCATGGCAGCGTTGCTTTTGAGAAAATGCTTATGCGACACGCGGCCGACCTGATCGGCAACCGGATCGTCCCAGGTGGCATCGACATGGTACCAATAGTCGTTTACGACAAAGGCGTTCCAGGCGTGGTTCATCTCGTCGCTGACCACAATGCCGCCGGTGATGCCCAAGCGCGCCGCAAGCGCATAGTAGGCGTTTGCGTAGCCCTGGCAGACGGCTGTTCCGTCCACCAAAATATCGCGTGCGGTGTATTTGGTGTAAGTCGTGTCGTAGGAGCTCCACAGAACCAAGCGGTCATGCAGGATGAGGAGCTTGTCCAAATCGCTTAAATACGGGTCAATGCCGGCAAGATATTCGTCCATTGCAGCATTGATTTTGGCAACCTCAGCCGTAATCTCCGCGTTGTCGGTTGTTACGTATTTTGGTGCAAATATAACAACATTGTTTCCGTCGAGGGCGATTCCGTAGGACGTACTTTCAACGTAGTACAGATCCGGATACATGGCAAGCGTCATGCTGAAATACTTGCCGAAGTCGGCACGGGTGATTTGATAGCCGGAAACATCGATGCGGGTCTCGAAGCGCAGCATTGCGTCGTGCAGATAGTCGCAAACGGATTCTTCCGCAAGTGACGTGTTTGCCTCGGTATCCGGCATAAAGCCGAACAAGCCGTTTTCGGAAACGGTCTCGGTGACAAGCGTTTCAGCGGATACGGCAAAGAAAGCGAAACAAAAACTGCAAAGCATAAAGGCGGCAAGCTTCTTGTACATAACAGGTTCCTCCCTATTTTGTTTTTACCGGATGGATTCAGCGGGTTGATTCCAAGGTATAGCGGCTTTTGAATGTGCGTCCGTTTAAGTAGGATAGATGTGCGGCATCGGTGGTAAAGCAAAATTTCAGGTAATAGGAACACAGCATTTGAAAGCTTTTTCCGGTTTTGCTCTTATGATTGACGCCGTATTTGCCGTCGCCGACAATGGGATGGCCGATAAAAGCCAAATGCGCGCGGATCTGATGCGTGCGCCCGGTAACAAGCTCCACCTCAAGAAGGCTTCTGTCCTCATAGGCTTTTAACACCTTATATTTGGTCACGACGGTTTTGATATCGTCGTCGTATTTTACAGACCGCATTTTTTTGAGAGCTTCGCGCGAATGCGCGATATACACGCGGTTTTGAGCGCGGTCTTTATACAAAAAATCCGACAAGGTCGCGCTTTTTTCTTTCGGAACGCCGTAGACCATGCACAAATACTTTTTTTCCAGCTCCCTGTCGCGGATCTTCTGGTTGAGCACGGCAAGCGATTTGGCATTTTTGGCAGCAATCACGATGCCGCAGGTGTTGCGGTCAAGGCGATTGCACAAAGCCGGCGCAAAGGTTGCTTCGGCTTTCGGGTCGTATGCGCCCTTTTTGTATAAGTAGCCGCAAAGGCGGTCGACAAGGCAGGCTTCACCGGCATTTTTCGGCTTTTCGCCCGGCATATCGGCATGGACAAGCTCACCCTGCGGTTTGTCGATAAGAAGGATGTTTTCGTCCTCATACACAATCTCTTCCGGCTTCAGATCGAAGGCCGGACGCGCCAATCTCTCGGCAAGCCCGGCGTTTTGCGGCTTCTCGCCGAAAAATTCCTCGGGTATATACAGCTCGATCACGTCGTTTTCTGCAAGAATTGTACCCGGATCGGCTTTTTTGCCGTTTAATTTAATGCGTTTGGTACGTAAGTATTTATATAACAACGACTGCGGTAAGCCGCAAAGGGCTTTTAACAGATAGCGGTCAAGCCGCTTGTCCGCATCGTTTTTTTTAACGGTCAAAGTATGGATAGCCGTTCACCTCAAAGCCGGTTATTTTATCTTATCAAAAAGGAAACGGGCAGCCAAAGAAGCTGCCCGTCATGATGGGTTAAAGGATATTGCCGGGGAGCCGTGTGGTGCTGATGAAAACCCTGCGTATAGCAAGGGCGGTGTCCTGTCCGTGGCTGCGTGCTACCAGCGTCTGCCGTTCTCCGGTCCTTTTTCCGGCATATTTCATCCGGGAATCGGGAGAGTGCAGGAGGTCTGCATCCTGCTTTCGGAACTTCGGACTCCATTTTCATGATGTGGGTTTATATGAGCAAACATCACGAACCCTCCAGCGAACAACAAGCCAAAGCATATCTGCTTCGGTTCGCCTTCAGTATTTGCGAAAGATCGTTTATTTATTCGTATCGTCCGGTTTTTCAGTTTCGTCAGCTTCGGCGTCATAGTCGATTTCCGACATAAACTCGTCTTCAAAAGCGTCTGCCGCCTTATCGAATTCCTCATCGTCCTCGATGGTGCTGAGATATTCCTCGCCGTTTTCGTCCTTATCGACCTTCAAAATGACATATTCTTCTTCATCGCCGTCTACCGGAACTAAAGCCACATAGGTATTTTCCCCGAGCTCAATTCTTCCGATAAACTCGAAATCGCTTTCATTGCCTTCTTCGTCCGTAAGAGTAAAAACTTCTTCTTCAAAGTCAAACGTTTCTTCTGCCATTTGTATTCACTCCAATCTATGATACACCTATTTTACCGTATTTTTTCGATTCTGTCAAGTATCTTCTACAAAATCTGTACAGATTTATTCGACATATTAACCGTCTTTATGCTCTTTTTCATCAATTTCCGACACAAGACGACGATTTTTGACTTTTTCCCAATAATCCTTGGAGGCGCGCTCGGTTTTATTGTCGCCAAACCGATAATACACGCGGTCCTTGATATCCTCGGGCAGATAGGTTTGCGCAGTCCAATGGTTTGGACAATCGTGCGGATACACATAAGCGCGGTTTTTGTCCGCAGACGGTTGGTTGGAATCGCGGATATAATCGGGCATATTCATGCCGCGCGCCGCATGAATATCCTCGGCAGCCGCCGCATACGCGCTATACGCGGAATTGGATTTGGGCAATGTGGCAAGAAAGACGACCGCTTCGGCAAGCGGCAGTTTTGCTTCGGGCAGCCCCAATTGCACAGCGTTGTCGCAGCACGCTTTAACAATCACCGCTGCCATTGGATAGGCAAGGCCGATATCCTCCGACGCGATGACAAGCAGCCTCCGAATCGGCGAAAGCAGGTCGCCGGCTTCGAGCATTTTAGCAAGATAAAAAATGGCTGCATCCGGATCCGAGCCGCGGATGGATTTTTGGAATGCCGACATCAGGTCGTAATGCTCGTTGCCGTCCTTATCCATTTTTAAGGCATACGCCGAAATGCTTTGCACGGCAAGGGCTTTCTCCATGTTCTGTCCCTGTGCGCCGTAGCACAGCTCCAAAGCACCGATCGCGCGCCGCACATCGCCGCACGAAGCGGAAGCGATATAGGAAAGCGTTTGATCCACGTTTTCCGGAAGCGGTGTGTTTGGTGCAAGCTCTTTTCCGTCTTCTTCGCAGAGAATCCGATAGGCACGCGTCAGCGCACGCTTTACCTCGGAAGCGGCAACCGGTTTGAACTCAAACACCGAGCAGCGTGAAAGCACGGCAGGATACACCGAAAAATACGGGTTATCGGTGGTCGAGCCGATGAGGGTGATACGCCCGTCCTCGATGAATTCAAGTAAGCTCTGCTGCTGTTTTTTGTTGAAATACTGGATCTCGTCGATATAGAGCAAAATCCCATCCGAACCGAACACCGAGCCGGTTTGGTCGAGAACGGCGTGGATATCGGCAAGAGACGCGCTTGTGGCATTGATTTTGCGAAGCGTCATACCGGCACCGTTTGCCACTATGTTGGCAACCGTCGTTTTTCCCGTACCGGACGGACCGTAAAAAATCATATTTGGGATTCTTCCCGACGCAATGGCACGGGAAAGCAAGCAATTTTTACCGAGAAGATGCGGCTGACCGACCACGTCCTCCAAGCTTTTGGGGCGGATTTTATCCGCAAGAGGTGATGTCATGTTGTATCTCCCGTCACGGCAGTTTGCCGCTGTTTTTCTTGTGCGGTTAATAATCCGCCGCAATCGTTTCGCCGTTTGAGAGCATGACCAAACGTTCGGCGGCTTTGGTGACATATGAACGGTTGGTGTAGAATTCGGCGTTTCCGTCAAGCGTGATAAGCGCGCGCGTAGTGGAAATAATATCGAACGCATAGGTGGCTTTTTCGCCGTATTTGGTGGTAACTTCAAACGAAAATTCCGTGTTTCCGGTTACATCGGCACTTGTGGCATAGCCTTCAATGCGTGCCGACAGCAGCGAAATATAGAACTGACGGAACGATGCGGTATCGATGGTTTTGCCGCTCGCGGTTTCGGTCACTTTCAAATTCTGACCTTCCCCTTCGAGAACAAAATGACAGGATATGCCCGGCACGGATGCGGAAAGCTCGGTCACATCCTTGATGTTGATCTGGAAAATGCCGCCGTCGATAAAATCGATTAACTCATATTCGAGAAACGGTGCGTTTTCAAGCGGCAGAATCACAATATCATCCATATACGGCGAATAGGCATAGTAGCAGATCTTGCCGTCGGCATCGGTAAAGCGCGTGCCGGTCAAGAAGCGATACGACTTTTCGCCGACCGAATAGCTTACGTCGTTGGTGGATACGGTAAGGCCGTATTTATCAAACAAGGCCGCAGCGTTTTCTTCGCCCGAGGAATAGACGTTTGTTTCGACAACTTTGCTGCCCGAAAGCGACGCAAGGCTTGCCAAAGCTTCATAATAGTAATTCAAGGAAGCCGAATAGCCGGCAGGATACGTGATTTTATGCAGGTCAGTGTCGCCGGTGCCGGTACGCTGTTCCTCCGGCACAATCGCACTCGACAAGAACGGTTCGCCGTTTTTGCGGATGGAAAACGACTCCATATACTGATACTCGCTCTGCGTGAGTGTCGGCGCCAGCACCGGCTTAAAGAAGCTTTTTTGATCGTCGGCAAAAACGGAGGTTGAGGAATCCACCACATAGACAAACGGTTTGGAAACGTCCTTGGCATAATACGCCGAGCCGGTCACAAGAGCATTGCCGAACAAAACGGTGTGGCTCGCGCCGTCGGTATCCGTCACGGTGACGCGGATCGGCGCGGAAGCTTCATCGAGTCCGAACGCGGTAAGAGAAGTCTCGGTTTCGTAACGTCCTTCAAGCTTTTCATCCGACAGCATATAGCGTGCCTGCAATTTCAGGTTAGACAATGCTTGCTCGTCATACAGCAGCATCTCATTGCCGACAAACACGAATGCGCCGGTCGTATCCTTCTGAAGCGTATACGTACCGGAGGCATTTGTCACGGAAACGCTGTTCAGGTTATCCTGCGGAATTTCCGGAAAAATCAACGGACGCGCTTGATAGGTGATTTCGCTGTCAGCCGAAAGCTTCAGTGTTTCGCCGTCATTTGCGAGAACCGTCACGCGGTTGCCGCTTTTGGCGGAATAGGTATATTCCAGCCGATCGCCGTCGGCATCGTATAACGGCAGTTCAAGCGTTTTGGTGCCCTTTAACAGGCTTACGGCAAGATACGCTCCGGCAAGAAGGACAACGCAAACGCCAAGAACGATGATGAGAAGCTTTTGCTTTGACAAAAGATTTTTCTTGTCACTGGACGGAGATTTTGTATTCATCAGGCTTTTTTCCTCTTAATGTACATAACGGTTCCAAATGCGGCAATGACAAGCGGCACAAGCACGGACAGCAAGACTGTGTAATTCTTGAAATTCTCTTGCGTGACCGTAATAGCGGTATCCTCCACCACCTTATACCGAATGCCGGTAACAACATTGGTATTACCCATCACGGCAAAGGTGCTCTTGAGGATATCAGCATTGGCAAAGGACTGCTCGGAAACATAATTCATGAAATCCGCCGAGCCGCACACAAGGACATTGGCACGGTATTCATTGCTGTCATAGATTTTGGAATACACCGACAACGTCATAACCGGCATGTTCCCTTCCGCCGAAATCGAGCCTTCATGCAGGCGTCCGGAGGACGATGAGGTCGCATAGACCACCGAAACAGTTTTTTCGCCCTTTTCGGTAAAGGTGAGGCTTAACGGCGCGGCATTGCCGAACACCGCCTGAACGCCGGTTTCGGTGACAGATGCGTGGATACTCTTTCCGTAGGAGTCCTCGCTTGACGGCGTTCCCAAGAAATACACACCATCGGCATCTAATGCCTGCGACGAACCCTCGACGGCAATGTCGCCCGGCACAAAGCTTATGCCCCAATCATCTGACAAAAAGCTGGAAAGCTCCGCCAACTGCGGCGTTTCGGGACTGATAAAGACCATCAGGTTGCCGTAATTCTTGGTCAAATATGTGTTTAACAGGCCGATCTCGTTGACGCGGCCCTCTTTGGCGGCGGCGATGCCGGTATAATCGTACTTCGGATTGCTGATAATGAGAAGGTTATACGAAGCAAGCTGCTCCTCGGTGACAGCCTTCAGGTCGACGTCGCTCACCTCATACCCCTGTTCGCGAAGCAGCGTTTCCACCGAGCTGCGCTTTTCTTCGCCGTGACCGGTAATAAAGCCGGCTTTCTGCGGTTCGCCGATGGCGGTCTGCATAATGGCGCCGGTGAGTTTGTTTTCACCGTCATACGCAAAAATGCTGCGCGTTTCGGACGAAAGCTTAAAAAAGCGAACCAGCGGATACACGATATACCGCTTGGTTTCCGGGCAATTGACGATAACGGAGGTCTGCGAAATGGTATCGGTCGAGGTCTTTTTGAACTGATTGAAGTACAGCGGGTCTTTCACGACGTCGCGGTAAACAAGCGAGATCCGGTCACTTGCGGAGCGGTATTTTTCGGCAAGCCGTTTGACATAGGACAGCTCCTCCGAATCGCTGACCCGGTCCTCCGACACGCAAAAGATGATTTCGACCTTGCGGTTTAAGCTGTCTAAGACACTTGCGGTGGATTCGGAAAGATTATAGATTTTTTCGCCGGTAAGGTCGAGATAAAAGCCGCCGTTATAATCGGCGACCGCCGTAAACACGGCATTGAGCAAAATGATAAATGCCACGAAAACAACGGTAAAGATGACGGCAACCGAGCCGTATTTGAACCGTTTGGAGGCAAAGACCGATTTTTTTCCCGTTTGGGTTTTACCGGTTTGTATGTTTTTTTCGGTTTTATGACTTTCTTGACGCACGGTTATGCCCACCTTCTCTTTTCATAAATGCGAATGGTTAAAAACAAAAATACGACCGTCAGACTGAGATAATACACAATGGCGGTGATATCAAAAACGCCGGTTGTAAACGGATAATACCGGTCAAACACGGAAAACCATTTGATGACCGTGCGGATAACGCCGTTGCCGATATAGCCCGGCAGCAGACTGAACAGGAAAATCAGCACAAACACACCGATAGACGACACCGCCGCAACGATCTGCGTTTCGGTAAGTGCCGACAAAAACAAGCCGAGAGCAATAAACACGCCGCCGATGAGCAAAATTCCGATGATACTGCCGAACACAGTCGGAAGGTTCAACTTATCGATGACGTCTTTTTGGCTCTGCGTAAGCTTATAAAGAGCCGTGATATTGAGCGCGCATGAAAGGATCAAGGTTCCGGCAAACATGGTATACGCCGCAAAAAATTTCGCTGAGATCATGCCCATCAGGCTTACAGGGGATGTTAAAATGATCTGCTCGGTTTTGCTTTTGCGTTCTTCGCTGAGAAGTTTCATGGTAAGTAACGGAATGAGCACGCAAAACGAAACTAACATGGTGATAAAATAGATACGCGTGGAAGCAGACTGCATTCCGAACGTGGAAATGGAAAACAGAATGCCCGACAAGGCAAAGAAGATGGCTGAGAAAACATAGCCGGACGGGGTTGTGAAATACGCAAGCATCTCGCGTTTATAGATGGCATTCATTCTGTTTTGCCTCCTTCGGTAAGCTGCGAATCGGTTGCCGCATCGGACGGAGCACCGGTAAGCGTGATAAACACGTCCTCCAAATTGGCACCGACCGGCTCAAGCCCGACCAAAAAACGACCGCTTGAAGCGACCTTGGAAAAGAGCATTTTGCGGATATCCACATCGTTTTGCGATTCGAGAAGGAACGCATAGGCATCTCCGTCGCGCTCAGAAAGCTGCTCACACGCCGTAACGCCCGGAATTGAAGAAAGAAGATTTGCGGTCTCCTGCGGCTTTCCTGTGACTTTTGCCACAAGCTTTCGTGAGCCGGTCAACACATCAAGCTCATCCGTCTTCGCATCGGCGACAATCTTCCCCTTATTGATGATGACGATCCGCCCGCAGACCGACTGCACCTCGGGTAAGATATGAGAGCTGAGGATGATGGTATGCTTTTTGCCGAGTCCGGTAATCAGGTTGCGGATCTCGATGATCTGTTTGGGGTCAAGACCGACGGTCGGTTCATCGAAAATGAGCACATCGGGATTGCCGATGAGCGCCTGGGCGATACCGACGCGCTGGCGATAGCCTTTGGAAAGATGGCTGATCGGCCGCTTATACACGTCCTCGATGCGGATGACTTCACAGATCTCGCCCAAATGTGCCTTGCGGTTTAACGTACACTTTTTGAGGTTGTAGACAAAATTCAAGTATTCCTTAACCGTCATATCCGGATACAGCGGCGGATGCTCCGGCAGGAAGCCGATATGTTTTTTTGCCTCCATCGGGTTTTCGAGAATGTCGATTCCGGCAATTTTGGCACTGCCGCCGGTTGCCGAAAGATAGCCGGTCAAGATATTCATGGTCGTTGTCTTCCCGGCACCGTTCGGACCAAGAAAGCCGAGCACTTCGCCTTCGTTTACCGAAAAGCTGATATCGTTTACCGCGAAGTTCTGACCGTATTTTTTGACAAGATGATTGATTTCGATCATGGACATTCGATTCCTTTCGATCATTTCCATACTTTTACTTTTCTATTTTAACATATGAATTGAAGCATTTTGAGAATCCCGCATGAATAAACCGTCCGTCTGGATGAAAAGAACGTGATTTTATGTGCGTATTCCCTGAAAACTGCCGCGCCGGTTCATTTCTTTGTCGATGGCGTTGAGAAGTTCGAATTTTTTAAGGCTCCATAAGGGTGCAACAAGGTCGCTTCTTGCTCCGTCGCCGGTCAAACGCTGCAGGACGATATGCGGCGCGATATGTTCAAGTTCGTCGCAGACAAGCTTCACGTATTCGTCCTTTTCAAACGTCCGGAATTCCCCGTTTCGGTACATTGCTTCGCACACTGTGCCGCGAAGCACATGAAGCATATGCAGCTTGATGGCCCATGGATCAAGCGCGGAAACGGTCTTGACGCTTTCGAGCATATCCTCGCGCGTTTCGCCGGGAAGCCCGTTGATAAGGTGAACACACACGGCAATCCCGCGTTTTTTGAGTTCGGAGAAACAGGTTAAAAACTCTGCATAGTCGGTTTTTCGGTTGATACGCCGCCCGGTTTGGTCGGAAACGCTCTGCAGCCCAAGCTCGACCGTTAAAAACGTGCGGCCGGCTATCTCGGACAAAAGGTCGTACACATCGGGTGCAATCGAATCGGGACGCGTGGCAATGCTGAGAGCTACGACCTCCTCTCCGGCAATCGCAGCTTCATACAAGGCACGCAATCGCTCTGTCGGTGCATACGTTCCCGTTCCGGCTTGGAAATACGCCATGTATTTGACATGCTTCCATTTACCTGCCACAAGTGCTTTTTCGTAAGCGAGCTGCGACGCAACGCTCGTTTTCGGGTCGCCGGCAAAATCGCCGCTTAATTTATCCGAGCAGTAGATACAGCCGCCAACCCCCTTTGTGCCGTCGCGGTTCGGGCAGGTAAAGCCGCCGTTTAAGGAGAGCTTGGCAATTTTGCAGCCGAATTTCTGTTTCAAAAAGCTGTCAAACGTAAAATACCGTTTGCCGTCGGGATACACAAAGTCACTCATGAGGGAATCAACTGCTTGTAAACGGTGTTTTTCGGAACGCCGCGGTCTTTGGCGCAAGCCTTTATCGCGTCCATACGCGAAAGGCCTTGGCTTTCGTAAAACGCTACGTGCTGTTCAACCGTCATTTCGGCAAAGAAAGCTTCTTCGGTTTCTGTCGCGCCCTCCACGATCAGCACATATTCGCCGCGCGGCTCTTTGGTTTCAAAGCACTTGCACAGCTCCGAAAGAGAACCAATAAAAAACTCTTCGTTTAACTTGGTAAGCTCCCGTGCCGCGCAGACACGGCGGTCGCCGAGAGCTTCCAATAAAATTCCGGCGGTTTCGGCAACGCGGTGCGGTGCTTCATAGAAGATAACGGTTTTTTTCTCGTTTTTATAGTCGTCTAAAACCTCGGCGCGCTCTTTTTTATCGGTCGGCAGAAAGCCTTCGAAGCAAAAGCGGCGCGACGAAAAGCCTGATGCGGAAAGTGCCGTCACAAAGGCGCACGCACCCGGAAGCGGCACGACGTTTACGCCGTTTTCGCGGCATTTTGCCACCAGGTCTTCGCCCGGATCGGAAATGGCCGGTGTTCCGGCATCGGTCACAATCGCGCCGCTTTGACCGCCTTTTAAGCGTTCAACGATCTTTTCGCCCTGCGATGCTTTGTTATGCTCGTGATAGCTGACAAAATCGGCGTGAATTTCAAACAAGCGCAACAGCTTTCCCGAAACACGCGTATCCTCGGCAGCCACGAAATCGACGTCTTTCAACACGGCAAGCGCACGCTCGGTCATGTCGGACAGATTGCCGATCGGTGTGGGAACCACATACAGCGTTCCCTTTTCCACTGCAAAAGCCACGTTTACTCTCCTTTTCCCGGCATATCGAGCATTTCTTTCGGCACGGTGCGGTCTTTATAATAAAACGCGCGGTCATGCGCCGAAATCTTGCGTAACACACGGCAAGGATTTCCGACCGCCACAACGCCGGACGGAATATCCTTTGTCACGACGCTTCCGGCACCGATCACGGTATCATCGCCGATATGCACGCCCGGAAGAACGATAACGCCGGCACCGAGCCAACAGTTTTTACCGATATGCACCGGCAAATTGAACTGATATTGCTTTTTTCGAAGCTCCGGCAAAATGGGATGTGCCGCCGTAGCCAGCACCACATTCGGTGCAAGCATGGTCCCGTCGCCGACATAGATATGCGTATCGTCTACAAGCGTTAAGTTGAAATTGGCATACACGTTTTTGCCGAAATGCACGTGTTTTCCGCCCCAATTGGCGTGTAACGGCGGCTCAATATAGCAGTTTTCACCGATCTCGGCGAACATCTCTTTCAAAAGCTCCGTGCGGCGTGCCGCTTCGGACGGGCGTGTGGCGTTGAAATCATACTGTTTTTCCAGGCACGCCGTCTGCTCGGTCATGATTGCAGACACGGACGGATCATAGATCTCGCCGCTGTGTAAAAGCTCACTCGGATTCATGTGTTTCCTCCGTATGTTCGGCTGTTTTTTGGTTTTCAGTGCTTACCGACAACTCGTTAACATTCTCCGGTTCACTGTCGGAATGCTCATCCGCTTCGGTAACAACAGGTTCTGAAGCAGCAGTATGCGGTGCTTCCTCCAAGGCAAGCTGACCGGGAATGGTTTTCTGTGACTCCCGTTTTTCAGCCAAAAGAAGCTCGTTTTTATGCTCGTTGATCTGTTCGGTGAACGAGGCAAGCTCCGGAATCTGTTCGAGGTCTTCGATGGATTCAAGGCCGAAGGTGCGTAAAAACGCCGGTGTCGTTCCATACAGCATAGGTCTGCCCGGCGCGTCCAGTCGCCCCTTTTCCTCAATAAGCCCCTTGTCGCAGAGTGAGAGAATGACCGACGGCGATTCGATGCCTCTGACTTTATCCACAAGGGCGCGTGTGGCCGGTTGGTTATAGGCGATGATGGAGAGCACCTCAAGTGCGGCACGCGACAACGGCTGGCTGCGGCGGATTTCCAAGGTGTTGCGAACGATTTCGGCATATTCGTTTTTGGTGACAAGCTGCGCCGCACGTCCCAAGATCAGCACTTCGATGGCGGAATCCTTATAGCGCGGAATCATGGCATTCAGGATTTTCGGAATGTCCTCCACCCGCGCGCCGATGGCTTCCGCTAACTTTTCAAAGCTGATGGGACTGCCATAGGCAAACATTGCGGCTTCGGCGGCTTTGGTGAAATACTCTTGGTCGCACAAAAGCTCGGTTTGATATTCTTTTTCTGCCGACAAAATTTTTAGCTCCTTTTTCAAAAGGTTTCATATTATAATACCACAAATTGCCTGTTTTTGCAAGTCTTTTTTCCGGTATGACCGCAAGGACGCAAAAAGGCTGTTTTCACGTATGGCTAAAGCACGGCATATTCTGAAAACGAAAGGCGTTACCGCCTTTTAAGGACACAATTAACCGACGAAAGGAAAATTCCGATGGATACATCCCATAAAACCGTTCAGAATGCGCTTGCCGGAAGCAAAACCGAAGAACTGCTAAAACAGGCGGCACGCGGCGAAGCGCAAGCGTTTACAAAATATATGTTATTTGCTTCTCTTGCCGGCGACGAAGGCTATGAACCCATCCGACGGTTATTTATCAAAACCGCCGGCAACGAAAAAGAACACGCCGAGCTGTGGTACGGCTATTTGGACGAACTCGGTTCTTCCGAAGAGAACTTAGAAAACGCGCTGTCGGGCGAACGCTTTGAGAGCAAAACCTTTTATCCGGATGCGGCGCGTGTAGCCAAAGAGGAGGGCTTTGACGAAATCGCGCAGAAATTTGCCATGACCGGCGCTGTGGAAGCAGATCATGCCGCGGCATTTGGCAAAATGGCTGACGCTTTGTACGACGGAAAGCTTTACACCGGAGATGCCGACACCGTGTGGATCTGCTCCAACTGCGGCTACCGCACCAAAGGCAACGAGCCGCCCGAAAGATGTCCGCTCTGCTCGTATCCGAAAGGCTTTTTTGACAAAGCCGAAGAATGTAAAAACGGTCTGTGAAGCACGCCGCAGGCCGTTTTGAGATCCATATCAGCTTATCAGTCTTCCGAGAAGCGGTTCGATCACCAAGCCTTCGCGCACCGGTGTGCCGAGCATGGTCGTCACATGTGAGGCTTCGCAGATAAAATCGCACGCTTTGACAGCCGTCACCTCCGGCGAAAGGCCGGCAAGCGCACCGGCAAGAATGACAGATGCGAACACATCGCCGGTTCCGGGATAATTTTGCGGATCGCGCGGTGTGAAATACGTGCCGAACCGGTCGGTTTTCTTGTCGTAATACACCACGCCGACCGTATCGTTTATATCCCGATGGATGCCCGTGATGAACACAAGCCCTTTACAAAGCTGTGACAGTTTTTTTGCCATCGTGCAAAGCTCGGCTTCTGTTTTTTGCCTATCATACGGCATATCCAAAAGGATACACGCTTCGGTCAGGTTCGGCGTGATGATATCGGCATCCGCAATCAGCTGACGCGTCCGGCGGCACATTTCGGGCGTATAGGTGGCATAGGTCGTTCCGTCGTCGCCCATGACCGGATCGGCAAGGAACAGACAGGAGGGATTGCGCTCTTTGGCTTTTTGGGCAAAGGAGCGGACAATCTCGATTTGATCGGCGCTGCCCAAAAAACCGGAATACACCGCATCAAACACCGTGCCAAGCGTTTCCCAATGGTCGGTGATTTTCGGCATTTCGCTTGTCAGATCGAGAAAGGTAAAGCCGGTATAGCCGCCTGTATGTGTGGATAACAGCGCCGTCGGCAGCGGACACACCTGGTTGCCGCAGACCGAGAGCACCGGCAAAATCACGGTTATCGCGCACCTGCCGATACAGGAAATGTCATGGACGGCCGCCACTTTCGGCGGAAGCTTGTTTTTTTGGAGAAGGGACGCCGCTTGCGGCGTCCCTTTTGTGGTGTTCTGTACGTGTTTCATATTGTTATCTTATTTATCGGAATTGTCCGGCGTATCGTTGTCGGTCTTGTCGTCCGTATCCGCTGCGTTATCCGATGTCATCTCTTGGCTTTCTTCCGCGATACGGCGCCGGATATTGTCACGCGCGGCGGTATCTCCGTCGTCAGACTCCGGCATAGCAACGGCTTTTTCGTTTTTTTTGGCTTTCGCGACGTGTGCGTCGGCATTCTGTTTATCGCTGTTATCGTTTTTCTGTTTAGCGATCTCTTCGAGCTCCTCCACGGTCGGATTGCCGTTCATCACGGCGCGGAACTGATCTTCATCCATCAACTCGTGCGTGATGAGGTATTCGGCAATAAACGTGAGTTTTTCCATGTTTTCGCTCAAGATCTTCTCCGTGCGGCGGTACGCGCGTTCGATGACGGTACGAACCTCCGCATCAATTTCCGCGGCAACCGTTTCAGAATAGTTGCGCGAATGCGTCATGCTCATGCCGAGGAACACTTCCTCTTGATTTTCACCGTAGACGATGGGACCCAAAGTTTCGCTCATACCGTATTTGGTGACCATGCTGCGCGCGATATCGGTGGCGCGTTGGATGTCGTTGGAGGCGCCGGTCGAGATATCGTCCAGCGTCAGCTTTTCTGCAACGCGTCCGCCGAGCAGGGACACAAGCTCGTTTTCCATATCGCCCTTGGACATATAATCGCGGTCTTCTTTGGGCAGATACAGGGTATAGCCGCCGGCTCTGCCTGCCGGAATGATCGAGATCTGGTGAACCTCGTCATGTCCCGGAAGAAAGAAGGATGCCACAGCATGACCGGCCTCATGGTAAGCCGTGAGCTTTTTGCTCTTATCCGAAATGACCTTGGATTTTTTATGCGGTCCGACAATGACCTTGACCATAGCTTCTTCAAGCTCTTTCATGCCGATAAGGTGCTTGGATTTGCGTGCCGCAAGAAGAGCGGCTTCGTTCAAAAGATTGGCAAGATCCGCACCGGTAAAGCCGGCCGTGGTTTTGGCGATGACCGACAGATCCACATCCTTTTCAAGCGGTTTGTTGCGGGCATGAACCTTTAAGATTTCTTCTCTGCCGCGAATGTCGGGATAATTGACGGTAACCTGGCGGTCAAAGCGTCCCGGGCGAAGCAGTGCCGGGTCGAGAATATCCGGACGGTTGGTGGCGGCAATCACGATAATGCCGTCGTTTTCGGCAAAGCCGTCCATTTCGACAAGCAGCTGGTTGAGCGTCTGCTCACGCTCGTCATGACCGCCGCCGAGACCTGCGCCGCGATGGCGGCCGACTGCATCGATTTCATCGATAAAGACGATGGCAGGCGCGGTTTTCTTAGCCGTTTCGAAGAGGTCGCGCACACGCGATGCGCCCACGCCGACATACATTTCCACGAAATCCGAACCGGAAATCGAGAAGAACGGAACATTCGCCTCTCCGGCGACCGCCTTGGCAAGCAGCGTTTTACCCGTGCCGGGAGGGCCGACGAGCAGCACGCCGCGCGGAATTTTCGCGCCGAGCTCCGTAAACTTTTTCGGATTTTTCAAGAAGTCTACGACTTCCTTCAATTCTTCCTTTTCCTCATCCGCACCGGCCACATCGGTAAACATCACTTTATTTTTGCCGCCGAGGTTGACACGAGCGCGGGATTTTCCGAAGGAGTTGATTTTGCCGCCCTTGCCGCCCATGGCCGAATTCATGGCGAAGAACCACAAAACGACAAAGAAAACGATCATAAGGATATACGGCAAAAAGCTGAGCCACAAAGAGGTTTCCTTCGGCGGTTCGTAGTTGTAGCTTGTGATATCGTTATCCGGGTCGTCGTCATGATTGAGTTCATAGACAATCGGCTTGATATCGCGCTCGAAAAGCTCCAGACTGCGCAATTTTACCGAAATTTCCTTGCCTTTGACGGTAACGCCGTTCGAACCTGTCTTGTCGCGTGTTTTGATGTCCAAAACATTTCCGGCGGTAACGTTATAGGCTTCCACCTCGCCGTTTTCGAACATCGTGACGATTTCGCTGTATTCCGGCGGTTTTTCCTCTTTGGTGCCGAGCAAGAAATACGAAGCAAAAAGGATAACGATAATCAAGACGACATAAAACAGAATGGTTTTTCCGTTATTTTTCATCAAATGAGTCTCCTGTTCAAAATGGTAATACAAAGCTGATACGGCTTTTTGATTTATTATGCGCCGTTTCGGATATATATACTGACCCGGCAGAGCTTCCGTGAGGCACCCAAACTGTGCGCGTGTGCATCACACACGGCAACACGCGGCACAAACAGCAGTTCCTGCGTATCCGCCGCGCACACGAGCGGCAACAGACCGCGCAGCTCCGTCGGTATTTTTTTCTGATTTAACAGTTCTTTCAGCTTTCGCGTCATGCCGCCGCAGCGAACGGTATCGCCGTCCCCACGTGAACGGACGCAAAATGCGCCACACCGATCTTTCGCGAGGATGGCACTGTCATACAGCGCATAGTCCTCGGGAATGCCTGCATTATTTTTCAAAAAATCGGTATCGTCAGCCAACTGTACGGCAAACGGCGTATCCGGAATTCGAAAAAAGCCGTCGGCAAGCGGATACAGATACGGTTTCCGAATGCTTTTTTGTTTCCGCACGGTCGGCTCAAACGAGAGAATGCCGTCGCAAATGCAGGCACTCACACCGCCCGGAAGACAGACCTCCGCACGCTTGCTGCCATGCTCTGCCGCTTCGCGCACTAAGGCTGCGATGGCGCCAATATGCACATATTCCGGCGTTCCGGCAGCTCCGCTTTTCCGGTATAAAAGCAAAATGCTTTGCCGCAAAAGCACTTCGTCCAGCAAGGCAAGCTCCGTGACACGATCCGTCAAGCTATTGTTTGCCGTTTTTTCAAGAAATATTTGCGTTTCGCGCAAAACGCGGCTTGTAGCACAAAGACCGTTTTCAAGCGACGGATTGACTGTTTTCAAGAGCGGCAGCACCTGATGGCGGAAAAAATTGCGCGTATAATCATCGGCGAGGTTGGTGGAGTCGGTGACATAGCTTTGACCGAGAGAAGCAAGAAAGGCTTCGATGTGCTCCCTCTGCACCGACAAAAGCGGGCGGATAAGGGTTATGCCGTCGGCAAGCGGCCGCTTAGGCGGAATGCCGGAAAGCCCCGAAAGAGCCGCACCGCGCGTGAGATTGAAAAGCACCGTTTCGGCATTGTCGCTTGCCGTGTGTGCACACGCAACAAGCGGAATGTTTCGTTTGCGGCAAATCTCCTCGAAAAACGCATACCGGACATTTCGTGCGGCAAGCTCGGTGGAAATCCTCTGCTTTTCGGCAAGAGCCGCAACGTCCGCCGTGCAAAGCTCGAACGGAATGCCGTTCTTTTTGCACAGTGCTTCGGCAAAGGCCGCGTCGCGTTCGGCTTCTTCGCCGCGAAGGCGGTGATTGACATGGCACGCGGCAAGTGAAAGCGACGGATAGAATTTTTTTAGCGCCAACAGCAATGCCACGCTGTCCGCGCCGCCCGA
Source organism: uncultured Eubacteriales bacterium (assembly GCA_934444645.1). Classification (GTDB taxonomy): domain Bacteria; phylum Bacillota; class Clostridia; order Oscillospirales; family CAG-382; genus UMGS882. The sequence goes on along the minus strand of CAKSCV010000004.1, from coordinate 95,870 downwards.
AAGAGCCACCAAAACGCGGTCATCCGGCTTGAAAAGCGCGTCGGCCGCATTGGCTTCGGCAATTTTACGCCGCAAAAAAAGCTCAATTTGCATGGCTTGTATCCATGGTCATAAACTTGGTATACTGACCGAGCCAGCCGAGTGTTACCGTTCCGGTCGAGCCGTGGCGGTTCTTGGCGATGATACAGTCGGCGATATTTTCCTTTTCGGGATCATCCTTATAGTAATCACGCGAAAGAAACATAATGGTGTCGGCGTCCTGCTCGATACCGCCGGAATCACGCAGGTCGGAAAGCATCGGTTTTTTATGCTCCTTTTCGGAGGCACGGGAAAGCTGGGCGCAGGTGATGACCGGCACCTCGAATTCCTTGGCAAGAAGCTTTAGATTTCGCGAAATATCCGACACCTCTTGTACGCGGTTTTCGGTGTGCTTATCCGACTGCATGAGCTGCAGGTAGTCGATGATGATAAGGCCTAAATTTTTCACGCGGCGAAGCTTGGCTTTCATGCCGGTGACCGAGATACCCGGCGTATCGTCGATCAAAATATTGGTTTCGGCAAGAAGACCCGCCGAACGGGCAAGCTTTTCCCATTCCTCCTCGGTCAGTTCACCCGAACGCATATGGTAGCTGTCGATGTGGGCTTCCGAGGCCAAAATACGCGAAACGAGCTGTTCACACGACATTTCCAGCGAAAACACGACCACGGATTTATGCGGTGCTTTTTGAGCGACGTTGGCGGCAATATTCAGCGCAAAGCTGGTTTTTCCGACGCCCGGGCGGGCACCGACGATGACAAAATCGCCTTTTCCCATACCGACAAGGTATTTATCGATATCGGTAAAATACGTCGGTGTGCCGAGCGCGTCCGTGCCGCTTTTTTTCAGATCCTCCAAATGGTGGTAGAGGTCGATGATGACATCGCGGATATGAGAAAGCCCTTTGGTCTCGTTTTTTTCGGCAATATCAAAAATCAGCTGTTCGGAGCGGTCGAGGATATCCTTGGTTTCGCCCTCGGCGGAATATGCCATATCGCTGATTTCGCCGGACGCTTCGATTAAGCGGCGCAACACCGCCTTGTCCTTAATAATGCGCACGTAGTCCATGAGGTTATTCATATCCGGCACGGAAGCGGCAAGCGTTGTAATATAGGCTTTTCCGCCGGCTTCGTCGAGTGTGCCGTCGGTGACAAGCTGTTCGAGAAGCGTCACTTCGTCAAGATGTGCATCGGAGCGTGCAAAAATACTCCGCATGGCTTCGTAGATGCGCACGTGCTGCTCAAGATAAAAATCGTCGGCGCGAAGGCTCGACGCGATATCGTTTAATTTTTCCGGATCGAGAATAATCGTACCTAAGACCGACTGTTCCGCTTCCATGGAAAAAGGCATTTTCCGCAAGTTTTCTTCGGAAAGAACCAGTTCGCTCACGGTTTAAGCTCCCTTCCCTGTCAGCGCAGAAGCCTGCGCCGCGTTTCGATTAGTCTTTTTGGGTGACGACGACGTTAAGCTTACCTGCAATTTCCGGATAGAGCTTGACATCGAGGCTGTACGAGCCGAAAGCCTTGATGGCATCGTCAAGCACGATCTTTCTCTTATCGACCGTGATACCATGCTGCTTTTCAAGCTCCTCGGCAATATCCTTTGCGGTGACCGAACCGTAAAAACGGCCGTCAGCACCGGCGGTGGCAAAAATCTTCACAACAAAGCCGGCAAGCTTTTCGGCGGTTTCCTTGGCAGCCTGTTTTTCCATTTCTTCATGGTGCTTCTTGGCAGCCTGCTTGTTTTTATAGTCGTTCATGATCTTGGCATCGGCTTCGACGGCAACGCCCTTCGGAAGCAGAAAATTGCGTGCATAGCCGTCGGATACGTCAACAATGGTGTCCTTTTTGCCTTTGCCTTTTACGTCTTGTAAAAGTAATACTTTCATAGCAAATACTCCTTATCTGTCTTCGGATCGATTCTGAAAGAAAAGAAACTTTTTATCAATATAATATACCATATGCCGGAAGAAATGTCAATCGTTTCGCGAGAATTTTTGTGAAAACTTCTGTGCTTTCACTTTTTACAAAATATTCTCAAATAGCGGCATTTTGCGCTTTATATGTATACTATAATGATATTTTATGATAAAGGAGCGATTGCATGGCAACTGTTTGCAGGCTGTGTCCGCGTGAATGCGGCATAAACCGGCACGAAAATATCGGCCGGTGCGGCGTTTCAAGCCAAATAAAGCTCGCGCGTGTCGGGCTGCATCTGTGGGAGGAGCCTTGCCTTTCCTACGGTGTCGGAAGCGGAACGGTCTTTTTTTCGGGCTGCGTACTCGGCTGCGTGTTCTGTCAGAATCAGGAGATTTCACGCGGCAAAAAAGGCTGCGAGGTCTCGGTACAGACCTTATCGGACGAATTTCTGCGCTTGCAGGAAATGGGAGCGGTCAACATCAATCTCGTCACGCCGACGCAGTTTACCGACAAGATTTTGCAGGCACTCGACATAGCAAAGCCGCGGCTTTCGATTCCGGTCGTCTACAACTGCGGCGGCTACGAAAAGCCGGAAACGCTGCGGACACTCGACGGATATGTCGATATCTTTTTGCCCGATTTCAAATATTATTCCAAAGAAGCGGCGGCGAAATATTCCGCGGCGGCCGATTATTTTGACATGGCCTCGGCGGCACTCGAAGAAATGTACAAGCTTGTCGGCTACGCGCGCTTCGACGAAAGCGGCCATATGATGCGCGGCGTTCTGACGCGGCATTTGGTTCTGCCGGGACTTTCGCGCGACAGCATGAAACTTCTCGATTATCTGGCTTCACACTATGATGTAAACCGCTTTGCCTTAAGCCTTATGAGCCAATATTTTCCGACAAAAGCCTGTGCGGTCTACCCGGAAATCAACCGGCACGTCACGACGCTCGAATACGAACGCGTGGTGCATCACGCCGAAGAGCTCGGCTTTACCTGCGGCTTTTTGCAGGAAAGAACCAGCGCAAAAGAAGAATATGTACCCGCTTTTGACTATAAGCCGAAAGCGGAATAAAAGAAAGGTGAAACACATGGAGCTTACCGAAAAGACACTAAACGAGGAATACATCTATCAAGGCCGCATCATCAAGGTGCGCCGCGATGAAGTGGAGCTGCCGAACGGTCACAAAAGCGTGCGCGAGGTGGTGGAGCATTCCGGCGGCGTGTGCGTGCTGCCGCTCACCGACAAGGAGGAAGTGATTTTTGTCCGTCAGTTCCGCTACCCCTACAAAGAGGTCCTTCTCGAAATTCCCGCCGGGAAACGCGACCACGGCGAAGAAAGTCCGCTCGAATGCGGCAAGCGTGAGCTTGCGGAGGAAACCGGCGCGAAAGCCGACAAATACACGTCGCTCGGCGAGCTGTATCCGTCGCCCGGCTATTGCGGCGAGGTCATCTATATGTTCCTTGCCACCGGTCTTACCTTCGGCGATATCAATCCGGATGAGGATGAATTTTTGAATGTGGAAAAAATTCCGTTCGACAAGGCACTTGACATGGTGCTTACGGGCGAAATCAAGGATTCCAAGACACAATGCGCGCTCATGAAAGCCGCTGTCATTTTAGGAAAATTACGAAAATAGGAGATACAAAGCTGCAAATGGAACAAACAAACCGTACCGCCGTCGAAACAAAAATCGAGCAGGCGGAAAATAAGCTTCGTGAAAAGGGCGTATTCGATCGTATCGACCGGATCGCCTTTGAAAATCAAAAAAAAGTCATGGCGGCATTCCGCAAGCACAAGGTATCCGAAAGCTATTTTATGCCGTCGTCCGGCTATGGATACAACGACCGCGGCCGTGAAGAATTAGAAGCCATTTATGCCGACGTTTTTGAATGTGAAGCCGCGCTTGTGCGCCACAACATCGTAAGCGGCACCCAAACGCTTGCCATCGGGCTTTTCGGGCTTTTGCGCCCGGGCGACACGCTTTTCTCGGTCACCGGCAAGCCGTATGACACGCTCGAAGAGGTCATCGGCATTCGCGGCGATGCCGGGAACGGCTCTCTTGCCGATTTCGGCGTAAAATATGCGGCACAGGAAATGACGGCGGACGGAGAAATCGATCTTGAAAAAATGTGCGCATTTTTGAAAAGCGAACCGTCGGTCAAAGTCGTCTTTATTCAACGCTCCAAAGGGTATGCGATTCGCAAAACGCTGTCTGCCGAAGAAATCGGACAAGCCGTCAAAGCGGCAAAAGCCGTAAAGCCGGAGGCTTTTGTCATCGTGGACAACTGCTATGGGGAATTCTGCGACGAACACGAGCCGACCTATTACGGAGCCGACCTCTGCATGGGTTCGCTCATCAAAAATCCGGGCGGCGGCATGGCCGAGACCGGCGGCTATCTTGCCGGCTCTGCAAAGGCCGTCGAGCTTTGCGCGTATCGGCTCACCTGCCCCGGTATCGGCGCGGAGGGCGGCGCAACGCTCGGTCAGACAAAGAGCATGTACAAAGGGCTGTTCTATGCGCCGCACACGGTCGCACAGAGCTTGAAAACGGCGGCGCTTGCGGCGGCGGTTTTCGAAAATGAAGGCTTTGCTGTCTGCCCGGCCTCCGACGAGGTTCGCCACTGCATCATCCAGACGGTTTCTCTCGGTTCGGAAAAAAACATGCTCGCCTTCTGCCGCGGCATCCAAGAGGGTGCGCCGGTGGATTCGCACGTCACGCCCGAGCCGTGGCAAATGCCGGGCTATGCGGTGCCGGTCATTATGGCTGCCGGAGCATTTACGCAAGGCTCGTCAATCGAGCTTTCGGCGGATGGGCCGTGCATCGCACCGTACACGGTTTATATGCAGGGCGGCCTTACCTATGAAAGCGGCAAGATCGGCGTAATGTTTGCGCTTGAACATATGTTGGAAGCCAAGGACGTTTAAGCTTGAATATAAAAACGGTTCGCCGACACTCGGTGAACCGTTTTTTGCTATGTAAGAACTCCGCGGGCGAAAATCAATAATAGCGGTTAAAAGAACCGCCGATAGCAGCACCTGCACTTGCCAAAACCACATAAAAGACAATGGTCAGAACGACAGCGATGAGCAGCCAAATCAGCGTTGCGCGAGCATAATTCTTCACATTTTGGTTTTCCGGCGCGAACGCGCAGATAATGCAGGCGATCAAGCCGATAATCGGCAGGGAGAACAGCAATTGAAGCCCGAAAAACGTACCGACACCGGCAACCTTATTGGCGGCGTTCGGAAAATACGGAGAACCCTGATAAAAATTCGGCGCATTCTGATAATTCGGCGTTCTCTGATAATTCGGCGCACTCTGATAATTTGGCGTGCCCTGATAGTTCGGCGCATTCTGATAGTTCGGCGTACCCTGATAGTTCGGTGCGTTTTGATAGTTCGGCGTGTTTGGATTGTTTGCTGCGTTCTGGCAGCCTGAGGTGTTCTGATAATTGGGTGCGTTCTGATAATTCGGTGTTTCCTGCGACGGTGTGCCGGTCGGCTGGAACCCTGTGTTGTTTTGCGAATCCGTGGAATTAAACAGGTTGTTGTTGTTGTCCATGTTTTTTCTCCCATCTTAAAAAATATTGCAATGTAGCATTTTTATGATACCACGATTTGTTCAATTTGTCAATATATTTGTCAAAAAATGTCGTTTCTATCAAAAAAATGCCGTACTTTACCGAATTTTGTTCTTATCGCTGAACGGAAAAGTTGCTGGATACGGATACATCAAAAAGCGCTGCTGTCCTGTTGCTTTTCCGGCAAAAGCATCGAATAAATTATCGAATAAATTATTGAAATATTGAAAAATCCGTATTGACATTTTTTGCGCTCCGTGTTATAATTGGCATATAAACCATTTATGTTATTCAGGAGGCATTCAACCATGAGAAAATTTTTGATCGGTTTCTTTTTATCCCTGCTTATTGCTTCCATTCCCCTAACCGTTTATGCGGACGAAGCCACAGCGGACGCGCATCGGCATTATGCGTGCGGTGCGGCAGACTGCGAAGAGAATCACGAGAATCTCGGCAGTGTCGCGTGGCAGGCATGGGACGGCAGCACTGCGATCGGCACTGCGAGTGACGACACGATAAAAGCGATATATGTATACCTTGAAAACGATCTTACCATAACCGACACGCTCGACATCACAAACGTCACTGTCTATCTCTGTCTGAACGGCAAAACGCTCACCATCGACAAACCCGGATATCCGGCGGTCCGTGTCGGCGAAAATCAGAAATTTGTACTCTGCGACTGTAAAAACACCGGCAAAATCACGGGTGCAAAAGGCGCGACAGGGGATGTTCTCACGCGGCGCGGCACCATCAACTGCCAATCAGGCAGTAATTTTGTAATGTATGGCGGCAGCATTGCGGACAACATCATTGAAGGAGCCAACGGCGGCGGTGTTTACGTGGGCGGCGGCACGTTCACCATGTACGGCGGTTCGATAAAAAACAACAAAGCAACGAAAGGTTCGGGCGGTGCGATATCCGTCGAAAACGGCAAAATCATCACCTATGGCGGCGAGATGACCGGCAACTATGCCATAAACGGCGGTGCTATCCACCTCAAAGGAAACACCAGTGCGGAAATTCAGAAGATAAAGGCGATAAAAAACACGGCGAAATCGATGGGCGGCGCTATTTACACCGAAACAAGCGGCATTATGGAGATAAACAGCATTGAGCTTGCCGAAAACACCGCAGCAAACGGCGCCGGCTTTTATCTGAGAAGCGTTAAAAACAATGTTTATGCCAATATCCGTAGCGCTTACATTCATGACAACACGGCGACCGCAAGCGGCGGCGGCTTGTTCTTAAACGCAGATGGCTATAGCAATTATGCCATCAGCATTCACGACAGTCGTATCTGCGACAATAACGCGACATCAAACGGCGGCGGTATCTACGCGCAAGACTCTGCCATGCTCAATCTGCACGGCGGAAGCATCACCGGCAATACCGCAGGCGGCGACGGCGGCGGCATTTGTATGAGAAACAGTACCTATTTTAATATCTATAATTACCAACAAGGCACGGCTTCTATAAAAGAAAACTCCGCAAACCGCGGCGGCGGTATTTATACCAACGCCAGCGCCTTTATCTTAAACGGAACAAATGAAATTATGAACAACACTGCTTCAACCGCCGGCGGCGGCATCTATATTGCCGGAAGCGGTATGTGGCTCATCGTTACCAAATCGACCATCACCCAAAACACCGCGCCGATGGGCGGCGGCATCTGCTTAAACAAAGGCAACTCCGGCTATGAACTCGACATCGGCGGCGGCACGTCGGTCATCGGAAACACGTCTCCCGACGGCTTGCCGAACAACCTCTACCTCAACAACGGTCGGATGTTCCAGTTCCGCACCGGCTTGACCGGCAATGAGAAGATCGGCGTATCCGTAAGCGGAACGCCGACACTCGAAGAACCGGTCGATATCGAATGGGTATTTTCTGAGCAGTATCACGACAAGGGCGGAGACCGTTCGAACCTCATTATTCCGGACAACGATAATTACGAGGTCATCTATCAGAACGAACGGCACAAGCTCATTCCGAAGATTCCGACCTGTACCGTAACCTTTGACCCGAACAATGGTGAAACGGAGCAAACCGTCACCGTGACGCAGGGTGACACGGTAAGCGGCTTTGATTATCCCATGCGCGACGGCTACATCTTTGACGCTTGGTACTCAAACGGCGCAGCCTACGATTTTGCAAAGCCGGTGACCGAGGACCTTACGCTTACGGCTCGGTGGATAAAAGAGGGCGAAACCGCACTTTGCGTTTCATCTTACAAAATAATCGTTTACAACCAAAGCCAACCGGCCGTGTTAATTATGGCAAGTTACGATGGAAACCGGCTTTTGGACGTAAAGACCAAAGAGCTTACCGGTACGGAGGCGGAAGAATACATCGGCGTTTTCGAAATCGGGCTGAACACGGAAAATGCCACCAAAATAGCGGCGTTCCTATTGGATATGACCGGTGAAATGCGGCCGCTTTGTGAAAGTGCGGCGGCAGATTATGTGAAAGCAATCATGGAGTAAACAACGCAAGCAACCGAAAAAGAACGGCAGAAAAACGATGATTTTTCTGCCGTTCTCTTGCTGCTTTTTCCCTATTCGGAAAAGCCCTTGCATACATCGATCCAAGTACATGGAGCCGCATACGTTTCAAGCTCGTTAACGGTAAGCTCAATCGCACTGTTGGAGCTTCCGCAAGCCGGAAAGACCGTATCAAAGCGACGCAGCGATTCATCCAAATAAATCTTCACGCCGTCATTCACGGCAAACGGACAAACGCCGCCGACAGCATGTCCGATGCGCTCCTGCGCCTCCTCCGGTGTAAGCATTTTCGCCTTGGTACCGAAACACGCTTTATATTTGGCATTATCAATTTTTACATCGCCTGCCGCAACAACAAGAACCGGTTCTTCCTTTACGGAAAACGACAGCGTTTTGGCAATACGCGCCGGTTCACAGCCAAGCGCTTTTGCCGCAAGCTCAACGGTTGCACTGGATAATTCCATTTCTCGAATACGGTCGGCTATGCCTTTGGTTTCAAAATAGGCTTTTACTTTTTCAATAGACATTCTTCATTCCTTTTCTTTAATAAAACAAGAGGCACGCGATTCATGCCTCTTGATTTTTGTTTAATTAAACGGTTTCTTTTTTAAGGAAATCCGCGCAGCGTTTAACTTCTTCAAGACCGGTCGGGTTCAAGCCTTCGCTTTCAACGACCATCAACAGACCAAGGTCATTTGCCTTTGCCATCACGTCGCGAACCGGTGCGGAGCCTTCGCCGAGAGCCTTGCCGGCTACGGTCGGATAGCGGTTACCGTCCTTTAAGTGGATGCAGCCGATGAGTCTGTCCTTGAATTCTTCGAGAACGGTGACCGGGTCACGGTGAGCGACAAACGCCCAGAATGTATCAATTTCAAACTTGATATTGGTCTTTTCCCTAAAATAAAGGTTCGGATAAAGTGCGCTGCCGTTGAGAATGAATTCTCTGTGGTGATTATGATATCCGAGCTCGATGCCTTCGGCGGCAAGCATGGGCTGATACTTGTTGAAAAGCTCGACGGCATGGTCGAGAGCTTCCTTATTTGAGGTGTCCACGCCCGGAACGATATAGCGCTTGTTGCCGATGGTCTTGTGATACTTCACCGTGCCGGCAAAATCATTTTCAAGATCGCCGAAGCCGGAATGCGTACCGGAAATGGTAAGGCCGTATTTGTCAAGCCATTCCTTGACCTGTTCGGCGCTGTGACCGAAGAAGCCGGCCGGTTCAACGTATTCGTAACCCATAGCGGCCACTTCGCGCAGTGTCATTTCATAATCCTTTTCGGCAGCGTCTCTGACGCTGTACAGCTGTAATCCGTATTTCATGTTCAATTTCCTCCTGTTTTCAGCATATCTGCTAAGATATGAACAGTATAACACGATTTGCGCGGTTTTGCAAGACATTTTCTGCCGGATAGCAGGATTTTTTTCTTTTTCCGGGCAATTTTGCTCGTTTTGTTATACAGTCAAGAATTTTCCCATGCGGTACAAAAGGTGCAGCACCTCCGGCAAGAATTCATCGGGAATGCGGTCGTACACGAATTCATAGGTAAACTCCCCGGCATATCCGGCGTCTTTTAAGATGTTTACGCAGGCGGCCAAATCCAGTTCGCCCAAAAACGGGAACAGATGCAGGTCTTTGCCGTAATAGTTATCGTGCATATGCGTTGCGATGACGCGATCGGCATACGAGCGGATATTTTCGAGATAATGCTTGTCATCCGCCACCTTGGCGTGCCCGGTATCAAGACAAATGCCGACGGTTTCTTTCGGGAATTTTCCGACAAGCGTCAGCAGCTCCTCCGGCGTCGAGCAATACCGCGGCACGTTCATATCCGGAAACACGTTCTCAAACGCAAGCTTCATGCCGAACCGGTCAAGCAACTCGGCGGCCGGCGAAAACAGGCGGTAATTGAATTCCAAAACAGCTTTCTCGGAATATGCCTCGGCGGAAAAATCGAACTCATCGCCGTGAACGACAAGGATTTTCGAACCCAAACGGTGGGCACTCCGCACCGCGCTTAAAATATCCTCTGCAAAAAGCGCATAGTCCTTCTTCGCATAGCGGTTGAACGGGCAATGCGATTGATTGACCTTTAACGCGTATGTTTCCAATTTTTCTGCCGTCTGTTCGGCCTCGTTTTCCGGCACAAGCAAGTCCACGTTTGAGAATCCGGCATCGGCGCACAGCTTCAAGGCGGTCTCCAACGGACGTTTGCTGCCGTCGGCACGGTCGCAGAAATGTTCTGCATTGATGGAAAGTTTCATATTCGATTCCTTTCGGGACAACGGTCCGGTTTATTCAAAGTTTATCTCATCGATGATTCCCAAATCAAAGCACAGCCGCGACAGCACGTATTTATCGCGGATGTCCTTGGTCGCATGAAATACGCGCGGCAGGTCGCGTTCGTCAAGACCGATGTCGTCTGCCCTCTCGGGTGCGCCGATTTTGCGAAGCAGTGCGCGGATGTCTTCGGCGTGCGGCACTTCTTCGTTTATGACTGTCTGAATTTCCGGCCAACGGTTCAGAATGATTTCCAAGCGTTCGGCGTGTTTTTGCACGTTGTATTTCTGCTCTTTTTGTTCCAAGGCAATCATCGCTTGTGCGCCTTTGCCGAGAAACGAGCGCAGGTTTTCTTTATAGGCTTCGTAATCGAAGTGTTTCACGTAGTCGAGTGCCTTTTGTTTATCCGGCGTATAGGTGCGCAAAAAATCATAGATTTCGGCAGCATACAGCGTGCCGATGGCGCATTGGATGCCGTGCAGATCGACCGGCGTGCCGAATTCCAGACCGCGCATATCCCAAATATGCGAAAAATAATGCTCCACGCCTGACGCCGGACGCGACATACCGGCATATTCCATGGCCGCACCGCCGAGCACCAAGCCTTCAAACACGGCTTTTACGGCACGTTCGTCGCGCCTTAACAGCCCATCCGCGTGTTCGACGCAGGTATGCAGTGCGCTTCGCACCATTTGTGCAACGGCTTCGCAATAGTATTCGCCGGTGATGATATGCGACAAGCGCCACTCGCAGATACTGATATATTTGGCAAGCATATCGCCAAGGCCCGAAATCAGCATTCGCATCGGTGCGTCCTTAAGAATATCCGTATCGCCGATGACGATATCCGGGCATTTGGACGGCAGCGTGATTTTAAGGCCGTCGCGCTCCACCGACGAGGAGGCCGACGCATAGCCGTCCATCGACGGAGCGGTGCCGACGATGACATACGGCTTTCCGGCAAGGGCGGCCAAAATTTTACCGGTATCGTTGAGTACGCCCGAGCCGACGGCGATGACCGCGTCGCAGCTGTTGTCAAAATGCATCACGGCACTGCCGACGGTATTTTCGTCCGGTTTCAATGCTTCGTTTTCAAAGACATACAGCGCATATGGCTTTCCGGCGGCCGCAAGCAGTTCCGTCACGCGCTTTCCGGCGGCCGCGAAGGTATGCACATCGGCAATCACAAAGGGTTTGGCAAAATCTTTGACGATTTCGGGCAGTGTTTCGAGAACGCCTGCGCCGACAACAAGCTGTTTGACCGACGAACGGTGGATTTTGCCGCACGGGCAGTGTTGAATCTCCTGTAGAACCATGTTTTTTCTCCCTCTTGCATATTTTTGTTTCTTATGTTATACTAAGACAAAACCTCGAAAAAGTCAAGATTCGAACGAATGATTGAAGATATCGCGCAGTAATTGAACGATATTTCGGACGTTTCGTTCAGTTCTTGCCGATTTTCACCGGAGTGATTGTATGCCGTTTTATGAAAGAGAAGAAAAAATTCTGCGTTTGCTCGTCACGGGCGAAGGGCTGTCTTTGGAAACGTTGGCAAAGGAGCTGTTTGTCAGCCGCTCGACGCTGCGACGCGATTTGATCAAGTTAGAGGACAAGGGATATCTCATCCGCACGCACGGGTCGTACAAGTTAGTACACGCGGCCGCCGACGAAAAGATCCCGTTCTTGCGCCGTTTGGACGAGCGCGACAAGGCAAAGGCGCTCATTGCCGAAAAGGCCGCAGGCTATGTGTCCGACGGCATGGTGTTAATGTTAGACGGCTCCACGACCGCCTTTGCGCTTGTACCGCAGCTTGCCGCGTTCAAGAATTTGATCGTCCTTACAAGCAGTGCCAAAACATCGCTTGCACTCGGCGGGGCCGGCATCAAAAACATCTGCACCGGCGGAAGCATGATTAACCGCTCGTTTTCCTATGTCGGCACAGACGCGCTTCGCACCATTCGAAGCTACAACGCCGACCTCTGCTTTTTCTCCTGCCGCGGCATCACGCAAAACGGTTACGCCTGCGACAATTCCGCCGAAGAAAACGAGATCCGGCTTGCCATGTGCGAACAGTCCCAAAAGCGGATTTTGTTATGCGACAGCAGCAAATTCGGTGTGAGCTGTTTGCAGAATTTACGGCATATTTCCGCGTTTGATGCGATTTTGAGCGACGCGCCCCTGCCGGAAGAATACGTATCGCCGGAAAAACCGTAAAATCATACAGAATTGTTCACACGGACACCACGAATATTTAGCAAAATTATCGGTTGACATTTTGCCCGTTTGCTGCTATAATAGTTCTTGAACGAAATTCTCTGCAACTGACGGAAATGTGGATCACCACAAGGGAACAGAGAACATACTCGCCGACCGTCTGGGCACACTTGCTTCGTCAGAGTAAGTGTGTCTTTTTGTTTTCCCGGCTCATCCGCTCGGGAACAGACAAGAAAGGAATGTGAACACATGAAAAAAGTTGCCGTCATCATGGGCAGCGACAGTGATCTCCCGATCGTCGAAAAGGCGATCGACACCTTAAAGGATTACGGCGTGCCGTATGAGGTACACGTATATTCGGCTCACCGCACGCCCGAGGAGGCACGCGCCTTTGCACTTTCCGCACGCGCGAACGGCTTTGGCGCCATCATCGCCGCCGCCGGCATGGCTGCGCACCTTGCAGGAGCTATCGCTGCAAACACCACACTCCCCGTAATCGGAATCCCCGTAAAATCAACCGTTCTCGACGGTGTTGACGCACTTCTTTCGACTGTTCAGATGCCGAGCGGCATTCCGGTTGCAACAGTTGCCATCGGAGGTGCCGTCAACGCCGCTTTGCTTTGTATCGAAATTTTAGCCGTGACTGACGAAACGCTTGAAAGCAAGCTTGCCCAAGCAAGATGCGCCGGGCATGACAAGGTCATCGAAAAAAACAAGGCCATTGAAGAACGCTTTAACGCAAGGATATAACAGATCAACACCTATAAAACAGACAAGGAGAATTCAAATGGAAAAGACCGTACAGCTTTATGAAGGCAAAGCCAAGAAAGTTTACGCCACGACCGACGAAAATCTCGTCATTGTCGATTACAAGGACGACGCAACCGCATTCAACGGCCTTAAAAAAGGCACGATATCCGGCAAGGGCGTCATCAACAACCGCGTGACCAACTATCTGATGCAAATGCTTGAAAAAGAAGGCGTTCCGACGCACTTTGTCAAGGAATTAAGCGACCGCGAAACCGTCGTTAAAAAAGTAAGCATCGTACCACTTGAGGTCATCATCCGCAACATTTCCGCCGGAAGCTTTGCCAAGCGTTACGGCGTTGAGGAAGGCATTGTCTTTGACGAGCCGACCATCGAATTTTCCTACAAAAACGACGATCTCGGCGATCCGCTCATCAATTCGTACCATGCACTTGCCCTGAAGCTTGCAACCAAAGAAGAAATCGAGACCATCAAGACACTCGCCTTCAAGGTCAACGAGGTCTTGAAAAAATATTTTCTCGGTCTCGGCATTGAGCTTGTCGATTTTAAGCTGGAATTTGGCAGAACCTCCGACGGAAAAATCGTTCTTGCCGATGAGATCTCGCCCGACACCTGCCGTTTTTGGGACAGCAAGACCCATGAAAAGCTCGACAAAGACCGTTTCCGCCGTGACCTCGGTCATGTGGAGGATGCGTACATCGAGATCCGCAAGCGTCTTTTAGGCGAATAAAGCTTGTTCCGAAAGCCCCTCCATCTCGCGTTTCAGGCAACATAACGCCTGAAAGCGTCTGAAACGAAAGTGACGGACATATTTTTATGACATATACCAAAAATCACGAAATTCACGAGGAATGCGGCGTTTTCGGCGTTTTCGCGCCGGAGACCTGCGACGTTGCCTCAACCTGCTACTATGGGCTGTTCGCCCTCCAGCACCGCGGTCAAGAGAGTGCCGGGATCGTTGTCGGTGACCGCGGTCTGTTCAACTCCTACAAGGATTTGGGACTCGTCAACGATGTTTTCACGCCGCGCGTTTTAGCCGGTCTCGGAAGCGGCAACATGGCGGTCGCGCACGTGCGTTACGGTACGACCGGCTCGAACGACCGCGTCAACGCCCAACCCATTGTGGTCAATCATATCAAAGGACGCATGGCACTGGCGCACAACGGAAATTTGGTCAACTCTTTGGCTCTTCGCGAGGAATTGGAGCTTGAAGGCTCGATCTTCCACACGACCAGTGACACGGAGGTCATCTCCTATGTCATCACCAAAGAGCGCATTCATTCTTCGTCGGTAGAAGAAGCCGTAAACCGCGCCATGAACCGGATAAAGGGTGCGTATTCGCTCGTACTCATGTCGCCGTCGAAGTTAATTGCCGTGCGCGATGAGCACGGCTTCCGGCCGCTCTGCTACGGCAAGACCGAGGACGGCCGCTACATTGTCGCTTCGGAAAGCTGTGCGCTTGACGCGGTCGGCGCTTCGTTTATCCGCGATGTTGAGCCGGGCGAAATCGTCGTGTTTGACAAAAACGGCGTTCGCTCGATCACCGATCACTGCGGCAAGGCAGAAAAGAAGATCTGCATTTTCGAATACATCTATTTTGCCCGCCCCGACAGCCAGCTCGACGGCTGCTCGGTACACACGGCAAGACTGCGTGCCGGTGCGTTTTTGGCTCTCGAACATCCGGTACAGGCCGACATTGTCATCGGCGTTCCCGATTCAGGCATTGACGCAGCCATCGGCTATGCCCGTCAGAGCGGCATTCCCTACGGCATCGGGCTTATCAAAAACAAGTACATTGCCCGAACCTTTATTTCGCCCGGACAATCGTCACGCGAGGACAAGGTTCGTATCAAGCTCAACGTCGTGCGTGAGGCCGTTGACGGCAAACGGGTGGTTTTGATTGACGACTCGATCGTGCGCGGCACGACCAGTGCGCCGGTCATCAAGCTGCTTCGCGACGCAGGTGCAAAGGAAATCCATATGCGTGTTTCAGCACCGCCCTTTTTAAATCCCTGCTACTATGGCACCGACATCGATTCGCGCGACAAACTCATTGCCTGCCATCATTCGGTGGAGGAAATTGCAAAGATCATCGGCGTTGACAGCCTCGGCTACTTAAACGTCAACCATCTCGGTATGCTTGCGGCGCACGACAACAAGCAGTGTTCCCACTGTGCCGCCTGCTTTGACGGGAACTATCCGACCGAAATTCCGCTTGACAACGGGAAAAGCCGTTTCGAAGAAAAACTGCCGCTTGATAAAGGCGAATGAAGGCGAAGGACTTGGAGGACAAATATGAAAAGTTACAGTGAAAGCTATAAAAACGCCGGTGTGGACATCACTGCCGGCTACAAAGCGGTCGAGCTTATGAAAGCGCATATCGCACGCACCATGACAAGCGGCGTATGCTCAGACATCGGCGGCTTCGGCGGTCTGTTTGAGCTTGACGTGACCGGCATGGAAAAGCCGGTGCTTGTCAGCGGCACAGACGGCGTCGGCACCAAATTAAAGCTTGCGTTTTTGATGGACAAGCACGACACGGTCGGCATCGACTGTGTTGCCATGTGCGTCAACGACATCATTTGCAGCGGTGCAAAGCCGCTCTTCTTCCTCGATTATATCGCCTGCGGCAAAAACGTGCCGGAACGCATTGCCGAAATCGTTTCGGGCGTGGCAGAAGGCTGTGTGCAGTCGGGTGCGGCGCTCATCGGCGGCGAAACGGCTGAAATGCCTGGCTTTTATCCGGTCGAAGAATATGACCTTGCCGGGTTTGCGGTCGGTGCGGTCGATAAAAAGAAGATTTTAGACAACAAAACCATGCGTGAGGGTGACGTGATTGTGGCGCTCCCGTCCAGCGGCGTACATTCCAACGGTTTTTCGCTTGTACGCAAGGTGTTCGACGTGGAAAAAGCCGACATCAAAACGCCTGTCGCAGAGCTTTGCGGCAAAAGTGTCGGTGAAACGCTGCTGACGCCGACCAAAATCTATGTAAAACCGATTCTTTCGCTTCTTGAAAAGGTGACGGTTCGCGGCATTTCCCACATCACCGGCGGCGGCTTTTACGAAAATATTCCGCGCAGCATTCCCGACGGGCTTTGTGCCGAAATCGACCGTGCGGCGGTTCGGGTACTTCCGATTTTCGACCTGATTGCAAAAACCGGAAACATTGATGAGCGCGACATGTTCAACACCTTCAACATGGGCGTGGGCATGAGTGCGGTCGTTCCGAAAGAACAGGCGGACACGGCACTCGACGTACTGAAAAGTGCCGGCGAGGATGCGTATATCCTTGGAAAAATCGTTCGTGCCGACGACAAAATCGTTATTCGCGGTTAAATCGATGAAAGACTTATTTTACGGCATTTGCGCCGGAATGCTCATCGGCATCGGCGGTGCGGTCTTTTTGGCAAGCGAAAACCGTGTGATCGGTGCGATTCTTTTTTCGGTGGCGCTTATTTGCATTTGCGCCAAAGGCTATTCGCTGTATACCGGAAAAGTGGGCTATCTTGCCTTTTCGCATCGTGCAATTGATTTTAAGAATCTTACCTTTTGTTTTCTCGGGAATCTGATTGGAACATTTGCCGCCGGAAACGCCATCCGTTTTTCGCAAAATGCGCTGTATGAAAAAGCGGCGGCACTGTGCGAAGCAAAGCTTGCGCAAAGTGTGCCCTCCGCGCTGATACGCGCCGTGTTCTGCGGCATTTTAATGTATCTTGCCGTTTCGGTTTACCGCGAAAAAAGCACGTTTATCGGCATTCTTTTCTGCGTACCGGTCTTTATTCTTGCCGGATTCGAACACTCGATTGCTGATTTGTTCTACTTCTTCGCTGCCGGGCGTTATGCGCTCACGGCGGGCGGTTATCTTTTGCTTATCGTTCTCGGAAATTCGGTCGGCGGTCTTTTACTTCCCGTTTTATCCCTTCTCGCCGAGCCGCATAAAAACACACAAGGAGAAGCCAAATGAGCCAAAATCCCATCAAGGTCGCCGTTCTCGTTTCGGGCGGCGGCACAAACCTGCAAGCCCTTATCGACGCGCAAAAGGCCGGGAAGATCACAGACGGCGTTCTGTCGCTCGTCGTATCAAACAAGCCGGACGCTTATGCGCTTACGCGTGCCAAGACCGCCGGGATTCCGACTGCGGTCGTGCAGAAAAAGGAATGCGGCACACGGGAAGCGTTTGAAGCAAAAATCCGTGCGGTTTTAGACGCAAACGGCATCGGTCTTATCGTGCTTGCCGGATTCATGTGCATTTTAAGCGAGAGCTTCACCTCTGCGTATCCAAGACGTATTCTCAATGTGCATCCGTCGCTCATCCCGTCGTTTTGCGGAGAGGGCTTTTACGGGTTGCACGTACATGAAGCCGCACTTGCTTACGGCGTCAAGGTGACCGGCGCGACGGTACATTTTGTCAACGAGATTCCGGACGGCGGTGAAATCATCCTACAGAAAGCCGTCGAAATACAGGACGGCGACACGCCGGAAATTTTACAGAAGCGCGTGATGGAGGAGGCCGAATGGATCCTTCTCCCGGCAGCAGTACAAAAGGTCTGTGCCGATATGCGCCAGAAATAAGTATACCGGTGCATCAAACACAGTAAACCGGTACACAAAAAAGGAGTAAGCCATGAACATTTACGACAGCAAAACCATCGGAGAACGCATTGCCGGAAATCCGTATGTCGGACGCGGCATTGTCACCGGACTTTCCGAAAACGGCCGGAATGCCGTTATCGCCTACTTTATTATGGGCAGAAGCGCCAACAGCCGCAACCGTGTTTTCACCTTAAAGGACGGTGCGCTTTTCACCGAGCCTTACGACAAGGCCAAGGTCAAAGACCCGTCGCTCATCATTTACGCGGCAATTCGATCCTATGAAAACAAACTCATCGTAACAAACGGCGACCAAACCGACACGATCTATGACTTTATAAAAGACGGCAAGGATTTCAAAGCAGCTCTCGAAACACGTTCCTTTGAGCCGGATGAACCGAATTTCACGCCGCGTATCAGCAGTATGCTCACCTTTGCAAACGGCTCGTTCACCTATGAAATGAGCATTTTGAAGAGCATCGACAAGCAGGGCTCGGATTGCGCACGCTACACGTTTTCCTATCCGGCAAAAAAAGGACTCGGTCATTTTCTTCACACCTATGTGACTGACGGCGAACCGCTGCCGACCTTTCAGGGCGAACCGGAGCGTGTGAGCATTCCCGACGATATCGACGCGTTTTCGACCGATATTTGGGAGCATCTCGATGCAAACAATAAGATTTCGCTCTATGTCCGCTACACCGACCTTGCAACCGGCAAAGAAAAATACCGTCTTATCAACCGTTTCGCGTAAAACGCGCGGCGACAACAGAAAGGAATGCCACTATGAAAGAATTTGAACTCAAATACGGCTGCAACCCCAACCAAAAACCGGCACGCATTTATATGGCGGACGCAAGCGAGCTTCCGATCGAGATCCTTTCGGGACGTCCGGGCTATATCAACTTTCTTGACGCGTTCAACTCGTGGCAGTTGGTGAAGGAATTAAAGGAAGCAACCGGCCTTGCCTGTGCGACCTCGTTCAAGCACGTCAGTCCCACCTCGGCGGCCGTTGGGCTTCCGCTCTCGCCGTCGCTTCAAAAGGCTTGCTTTGTCGATGATATCGACGGTGTGAACGATTCACCGCTTGCGATGGCATTTGCCAGAGCAAGGGGCACTGACCGCATGTGTTCGTTCGGCGACTGGATTGCGCTCAGCGACGTTTGCGATGAGACGACGGCACTTCTCATCAAGCGTGAGGTGTCCGACGGCGTTATCGCGCCGGGCTTTACGCCGAAAGCACTTGAAATCTTAAAAAGCAAGCGCAAGGGTGCGTATAATATCGTAAAGATCGATCCCGGCTATGTACCCGAAGAAACCGAACGCAAGCAGGTGTTCGGCATTACGTTTGAGCAAGGCCGCAACAATTTCAAAATTGACCGTGCGCTGCTTTCGAACCTTGTGACCGAAAACAAAAATCTTCCCGAAAACGCGGTGCGCGATTTGATTATCTCGCTGATTACTCTCAAGTACACGCAATCCAATTCGGTCTGCTTTGCCTATGACGGACAAGCCATCGGCGTGGGTGCAGGCCAGCAGTCGCGCATTCACTGCACCAGACTTGCCGGAACCAAGGCCGACACATGGCAATTGCGGCAGCACGAAAAGGTGCTTTCCCTGCCCTTTCTTGACACGCTCGGCCGCGCCGACCGCGACAATGCCATCGACGGCTACATCAACAAAAATGAAGAGGATGTCTGCGCCGACGGCGTTTGGCAGCGTTATTTTTCGCGCCGTCCCGAACCGCTTACGGACAAAGAAGCAAGGGACTATCTCAAAACGATCACCGGCGTTTCACTCGGTTCGGATGCGTTTTTCCCGTTTTCCGACAACATCGAGCGTGCGCATAGCAGCGGTGTCAGCTACATTGCCGAGCCGGGCGGCTCGATTCGCGACGACGCGGTCATTGACGCCTGCAACAAGTACGGCATGGTCCTGGCATTCACCGGTATGCGTTTGTTCCATCACTAAATTCATCGCAAAAGCGCGCCGCAGAAAAATGCGACGCGCCGCTTGCGGTTAACCGGTAAAAAATTAACCGGTATAAAAAAAGGAGTGTTTTGTATATGAAGCTCTTAGTCGTCGGTGGCGGCGGCAGAGAACACGCCATTATCAAAAAATTAAAAGAAAATCCCGCTATCACAAAAATCTACGCCCTGCCCGGCAACGGCGGCATGAAAGACGATGCCGAATGCGTCGCTATCGGTGCGAAGGAAATCGATAAAATCTGCGATTTTGCCGTAAGTCATGCGGTGGATTACGCGGTCGTCGCGCCGGACGATCCGTTGGTTCTCGGTGCGGTGGATGCGCTCGAAGAACGCGGCATTCCGGCATTCGGTCCGAATAAGAAGGCGGCCATTATCGAAGGCAGCAAGGTTTTCTCCAAGAACTTAATGAAAAAATACGGCATTCCGACCGCCGCTTATGAGGTTTTCACCGAACTTGACGCAGCACTTCGCTATCTTGACACCGCACCGGTTCCGACGGTGGTCAAAGCAGACGGACTTGCACTCGGCAAGGGCGTTATCATTGCGTCTACGCGTGAAGAAGCAAAAAACGCCGTGATTTCCATGATGAAGGACAAGGTATTCGGCGAAAGCGGCGCAAGCGTCGTTATCGAGGAGTTCTTAACCGGTCCGGAGGTTTCGGTTTTATCCTTTACCGACGGAAAAACACTTGTTCCGATGGTTTCCTCCATGGATCACAAACGCGCGCTGGACGGTGACAGAGGCTTAAACACCGGCGGCATGGGAACGGTCGCGCCCAATCCCTACTATACCAAAGAAACAGCGGACGAATGCATGGAAAAAATCTTTCTGCCGACCATTCGCGCCATGAACGCCGAGGGCAGAACCTTTAAGGGCTGTCTGTATTTTGGACTGATGTTGACCGAAAACGGTCCGAAGGTCATCGAATACAACTGTCGGTTCGGCGATCCCGAAACGCAAGTCGTTCTGCCGCTGTTGAAAAGCGACCTGTACACGGTCATGCGTGCGACCACCGACGGAACGCTTGACAAGGCGGACGTTGAATTTTCAGAAGGTGCGGCGTGCTGCGTCATTGAAGCGTCAAGCGGCTATCCGCAGAAATATGCATCGGGCTTCCCGATCACGCTCCCGGACAAGTACAAGGACAATGTTTATGTAGCCGGCGCAAAAACAGCGGACGGGAAGCTGCTCACATCCGGCGGACGCGTTTTGGGCGTGACGGCGACGGCAGACACATTGGAAAACGCCGTTAAAGCCGCCTACGAGATTGTGCCGCATATCACCTTTGAAAACGCTTACTATCGCACGGATATCGGCGCGAAAGCACTCGCCGCCATCGGCAAAAAGGAGAATTAAACATGGTCTACAGAGTATATGCAGAAAAAAAGCCGGTCTTTGCCCACGAAGCCAACGCCCTTTTAACCGAAGCACGCGACATTTTGGGTATCGCTTCGCTGGAAAAGGTGCGCGTCATCAACCGGTATGATGTGGAAAACATTGCGGAGGATTTGTTTGAATACGCCAAAAAGACGGTCTTTTCCGAGCCGCAGTTAGATACGGTTACGGAGGATATCGACACAAAAGACGCAGCCGCCTTTGCCGTGGAATACCTGCCCGGTCAATTTGACCAGCGCGCCGATTCTGCCGCCCAATGTATCCAGATCATCTCCCAAGGCGAGCGGCCGCGCGTCCGCACGGCAAAGGTATATCTGTTATACGGCTCACTTTCCGAAAAAGAGCTTGCCGCCGTCAAAAAATACGTCATCAATCCGGTAGAGGCACGTGAAGCGTCCTTCGAAAAGCCGGAAACGCTTGCGGCAAAGTACAGCGTTCCGGAAACCATCCAAACGCTTGACGGATTTATAAGTGCTGACCGTGCCGGTCTTGAAGCGTATATAAAAACCTATGGGCTTGCGATGGACCTTGCGGACATCGAGTTCTGCAAACGCTATTTTGCTTCGGAAAAGCGCGACCCGACCATGACCGAACTGCGCATGATCGACACGTACTGGTCGGATCACTGCCGCCACACCACTTTTCTTACGACGATCGACAAGGTCACCTTTGAGGATGCGCTCATTCAGAGCACCTATGAGGACTATTTGAAAACGCGCGAAGCGCTCGGCCGCACAAAGCCGGTCAATCTCATGGACATTGCCACGCTGGCGGCCAAATACTTAAAGAGCCGCGGCAAGCTTGCCAAGCTCGACGAATCCGAAGAAATCAATGCCTGCACGGTGAAAATCACCGTCGAGGTGGACGGCGAAAAACAGCCGTGGTTACTTCTTTTCAAGAATGAAACGCACAACCATCCGACCGAGATCGAGCCGTTCGGCGGTGCGGCCACCTGTATCGGCGGCGCGATCCGCGACCCGCTTTCGGGACGCAGCTATGTCTATGCCGCCATGCGCGTGACGGGTGCGGCCGACCCGACACGTCCGATTGCCGAAACGCTGCCCGGCAAGCTGCCGCAGCGAAAGATCGTGACGACGGCCGCTGCCGGTTATTCCTCCTATGGCAACCAAATCGGCCTTGCCACCGGCATGGTGGACGAAATCTACCACGACGGCTATGCCGCAAAGCGCATGGAGATCGGTGCGGTCATTGCCGCGGCTCCTGCCGAAAACGTGCGCCGCGAACGTCCGGCTCCGGGCGATGCGGTCATCTTACTCGGCGGTCGCACGGGCCGCGACGGCTGCGGCGGTGCGACCGGTTCCTCCAAAGCGCACACAGCCTCCTCGCTCGAAACCTGCGGTGCCGAGGTGCAAAAGGGCAACGCGCCCGAAGAACGCAAGTTACAGCGGTTATTCCGCAACGCCGAAGCCTGCCGCATGATCAAACGCTGCAACGATTTCGGTGCAGGCGGTGTGTCGGTTGCCGTCGGTGAGCTTGCCGACGGACTTGACATCGATTTGAATGCCGTTCCGAAGAAATACGAAGGTCTTGACGGCACAGAGCTTGCCATCAGCGAATCCCAAGAACGCATGGCGGTTGTGGTCGAGCCGAAGGATGTGGCACGTTTTCTTGAAATTGCCGAAAGCGAAAATCTGGAAGCAACCGTGATTGCTTCGGTCACCGAAAAGCCGCGTCTTGTCATGCACTGGAACGGAAAGACGATCGTGGACATCAGCCGCGAATTCTTAAATTCCAACGGTGCTGCCAAGCACATCGATGTGGCTGTTTCCTCGCCCATAGATTATAGCAAAAAAATCGATTCCGATTTTGAAACAGCGTACAAAGCACTTGCCGGCGACCTCAATGTCTGCTCCAAGCGCGGCCTTTCCGAACGTTTTGATTCGACTATCGGCGCAGGCACGCTTCTCATGCCGTTTGGCGGCAAGCATCAGCAAACGCCGATTCAAGCGATGGCTCACAAAATTTCGGTGGAAAACAGCCACACCGACACCTGCTCGCTCATGTCGTGGGGCTACAATCCCTTTATCACGGAAAAAAGCCCGTACCATGGAGCTTATCTTGCCGTGGTGGAAAGCCTTTGCAAATTGGTGGCAGCCGGAGCGGAATTCAAGGACGTATATCTCACGTTCCAAGAGTATTTCGAACGTCCGGGTACCGACCCGAAACGCTGGGGCAAGCCGATGGCGGCATTACTCGGCGCATTCCGTGCGCAAAAGGATTTCGGCGTCGCGTCCATCGGCGGCAAAGACTCCATGAGCGGCTCGTTTGAAAACTTAGACGTTCCGCCGACGCTGGTTTCGTTTGCCGTAACCACCGAAAAAGCCGACCGCATTGTATCCAACGAATTCAAGACGGCCGGAAGCGAAGTCATTCTTCTGCGTCCGGAATACGGCGCGGACGGACTGCCGGTAGCTTCCTCGCTCATAAAGGTGTTTGAAAAGGTAAACAAGCTGCTTTCCGAAGGAACAGCGATATCCGCCTATACCCTCACCTACGGCGGCATGGCGGAGGCAGTCTTGAAAATGTGCTTGGGCAACGGCTACGGCTTCCGCTTTGAGAACGACTTGACCATGGACGATTTATTCGGCTATGGCTACGGCAGCTTCCTTCTCGAATTAAAGAAGGACTGCAAAGACGGCAGAACGGTCGGTTTTGTCACGGAACAGCGATTGATGGAATACAAAGATACATGCATCCGCACGTCGGAATTGCGGGATATTTACGAAAACCGCTTGGAAAAGGTATTTCCCTGTAATCTGCCGACCGACAAGCAAAGCGAAGCCGCAATGTGCGACTTTTCGTATGCCGCAAAGCCTGCGGAACGCAAAGCACCGGCGGTAGCACACGCACGTCCCAAGGTGCTCATTCCGGTATTTCCCGGCACCAACTGTGAATATGACAGTGCAAAAGTGGTTCGTGATGCCGGCGCGGACGCAAAGATCATGGTCGTCGGCAATTTAACGGCTGATGCCATTGCCCGTTCGGCAGAAGCCTTTGCAGCCGAGCTTGCTTCGTCGCAGATTGTCTTTATTCCGGGCGGCTTTTCCGGCGGCGACGAACCGGACGGTTCGGGTAAGTTTATCACAGCCTTCTTCCGCAACGCCGCCATAAAAGAACAGGTTACTGCGTTGCTCGACAAGCGCGACGGTCTTATGTGCGGCATCTGCAACGGCTTCCAGGCACTGATCAAGCTCGGTCTTGTTCCCTACGGAAAAATCATCGATACCGATGCAAGCTGTCCGACGCTGACCTTTAACACCATCGGGCGTCACCAATCGCGCATTGTGCGCACGCGCATTGCTTCCAACAAATCGCCTTGGCTTTCGAGTGTCAAGGTCGGCGAGATCTATTCCGTACCGATCTCGCATGGTGAAGGCCGCTTTATCGCGGACAATGCGCTTGTCGGGAAGCTTGCCGAAAACGGTCAGATTGCGACCCAATACTGCGATCTTGACGGACACGCAACGGCTGACATTGCTTTTAATCCCAACAATTCGATGTACGCCATCGAGGGCATTACCTCCCCGGACGGCCGGGTATTCGGCAAGATGGGTCATTCCGAACGTGTCGGAAACGGACTTTACAAAAACGTTCCCGGCGAATATGAAATTGGAATGTTCCGAAACGCCGTCAATTATTTTAAGCTTTAAGGAGAAATTGCATGACTTACAAATCCGACATTGAAATTGCTCAAAGCGTCCACATGAAGCACATTTCCGAGATTGCCGCAAGTGCGGGCATTGACGCAAAATACGTCGAGCAGTACGGCTCTTACAAGGCAAAGATCGATTTATCTCTCTTAAACGACCGCAAAGACGCGCCGGACGGAAAGCTGATTTTAGTCACGGCTATTACGCCGACGCCTGCCGGCGAGGGCAAAACCACCACCACCATCGGCCTTGCCGACAGCTTAAAGAAGATCGGCAAAAAAGTGACGGTAGCGCTTCGTGAGCCGTCGCTCGGCCCGGTTTTCGGCATTAAAGGAGGAGCGGCCGGCGGCGGTTATGCACAGGTAGTTCCCATGGAGGATATCAATCTGCACTTTACCGGCGATTTTCACGCCATCGGTGCTGCCAACAATCTGCTTGCCGCCATGCTCGACAACCACATTCAACAGGGCAATGCGCTTGGCATCGATGTGCGCCGCATTACCTGGAAGCGCTGCGTGGACATGAACGACCGTCAGCTTCGCAACCTCGTGGACGGTCTCGGCGGCAAGGCCAACGGCACGCCGCGTGAGGACGGCTTTGATATCACGGTTGCGTCGGAGATCATGGCGGTTCTCTGCCTTGCCTCTTCCCTTACCGACCTCAAAGAACGTCTTTCGCGCATCATCGTCGCCTACACCTATGACGGAAAGCCGGTGACCTGTTCCGACCTAAAGGCGCAAGGCGCGATGGCGGCTTTATTAAAGGACGCCTTAAAGCCGAACCTTGTGCAGACGCTCGAAGGAACGCCGGCCTTTGTTCACGGCGGCCCGTTTGCCAACATTGCCCATGGCTGCAACTCGGTCATTGCCACACGCACGGCACTCAAAATGGGCGATTATACCGTCACCGAAGCCGGTTTCGGCGCAGATTTGGGTGCGGAGAAATTCTTGGATATCAAGTGCCGCTATGCCGGACTCACCCCATCAGCCGTCGTTGTGGTTGCAACCGTCCGTGCGCTCAAAATGCACGGCGGACTTCCCAAAACCGCACTTGCCACGCCTGACCTTGACGCACTTCAAAAGGGTCTTCCGAATCTTCTTCGCCATGTTTCCAACATCACGAACGTTTACAAGCTTCCGGCAGTCGTGGCAGTCAACAAGTTCCCGACCGACACGGTTGAAGAGGTAGAGCTTGTCATCCGCGAATGCCGCAAGTTAGGCGTCAATACAGTTCTGTCGGACGTTTGGGCAAAGGGTTCGGAGGGCGGCATCGAGCTTGCCGAAGAGGTTGTACGCTTATGCGATAAGCCGAACGATTTCTCCTTCTCCTATGAGCTTTCCGGAAGCATTGAAGATAAAATTGAAGCGGTTGTCAAGAAGATCTACGGCGGCGACGGCGTTGACTTCTTGCCGGCGGCAAAGAAGCAGATAGCGACGCTTGCAGAGCTTGGCTTCTCTTCCCTTCCGGTCTGCATTGCCAAGACCCAATACAGCTTTTCGGACGATCCGACAAAGCTCGGTGCACCGGAGCATTTCCGCGTGACCGTCAAGAACGTCAAAGTTTCGGCAGGTGCCGGTTTTATCGTGGTATTAACCGGCGACATCATGACCATGCCGGGTCTGCCGAAGGTTCCGGCAGCCGAAAAGATCGACGTAGACGAAAACGGCAGGATTTCAGGATTATTTTAAGCGGCAGTTTATAGAGAAAAACGACCGGCGTTCTTTTGAATGCCGGTCGTTTTTCGACGGTTGGACAAATTGCGGGAAGGCCGTTTCGTACCCTTTAACAATAGGGGTTAATGATTCCCAATAGCCGCTCCTTATCGGATTTTCGGTTCTTCAGGTCATCCGACGGCGAAATGCCGATAATACGGTTATAATTGCGGTAAAACGTCGAATAGTCGCTGAAGCCGCTGGCCTGAAAGGCACTTGAAATGCTGCCGGTGTCGTACAGACTGCGCTGCGCGTTGACAATGCGTTTTTGGATGGTATAATTCCAGATGCTGGTGCCGACCACGGTTTTGAAGCGGCGGTTCAGATAGGCTTTGTCCCGATACAAATGCTCAGCCAGCTCATCCAAGGACCATTCGGTCGAAAGATGCAAATCGATATAGCGTAGGATCTGACGCACCAGCTGGTCGTGCGAGGTACCGTCCACCGAAACTTTGTGCGAGCAGTTTTCGGAAAGGCTGTAAAGCAATGCCGGAAGATTTGCCTGCAAGGCTAATTTGCAGGCAGGATGATTCCCTTTCAGCTTCGAGTTGGTAATCTCGCGTAACAGCTTAAACGGATAGGCGCTCTCATCGTTGCAAAAGAAGCAATGGTTACTGCTGTTTTTGGACGTTTCAAAGGCGTGCAGCATTTCGCGGATGCAATCGTTTTCCAAAAAAGACGGCGTAAAATGAACGGCAATGCGTTCATACCGGCTGGTGCTGACGATTTTGGCGCTGTGCGCTTCGCCCGGTCGGATTAAAAGCAGCATACCTCTTTCCAACTTATATATATTTCCCTCCACCGTGAACACGCCTTCACCGTCCAAAAAGCAATATAACTCATACATGGTGTGCATATGTAAGCGCGTATAGGGATCTTCAAAGTTTTCACTGACCGTATGGTGTACGATAAAGTTTGAATCGGCATAATTGAATAACGGCACGGACATTGAATGCGGCATACCTTCACCTGCTTTCTTCCGTATTCTCCGCAAATGCGGCTTTTTGTATGCGAAATACATTTTTGTGATAATCGATCCATCCGTCGCGGCGCATCCGGCTTAGCTCCGCACACATAGCGCTTCGATCCACGCCGAGATAATCGGCAAGCGACTGCCTGTCAAACGGAACGGTAAAGTGCACTTGTCCGGCTTCTTTGGCCTTCATCCACAAAAACGAAGCGAGTTTTTCCCGCGTCGTTCGCTTGGAAAGAAGCTCGATTTTGCGGTTTAAGAGCAGATTTTTCTGCGCCGTGACAAAAAGCAGATTGTATAACAGCCGCACCTCGTGCGCATCCGGGGTGCGATTCTGTTCAAGCAGAGCAAGATTGACAAACAACGCCTCCGCCTCGCAAATCGCCTCCACATACACCGGATAGGTTTTTACATCCGCACACGCAAAAACTTCACCGAAAACATCGCCGGGCGCTAATTCTGCCAAAACGTGACGCCGGCCGTCATAATCGTCGCGCAGAATCTGCGCCCTTCCGGAAAGCAAGATCCCGGCGTTTTCAGCCGGATCGCCCTCCCGAAAGAAAAATTCGCCCTTTTGCCGTTTCTTTTCGACAGCACCGAGTTTTTCCAAAACGGACGGCAAAACGGCGCGGTCGATCCCATCAAACAAACGGCACGCCGCAAGAAGCCGAAGCGAATCCTCCGACGCATTTGCAGGAAAAACCAAACTCATACGGAAAAAACCTCCGCTCGCAAAACATATTTCTGTTGTTTTTCCAACAGACTTTTCATGTATATTGTACTATACTGTGCCCGTAAAGTCAAGAGCTATTCCGCAAACCATGCCATAAAACGAAAGGAACATCTATATGAACCGAAAAATCATCAAAATTGACCGTGAAAAATGCAACGGCTGCGGCGCCTGTGCCGCTGCCTGCCACGAAGGCGCTATTGATATGATCGACGGAAAAGCCGTGCTTACGCGCGAGAACTATTGCGACGGTCTCGGCGACTGTCTGCCGGCTTGTCCGACGGGGGCTATCACCTTTGAAGAGCGCGAAGCACCTGCCTATGATGAAGCAGCGGTATTGGCCGCCAAAAAAGCAAAAGAAGCGAAGCTTGAACGCAGTTCCGAGAAAACCGCTCCGCTTCCCTGCGGCTGTCCGGGCACAAAATCGCGTTTGATTCGCCATGACACACCGAGCGAACCGAAAAAAGCCGCTTTTTCTTCCGGACGGCTTATGCAATGGCCGGTTCAGATAAAGCTTGTGCCGGTTGGTGCGCCGTATTTTGAAAACGCCGACCTGCTCATTGCTGCCGACTGCTCCGCCTACGCCTACGGCAATTTCCACGAGGACTACATTCGCGGCCGTATTACGTTAATCGGCTGTCCGAAGCTGGACGAGGGCGATTACACCGAGAAATTAACGGCGATCCTCTCGCAGAATTCGATCCGCACCGTTACGGTCACGCGCATGGAGGTTCCCTGCTGCGGCGGGATCGAGCGTGCGGTGAGTGATGCCGTAAAGGCTTGCGGCAAAAACATTCCCGTAAGCGTGCATATCATCGGAACGGACGGCGAAATCCTATCCGTCAAACGCGTGTGAAAAGAACGAGCGGAAAACATAGGCTTTCCGCTCGTTTCTTAATTCTTAAAATAGCCTTGCTCCGGTACGATTGCGCCAAGTCCTTTCAAAGCCTTGCATAAAGCGTCATACGGCACATCGTACACCGGAAGCTTTTCTTTGACAGCCAATGCCGCCGCACACCCGGCCGCCTGTCCGGTCGCCATGCACACCGCCTCGACACGCAAAGCGCTGTTGGCGTTCGTGTCGGAGGAAATACACCGTCCGGCGCAAAGCACGTGCTTCGATTCTTTCGGGATCAATGCCGCAAACGGCACTTTTCCGACGCGTTCCGGCTCAAAATAGGTCTTTTCCACGCCGTGCATGACGTGCAGATCGATCGGATAAAACGCATAGCACACCGAATCGGGATAAAAATGCCCGGTGATATAGTCCTTTGCCGAAACGACTGTCCGACCGACAATTCGATTGGATTCACGCACACCGGTCTCCTCGGCGCAAAAATCGACGGTGATAGTTTCAAGTCCCGGGATGGTCTTGCAGAATTTCAAGGCTTTCAGCGTGAGTGCCAACGCGTCCTCATCGACCTTAGCCTTGCCCTCGGAGGTATCGGCGTTGACCGATGGAACGTGAAAGTCGAATTTTTCGTTTCGGAGCGAATGCTTAAAATTAAACGGTGTGATATATGGCGGAAAATCCCATTTTGAAAATTCCGCATTCAGCGTTTCCCAATCGATCTTATCGGCGTCATAGCCGGAAAGATGATGTTGGAGAGTCGCCGGCTGTTGGGTTTCGCTCTTTTCTACCGCCAACCCCAGAGCCATAGCAAGGTTGGCGTCGCCGGTCGTGTCGATGGCTGTCTTGGCTTCGATCTCAAAAAGACCCTTTTTAGCGGTTATGACAAGGTCAACGCCGTTTTCGGTTTCCGAAGCGGCGGCAAGCATGGCGTTCGTAATCAAACGCACACCGGCCTTACGGCACATTTCGGTGATAACGGCGGTGAACAAAAAGCGGTTGACGAGAATCTGCTCACGCCACTGTTCATGCTCCAGATACGAAAGCTCCGGCAGCCTTGCGCCGCCGAGCTTGACACATTCCAAAAGCGCGTCCCAGCAAGGACCGGCGACAATCTGCTTTTGCCATGCATAAAAAAGTCCCGGAAAATTGACGCCTGCCACCGTAAGCGTGCCGCCGAGCATACTGTTTTTTTCGACAAGCACGGTTTTTGCACCGGTGCGTGCCGCGCAGATTGCTGCAAAGACGCCGGCTGTTCCGCCGCCGATGACAGCGACATCCGCCGTCATTTTACCGCGGACAGGCAGTTCGCGTAATTCTGTATGATTTGATAAATCTGACATAGTAAAATATCCCTTTGAAAAGCGGCTCACGGATGACCCATGAGCCGCTTTTGGCTTAATTATTCGAGTTCGGTTACGACAATGTTATCGATGTAGTAGTTTGCGCTTTCCTCACCGACAGGATTTGCATAAACCGCAAACTGGTCATTGTCTCTCAAGGTGCTGTTTTCGTCAATGGTATACTCAAACGAAACGTGCTTCCAGCCATCCGATACCTTGAGACTTACGCCCATGTTTGCGCCGTCGTTAGCACCGGAAATATGGTCGGTCTTGCCCTGCGAATCGGAGTAGCGCATATTGCAGATAATGCTGGTCGCGCAATCGCCGTCTTCACCGGAGATATCCTCACCCTTGCCGAGAAGTCGGACATCGTATTCAACCTTATAGGTCTTGCCGGGCTTGAAGATGCAGAGATAACGGAAGTAGCTCCAGTTCTTGCCGGCATTGCCCTTGACAAGGTAAACGTGGTTATCCTTGTTATCCGGGTCTTCGACAATGGAGATCTTGGCATTATCCGAACGGAAAGCTTGAATCGAGCCTTCGGCATCGCCGTTCTTGATTTCGAACACGCCGGAATCCTGTTCTTCTTTGGGCGGCTTTGCGGACGGGTTGTAGTCCGGGTCTTCGACAAAGCGCATGTAATCGATATCGATTGTACCGACGGCATTGAACGGGTCAAAGCGGAGCTTCTTGATCGTACCGGTCCAGAATTCGCACTTGGAGAGGTCATACGTGTAGGTTTCCCATTCGCCCTTGCTGTCATTCGATTTGAGCGGCAATTTGAGGGTAACGGCTTCACGCATGCTCGGTTCGGAATCGGTCGTGAAGTACATGGTAAGAGCCTGCTGGTTCTCGCTGTCATGCTTATAGCGAACACGGATCTCAAAGGTCTTATACTTGGCTGCGACAAAGTTGGTATCGCCGTTGAACGTGATAATCGGGTCGCGGCTGTCGGTAATGGAGGTGGCTCTCATATAACCGTCTACCGTAAAGAGGTTCATATGTCCCGAAGACCAGCCTTCGTTATCACCCGGCGTGTTGAATTCCCACTTTGCGGGTTCGCGCTTGGCGATCATATCGAAGTATTCTTTTTGGTTGGTTTCGATAACGGCTTCCTTATTTTCGTTAACCGATGCCTTGTAGCCGACGTCTTCGCAGAACTTAACAATCGGAATCATCGGCAGACCGTCCTGGAGGTACATCTTGTAGCCGAGATCCTTGGTCTTGCCGTCAACGGTGTACTTATCCGAGCCGGTGGTGTAAACGACGGTATGCTTATTGGCTTCAATGGTGAGAACACCGGCATCTCTGTCCCAGGTATAGAACGAATTGAGTAAGTAGTTGAGTGCAACGGCGGGGTCGAAGGAGACAAGGTAATCGCCGTTTGCGGCGGCTTCCGGATAGAGCTGAAGCTCGTATTTCTTGCCGTTGATGAAGATGTTGCGGCTGCCCTTGCTGGGAGCTTTTAAGAATTCAACGCTGACAAGACGGAAATAGTTCTTTTCGGGATCGCCCATGCCCGGCTCGGTCTGACCGGGGTCAACACGGAACTGGGTGATGGTACCCTTCCAGGCGGACTTTTGGCTCATATCGACCAAATATTCGTTTAAGCCTTCCTTGTCAGCCGTAAAGCCGGAGCTCTTCGAACTGGTCCAGTTTTTATCGGAATCGGTCACATAGTAGAGCTCGACATACGTGCCCTTCGGAACATCGATGGTCACCTTGACCTGATTTGCTTCAGCCGGAACATTGAGAGCAGCGGCGATAATAAGCGTATCGCCGTCAACCATACCCTTTAAGCCCTCCGGCGTAAATTCATAGGTCTTGGTATTGCCGACGCCCATAGCCTTGTTTTCGGTATACGTGATGGTATAGACGCTTTCAAGGTTAGAGGTATCTACCGAGAAATCGTAGTAACCGGTCTTGCGAAGAAGATGTCTGTACTGCGGATAGAGGCGGTTGATGCGTGTTCTCTGCGCGTCGGTCGGATAGAGGTCGAGAGACTTGTCAACCTTTTCATCGGTATACACTTCGCGCAATGCGTCGAGATAGCCGAAGCCGCCGTTACCCTTGGACGGCATGATATACGTACCTTCGCCGTATTCGTTCCAGGTGGAGATCATGGAGAGCTTTTCCTGCCATGTGCCCTTGGCGGCATAGGTCGGGAGGTATTCGTCACGGATCCAGGTGTGTGCGGTCTTGAAATCTTCAACCGACATCATCGGGTAACGGATACCGTGCCACGGAATGCTGTTGAAGCCGACAGAGATGGTCGGAACGGTATACATCTTGGAGGAAGCCTTTTGGCTTTTGAGGATAGAGGACTTGTTTACGTCGAGCTTATAGCCCTGGCTGCCCCAGTTATAGGCATATGCACCGTCAAAGCCCATGCTTGCAAGAGAATCGGAGGAGGAGCCGCAGGACAGGTAGATCATACCGTCATAGCCGAGCTTCTTGACTTCTTCTTCAAGGTAATCGAAGCATTCCTTGACCTTGGGAGCGCCGCCGAGCTGTTCGGAAAGCTTACTTGCACCGAAGACGCACAGCACGAGCTGATTGTCGATCGACATATAACGGCTGTCCTTGAAGTAGTTTTCCATGAGATACGGCACATAGTAGTTCTTCCATGCGTCGAAATCCTTCGGTCTTGCCGCATTGGCGCATTCCCAGATGAGGCAGTACTTCATGGCGTCGCTGTAATCGGCATACAGATAGCCGTCGTGCAGGTGCATACTGTTGTTTAAGTGATACAGCGGAGCGTTGCCGTTATCGGCATACCAGCAGAAGGCCTGGAAGTCGATGCCGTGTTCCACCATGTACTTGATTTCCCAATCGGCGGTTTCGGT
The DNA here is from genome assembly GCA_934444645.1 of uncultured Eubacteriales bacterium. Classification (GTDB taxonomy): domain Bacteria; phylum Bacillota; class Clostridia; order Oscillospirales; family CAG-382; genus UMGS882. Next base: position 62,461 of record CAKSCV010000004.1, on the reverse strand, counting down.
GTTGCCCTCGTCGTAGTAGCCGAGCGCAAGCTCTGCATCTTCATACGGCGAAATGCACGACCAGCCGAAGTGCGTACCGTTTCTCCACAGCGAGCAGATGTTCATACCGACGATATGATCCTCTTCGCCTTTGGGTTTGACCGGTGCGGGAACATAATCGTCGCGTTTAATCTTTTCGAAGACGCGGACGTTATCAAAACTTACCGTCTGTTCATCGGTGTTGGTAACAAAAATATTGTCAACAGAGGTTGCAGCTTCCGCATAGTCCACCGTTGCAATCTTGCGGCCGTTGAGCCAAACAGTGGCTCTTTGCGTATCGGCATCTGCCTGCAGGCGAATGCGGTACCACAGATTCTGCACGTAGTTTTCGTAAATCTTCTCGCCGTTGGCATAGAAGTTTTTATCGTCGCTGCTGAACGTGACGACATTCTTGAGTCCGCTCTTGAGAGCATAGGAGATAGCCTGACCCTTGGTAAGGTTGAACTCAATATCGGCATTGGCGTTGCCGGAAATCGGATTAAAGTAGCGTGCGGCATAGCCGTTTGTGATCCGCAACTGCTGACCGCCGGCAACCGCACCTTCACCGACCCAGCCCATCGGCGGATTCTTACCGTCGGAATTGTAATAGAACTCATCGTAAACGGCATAGTTAACGGTGGTTTTGATCGGACCGAGGGTAGCGACGGCGGTGCTTTCATCGGTGGTGGCAAAGCGGAAGTTGAGAAGGTTGCTGTCCGCGCCGCTCGTCACAAGCGGATACGTTCCGTAATCCTTGGTGTTGATAATGGTTGTGGAACGGTTATTGTCCAAATCGACCGTGATATTGAACGTAAAGAGCGTTTCGTCCTTTGCGTTTTCCATAAGGGTCTTATAGGAACCGTCTGCTTGGAGCAGCTTCCACGCACCGTCGATGGTTTCGAGCTTATACACCGGTTTGTCGGCGTCGTTGCGGTATTCGAGCGAGAAGCCGTCGAAGCCGGAGCCGAGGCTGACGGTGGTTTCGAGGTTGACAAGGCCGGTGGTGGTCTTGTTGAACTCACGGATCATCTGGGTGCCTTCGGTTTTGCTGATGTCGGAAAGCGAGCCGTAGCCGCCCTCGATCGAGGTGCGCGGCAGCGAGCCTCTGGCATCGAGCACCCAACCGGAGTTGATGCCTTCCTTGTTGCCGGAATAAAGCGTGTTGTAAATGAGGAGATAAGCGTCGTCGCGCGAAATTTTATCGAGCGACTTTGCAAGTCTGTTTTCGGGAAGTGCCACGCGGTTGATGATTGCAGCGGATTCCGCACGGGTAATATTATCCTCCGGACGGAAGTTGCCGTAAGCATCGCTGCCCATGACAACGCCGGCTTTGTACAGCGTCAGCAGATCGTCGTGGTAATCGCGGATTTTCGAAACGTCGGGAATGGCAGCAACGTCATTCTGCGCGGTGAAATAACCGGCCGGCATGGCGTTTTCGAAGATAACGGCGACCTCACGGCGTTTAGCCGGACGGTCGTAGCTGTCGAACTGTCCCTCTTTGACAAAGCCTTTGGAAACAGCATAGTTTACGTAAGGCGTGTACCATTCGCCGGAAGATGCCGTATCAATAGTCTCTCCGGCATAGATGGCAGCGGCACGCGAAGCCATCGTGATCGCCTCGGCGACCGTTACCTGTCCCTCCGGCTCGAAAAGACCGGCACCTGTGCCGTTCATGAGTCCGAGTTCAAACGCACTTGCCACTTCGGAAGCGTACCACTCAGACGCGGGGACGTCGGTAAACTGACCCGGCGTATAAGCAGCTGTTTTCGAAAAACCGGCAGCACAAGCTTGGATGCTGAGCGCCGCGGCCGTGATCGAAAGACCGATTGCAAGCTTTCGGGGCAGAAAAACCTTTGGATTCTTCATGTTTTCTTCTCCTTTTTCAAATTGGATTTTCTTGGTTCCGTTTCTGTCAAAACAACAGTATCGGTTGTATTTTATATTATAACAACAGACGCAAATTCTGTCAATGAATTTTATTGAAAATCGGCGTTTTATACAATCAGATACAGCATATTGCACAAATTTACAGCAGCTCAGTTGTTCGTATTTTCGAAAAACCTGTGCATTTTTTTAGAGAACGCCTTATTCGGACGGCTGCTTGCTGTTTTCGCGGTATTTTGCCGGTGTAAGCCCGAATTTTTCGGAAAAAGCGTTGTAAAACCACGAAACGTTTTGGAAGCCGCATTCATAGCAAATATCCGTCGCACTGAGGTTGCTTGACCGCAAAAGGCCGGCTGCATAAGCAAGGCGCAGGTCGTTAATATATTCGGACGGCGTGACGTTGTAATGCTTTTTAAGAGAGCGTGACGCATGCTCGCGCGTCACGCCGCACAGATCGAAAAAGCGATTTTTGCCGCCGATGAAATTTTTCGGGCTGCGCATTTTTTCATAGGCATTTTCAAGCCAAAACGGAATATCCGTCTGTCCGTCCTGTGTGCGGATATCGCCGAAATACGTCGTGAAAATATACACCAAAAGGCCGCGCATTTTTAGTTTTAACTTGGCTTTATCGGTAAAGTTGACCGTATGCAATTCGGCAAGCTTCATATATAAATGATGGGTTTCGACATCGGCTAACTTCACCGTCGGCGGCAGCGGCGCTTTTAATAAGTGCTCCGCCGGGAATCCTTCGCCAAGATAATCGAACAGCTTGAGAAGGGTATTCTCGGTAAACGCCAAATTGAGAAATTCAAACGGCTTATCATAATTGACATAGTCGTGCTCATCGTCTTTGCGGACAAAAATCAAATCGCCCGGAGCGATCGGTTCGGACACGCCGCCGACAAAATGCGTCGCCGTACCGCCAAGCGTCAGAAAAATCTCATAATAATCGTGGCAATGGGGCACAAAGCGTTCGGTCTGCGTTTTCACGTGCCGTAAGCGGCACTCCGCCTCCGTGTCCAAATGGTATTCGGCAAGCAATCGTTTTACCATATACAGCACTTCCTTTTCAACATTTTCGGACGGATACGATTATGACAATATCATAATACCATAAAAAGAATATCACGTCAACATATTGCAAAAAGAATTATTTTGTTGTAAGATAAAGCCGGAAATTACGCTAACACCTGTCACATAAGGAGGGCTATCATGACCTTTATCGAAGAAAAGATCCGCATTGCCTGCGAAAAATTACGGGAGTTCACCGAAATCGAGTGTCAAAAGATCGAAAATGTGGAAATGGTCCGCTGCGGCTACAAAACCGAAAACCGACCGCCCGTGGACAATTTCGAACCGGTCACGGGCGGCGCACCCATGAAATTTACGGCGGACGAACACGCCTGGTTTCGCTTTTCGGCTGAGATTCCGTCCGTAAAAGAAAACGAAAGCATTTATCTTCGTTTTACCACAAGCCGCGAAGGACAATGGGATTCCTTAAATCCCCAGGGCATGGTATTTATTGACGGCGAGACCTGCCTTCAGGGGCTTGACACCAATCACACGGAATTCGAACTGACACCCGGCAAAAAGACCATCAACATCTATTTTTATGCCGGTATGAACAATGCCGTTCTGTTTCCTGACTTTCATCTGATCACAAAAAACAACGACGCCGAAAAACTGTATTACGACATTGGCGTTGCCTTTGCCGCCATGAAATTGCTTGACAAGAATTCTTCGACGTATGCCGCTGTGTGCAATGTGCTCGACCGTGCGTGTATGCTGCTCGACTTCCGCGGCTTACGTTCGCCGGAGTTTTACGAAAGCGTCAAAACGGCCGGCGACTTCATGCAAGAGGAATATTTTGACAAGCTCTGCGGCAAAGCCTCCGAAGCGGATGGCGAAATCGCACTCATCGGTCACACGCACATCGACGTTGCGTGGCTGTGGACACTCGCCCAAACCGAGGAAAAGGCCGAACGCTCCTTCTCAACGGTCATAAAGCTCATGGAAAAATATCCGGACTATGTTTTCATGTCCAGTCAACCGCAGTTGTATGAATATGTCAAGAAAAACGACCCGGAATTATATGAAAAAATCAAAACGCGCATCCAAGAGGGCCGTTTCGAGCCGGAAGGTGCGATGTGGTTGGAATCCGATACCAATCTCGTCAGCGGCGAAAGCCTTATCCGTCAGCTTCTCTACGGAAAGAAGTTTATGAAAGAGGAATTCGGCGCAGAAAATCACATTTTGTGGCTGCCCGATGTGTTCGGCTACAGTGCCGCTCTGCCGCAGATTTTGAAAAAATGCGGCATAGACACATTCTTTACCACGAAAATTTCTTGGTGCGAAACCGACACGTTTCCGCACGACAACTTTATCTGGGAGGGCATTGACGGCAGCGAAGTGTTTGCCGTTCTGTCCGACGGCTACGTCAAACGGCTTGATCCGGGCATGATCGCCGATTCCATGAAAAAACACGTGGATAAGAAGTATTCCTCCACGCATTTGTCCACCTTCGGCTTCGGCGACGGCGGCGGCGGCCCGACCGCACAGATGCTTGAAAACTACGAACGCCTTAAAAAAGGGCTGCCGGGGCTTCCCAAGGTCACCATGAAAAAATCAGCCGACACGCTTGCCGAAATTCATGAGCAGTTCGAGAAAAACACCAAAGAGCTTCGCTTTACGCCCAAATGGGTCGGCGAGCTGTATCTCGAAATGCACCGCGGCACCTACACCACCCAAGCCGCCAACAAGAAAAGCAACCGCAAGTGCGAATATCTCTATCAGGACGCCGAAAGTGCCGCAGCCTGCGCCTTGCTTCTTACGGATGCCGCCTATCCGGCAGAAAAGCTCTCGGACGGCTGGCACACCATTTTGAAAAATCAATTTCACGATATCATTCCCGGCTCCTCCATCACACCGGTTTATGAGGACAGCGCACGCGAATACGCCGCGCTTCTTGCTGACGGAAAGGAAATGCTTGACGCCTCCCTTTCGGCTCTTGCCGGAAATATCCAAACCGACGGCGGCGTGTTTGTCTACAACCCGGCTCCGTTTGAAGCAAGCAGCTATGTTTCTTGCGGTGATACCGAAATCTATGCCGCAAATGTTCCGGCGCACGGCTATGCCGTTGTTCCGAATACAGCGGCGCAAACGGCTGGCATCACCGTGAACGAAAAAATGCTCGAAAATGACCTTGTCCGCGTGAAATTCGATGAACATATGCATATTATTTCGGTATACGACAAGGCCGAAAAGCGTGAGCTGATTCCGAACGGCGAAAAAGCCAATGTTTTGGAGGTTTATGAGGATTATCCGCGTTCCTACGACGCATGGGAAATCACGGAATACTACAAGCAGAAAAAGTGGCTCATTGACGATGTTTCGGCGATTGAGACCGTGAAAACCGCCGGCAAGTGCGGTGTGAAGATCACACGAAACTACCGGAATTCGCTGCTTTCGCAATTGATTTATCTCACACCGGCAAGCAAGCTCATCGGTTTTGAGACCGAAGTCGATTGGCACGAGGATCACGTGCTTCTCAAAGCGGCGTTTCCGCTGGATATCCGCACGGAGGCAGCCAAATATGAGATTCAGTTCGGTCATATTTCCCGTCCCACCCATCGCAACACGTCGTGGGATCAGTCGAAATTTGAGGTCAGCGCACACAAATGGGCAGACCTTTCGGAAGCTGATTACGGAGCGGCGCTTCTCAACGATTGCAAGTACGGTTACAGCTGCGAGGAAAATGTGTTGAAGCTGTCGCTGCTAAAAGCACCGACTTATCCGTCGCCTGTCGCCGACCGCGGACATCATCGCTTTACCTATGCGCTCTATCCGCATACCGGTTCCGCGGAGCTGTCCGACACGGTAAAAACAGCTTATTTACTCAACAAGCCCATGACTGCTTTTGAGGTTGCGGCAAACACGTCCGGCTCGCTTCCGGCACGCTTTGCACCGGTCGCTTCAAGCACCGCCTCAGCCGTCATCGACACCTTCAAGCGTGCCGAGGATGGGGCCGGCTATATCGTCCGTCTGTACGACAGCGGCAACCGCAAGACGAATGTAACGCTTTCTTTCGGCTTCGATGTGAAAAAGGCATATCTCTGCGATATGCTTGAAAACAACGAATGCGCGCTTGAAATCTCTGACGGAAAAGTAACTTTCCCGCTTGCCAATTTTGAAATCAAGACCTTGCGGATCATCGGCTGAATGACCGCATGAAAAAGCCGTCCGAAGCTTGTTCTTCGGACGGCTTTTGGTCGGTTTTATTTATTTTGCAATTTCAGAATCCGCAGGGTATGCGGTTTTAGCGTAAATGCAATTTCCTTGTCTGCGTCAGCAAGGTTTTCTCTTGCAAGCACATCGCGAACAGTTGTTTTTGCATTTAACGGATAGGTCAGCGTTTCTTCGGTTGCGCCGGGATTGAAAAAGGCAACCGCCTTGCCGTCAGCAAGCTCACGTTCGTACACGGCAGCATAGCGACTCGGCGCATTTTCGGCTTGTTCGCGCAATTCCCAAACGCATACCGCGCCGCGCACAAGCGCATCCTGTTGGATGGCGATCAGCTCTGGGTTGGCATAAAGTGCCATATCAAACTCCGTTAGCTTCGAAAGGTCGCAGCCAAGCTGCAGCGGCGACGCGAAAAAGGCACGGAACGCATAGGCAAAAATCTGCTCATCCTCGGAAAGATTGCTCGCATGACCGCGGATAAAACCGGTCTCAAGCATATCCAAATCGAACACATGGCCGGGCGAAATATACTTCTGCCACGCTTTTGCCGTGTCAAAAATGCGCACCACCCGTTCGAAATTGTCCTCCGAATCCGGATTATCGCGCCACGAATGGCAGTTTTTTGACCAATAGTCGGCATATTCATGTCCGGCATAGACAGTCACGCAAAACACAAAATCGCGGCCGCTTGCATCAAGCTCTTTTTTCATCAAATCGGCATTGATCGGGTCGCACGGATCCCAATCGTATTTGAGATAATCGAAGCCCCACGCCGCCCACTGCCGCACATTTTGCTTTTCGTGATGTTCCTTGCCGATGCCGCCCATGGTTGGCGGAAACGCCGGATCCGGTTCGCCGCGCGTGCAGCCGGGAAGACCCATGCCGCCGTCCTCTTTGCCCCAGGCGTTGAGCATGGGTGTGGCATAGATGCCGCATTTTAAGCCGAGGGCATGAACCGCATCGCAAAGCTTTTTCATGTCGGGAAAGCGGTCACATGGCGTGATTGCGCCGTTTTCGCCATACTCTCCCTGCCAAGAAGAGTCGATATTGATATAACCATAGCCGTAATCGGCAAGCCGGGTCTCGCAAAGCAGCTTTGACGATGCAAGGATCTTTTCGCTCGACACGGTATGGGCAAAGGTATTCCAGCTTGTCCACCCCATCAGCGGCGTACGGCAGATGTTTCCTTCGGCAATCGATAACACAACGCTTCCGCAAGCCGAGCCGAATGCATTTTCGGCGCAAACGGCAACTTCATATTCGCCGGGCGTATCCACCATACCGGCAAGAATTCCGTTTTCAAGCGCAAGACCGCGCGGCAAGCCAGATACCGAAATCGCCATCGGACGCTCTCCCGCAATCGGCAAGCGGTACAAAAACGGGCGGTTCGGAGAAGCACCCACGCGCGCCGGAATATGCAGCTCCGGCTTTTGAGCCGGTTTGTACGGTGCAAGTTTTGTATAATGCATAAAAGCTCTCCTTTTCTCGAAGTTTTTTGAAGGATTGATACGGCCAGTATAACACAGACAGTCGCATTTGTCCATACTTTTTCAAAAGTTCTACCAACAAGCGAAAAATTGATATTTTTCTTGAAAAATACCGCAAACTGTGATACAATGGATACAGACATTTCCGTTATCTCAAATGTCGGAAAGAAGGATTCCTTTGCGCATCAACACCGAACAGCTCCGGATTCTCATTTTACAGGTCGTGCAAGCCTATCCGCAGGGCGTCAACGCCGATTTTCTGCTGGCAGCCGTTTATCACGCTGCGGTTGCCGATTTCATCGATTTGCCGGACGTTATGGAGCATTTGGCACATGAAAGCCTGATCACGTTTTCTGCAAACACCGCTTCGCCGAAGCACTGTACCATCAGCGATTTGGGCAAATCCGTCCTTGCTGAATTAGCGGCTGCCGTCCCGGAGGAAGCGGTACGCGCGGTCAAACGGGAATACGACAGCCTAATGCAGGGCATCGAATATGCCTCCTCCGTGAAAACCGATTCGAATGGCACGCACTTTTGCTGCAGTGCCGTGCAAAACGGGAAAGTTTTGACACAAATCGATCTGCTCCTTGAGGACGAGAAAACAGCGTATGCCGCAAAGCAGAATTTCGACAAGCGTCCGGAGGAAATTTTGCGTGCGCTAAAAGCGGTTTTGACCGGAAAAGCCGATTTTCTTCTTGAATCATGAGCGCAAAGCTGAAAATCAAACAAGCCATTCTGGTCGAAGGCAAATACGACAAGATCAAGCTGCAGCAATTGGTCGATGCGCCGATTTTCACCACCGACGGGTTTTCCGTCTTTTCCTCCGGGCAAAAGGCAAAGCTGTTGCGCCGTCTGGCACTTTCCGACGGCTTAATCATCCTTACAGACAGCGACCCTGCCGGGTTTGTCATCCGCAACAAATTAAAAGGAATGCTGCCAAAAGAAAAGGTCGTTCATATATATGCACCGCAGATTTCCGGCAAGGAAAAACGCAAAAAAGCACCGTCCAAGGCCGGGCTTCTCGGTGTGGAGGGACTGTCCGCCGAAACGCTGCGCCGCTTATTGGAACGAAGCGGCGTTGTCTGCGAGACAGAAAGCGGCGAATCGGTCGGAGCCGAAATGCGGCGCACATATACCAAAGCGGATCTGTATGCGGTCGGTTTATGCGGCAGAGAGGACAGTCATGCGTATCGGGACGCTTTCTGCACGGCAAACGATTTGCCGACCGGCATGACTGCCGGCGCGCTGTTAGAAGCGATCAACCTTTTCGGCATTGCCCTGCCCGACAGCGAATAGCGGCATATTTTTCATCCTTCTATAATGCAAAAGGGACTGCAAAAACGCAGTCCCTTTTTGGCGATTATTGGAATTCTTAGCCCTCGGTCGATTCGGCAATCGCAAGGATTGCATCGTAATACGACTTGTGTGCATTGTAATCTTCGAGAGCTTCCGCATCTCCGGCGTCCGCTTTATCCTTGATGGATTTCACAACGCCGTAAAGCGAAGAGGTATACGTGTTGCCGTACAGCGTAACGATGCTGCCGTTTGCACCGGCATAGCGCAGATACGGTCTTGCCGTAAGCTCGGCGGTCACATGAGCTTTGCTTGCAAGATTCAGACCGACGCAGCGTGCAACAAACGTGACATCGCCGTCCGGCGTCATATTGTAGATGATATTCTTGGTAACAACGCCTTCCGCGTTTCTTTCAAACGCTTTGCCTTCCACATACAGCGGCTTTAAAGTTTCGCTGTTTTCCGGCGAATAGAAGGAATGATCCAAAGAATCGCGGTATTTATCCAGCTTATCCTGACGGGCAACAAGGAAGCCGTATTCGCGTACATTTTCATTGGCAAGCGTTGCCGCCGAAACAGCTGCGCGGAAACGGATACCGTTCTTGGCAGTATCTTCGCTGATGTATACGCTGGAAACAGAAGCCATTTCCGGCTTTGCGGTCTTGGCAGCGGATTCCCAGACGGCATAAACGGTGGTATCGCCGGTAAGATCAATCATATCGATCACATCGTCAGCCGTTGCATCGGGACTCAATGCCCAGCCGGCAAAGGTATAGCCCTCAAGTACCGGATGGGTATCCGTTAACAGATAGCCTTTACCGATACCGCGGTCGGTATCCGCTGCGACTTCGCTTACAACCGTCGCGCCTTCGGGTGCATTGGTAGCATACGTAACGGTGGTATAGCCGAAGCGGTAGGCGCGGATGCTGTCCACATAGACATCCGACGACCAGCTGGCTGAGGCAACCGGGTCAAGGGCAAAGCCGTAAACGTCACCGCTGTTATACGGGTCTCTTGCGTTGGAAGCGAGGCCGCGCATATTGAGCGTCAGCGTGTGATACTTGCCGTCGATGGTTGCTTTTTGGTAAGTATTGCCAAGCTTGTTTTCTCCGTAGTTGGCAATCCAGATTCTGCCGCTTGTATTTTTCTTGTAATACCAGAACACAAACAACGATTCGGAAAGCGGCTCGGGCTGTGCGTCGGCAAATTCCTCTAACTCCGGATCATAGTTCTTATCCTTCACATAAGCATCCGGTACTTTATAGGTGTTTTCGATCTTATAGGTATACGTAACGATCGGGAACTCCGTGCCGGAGAAGGCTTTATCCTCGGAGGTTCTCATGCCGATACGAGCGTCGGTCGCCCATTTGCCGCCCTGCAAGGTGGCATTAAACGACTTATAAGTGCGCAGATGAAGCACGCTTCTGCCCTCATCGTTTACGGTTTCCTTGAAGCATAGCGATTGATTATCATAACCGGTCATATTCACATCGCCGTTAAAGACATAGCCCATGGCATTGTCGTTTACCGACTGAGTAAACGGATAGAAGGTCTGATGGTTGAGGTTGGCATATTTTACCGTTTCGCCGGGTTGGTAACGCTGTTTTCCGTCATAGGATACCCAACCGAAGAAGTATTCGCCTTCAGCCAACGTGTAGCCGAGGTCTTCAACAGTCGGGAACGTGAACGAAAGGTCTTCACCGTGCAAATTTTCGTTGCGCAACATGGTTACATCGGCGTCACCCTTGGTTCTCGTGAACATGACCGAATTGAGCGGATAGGCATACAAGGCATAGTCGTCGATATAATAGGTAGTTTCCTTGCCCTGTATCATGTTGATCTGATAGCCGAACGAGTTGATACCGTTATCCAAGCCGGACATATTATCCGGAGTCACGGAAAGATTCGTCCAAGTGAGCTCGGCAGGCGGATTATCCTTGATGGAAATCGACTTGGTAGCCGTGGCATCGCCTGCACCCAGTTTTTGAAAACGGAAGTAAATGTGACTGAAATCGGCCGGTGAGACAAGCATATAACGGCTTGTAGACGTAAAGGCGGAATTGGCAAGTGAAATGCCGGCAAACTGCGGAACAGCAAGACGATGGGCAGAAGTGTTATTGGAATACACCTTCATGGCATGGTTCTTGCCGGTTTCGTCCGTCGGATCGGCAACAAGTGTAAGCGAATCCGTACCGTCGGTTCTGTAACCGGAAAAAGCAGTGATGTTACTGTAAACCGGATTGACGTAGGTCAGCGTCTTGAGGTCGCCGGTCTCATAATCCGTATACAGAACCAATTCGCCCTTTTCGGCAACATACTGCGGAACGTGTATACCGACGAATTTTCCGCCGGCAAGTGCGGCGACATCTACCGTTTGACCGGGCTTGTACGTTTCGGAAGGGTTGGTCTTATTGACATAGAAATAAACGCCGTCGGTTTTCGGGAACGTGTAGGTCGCTGCGGTCGGTTCAATAAACTTTACATCTACGCCGTCCGCAACCGTAAAGGCATTTTCCGGGAAGAAATAGATGCGAAAATCATCGACATACAGGTTTCCCTTATTCGGAATCAGGCGAAGCTGATGCACCGAGTTCATCGGAACATCGCCGGCCATCGGGAACATATTGCCGCCCTTCATGCCGAACTTCTTGATGCCGTCGATCGTTTTGCAGACGCCGGTGTAAGAGGTGTCATAGAAGGTTTTCGGATGGGCATTGAGGTTTGTTCCGTCAGGATTGGTGGAAATAGCATCGTCCTTTGACGAACCGTCGCTTAAAACCGGTTGAGGCGAAGTGAAGAAGCGCTGCATATAGCCTACCACATCGCCTTTTTCACTGGCATGACGGTAAGCAACCGTATATTCGCCTTCTTTTAACGGCATGTTGACGTTTACAACATACTGATGCCAGCTGCTTCCCGCATTGGTCATTTTGAGCACTTTGTTAGACGCGTCAGCCGGATCGGTTTCAATGGTCAGTGTGGTGCTGCTGCCGGTGATGCCACCGGGCGTAATATAAGTGGCATCGAAATAATCGACCGTTGCAAAGGTTGCGCCTTCGGCGTCAAAGTTCTGATAGAAGATGAGCTTGCCCTTTTGTGCGTCAATGAGCGGGATATCAAGGCTTGTTTCCTCGAATGCCTGTGCTTCGATAGCAGGCACTGTGGTTTTCTCGTCTGCCGCTTCGACCGTTTCGGCTTCAAAGGCGCTTGCAGTAAAGCTCGAAGAAATCAAAAGCAACGCAGACAACAGGATGGAAAGATGTTTTTTCACGCGTATCACTCCTTATAAATATTGATATGGTATTTGTATACAAATATAGTATAGTATATATAAGTTAACAAGTGGTGAATATTTTGATTTTTTGTGAAATTGTACCAAAAAAGTTTGTCATTTTGCACAAAAAAATCCGCCGAGTAGGGGAACTCGGCGGCAAAATATACAATTCAAGGAAAAGGACGCTTAAAGCGACAAACGGCAAGCATCGGCGAGCGGCCGCAGGCCGTTTTGGTCAAGCCACAGCACAGTCAAAGAAAGCGTCGTTCCGTCAGACGGCGGAATCGCAGCCGTATAGCGGTTATTCTCCACGTTGACTGCAACAACATCAAACGCAAGCGGGCGCCCCGTTTGGTCGCAATAGGAAAGAACAAGCGAACCGGACGTGCCGCCGATCGGCAGAAGGACGAGCTGCGAACCGTCACGATAAGCCCAAATGCGTGTACCGTCAAAACGAAGTGACAGCGATTCGCCCGGTGTGAGGTTCCACATACCGTTCAGGTCATACGAAAGCGTTCCGGAAAGAAAGTCTGCTAAATACAGCTGGTCTTTGGTTTCGATTTCGGTTACGGCAAGGTTACTGCCGTTGCAGACGATTGTATCGTTTTTCAGATAATAATTGTTTGAAAGCGTAACGTATTCCGATATGCTGGCAGCGAGCCAATCCACATAAGCGGTGCTTTGAGAATGCTGCTTGGACAAATACGCGTGCAGTGTTTCCGAAGCTACCACGCACGCCTTTAAGGCAGTTTTGATACGATTGGTATCGACCGCGTTCGAGGTTTTCGATCCATCCGGCTCATCCGAAAGCTCTGACCAAACCGACCAATCCGATTCATCGATATACAGGCAAGCCGCAATGCCGCTCGCATAGGCCGAATAGGATTCGGTCGAATAGCCGTGGGCAACGACGTTTCCGCTGACAAAGCAGCGTTCAAAGCCGAGTCTTCCGCGTCCCTGCGTTTCGGCGCGTGCGGCAATACCGGCGGCATACGGGCTGGAATAGGCATTCGCGGTAATATCCGCCGCGCTTTCGCAATCGATGACCAACACATCGCCGTAATAAACGGTTTTTGCCGAAAGCAGCCCGAAAAGTCCGGCGGCATGGACGGTTCTTTTGGTGTTGGTCGCCGTGAGCTTTCCGTCCGTGCGGCAGCCGGAAACCGTGCTGTTGCAATCCTTTGCAACCTGATACACGCCGCAAAGAAGCCCGGCGTAAAGCGACGCATTCTTATCCTCCGCCGGATCCGTTAAATTCTTATAGGTGACGTCTGCCTCCATGTAAATATCCATATTCTGAAAATCGGCGGCGAGCGCATAGCCGAAAACGCCGAACAAATCGCCCTCGTAGACCGCATTTGTATAAAGAATGCGATGGTTTGCACCGTCATACGAACCGGAAAACGGGTGCGCTTGCGTTCCGATGGGCGTGTAGTCGCTGCCGGTCAAATCGATATCGGTGCTCTGGACGTAATAGGCACTGCAATACGTTTTGTTGCCGGCATTCACCTGCTCGGAAAGATACAGCAGATCGCTTGCATGGGAGATGACGAACGGATCTTCTGCCGTGCCGCCGCCCGGCAGGAGGTCGGAACAGACGGCGGTGGTGTTTTTATGTACCTCACGCTCCTCGAAGCCTTTATTCTTTTCATCGATCGGGGCTTCCACATCGTAGTCGAGCTGCGGTGCTGCACCGGCAAAAAGGGAGAATGCCGCGAAAGCAGCTGCCAAGAGTATGGGAAAACGGTGTCTGCGCATGGGTCATTTCATCCTTTCGTTTTGGGAATGGGACGCATATCTCATACGGTAAAAGAGAGCGGCTTTCGCAGAAGCGGCTTTAAGCTCCGGCAATCGGCAAACAGAAACACACGGAAGCGTTCCGCGTCCTTCGGAACGGTCACCGAAAAAGCGGCAGCCTCCGAAAATGCAAGACTTCTCGCACCGGTCATTTTACCGTCCGTGCCGTAAAAAGCGGCGGCAAACAAGCCGTTTTCGACGTTGATCGGCTGAAAGCGCAGCGTCTCCGAAGAATTCGACGCACTTTGCAGTCGGAGCAGCTCTTTATGCCTTGAAACCAGCCGCAAACCGCTCGCATCGGCAAGGCAGATCCACGATTCTGTCAAATCAAGACCGAGGTTTTCAGTTAGAAAAGCCGCATCAAACAAATCCTCGCGCAAGACGCTTTGTCCGTTTTCCGATGAATTCGTCGGCACAAGCTCCGCGGCGCAGGAATAGCATTTATTCACGGTAACGGCGCCGTTTGCATAGCCGATGAGCGCGCCTCTATACCGTGAAGAACCGCCGCCCGCCGTCACGGTTCCGCGGAATGCACAGCAGGAAAGGCTGTAGGTTTCTTCATACAACCCGGCAAGGCTTGCTGTATGGATCCAGCCGTCGTCCTGGTAAAAATAGCCGATCAGACCGCCGCCGTAAGCAAGCGCATACGATTCTCGGACAGTTGACGCGACCGCACCGTTTGCCACACAGGCAGACATCCGAAGAACTGCACTGCCGGAGGCGTGCGCAAAGCCGAAAAGACCACCCGCAAACGCCGTTTGCGCGCCGTTTGCCGAAAGCGCGATTTCGGAATAGCAATCGGAGACCGCAAGCGTACCGTTCTTTAAGCGCATTTGACCGATAAGACCGCCGGCAAGCACGCTCTTAGCCTTTGCGGTCAACTGCCCTAACACTTCACAGTTTCGGATCCGGTACGCACCGTTCTTTTCGGTCGTATAATAGCCGCACAGAAATCCGATGTTCAGATCCTCCGCCGTATCGGCGCACAAATCGCCGACAAGCACCATGTTGGAAAAGCATGCCTGCTTTGCATAGCCGAAAAAGCCGACATACCGGCTGTCGGCAACGGTCGGCGCATTTTCGAAGATGATTGGAAAACCGCTGCCGTCATACGTACCGCAAAACGGAAATTTCTCCGAGCCGATGGGCGTATGCTCCGTTAATACAAGCGGTGCGGTTTGGCGGTAATATGCCGACGCATACGCCGTGTCGCCGCTGTTAATGCGTTCCGCCATGCGGCAAAGCGCGTTTGCGTTACTTACAAGATACGGACTTTCGGCCGTTCCGTCACCTTGCAGGTCGTCAAACATAGCCGATATATCCGTTTTTATCGGCTGCGCGGCATCGACACCCGGAAAAGAGCCGAAAACGACGGCAAGTGAAACAGCCGCGGCGGCAAAACAGTTGAAGCGCATGGAAATTCTCCTTTCGAAAGAACAGGCGTTTGCTCTGCCCTGACAAAAGCCTCCGGGCAGAGCGCGGTACACGTCCTGTTATTTCTTTAATTCGATCATGCTCTCATCCCAGAAGTCCGGTGCTTTGTAGCCCATGAGATTGACAAGCGTTGCGGCAATGTTGGAAAGTCCGTAGGAGCCTTCGGTCTTGATGGTATAGTTGTCCGTACCGAAGTTATCATAGATAATGCACGGAACGGGATTGAGCGTATGACTGGTCTTGGCCTTATAATGACCCTCTTTATCGATTTTGGGCAGACCGGTCTTCTTGTCGAGTTCGTACATTTCATCGGCATTGCCGTGGTCAGCCGTGATGATAGCCACGCCGTGAACCTTATCGATTTCGGGAAGCAGTCTTGCAAGGCACAGATCGAGCGATTCCATCGCCACGATGGTTGCAAGGTAGTTGCCGGTATGGCCGACCATATCGCCGTTCGGGAAATTAACGCGCATGAAGCGGAATTTGCCCTCATCGGCCACTTCGATAAGACGGTCGGTGATCTCGGCGCACTTCATCCACGGACGCTGCTCGAACGGAACGACATCGGATTTGATCTCCTCGTAGCATTCGGTTTTTTCATCAAATTTGCCGCTGCGGTTGCCGTTCCAGAAATAGGTCACATGACCGAATTTCTGCGTTTCGGAAAGCGCATACTGCGTCACGCCGGTGTTCGCAAGGAATTCACCCATCGTGCCGGTGATTTCGGGCGGGCTTACAAGGTAACGGGACGGGATGTGCAGATCGCCGTCGTATTCGAGCATACCTGCATAGGTGACCTTCGGGAAGCGGACACGGTCGAATTTATCAAAATCGGTTTCTTCAAAGGCTTTGGAAATCTCGATGGCGCGGTCGCCGCGGAAGTTATAGAACACAACGCTGTCGCCGTCCTCAATGGTGCCGAGCGGCTTGCCGTCCTTTGCAATGATAAACGGCGGCAGGTCTTGGTCGATGCAGCCGGTTTCCTTGCGGTATTCGGTAATGGCTTCTTCAGCCGAAGCAAACTGTCTGCCTTCGCCGAGAACGTGCGTGTGCCAGCCTTTTTCAACCATCGGCCAGTTTGCGCCGTAGCGGTCCATGGTGATGTTCATTCTGCCGCCGCCGGAAGCGATTTTTGCGTCAAACGAAGCGTCATTCAATTCGGCAAGGAACGCTTCGAACGGGATAACATAATCAAGCGCCGAGGTTTCGCCGACATCGCGTCCGTCAAGCAGAATATGGATGCGGACGGTATGCACGCCTTCTTTTTTTGCCTGCACAAGCATTGCCTTCAAATGGTCGATATGGGAATGCACGTTGCCGTCCGAGAAAAGACCGATAAAATGCAGCGTTTTGCCGGTATCCTTGACCGAAACGATTTCTTTCCATGCCTTGGAATCGAACATTTTTCCGCTCTCGATGGAGTTGGAAACCAGCTTTGCGCCCTGTGCAAAGACCTGTCCGGCACCGATGGCGTTATGACCGACCTCAGAGTTGCCCATATCGTCGTCGCTCGGAAGACCGACAGCGGTACCGTGCGCTTTGAGCTTTAACATGGGGTATTTTTCCACGAGCATATCGAGCGTCGGCGTTTTGGCATTTTTGACAGCGTTGCTGGCCGTGTCGGGTGCAAGACCGACACCGTCCATAACGATGATAAACACGGGACGCTCGGCATTTTCGGCGTCATTGTTTACAAATTTGATTTTTTCAAGCTTGTTCATGTTGATTACCTCTATTTTTATTTTTTTGATAAGCTAAACTTTTTTGACCTCGGTCAGAACGCCGCGTAAATTCCGGGCGGACATGATCTTAACAATCCCATCCGCCACCGCGTCAAGCGGATGCTTGGCAAGCGTTACGGCAAGACCGGTTCGCTCTTCGATGAGCAGCGGCAGCCCTGCCAAAAGCGCGCCGCCGCCGGCAAGCATAATGCCGTTGTCGTACAGATCGGCACACAATTCGGGCGGCGTGCTTTCCAAGGTGGCACGGATAACATCGATCATCGCGCCGAGCGGTGCGCTCATGGCTTCCCGCACCTCGCGTGCATAAATGTTGAACACCGACGGCAATCCCGTTCCGAGGTTGCGTCCGCGCACCTCAAGCATACCGATGTCGGTCGATTCGTGTGCCGAACCGATTTCGGTCTTGATGTTTTCGGCCGTGTTTTCACCGATAAGAACATTGAATTTTTTGCGGATATATTCCGCGATAGCCTTATCACAGGCATCACCTGCCACGCGTAAGGATTTTGATAAAGCCACACCGCCGCCGGTCACCACCGCGACCTCGGTCGTGCCGCCGCCGATATCGACAATCATATTGCCTTTCGGCTGACGGATGGGAAGCCCGGCACCGATTGCCGCCGCCACCGGCTCCTCCACCAAGGCGACGCCTGAGGCGCCGGCTTCGACAGCGGCGTTTTCCACTGCCCGCTGCTCCACCTCGGTGATTCCATAAGGAATGCAGACAATAACCTTCGGACGGGCAAACAGCGAAGAGCGCATGGCGCGTCCGATCAATATTTTCATCATGGCAAGCGTCAAGCCGAAATCGGCAATCACACCGTCCTTTAACGGCTTGACAGTCGTTATGCCGAACGGCGTTTTTCCGATCATGCGCTTGGCCTCCGAACCGATGGCGATCACGCGGTCAGAGGCAATATCGTACGCAACCACCGACGGCTCACGGCTCACAATGCCTTTATCTTTGTTGCAGACAAGGCAATTGGCCGTGCCTAAATCTATGCCGATGCAAGCACCTTCAATGACGGGCATAGGGCACATCCTTTCTAAGCAGCAGACTACCGAACCGGGCAAACCGTGCGAAAACGGGATTTATCCGAAACCGCTGCCGCTGCGGACAAACTCAGTCTTTCCGCTTTGGCGGTTTTCATTCGGTGCTTATTCTACAAACGTTTTACGCTTTTTCCGCTTGTCCGGACAGCTGCCGCACCGCATCGAGCGGTGAAACAAGCGTCAGCGAAACGCCGTTCTTTTTCAATCGTTCGGCTTTATCCAGCCGTTCAAACAAATCCTTTTCATTCGTCACGTCATACATATACGCACGTTTTCCGTCAAGCGAAACCAGATCCGCGCCGCACGAAAGAAATCCGCGTGCCGGGACGCCTTCATTTTCTGCCGCAAGCAGGGCGGCATCCAGCACGGAAACGCTCCGCAGCTCGGACGCTTCAAAAGCAGCCGTCCCATGAACGGCAAAGCGAAGTGCATAGTACAATTCGCGCGCCGCCGTCAAGCGTTTTCCGAACAGATCGAGTTCCTTTGCCGAAAGCGACGTCACGAGCACGGCTTGTCCGTCGACCGTTTGCAGCGAAGCATACAAGGCTTTGCGGAATTCCTCCGTGCTTCCCATGCAGAACGCACGGCACAAATTACCTTCGCTGTCCGCCGCAGCGGCAAACGAGAACACCGCGCCGGAAAAGCGTTCATAGCAAGGCTCAAACGCGTCGCGCACCGTCACAAGACCTGTTTCGATCCGCTCGCGAACCGTTTTGTCGTTTTCCGCCGTCACACACAGCAGGTGCCGCATATAGGCACATTGGCCGTGCGTAAATGCGAAGATGGCCGTTCTGCTTCCGCTTCTCGCCATTTCGAGTGCTTTTGTCACGCACAGCTCTGCCTCTTGGGGATTGGCAAGATCGGCGGCAAAGCGCATGGTTCCGTTGAGCATTGCCGCACAAAGCGTTGTGTGCCCAAGAGCTTCGCTTGTCAACACAGCCTCTTGGCTGCGGAATGCAAGGCGCAAGGCACCGGCTTTTGCAATAAGCCGTGCCACAGGACCGGGCCGTGACGTATGCGTCAAAAGGATGAGGCGTTTTGCGGCACAAGCCACCTCGAGCGAAAGCGGCAGGCGGTCGGAATCGTCGCACACCGCCGTATCGGCAATGCATTCGCCGCGCGAGACGGGACCGATGCTTGCGGTATTGATAAGCAGGATCGGGAAAACACGCAGCAAGTGCTTATGATGCTTCGATGCAAAAGCGGTGACCGAAAGCGTTTTGCCGGCTTCCGCAAACAGCTGCGCGCTTTCGGTTTCGGCATAGTGCTTTACGCGCTGGCGATGGGTCTGCAAAGCGGTTTCGAGCAAAAGCGCAGCCGTTTTTTCGGCAAGCGGCGCATACGTTTCCTTGGCGCGCGAAATTGCGTTCCAATCTGCTTCCAAACCGGATTTTTGCAGCATATACGTGACAGCCGGCAAAAGCAGTGACGATGCAAACAGGCGATCCGTACCCGGCTTGATGCCGACCCGGCGCAGATATTCGCAAAACGCCGCAAGATAGGGCTCTGCCGCTTTTTCTTCTTCCAAATAATCCACCCAGCCCGGAAGTGCCGGCAGATTTTCCTCCACGCGTTTGAGAAAGCCTGACAGGCCGTCGTAGTTCAAAATGCCTGTTTCAAAGGAGAGAGTGCGGAAATCCGCACCGAGAAGTGCTGAAAGCTTTTCAAGCATACACTCGTTTTCCGAATACACCTGTGCAAACCGCGCTCGGGCAAATGTCAGCTTTTTGGACAAACCAGCATCCGCACACAGCTTTTCGATAAACGCAAACAGCTTCATCAAGCGTGCATCCGTCGCACGCCGGTCGGCTTGCTCCTCCGGATACAGGCAGACAAGCAGTTTTTTCAGTTCTCCGACCAGTGCGGCAAGCGACGCGGCATTTTCATCTTCGGGTGCATCCGACTCCCCTGCCGCCGCTTTTTCGTTTCGGTATTCATCTAACAGTTTATAGATATCCGACACCGGATGCTTGGCAAATTCCGCACGGTTTTCCGGTGTAACATATTGCAAAAGCACGTCCTTATGATTTTTCTTCACAAGGAATTTTTTGATAAAATTCGGCCGGTCGTCATCCGCGTTCCGGTATCCGACCAAGAGGGAGTCCACATCCTCAAACAGCTCCGGTGAGAAGAATCGCAGCTGATATTCGATGTTTTCCATGCGCTTTTTGGCATGGCTGCGGCGGCTTTCACTGTCGGCAAACGCCGAAAGCCCATTTGCGGCAAAGCCTTCGGGAATATCGTATTCCCGTGCCGAAATGAACAGCCGATACAGCTCGTTTAAGGTATATAACGCCTCCAAATTCCGGATATCGGAAATTTTGATGCCGAGTATGGGACTTATCTCAAAGAAGGTTTCGCGGTATTCCGAAAGAGCCGGCAAGATTCGCGCGATAAGCTCGTAGATTTCGTGAAGGACCGCATCATCCGGCACTTTTTCCGGCGACAGAAGCGCAAGCGGATGCGACGAGAGCGGCGCCTGCTCCGCGAGTGACACCTCAGCAAGCGTCTTATGCGCACGTCGTACCAGACGTTCCGCCATATCGAACAACGCGTCAAGCTTCTCGCCGTTCAGGCTTTCGAGAGCCGCCTGCTCCACCGCAAGAAGCGGTTTTGCATTGGTCGTGTCATAGGCATTATCGAACGATTCGACAAGTTCAAGAGCCGACACGCCAAAGGTCGGATCGGTTTTGGTCAAGCGTTCGGCATAGCTTTTTAAGCGAGAAGCAATTTCGTCAAGCTCATTCTTCAGCTGCGGTGCGGCCGAGGTGCGTTCCAAGGCGGAAAGTGCTTCAAGCCGCGTTTGAACGGCGCGGATGATATCTTCGGACGACCGACATACATCCAAACGGAGCACGGTTTCGGATAGTCCTGCTTTTTCAAGGCTTTGCGCCGCAAAATTCAAAAAATCCGGCTCCTGCGACAAAATAAGCATGGTTTTGCTGTCGGCTAACGCCGCAGCGGCCGCATTGACAAGAAAATCTTCTTTATCCGATGCATTTCCGCCCGAAAGAAGCGCGTTTTGTGTGCCCGTCAGAGTCTCTTTGACGGCTTGAGGCGCATAACGGACAAACGGACGAAGACGGTTTTCTGCATTTTCCGATTCCTGTTCTTCGGGCTGTGTTCCCGCAAGAAGTGCGGTAAAATGCTTGTTTTTCAGCATAGTGCGGGCGTTTGTGCCGATGTGGTTCCACAAAATGAAATCGGAAAGGTCGGCTTTGATCAAAGCGGTTTCACGGATCACGCGGATTTCGGAATAGGCGCTGTCCTTGCAGCTTTCCGCCGCCTTTTCGAAAAAGGCAAGCACATCCGGTACGTTTTCCGGAAAATGCACGGTTTTGTCGTTCACACCCAAAAGATCCGCGGCAAGCGTATTGACAAGCGGCGCGTCCTCCCCGGGACAAAACCGATAATCAAAGCTCCGTTCTAAGCAAACACGCACAAACGCGAGCGGCAGATAATACTCTTTCGCATCCGTCTTTTCACGCACACGAAGAAAACCGGCGATGGCATAGCAGGCAAAGCCCGGCGAGCGGCCGAATGTCATGCGGGACGCTTTTTCATGGAAGGTCTTTTCATAATATCCCGTAACAATATATTTTTTCTCCTGTATGCGCGTGCCGAACGCAGCATAAGCGGCGCGTATATCCGCAAGCTCCGCTTTGTTATAGGCAATGCTTTTTTCGTCCCGCAGTGCAAATGCCGCAAAATCATCCGCCAACGAGGCAAAGCGTGCCGGCTTTTCGCTGATTTCCATCGGACCGATGGTTTCCGGCTGTCCGGCTGTCAGCTGCTCGGGTGCAAAGCCGACAAGCGGCAGCACGTCATAGCCGCCGAATTCGCCCGAAAGCACCTTAAAAATGCGGCTTCCGGAAAGGCCGTTATAGATGGATGCCAACACATCGCGTGCCGAACCGTGTGCTTCATCTGCTTCCGCGGCGGCTTCTTCCGCATCGGCAAAGAACGGCGCAACACCGTTTGCGCGCGCCTCACCGATATCAAGGGCAAGCAAAAGCCTTGTCCCGTTTTTGGAAAAATATCCCTGCGCTTCAACAGCTGCCAAAAAAACATCAATGCTTTGCGCCGAGGAGAGAATCGACGGATCAAAAAGGAACATTTCACCGTTTTCGAGCATGGAGCGCACCTTGGATAAGCTTTCCGAAAGCACACCGGTTCCCGACTGCACGCGATGGGCGCGCACACCGCAGAACAGGCTCACCGCCCCCGACAGGTTTGTGGCAAATGCCACAGTCGGCATAAAGCCGCACCGCTCGGCGCAGGCGCAGAACAATAACGCAAGCTCCATCGGGGTCGCCGCGACCGCGTTCGGAATGCATAAAGCCGCATGGCTTTTGATCCGCTGCCGCCGTTCTGGCGAATACGAATCCCTTGCGGCGCAGATCATGCTTCCGGCACGGATGTTTTTCACGATGTCACGGATCGAATCCGTATGCTCTGCAAGCGCAGATAACGGCGTATCGTGCATAATGCCGTCGGTAAGCGTTTGAACGGCGCGGCTGCCCGGGCAAACAAACGCCGCAAGCGTTTCGGGATGGCTGTCGATGCCAAGCCATTCGTCGCTCGGCAAAAGCTGTATTTTGACTTCGGACGACACCGCAAAGCCATCGATCTCCGCTTTGACACACAAAAGTGCCTCCGTTAATGCCGAAAGCGAATGTAAATAGGCGTATCCGATTTCGAAATCTGCCGCAGAAAAGCGGATCAATGCGGTATGCGCAGACTTGTCGCCGCACAAATGCGTATCAAACGCCGGAAAATGCGCCGGTGCAAAGGCGAATACAAGATTTTCGCCGCTTTGACAGGTCACTTCAAGCTTTAAGGAAAAGGGATGCGCCGGAAGATCGGCAAGCGTTACACACGCAAGCGGCACAGCACCGGACGCGGCCATGGCGGCGGAAAAAACCGTGCCTGTCTGCAGAACAATATTCGGTTTCAAGTTGCTGTATCCGTTTGTCATTTTACCTACTCCTCAAAAAGTGATCGAAATCGACATATATATTCAAGATATATGATACCACTTTTCGGGAGAATTTGCAATATGTACGTGCCATTTTTACAAAAAATTTATACGGTTTTCGGCATTTTTGCTTGTTATCGGTAAAAAGCGGCAATGTCCTTTTTAAGTCCGGCGATGATCCGTTTCTCCAGCCGCGAGATATACGATTGAGAAATACCGAGCAGATCCGCCACCTCCTTTTGGGTCATTTCGCTCTTTTTTCCGCACGCATTTTCTTTTTCCGACAAGCCGAAGCGCAGCTCGATGATCTGTCTGTCGCGCGGATTTAAGCGTGCAACCGCCTGATGGATCATCTTCTTTTCCTCCTCATCCTCCAAGCGGCGGCCGAGCTCATCGTCCTCCGAGCCGAGAATGTCCGACAGCAGCAATTCGTTGCCGTCCCAATCGACGCTTAACGGGTCTTCAAGCGACACATCGTTTTTGCTGCGGGCGGTTTTGCGGATATACATAAGGATCTCGTTCTCGATGCAGCGTGAGGCATAGGTGGCAAGCTTGATGTTCTTGTCCGTGTTAAAGGTGGAGATGGCCTTTATGAGACCGAGCGTGCCGATAGATATCAAATCTTCGATCCCGATGCCCGTGTTTTCGAAGCGTTTGGCAATGTACACCACCAAACGCAGATTTCGTTCGACAAGCAGATTTTTCGCCTTTTCCGCCGCAAGCCTGTCTTCGCTTTTCAA
Source organism: uncultured Eubacteriales bacterium (assembly GCA_934444645.1). GTDB lineage: Bacteria > Bacillota > Clostridia > Oscillospirales > CAG-382 > UMGS882. The sequence continues at coordinate 38,522 of CAKSCV010000004.1, read as the reverse complement.
CTCTGCCAAAGCTTTGGCTTCGTTTGCGGCGTCGAGCGGCGACGGAAGCACCTGCGAGCCGTTGATGTAAAACACGGCATCGTCGCCGAAAAAGCGGTATAAAAGCTTTAAGCGTCCCGTATTCTTTTCATAGGCAGTTGCAGAACGCAGTTTTTCAAAAAGCATTGTCACACGACAGCAAACAGCTATTAACTTCATAAGAATCTTCCTTTCCCGAATCGTTCGGATGCTTTTTTCATACAGGATTTTCTATGCATTCATCGCCGCAAGCGGCAGGATCCCGTCGTTTTCGCCATAGGGATTTTCCCGCAAATCGACCGCAATGCGTGCAGCGATACGCCGCTTATTGCCGTTTTTTTCGCACAGCCGGATCTCATCCGGCAAAAAGCTTGCCAAAAATCCCTCTCCGCCGGGTGTCTGTACGGGAATATAGCGGAATTTCCGTTTGACGGCGAGCGTTTCCGACGCATCGAAATGCCGGTGGAGACCGTCCTTTCCGAACAGCTTGTCAAGGCTCTTTCCGTCTAAAATCATCACCGGCAGACCATTGTACGGATCGCGTAACAGATTTCCCGAATCGCATAGCAGCCGAAAGCGTTCGCTTTTGTCATCCACCCTCACGCAGACTGTCGCACACCTCACATTTGTTTTCTGCGAAAGCAGGCGGCCGCAGAAAAATAACAGAACAAACAAAATGCCGACGCACGCAAAAAACATTCCCGGCGTAAGACCGTCACGAAACAGCGGCAGATGGCGCAGGCAATATGCACGCTCATACACAAAGGTCATCACGCCGCCGATGAGCATACTTGCCGCATAGAATAATACTACGGCTTTTACATAGGTAAGCACTTTTCCGTTCCATAGGGCGGCGGCACACATGGCAAGCGAAACCGCAATCGCCGCAAGCGGTTCGGCAAGCGGCACAAACAGCTTTAACACGCAATACGCTGCGCCGAGAAACGCACCCAAGCAAAGCCTCACGCGCTTATGTGCAAGTCCCAGTACGCGCGCCGCGGCAAACAGCGCAAAATAATCCATCACCCAGTTGACCGCAAATAACACGTCCGCATATACAATCATTGTGCATCCAACCTTTTTCACCGGAAATCCCGTACAACGCTATTATATGCCGCAAGGTCTGCAAAAAATGTCTGATTTTCGCGTGCTCCTTATAAAAGATAAAAGTGCTGTCATATCGGGACGAGTATCCGAATAGGATAGACCATGACAACGAAACGAGGTGTTTTACTTTGTATCAAGGCTATGTTCGCGTGACCCTGCAATTAGCTGACGGTGCTTTGCCGCTTGCCGACCGGAATATTTATATCAAAGCCACCGGTATCACGCAGACGGCTGACAACCGCTTTCTTTCCGATGTTCCTGTGGATGCCGAACGCTATACTTACCGGCTTTTAACCGATTCATCCGGCGCAACGCAAGCTGTTTCGGTGGAAGCCCCGGATCCTGCCATTTCCCTAAACGAATACAATCCGGATATTCCCTATTCGGCAGTGGATGTCTATGCAAATGTTGCCGGTTATTTTCCGGTGCGCGTGCTTCACGTGCCGGTATTTGCCGGAAAGACCAGCACGCTCCCTCTTTTGTTAACTCCGCTTTCCAAAGGCTATGAGGGCACGACCGGCGGTATCATCGTCTACGAAATACCGCCGAATGAACTGCTAAGCGACGCCGAGCGCACGCAGCGCGGTCCTGAAGAAAACGTTGCCGAGCCGTTTATCGCGCGCCAGGTCGTCATTCCCGAAACCGTAGCTGTTCATCTGGGCGTCCCCTCCGCAAACGCCGAAAATGTTTATGTTTCCTTTCCGGACTACATCAAAAACGTCGCGTCCTCCGAAATTTACCCGACATGGTCGGAGGAGGCGCTTCGCGCAAACATTTTAGCCATCATTTCCTTAACGCTCAACCGCATCTACACGGAATGGTATCCCAGCCAGGGCTATGATTTCGACATCACCAACTCCACCCAATTTGACCAATCCTTTGTACCGGGCCGCAACATTTTCGATAACATAAACAGGCTTGTGGATGAGCTTTTCAACGTCTATATCCGCCACAGTGAAACGTTAAGTCCGTTCTTCACCTCTTATTGTGACGGCCGCCGTGCAAGCTGTGCCGGAATGTCGCAATGGGGTTCGGAAAACCTCGGTGCACAAGGCTATTCGGCGCTGAACATCTTGCGCTACTACTATGGCGACGATATCGAGCTTGCCTCTACCGATGTTGTTTCGAATTTTGAGCGTTCCTATCCCGGTTCGCCGCTGTCCTTCGGCTCACAGGGCGCGGACGTGGAATATATCCGCCGCCAATTATACCGCATTGCCGAAAATTATCCGCTCATTCCGCGCATCAATCCGGTTTATCGGGTCTTTGATTCGGCCATGGATTCAGCCGTCCGCGTTTTCCAAGAAATTTTCGGCTTGACGGTGGACGGCATTGTCGGAAAAGCGACGTGGTACAAAATCTCGTATGTCTATGCATCGATTCTGAAGCTTGCGGAATTAAACGGTGCGGGAGAAACCGGCACGCTGCCCGAAACGCCGCCAACAGTCGTGTTGAAGCGCGGCGATACCGGAAGAGATGTGGCGCGCCTGCAGTTTCTTCTCGGCTATATCGGCTTGTTTTACAAAGGCATTCCCTCACCGGCTCTCGACGGTATATTCGGAAACGGCACCGAGCAATCGCTTTTACGCTTTCAGGCGCAGTTCGGCCTTGCCGAAACAGGCGAAACGGATGCCGCAGTCTGGGAAAAGCTATACGAGGTTTATGAAAATATCCTTGCCGTCGTCACGCCGGAGCTTGGCGCACAAAGCTTTCCGGGAAACGCCTTGCGGCGCGGCTCACGCGGTGAAGACGTGCGGCTCATGCAAGAATACCTGACGCGAATCTCCGCTTCCTATCCCGAAATTCCGGCACCGAACCCGGACGGCATATACGGCTCTGCCACCGAAAACGCCGTGCGTGCTTTTCAACAGCGATTCTATCTTCCCGTGACAGGTGTCATCGATGTTCGCACCTGGGAGCAAATCGTCGCTGTTTACAATTTTTTGGAAAGAACATAATGAGCAACCGATTAAAAAGAATCTGAAAGAAAAGGAGTTTTTGACCATGAATGACAGCAGTCTGTACCGCATTCTTCCCTTTTTGCCGGGCAGCGTGCGTTCGGCTCTGACCCGTCTGCCGCAGTCAGTTACGGAAAAACTGACTGAGCTGCGGCTTCGCGCCGGCAATATCACCACCGTTTTCATCGATGGCGAAAACCGCTATCTGTGCGATACCGGCATTTGCATGGAGCCGGCACGCTGTGTGCGAATCACCGACAGCGAGCTTGAAGAGTTCTTATACCGCTTTTGCGGCGGCTCGGTTTATGCGTTTGAAGACAGCGTCCGCCGCGGCTATATCACGCGTTTCGGCATCCGGGCAGGCTTATTCGGAAAAACGGCAAGCCAAAACGGCGAAATGACGGGATTTGCGCAGATTACCGGCGTCAATCTCCGGCTGCCCCATCACGTTCCCGGCTGTGCCGCGCCGCTCGTGTCGTATTTTGCCGCGCACGGCTTCGAAAATGGCGGCCTTTTGGTCATTTCGCCGCCCGGCGTGGGAAAAACCACACTGTTGCGCGATCTTGCCATCGGTCTTTCGCGCGACATCCGCACCAAAAGCGTCGGAAACGGGCGGTTTTACCGGGTTTGCATTTTAGACGAACGCGACGAAATTTATCTTCCGGAATACTTTTCCGGGTGTGCGGTTGATGTGCTTTCGGGTGTTTCCAAAGCAAAGGGCTTGGAATGTGCTGCACGTGTGCTTTCGCCGGAAATTCTGATATGCGACGAAATCGGCTCGGACAAGGAAGCCACCATTATTTCCGACGCGCATTTCGGCGGCATCGTTTTTTTGGCATCGCTCCACGGCGCGGATGTTTCGGATGCCTTCAGACACCCGGCCGTAAAAAAGCTGTGCGATGAGGGCGTTTTCCGTTATATTGCCCTTTTGGAGCGCCGCGGCAGCACCGTTTCGCAAACGCTGTATGAATACGCAAACGGCAGCGTAGGCAGGATACCGTGTTAAAAATCATCGGCATTTTGCTTGTGTCGGGAGCCATATCGCTGTATGGGGCGCACTTGTCCGTCCTGCGGCGGCAAAATGCCGCGCTGCGTGCCGAGCTGCTTGAATTACTGGTACGCATCAAAAACGGCATTGAAAACGGCGGTCTTCCGCTTACGGACATTTATGCCGGCTTTAACGGGAAAATAACGGAAAAGCGCGGCTTTTGCCGTGTTCTCAAAAGCGGCGTTCCCGACGCCTTTGCAAGGGCGTTTGAAGAGGTTCGCGCGTCGCTTCCGGAGGACTGCGCCAAGCTTTACACCGCCCTTTCCGAAACTCTCGGCAAAAGCGGCTTTCGCAAAGCCGAATGCGAAGCGCTTACACGCGCGATTGCCGATATAACCGTTCTGGAAAAGAAGTATGCCGCCCAAGACGAAGCCAAATGTGTTCTATACCGCAAGCTCGGCGTTTTATGCGGACTTCTTGCCGCACTCATTCTGCTGTAAAGGTGCAAATAAACGAAGGAGAAAAAATCATGGATGTTACACTCATTTTACGCATCGCCGGAGTCGGGATCCTTGTATCGGTCGCCGGAAACATACTCTCAAAATCCGGCAGAGATGAACAAGCGGTTTTCGTCACGATTGCCGGGATCATCATCGTTCTTCTCATGCTTGTCGGGGAGATCGATCGGCTGTTCACATCGGTACGGAACATTTTCGGGTTATAGAGATGAGTTTATACAAAATTTTCGGTTTCGCCGTGCTTGGACTTGTGTTAACGGTGGTTTTACGCCGTTTGAAGGACGAATATGCCGCCTTTGTTTCGCTGCTTCTCTGCCTCGGCTTTACGGTGTGCGCCGTCGGGATCCTAAAGCCGACCGTGGATGTTTTGCGTGCCTATTGCGGCAATGCAGACAATGCCGAGCTGTTTACGCTGATCTTCAAAGCCTGCGGCATCGCCTTTATCACAACGCTTGCCGCCGATCTCTGCCGCGATTGCGGTGAAACGGCACTTGCCGGAAAAACGGAGCTGTGCGGCAAAAGCGTGATTTTGGCGTTATGCCTGCCGCTGTTAAAAAGGGTCTTTGAGCAGGTGCTTGCCTTATTGCAGTAAGCTTTACCGGCACTTCAAAAAAGAAGCTTCAAAGAAAGGACGGTTATTTCATGCAAGGCTTTTCCGCACGGCGATTCGTGCTTGGTCTGTGTTTTTTATGCCTTCTTCTGCCGCAGGTCTGCCCCGTCAAGGCGCAAGCCGCAGAATCCGCTACGCAAACGGATATTATTTTTGCCGAAATGAATGCCCTCACCGAAGGCGGTGAGCTGCCTTTCGACAAAGCCGGCACACTTGGGCAGCGTGCCGTCGAGGCACTTTCACCCGAAACGCTGTGGCGGTTCGGATTCGATGCTTTTGCAAAGGCACTCCGGGAAAGCTTTGCGGTTTTTCCGCTGTTGGTCGCCGTGATTTTGCTTTCCTGTGTGATCGGGATCTATTCCGAAAACCTCGGCGGCGGCTCCCGGCTTGCGGAATTTGCGTGTTTGCTCGGTATTTGCACGATTGTGGTCAACGCCGCCGTGCCGGTACTTGCGGCCGTGAGCGGCTTTTTGGAGGAATATGCGGCTTTTATGACGGCCTCGAACGCCGCAGCAAGCTTGCTCATGGCGTCCTCCGGCAGTGCGGGAAGCGGTGCGGCGGCAGCCTCCGCTTCGGCGTTTACGCTCGGCATTCTGCAAATTTTAGCCGTGCGGATTGTCTTTCCGTGCGTGAAAACGGTGCTTGCCTTCGGCTTTTTATCGGCATTATCCAAAACACTCGACCTTTCGGGCTTCATCGGCTTCCTCCGGAATTTCTGCACGTGGGGACTCGGTGTGCTGTTTGCGGTGTTCGGCGGCATTCAGGCCGTGTGTATCCGCACGGCTGCCGGTGCGGACAATGCGGCGGTGCGCGGCATCCGCTTTACGGCGGCACGGCTCATTCCGATTGCCGGAAATATGCTCAGCGAATGCTTTCGAACGGTGCTCGGCGCGGCAAGCGTGTTAAAGACCGCCTTCGGCGCACTCGGCATCGCCTATCTTCTGTATTTGGTCATACCGACCCTGTGCACGGTGCTTGCTTTAAAATTTGCCGTCTTGTTGGCGTTATTTTGCTCGAAACTCATGGGAACGCGGCCGTTTACCTCGTTTCTGGAAAGTGTCGGCGGCGCGTTAAACATTCTCACAGCCATCTGCGTGTTCGCGGCGGCAAGCGGCATGATTTTGTTTGCGTCGTGTACCGAAACGGCACTTGCACTCTGAATTTGCGTGATTTTTGAAAGAAAGGACGTGCCTTCCATGCCATCGCTCGGAGATTTTTTCCGACAGCTGTTTTTGATCTGTGCGGCAAGCTTCTTATGTGAAATTTTGGCTGAAAACACACACACATCGTCCTCGAAAGGTATCCAAGCGGCTTTGAAAACGGTTTGCGCGTTATGTGTCTGCGTGACATTTTTTTCGATTTTCGGCGATTCCGGCAGCTTGGAAGCGAACCTTTCTTCCGCCTTCGAACGTGTCCCAAACACAGCCGATACCGCACCATCGAATGACGCAGACGGCCTTTCAGCTGTTATCGAGAGGACCGAAACAGTTCTTGAAGAGCGCATTTCCGATGCCGTCTTCGAAAAATACGGCATAAAACCCGAAAGCGTGTGCATAGACTTGACTGTAAGCAAGCAAAACGAAGAAATTCTGGTATCCGCTGCCGGTATTTCGCTGTTGTTCGGCAAACAGTGCACACCGGAAATCTGCGACAGTGCCAAGGATTTTGCCGAAAGTCTTGTATACGGTACATAACAAAAAGGCTCTTTTCAAAAAAGATTCAAAAAAGGAAGGAACAGCATGAACAAGGCACCTTTTTCGTCCGTTTCGGACAAACAAAAGAGAGTTTTCTTATCCGCCGCCGTATGTATCGGTCTGATTCTCATTGCTTTTGCCGGATTGTTCGGGAAGGCTGCTTCCAAAAAAAAGACGGATTCCGCCTCCCTCGAAACATATCTTGCCGGCTTGGAAAGCCGTTTGAAGCAAGCCGTGGAAGCCGTGGACGGTGCCGGAAAAGCGCAGATTTTTATCACGGCGGAAACCTCCTACGAAACGGTCTACGCAAGCAATGCGACCTTAGACGAAAGCGGTGATGAAACAAAAAAAGCCAAAACAACCGAAAAACGGCTTGCCTATACGACCGACCGGGAAAAGGGCGAAACACCGGTGGTGGTCAAGGAGCTGTGTCCGAAAATCTGCGGCGTTTGGATCGTATGCAGCGGTGCTTCGAATCCTGCGTTGAAGGCGGAAATCTCACAGGCCGTCAGTGTTTCGCTCGGCATTTCTCAAACGAAAATTTATGTAACCGGAGGTCAGAAGGTATCATGAAAAAAATTGCTTCTTTTATCGGAAAACACAAAAAATCCATTCTTGTCTGCTGTTGTCTGTTTATCATCGGCGTATCGGTCTATTCGGACTTTATTCTCGGTGCTGCCGGGAAAAAGGAGGTCGGCACAGGCTCCTATCTTTACACGTCCGAGACATCCGATCCGAGCTCGGACAGCGCCAAAATTTTAGGCGAAGCAAAGCTTGTGGACAACATCGGTTCTTCCGAAGACGTTTCCGCCGAAGCAAGCGCGGACAGCTATTTCGTTTCTGCCTCCCTCAACCGCGAACGCTCGCGCGAAGAGGCTTTGGAAACCCTGCAGGTGGTCATCGACAGTGCCGAAACCATGCCGGATGTCAAGGATAAAGCCCTTGACCGCATGATAAGCATTGCCTCCGAAATCGAAACCGAAGCGTTGGTGGAGGAAATGATCAAGGCAAAAGGCTTTGAGGACTGTCTTGCCGTTATGACCGGCGACAACATCAATGTCATCGTCAAAACGCCCGGTTTACTTAGTGCCGAAGTGGCACAGATCACCGAAATCGTCATGGACGAAACCGGATACACCGCCGAAAATATCAAAATCGTCGAAAAAAATTAAACGGCTCAAACGTTCAGCCGCCGCGCAGAGCGTTGTTTATGCAAACAAAAACTCACATAACGGAACAAACACCGTTACGTGAGTTTTTGTTTAGCTTATGATTTTTGTTGGTTCAGCCTGCTGCAGCTTCTGTTTCCGTGACGGCGGTACTGTCCACCACACAATCCCTTGCGAGGTCTGCCTTTCGGTAATAGAAGAAAATCAAGAGACTGCATACCGCCCAGCCGGCAGGATAGCCGAGGGCGATCGGAATCGGCCTGTTGACAAGGTAATGCGACATGATATACAAATAGATCTGGCGGAACAAAACATACGAAAACAGCATGATAAACATCGGTGTCCGACTGTTTCCGGCGCCGCGCAAAGCGGCGGTATACACTTGGTTGATGCAGCAGATCAAGTAGCACGGCATGATAAACCGCAAGAAGTCCGTTCCGAATGTCACAACCTCCCTTTTGTCATTAAAGAATTCCACCATGCTCGGTGCAAACACCAAAAGCGGAAGCATAAGGACAAACGTCGAAACAAAGGACATAAGAAGCGCATAGGAAATACCTTTTTTGGCGCGCTTGACATTGCCGCCGCCAAGGTTCTGACCGACAAACGTCGTGCTTGCAATGGAAACCGACTGCATGGGCAGCAAGACAAACTGGTCGATCTTGGAATACGCCGTCCAACCGCCCATACAGTCCGCGCCGAAGAAGTTGATATACGACTGCACAAACACATTGGAAAAGCCGGTGATAGCCGGCTGAATCGCCGACGGAATGCCGATTTTCACAATTTTGGAAAGCATTTGCGGATGGATGCGCAAATCCTTAAAATGCAGCACCACGCAGGTATCGCTTTTCCACAGGGACAATATGACAAGAACCGCCGACACGCCCTGTGCAATGATGGTGGCATAAGCAACGCCCTCCACGCCCATCCCGAATACGCAGACAAACAGCAGATCCAACACCGTATTGATCACAGCGGAAACCACCAGAAAATAAAACGGCCGTTTGGAATCGCCCACCGCGCGTAAGATGCCCGAGCCCATATTGTAAAGCATCAGACCTACCATACCGGCAAAATAAATGGTCAGGTATTTGGTCGATTCCGGCACAACCTCTTCCGGCGTTTTCATAAGGTCCAACATCAGCGGTATGAGTAATATTCCGGCAACCGACAATATCACCGCTAACACAAAGGTCATGACGATGGCGGTATGCAGCGTATCGTGAACCTTATCGTATTGCCTGGCGCCGTAATACTGCGAAATGACAATGCCGGCACCGCTCGAAAAGCCCAAAAAGAACCCGATGAGCATATTGATAATCGGTCCAACCGTGCCGACAGCCGAAAAGGCTTCGTTGCTGACAAAGTTGCCGACGACCCAGGCATCGACCGTGTTATAGAGCTGTTGAAACAGGTTCCCGGCAAGCAGCGGCAGAGAAAACCAGATAAGATGTGCCACGATGCTGCCTTTGGTCATATCCGGACCGGGATCCAAGCGGGCGAATTTATTTTTGATATGTAAAACCATGGTTACTTCCTATCATACACAAAACGAGCTGGTTTACTGCAATTTTATATATTGTACCACAAAACACAGAAAATAGCAAGAAGCGATCGAAAAAAGTCACAACAATCGACGGCAGCTGTTTGAAACTTCATCCAAAACAAAACGCCTGTCGCAGATTTTTGATCCGCAACAGGGTTTCAAAGACTTCATTTTCGGAAAATGCTTATTCCTGCGGCAAACACATTTCGCACGCTTTATACTTGCCGGATGCAATGTCATCCTTCGTCAAACGCCGGATGTTGGTTTTGTTCTTCACAAACTTACAGCTTTGGACGTGATATTTGTTGCCGGTAGAAGTCACATAGTAGTTGCCGTAATACGTCTGCTCACGGTTCACGGCAAGAAGAACAGCAACAAGCACCGCCACGCCCGCCAAAGCCACACAAAGCACCGCCACGGCGCGTTTGCGGCGTTTCAAAAGCTGCTTGAACCGCTCCCACGAGGACGGATAGAGCAGGTAATGCGCAAATTCATTTGCCTCATGCTCCTGCTGCACGTCCTTGCCGATCACGTTTGCTGTCGAGGAATGGCCGCAGCAGATATGCCCGAGTTCATGCGCCAAAACAAAAAGCTGCTCTTGTTCGGATAGATCCTCGTTGATAAAAACAAGCCGATACTTATCGTTTTCGTAGGTAAAGCCTTTTTGCGTTTTGACAAACGCCTGCAAACCGAGCGCATGTATCAAAGCAGCAACATCGCCTTCGTTGCCGACGGCAAGAAACGGAATAACGGTATATCCCTGCTTTTCAATGGCATCCGACAGGGATTTGACGCTCACCTGCCGGAGAGAATACTGCTTTTTGAGAGCAGTTACTGCTTGCCGCGCTGTTTGCATTACAGTTCTCCGTTCTTATTCTTTTTGATATTCCGAATGGATCTTGCTGCCAGAATGTCCTCATCCGTCGTGTCAAGACCGAACGAAGTGCCGTCAAACGCCTTGACCACCGCTTCACCCGGCATCTTGGTGCAGCGTGCATACTCCACCATAACCAGCGTCCGAATGGCGTGAAATGCCTGGGCATCCAGCTTTTCGGTCAAGTCGTTCGGGATGCCGGCAATGGTCGTGGTATTTCTTTCGGTGATGTCTTCGCCGTTGTTGAAATTGCGGACCAACTCCACCGGGAACGCATTCATGTTCCGAAGCATTTGATGGGTATCTTTGTTGTAATCATAAAATAAGATCAACGACAGGTAGGTGTTCCACGACATTTTCCGCTTGCCGCATTCGATGGCGGAATAGGTTTGTCTGGACACGCCGATCAGCGCGGAAAGATCGCCCTGCGAAATACCGACCTTGGCTCTCAGCGGCGCAAGCTCGCTTGTCAAAGCGTCGATAAAACGTGCCTGCTGATACTTGGTTAATTCCCATTTGGATGAATCGCTCATAGAAAAAATCTCCCTTCTTTTTGCCGTTTGAGAGGCGTTAAGCACCTTCTTCTGCAAAAAACGGCAACCATTCACACGATGATTATAGCATTTGTCCCGCCATTTGTCAATATACATTTTGACAAATGTCTTGTTTTTTACAATCCGCTTGCAAAATTCGCTAAAAATCCGTCCGATTTGGGTAAAATCAGACGGATTTTTATTTTTTGTTTTATTTTTGTTATAAAAGTGTGACCTCTCGTACGGTGCCGCGAAAGCTTCCGTCGGTGGTGAACTGCATCACGCCGTTTGCAAGCGGTTCTTCGAAGTCATAATGCATATGACCGGCGAAAACAGCCTTGATCAGCGGTTCCTGCAGGATATACTCCACAGCCTTGTGCGTTGCCTCGTCGGCTGCCTGTTGTGCGCGGCGTTCCGGTGTATAGCGGAGCAAAAGCTCCTCGGGCGGTGCCATCAGATACGTACAATCTTTTTCGGCCGCCATGCGGTCTTCGGCAAACGCCGGCGTATAAAACGGCGTATGCACGCATAGCACGATCGGATAGCCTTTGGCGGCTTCCGCGCGGAGCATTTTGATCTGCCCTTCGGAAATGAGATAATACGAGTTATCCAAGGTCACAAAGTTGACGCCACCGTAGATTTTCGAATCGAAATACAGGTTCGAGCGGATATGCGGCGCGGTTAATTTCATGTTGTTCCACTTGTACGCCTCATCCTCGTTATCGCCTCCGACATGCGCGCAAATATCGTGATTGCCTAAAGCATACACATAATCAACGCCGTCAAAGGCATGGTCGAGATAGGCAAAATTGGCATGGGACATGAAATCGATGAGGTCGCCGGTGCAAACCACGAAAAGCTCGTTTTTCCGGGCATAGTCGAGTGCTTTTTCGTACAGGCGGACGGTGACGCCGTCCTCTCTTCCGGTTTCGAAGCAATTGGCGCGTCTTGCCGCGGCAAGCCGCTTCAGACGCTCCGAATCGCATTCATCGGCAAGCGAGATATGCGAATCGGTGATGTGTAAGAAGCGAACCGGCGCGTCCAAGCCGATCTTTACGGTGGTTTGCAGAAGATTTAACTGTTCGTTTTGCATTTTTTCACTTTCTTATTACGGTAATTCAGTCATAACGCCGGAAACGGGTTCTCCCTGCGGAGCAAGCGAATTTTCGGAGCGAAGAACAAAGGCTTTCACGCCCACGGCATCGCCCATATCGGCAACCCAAAGACGGCCGGTCTGAACGGCTGTATCACGAAGGACTCTAACTTTTTCGGTACGTCCGTCCGCGTTATAATAAGCGAGAACAACAACGCCGCCTCTTAAGTCGCCGAGTTCGAGAAGAGCTGCCTGTGTTTGACCGTCTGCCGGTGTTCCGACGCAAGCATCCAAAAAGCCGTAGATGGTCGCGCTGCCGTTGCTGTTTAATTCCGCATATTCCAAACGGCCGCAGGAAAGCGAAAGAATGGACTCGATATCCGCTGCACCGGCAAATTCATAGCCGTCCTTCGGGACAATGTCCGCTCTGAACATAAAATAACCGGTTTCCGGGTCGGCTCTTTCCCATTGGGCGTTTTCAACCGTAAAGTACGGTGTGCTGTCGTCGGCCTTCATAAAGCCGCTTTCCGGAGCTTCTTCGCCGATGACCGGAAGGGTGACGTCGATTTTTGCCGAGTAGATACCGCTCTTATTTGAGAACAGAATGTAGTCGGTCTCGCCCTTGCCGGCACCTGCCAACGCGTCGTAGCGAAGCGTGGTGATCGTGCCTTTCCAATAATTGCCGACGATGGCCTGCAAATCGTATTCGACAACCTGCATACCGTCGATCTCGGCAACGACCGTGCCGGTCTCGAACGGAACGCGCTGATCCTGCGACAGACCGCCGCCGTTGACGCCGAAGAACATACCGTCGCCGCTGCCCGCGATATAGCGGCGTTTAATGCGCATATAACGGTATTCGTCCGCCGGGAGAGAGATGTTCGAAAGCGTGAAATACATATCCGTACCGGTATCGGTGTAGCTCAAAATGCTGTTTTCGACCTTGTACTCCTTAATGGTGCTCTTGGGACTCCATCCGCAAAGACCGGTGGTGAAGTCAAAGAACGGTCTCTTGGAATACACCGCGTAAAGCGTCAGGTCTTTGTTTGCTTGAACGCTATCATCCGGCTGACTCGACGTTTTGCTGAGGGACCAACCGATAAAGTACTCTCCTTGTTTGCGCGGCGAACGGCCGTAAGCGTCGGGCGTAATGATCGTACCGGCAAAGACACGCTCATCGGACGGAACATCGCCGGTGCCGCCGTTGGCGTCATAGTGGATCGTCACAGCCGTAAAGGGCTGCTCCGTGCGTGCATAGGTGTAATTGCCTTCGCCATCGCTGACGCGGACAACAACATATTTTCCGGCCATGCTTGTTTCTGCATGGATCGTATAAGCCTGCTCATTTGAAACGACTTTGCCGTCCACAAGCCATTCGAAGGTGTATGCACTGGGAAGCGTTTCGCCGTTTTCGTCAACGACACCGAGGTTTGCACCGTCTGCCGGAGCACCGCCGGTAATGGAGATTTTCGGCATATTGTTATTGCCCGGAAGCTTGATTTCATAAAGGCCGTGGCCGAAATAAACACACGGATCGGCAAACTTTCTTGCCTTAACGATCAGCTTATCGGCATACACATCAATGACCTGACCTGCCGAGAAGGCGACTTCATATTTTCCGTAATTGCTGGTTCCCTCTTCGAGCCAAACCGAGCAGCCGTCGTTTAAGTGCGTAAACACGCTGCCGCCGACATCGGAGGCAAGCACATAGCGTCTGTCGAGCGAAAGGTTCGAGTGCGTATGCGCGGTAATCATGGTCGTGCCGGGATAGCGGTTCAAGATCTCTTCAACTGCCGCGGTATTGGTAATGCCGCTGCCGCCGTTGATAACATAGCCGTTCAAATGTACATGCGAGATAACAAATGCCGGAATGCCGAGCTTTTCGGCTGCGGCAAGCTCTTCGTTCAAGAAGGCAAGCTGCTTATCCGAAACGATATAGGTTGCAAGCTCTCCCTTGGCCGGTGTGCTCGGCGTGGACATGAAGATAAACTTGCGTCCTTCGATAATGGCCGAATACCAGAGGTCGTCGCCGTCGCGGCGGATCTCATAGCCCATTGCGCGGTTGGCGGCAATCTGGGACGCGAGCGAATTCAACAGCGCGTCGCGGTCGTATTCGGTGGAGTTTTTGTCATTGATGTGGAATTCGTGATTGCCGTTGATGATAAACGCCGGGCGTCCAGCATCGTTGAAATTGTTCTTCATAAAGCTGTCAAGACGGGCAAACTGTTCGGTCGTACCGTGGTTGACAAGGTCGCCGGCGATAACGGTGAACGCCGGATTGTTGGCAATGACGTCGTTGACCATACGGGTACGGTTGGTCGCCATTTCCGGCCAATAATCCTGCAAGTGGATATCCGAGACCGCATAGAACGAGAAGAGCGGCGTTCCGGCTTTATTCTGATGTCTTTCGGGAATATCGTACCAATAGACAACATCATCCTTGCCGGAAGCGGTAAAATGAATCGAAAGACGGGTAGCACCCGGTGCAAAAATGCGGTTGCCGGAGGCGGTATAGGACGCCGAGCCTTCGGTAAGCTCCATGGAAGCAAACGGCGTGTAGCCGCTCATCACACCGTCCGCATTTGCAAAGTAAACCGAAACGCCGGTGTAAGCGGCAGCTTCTTCGGGCGCGATGATCGAAAGCGTACCGTCGGCAATGCCGGTGCGGTCGTTGGAATACTCGTAGGTAACAATATCCTGGTCTTCAACCGGATTCCAGATAGCGTAAAGGTCGATATCCGCGCCGTTGACTTCAACGGAAGTAACCGCCGTCGTGCCGCCCTCGGTGAGCGACCAGCCGGCAAAGACAAAGCCGCGGCGAACGGGTGTAACATCGGGAATTTCAACCGTGCCGGAAAGAAGCGAGGTGTCCTCCGGTGCGCCGCTGCCGCCGCCTGCATGGTAGCGAACCATGGCGTACGGAATGAGCGAAAGGTCGTCGTAATACACCGTACCGCCCGAACCGTTTATCGGGTTGCAGTAAAGGCTGATCCAGCCGTTATTGACGTCAGCTGCCTCGGATGCGTTGGCAGGAAGCGTGAAATCTTCGTCCACGGTGACCCATTCACCGGGCTTTGTCACAGTGCCGGTCAAATTGTTGCCGCCGTGAATCTTATTATAGTAAGTTGCCGTTTCCGCAGGCGCTTTTACGCGGTAATGAATATGGTATTTTCTGCCGGCTTCCCAGCCGACAAATACCTGAAGCGAGGCATAGCCCGAGCCGCGCGTATATTCGAGCACACGGTTTCCGTCTGTTTCGGTCACAATGCGCATTCCGCCGTTGGAGGGACGGATATACAGAACATCGCTTTCAAAATCGCCGTTCAAAAAGGCGTCCTCGCCGGGCTTTACGCGCTCCATCGGGATCCATTGCGCATACAAATCCATGGATTCGGTCGGCACCGGCAGCATCGTCCAACCGTAATAGCGATTGGTTTCGTGATTGATCCAACAATAGAGGGCTTTTCCGTTCCGCACCTCCCAGTCGGGAATTTTCTCTGTTGCGGAGGTTACCGTTTGGCGTAAATTCCCTTCATCGTAGAGCTTGATCTCGATAGCCGACGCGCAAACCGACAGCGTCATAAGCACGAGAAACAGGGTAAGAAAGCGCGGAAAAATGTGTTTTTTCATATGTTTCGCTCCTTTTCGATTTTGGTGTTCAAAAACAAAATCCTCTCGCAAAAAAACAAGAGGATTGTTTTTACATAATTTTAACATGAGGAACTGTAAAAAGCAATTAGGAAGAATGCCAAACTTTTCGACTTGTTTTGTGTACTTTGCACAAAGTCAAAACACGATCTTGCCAAAACGATAAAAATCTTGCTGCTTCGCTATGCGCCGTCTTCTCCGCCGCCGTTGGCAGAGGCGAGTTTTGCGGTCTGGCGTTGTGCCATGACAAGCTTATAATACACGCCTTTACGCGCAAGCAGCTCGTTATGCGTGCCGATCTCGGCTACTCTGCCTTTATCGAGCACAAGCAAGCGATCCGCGCCCGAAAGCGTGGACAGCCGATGCGCAATGGCGATGGTGGTGCGTCCCTCGGTGAGCCGTGCAAGCGCATCCCGTATCTGCTTTTCGGTCTGGGTATCGAGCGACGCGGTCGCTTCATCCAAGATAATGATTTTCGGATCATGCAGAATGGCGCGCGCGATGGCCACACGCTGACGTTCGCCGCCCGAGAGATTGTAGCCGCGCTCACCGACAATCGTGTCGTAGCCGTCCGGCAAACGCGTGATGAATTCGTGGCAGTTGGCAATCTTGGCGGCTCTCACCACGTCCTTGAAGGTTGCTTCGGGCTTGGCATAGCGGATGTTGTCAAGCACCGAGCCGTTAAAGAGAAAGGTCTCCTGCAGCACCACACCGACCTGCGAACGGAGCGAAAACTGGGATATCTCGCGAAGATCGTGTCCGTCGATACGCACCGAGCCGGAGGTCGGGTCGTACAGCCGCATGACAAGATTGATTAACGTCGATTTTCCGGCACCGGAATGACCGACCACGCCGATCATTTCGCCTTTTTTGATGGAAAAGCTCACATCCTTCAGAACCGGGTTATACGCTTTGTAGCCAAAGGAAACATGGTCAAATTCGATGTCGCCGTCGATATCCAAATCCACCGGCTTTACCGCATCTTTCAAATCGTCGTGTTCCTCAAGCACCTCGAACACCTTTCCGGCGCTCACGCCGGCCTGTGCCAGCACGCGCGGCAGGTTGACCAGCCACTGCACCGGACCGTACAGCATATACACATAGGTCGTAAACTGCACAAGCTCGCCAAGCTGCATCTGCCGTCCCAAAATCATGCTGCCGCCGAAAAACAGCGCACAGTATTCACCGATGCTGAAAAGGTAGTTGATGGGCGGTTGAAAGAGGTACCACGCCGTATCGGCTTCTTTTATGGAATTCGCCCAGCGTCCCGACGCTTCCTCATAGGCCTTTGCCTCGCGCGCCTCTCCGCCGTAATTTTTTACCACGCGAATACCGTGCAGCACATCATGCAGAAGCTCACTGGCCTTGCAGTGGTTGCGCCAGGTGTTCATATAGCGGATGTGCATGAAATTGTAGGACTTTGCCGACAGGTACGCGGCAAACGGCAGCGGCAGCACCACCACGAGCGCCAAACGCGCATTTGTGACGAACATAATGACGGTTAGCGCAATGAGTGCCGCCGTCTGCAGGATCATGTCCTTGCCCTGACGGGTGATGAAATCCTGCACCACACCGGCATCCGAGGAAACACGGTTGATTAACTCGCCGGGTGTGCGCCGGGAGACATTGCTCATGGAGAGCTGTTGAATCTTGGCGAAAATATCACGCCGGAGATCGCGTCCGTACGCGGCGGAAATCTTGTAGTTGTTATTTTCCTGCCACACGCGAAAAAGCAGCTTTGCCGCATGAATACCCACAATGCAGGCGGAAACCTTGAAAAACAGCTCCATATCGCGGTTGTGCGGCACAATGAGGTCATCGATCAAAATGCGCTGGAAAATCGGCACGACCACATCGGCGGCATACAGCACAAACGTGCAGAGAAGCGAAATAAGAAAGCGTGTGCGGTACGGTCTTAAGCGTTTGATGAGTTTGGTAAACACACCGGTTTTGGATTCGCAGAACACACAAGCGGACGCGCCGTTTAACTTGGCACCGCACTTGGGGCAGGTCGGTTCGGGCGTATCGGTGTTTTCGGTAAAAACGCCGGTTTTGATATAATAATCGAGAATTTTGGCAAGCTCGGCATACTTTAAGAAATACTTCTGAGAAAACGCGCACACAAAAAGCAGTTTCCCGTTTTTGTCGGTCACACAGAGCATGGAGCAGCCGGCAAGCTCACGCACCTCAATGCCGGAAACGGTGTCAAGCGCAATGTCCTTTTGCGGCACGCTCCCGACATAGACCGTCATTTTTTCCCGTGTGGCGGTCAAATGGCCGTCGGTCTTTTTGGCACGCTCGTCAATATCAAACGGCAAGGAAAAGGCGACGTCGTCCGCACTTACGCCTGCCGGAAGGGAAATTTTCAAATTCATGTTTTTTCTCCGTTTCGTATCGGGCAGGAGTGTCAGATAAACAGCAAAAGCCGCTTATAGCTTGCCTTATCGAGCGTATCGACGTTTGTAATGCGGTAGCGGTTGCCGTCGGCATCCGTCACGGCAAGCATCCGTCCCGGAAGAAAGCGGAAATTGTGCCACCAGTCGCTCACGGCAATTTTCTTTTCGCCTGCCGTCGTTTCTGCCTCCAAAAACAGATATCCCATACGGTTATCCGCAATTTTATGAATTTTGGTGATCTCGGGAATGTAATACTTAAACGCCAAATAGCCGCGCACGCATTCCGCCTCCGCCGCCGGAAGCTCCTCTAACGAACGCAGAACGCCGATCTCGGTCCATTCATCCTCGGCATTGTTAAAGCTGACACTGATATAGGTTTCGTCACTTTCAAACGGAATTAAGCGCGTAAGGGTCACTTTTTCATAGGTCTTTCCCTCATATTCAAGCGTCAGATAGCCGCTTTGTTCCCGCTTGAAATGCACCTTTTCCGGTGCAAGAAGCACAAGCTCGCTTGAATCATCGTTTTTTTCGAGCGTTGCGGCTGTATCCGCGGCGGCCGACAATGCCGCGCAATCGTTTTCATGTTTCATAAGCGTCTCCTTTTTCGCGTCTGCTCTTACTCGGAAAGGCCGACGGCCTTGAGCGACTCGCTTTGCAGCTTATACAGGTCGTAATACTTGCCTTTTTTGCGGATCAGCTCATCGTGTGTTCCCTGCTCTTTGAGCTCGCCGTGTTCAATGACACACAGCTTGTCCGCGTCGCGCAGCGTCGAGAGCCGATGCGCAATGGCGATGATGGTGCGGCCTTCCTTCAGACGGTCAATGGCGTTCTGGATCTTTCGTTCGGTGGCGGTGTCCATGGCGGCGGTCGCTTCGTCAAGAATGAGAATGCTCGGCTTTTGGATGAGCGCACGCGCAATGGAAATGCGCTGCTTTTCGCCGCCGGAAAGCGACACGCCGCCGCTGCCGGTGACCGTGTCATAGGCGTCGGGAAGCTTCATGATAAAATCATGCGCTCCGGCGTTTTTGGCTGCCTCGATGACCTCCTCCATGGAAGCCGCGGGACGTGCATAGCGGATGTTGTCGGCAATGCTGCCCATGAACAGATACGTCTCTTGGGAAACCACGCCGATGCTCTTACGGAGCGTTTCGAAAGCGATTTTCTTTACCGGAATGCCGTCGATGGTGATTTCACCGCCGGTCACGTCATACATACGGGAAATGAGGTTGATGATGGTGGATTTTCCGGCGCCGGTTTTGCCGACAAGGCCGGTGAAATGACCGGCTTCCGTCTTAAAAGACAGATTTTTCAAGATCGGCCGTCCGGCTTCGTATTCAAACGAAACATTTTTGAATTCGATATCGCCCTTAAGTTCGCCGCCCGGCACACAGGCCGGCTCTTTCGGGTCTTTGACCTCGGGTTCGCTGTCCAGGATTTCGAACATACGGCTGACCGCATCCATACACCGCGCCCAGTCGTTGCCCATGTACATAAAGAAATACATCGGTCCCCAGATAATGCCGAAATAACTGATTAACAGCGTCAAACCGCCGAATTGCAGCTTGCCGTTCAGCACGAAATATACGCCAAGGCAATAGATAAGCCCGGTGAAAACGCTGTATAAACCCTCTTGAATCGGGAAAAAATGCGCACTGCGGCGGTCACGGTTGTATTCGGCATCGTACAGCGCATCATTTTTGCCGCCGAAACGGGTGATCTCCTGTCCCTCTCGGGCAAAGGCCTTGACCACGCGATGGCCGCCGACCGCATCGGATAACACCGCGTTCACGCCGCGGCGCGCGATATCCCTGCCGCGCCACATACGCTTTTGACCGCGGAACCACACGAATTCAATGCCTATGACCACAAGCACCACACCGAACATACACGCCGAAAGGATCGGGTTGATGCTTAACATGAGCACCACAAGTCCGATGACCTTCACAACGTTGGACAGAAACTGCGGCGCAACATCCACAATAAAGCCGTAAACATCAAAGCTGTCGTTGTCCACGCGTCCCATGAGAGAGCCGGTCTGCTTATTGGTGAAAAACGCAAGCGACAGGTTCTGCATGGCGCAGAAAATACGCACGCGAAGCGTGTGGATGACCTGCGGCGTCACACGGCTTAAAATAATGCCCGAAACCATGCGGAAAATCATGGAGACAAACGAAAACGCCGCCATGCACAGAATGACAAACAAGACCTGCCCGTACAGGCTTCCGCCCTCGGTCAGCACATCGTCGTATAGCAGCTTTGTGCCGAAATAGGGCGCTACAAGCTCCAAGCCGACCGCAAGCCAAATAAGTGCCAGAATAATAAGCACTTGTTTCTTGAACTCACCGAACAAGCTGAGAAGCCTGCAGAGAAGGCCGGATTTTTTGGTGCAGTGCGGACAGAACCGCCGGTTTGGGTCGGGATATTTTTCGCCGCACTTCGGGCAGTACAAATGCTTGTCCTCCAAAGCCGAATCGTCCGGCGTTTCGCCTTTTTTCAAGCATTCGAAGCGGCGGCAGAACTGTCCGAATTTTTCGCCGAAGCCAGCGGAAAAGCGTGCAAGCGGCATGTCTTTGCCGTCCGAAAATTTTGCCATCAGCCGGGACGCATAGGTATAGCGGTCAACAGTTAAGCTTTCGATATCCTTGACCGGGTATTCGGCAAAATCCTTGAAATCAAAACCGGCATCGTAATGACGGCCTCTTTTTTGCAATCGGTCGTAACCGGAAAGCAAATACAGCTTTTCGCCGTCAAAGGCAATATATACGTCATAATAGCAGCCGTCGCCGTCAAGATCGGCTTTGACGCAGTATTTCAGGTTTTCGGGATCGACGCCGCGGCAGGAAAATGCCTTTTCGACCGCTCCCGAAAGCTTATCAAAATATTTCATGAAACATCCTCCGAAACAAACACGTGCCGCGATAAAGCCGTTCTCAAAAATGCCTTTTCTTTACAGTTGAACCGTATTATAGCATATGCTGCCAAAAAAAGCAAGCCCTTTCCCCGATTTTTCAACAAAAATGAAAAATCGGACAGCTTTTTGAGAACAGCGGCTCCAAAAACGTAAAAATATCGTGAACCGGCGTTTTTTTGCGTAATTTACTTGAAAAATAAGTGTGCTTGTGCTATAATAATCTGTAAGCATATTTGTCCGGATAAATACACTCCGCAAGAAAGGAGGAAACGGATATATTCGGATTTTTCAAAAAAAACAAAACACATGAACAAGCAAAGGCAGCCGTCTTTGTGGACTACGAACACTGGTACATTTCCCTTGACCGCAATTTCCACGCACGACCGAATCTTGCCGCCTTTACCGACGAAATCAAAAAGCAATACCGTGTGGTTTCCTATACGTTTTTCGGCGATTTTTCCAATCCGTCCTTACAGAATGAGATGCACACCATCCGCGCCTACACCAACGATATCGTGGAAACCAAAAACGGCGGCGGCTACTTCAAAAAGGATTTTACCGATTTTATCATGCTCGATAAGATTTATCAAACCGCCTATTCCGATAAGGACATCGACACGTATATCATTTTTACCGGCGACAGCCATTTTACGTCGGTCGTCCTGTTTCTGAAAAATGTATGCCGCAAAAATGTGGTGGTATACGGCGTAAAAAACGCCTTCTCGGGTCAGCTTGCCACTGCGGCAAGCAAAAGCCGCGTCATTGAGCCGGATGAGCTTGCAGGTCTTTGCCGCGCCATTATCGAAAACATTTATGCTTTGGAGAAAGCCTCCAAGGATGCCTATCCGACCTTTATGAAAACCATCGACGCGGTCGCTGCCAAAACAGGCACGGATAAGACTGAGGTCAAACGTGCCATGGAACAGCTTCTCGAAAAAAACTGTATTTCACAGTATGTGAAAAAATTCGGTGATAAAGAGGTGCGGCTGTTAAAGGTCGATTACAAGCTCTGCGAAAAGCTCGGTTATTTCCGATAACCCTTTTCGCCTCGCCCTTTCCGCCGATTCTCGGACAAATATGCTTTTTCATTATAAAAAAACGGATAATCCCCTCTGAAAGGAACGATACATACACATGAAAGAACTAATGCTCGGAAATAAAGCGGTCGCACGCGGTCTTTACGAGGCATCCTGCGGCTTTGCGTCCAGCTATCCCGGTACGCCCAGCACGGAGATCACCGAATGTGCCGCTTTATATCCCGAAATCTATGCCGAATGGGCGCCCAACGAAAAAGTGGCGCTCGAAGCTGCACTCGGTGCTGCCATCAGCGGCGTGCGCTCGTTCTGCGCCATGAAGCACGTAGGACTCAACGTTGCGGCTGATCCGCTTTTCATCACCTCCTACACCGGTATTGGCGCAGGTATGCTCATTGCCGTAGCCGACGACCCCGGTATGCACTCGTCGCAGAACGAACAGGATTCGCGCCACTATGCCATTGCCGCAAAGCTCCCCATGCTTGAGCCGTCCGATTCGGCTGACTGCTTGGAATTTACGCGCGATGCCTACGCGCTTTCCGAAAAATTCGACACGCCGTTTATCCTGCGCACCTCGACACGTGT
This sequence comes from uncultured Eubacteriales bacterium, assembly GCA_934444645.1. GTDB lineage: Bacteria > Bacillota > Clostridia > Oscillospirales > CAG-382 > UMGS882. The sequence goes on along the minus strand of CAKSCV010000004.1, from coordinate 15,837 downwards.
AGCGCACTCCCAAAGCATTGTCGAAACCGGCGAGCGCGCAGAGGTCTCCGTCAAGCCGTATGAAAAGAATCCGGCAAAATACGTCATGGCTCCCGCTAACGCCATCAAGCGTCATGTAGTTGTGGAGAAACGTTTAGACGAAATTGCCGAATGGGCCAACACCTGCAAATACAACCGTACTGAGTTTTATTCGAAGAAAATCGGCATCATCTGCGCCGGTTCGACCTATGTTTACGCCAAGGAAGTGTTCGGCGAAAACGCGTCGTATCTGAAGCTCGGACTTGTCAATCCGCTGCCGGACAAGCTTATCCGCTCGTTCTGCGCCGAAGTGGAACGCGTGATCGTCGTTGAAGAGCTTGATCCGGTCATCGAGACCTATGTCAAGTCACTCGGCATTGCCTGCGACGGAAAGAATCTGCTGCCGGAGCTTTCGGAATTCTCGCAAGAGGTTCTTGCAAAATGCTTACTTGACAAGCAACCCGAATTTGTCGCAATCGAAGACGAGATTCCCAACCGTCCGCCGGTTCTCTGTCCGGGATGTCCGCACAGAGGCTTGTTCTTTGCGCTCAAAAAGATGAAAGTCACGGTCAGCGGCGACATCGGCTGCTACACGCTCGGCTCGGCGCCGCCTCTTTCGGCAGTCGATTCGACGCTCTGCATGGGTGCATCGATTTCGGGCTTGCACGGCATGAACAAATCCGGCGGCATTTCGCCGGAAAACTCGGTGGCCGTGATCGGCGACTCGACGTTTGCGCATTCCGGTGTAACGGGCCTTATGAACATCGTCTATAATAAAGGCATTTCGACAGTCATCATCGCCGACAACAGCATTACCGGCATGACCGGTCACCAACAGAATCCGACCACCGGCAAGACCTTAAAAGGCGAGCCGACCTATGCATTGAATCTTGAAAAGCTGTGCGACGCGCTCGGCATCAAGGATGTCAAGGTCATCGACCCGAACGACATCAAGAGCATGGAGGAAGGGCTTCGCGATTCGCTTTCGCGCAAGGAACCGTCCGTCATCATTTCGCGCCGTCCGTGTGTTCTGTTAAAGGAAGTCAAAAAGGACGCCTATTATGTCATCGACTCCGACAAGTGCCGCTCCTGCAAGGCGTGTATGCAGATCGGCTGCCCTGCCATCCACATGGAAAACGGCAAGGCATGCATCGACACCACGCTCTGCACCGGCTGTGACCTGTGCAGCAAGATGTGTCATTTCGGCTGCATGGAACGCAAAACACGCTAAGCGTCAGATTGGAGGAAAACAAAGTGACTACAAATATTATGATTGCCGGTGTCGGCGGACAGGGTTCGCTTCTTGCCAGCCGCATTCTGGGAAACGCCTTTCTGTCGCTCGGTTATGATGTTAAGGTTTCCGAGGTTCACGGTATGAGCCAGCGCGGCGGCTCGGTGGTGACCTATGTCAAATACGGCGAAAAGGTGGATTCTCCCGTCATCTGCCGCGGTGAAGCGGACTTTCTCATCTCATTTGAATTACTGGAAGCGGCACGTTGGCTTCCCTATCTCAAAAAAGGCGGCGTGGTGGTAACAAGCACCCAAAAGATCGAACCGATGCCGGTCATCATGGGTGTAAAGGACTATCCCGAACACATTGTCGAAAAAATCGAAGCAGCCGGCGTTAAGCTCATGCACGCCGACGCACTTTTGCTTGCCGAAGAATGCGGCTCGTCCAAAGCCTCGAACGTGGTGCTTATCGGCATGTTTGCCAAGCATTCGGACATTCCGAAGGACGTGTTTGTCAAAGCGGTTGAGGAATGCGTTCCGGAAAAGTTCCGCAAGTTAAACCTTGAAGCCTTTGAAAAAGGCTATGCACTCGATTAAACAATTGAATATATCAACAACAGTACGAAAGCAAGGACAAACAGACAATGGCAAAGTATTACAATGAAAGCATTGAGACGGCAAGCCGGGATAAGCTTGCCGCCATCCAAAGCGAACGGCTTGTAAAAACCGTAAAACGCGTTTATGACAATGTTCCGGCTTACCGGAAAAAGATGGATGACATCGGCTTGAAGCCGGAGGATATCCGGAGCGTGGACGACCTTTCCAAGCTGCCGTTCACCTACAAACAGGATCTTCGCGACAACTACCCGTATGGAATGTTCGCCTGCCCGATGCGCGACGTGGTTCGGATTCACGCCTCCAGCGGCACGACCGGCAAGCAGACGGTTGTGGGCTATACCGAAAACGACCTCGATATGTGGGCGGAATGTGCGGCGCGTGCCATCGTTGCTGCCGGCGGCACGCCCGATGATATTGTGCACGTTTCCTACGGCTACGGGCTTTTCACCGGCGGTCTCGGCATTCATGCCGGTGCTCAAAAGTTAGGCGCAGCCGTTGTTCCGGCTTCCACCGGCAACACACGCCGCCAATTGCAGATTTTCAAGGATTTCGGTTCGACCATACTCTGCTGCACGCCGTCGTATGCCATGTATCTTGCCGACAGCCTTGCCGAATACGGCATAACCAACGAGGATCTGAAGCTGAGAGTCGGTATTTTCGGTGCAGAGCCTTGGACGCCCGGTATGCGCGACCAGATCGAAAAGAAGCTCGGCATTGCGGCGCACGACATCTACGGACTTTCCGAAGTGGCCGGTCCCGGCGTGTCATTTGACTGTGAATGCCAAAGCGGACTTCACATCAATGAGGACAACTTTATCCCGGAGATCATCGATCCCGAAACCGGCGAGGTTCTTCCCTACGGCGAGCAGGGCGAGCTTGTCTTCACCTGCATTACCAAGGAAGCATTGCCGCTCATCCGCTACCGCACGAAGGATATTTCGTCGCTCTGCATCGAAAAATGCGCTTGCGGACGCACGTTTGTGCGCATGAGCAAGGTCACCGGACGCAGCGATGATATGCTCATCATCCGCGGTGTCAACGTGTTCCCGTCGCAGGTGGAATCGGTGCTTCTCACCATCAAGGAAGCCGCGCCCTATTATCAGCTTGTGGTCGATCGCAAGAACAACCTCGATACGCTCGAAGTACGCGTGGAAATGACAGAAGGTCTGTTCTCGGACAGCGTGAGAGAGATCGAACGCATCGAAAACGAAATTCACAAAAAGCTCGACAGCGTTCTCGGCATTTCCGCCAAGGTAACGCTTGTCGAACCGTTTGCCATCGAGCGCAGCGAAGGAAAAGCCAAGCGCGTAATCGACAAGCGCGAATTAAAGTAATCAAACGGTCAGAACGGAGGAAAACGCTATGTTTATCAAGCAAATATCCGCATTTGTGGAGAATCGCCCGGGACGCATTGCCGAAATAACGGAGATTTTGGCTTCTCACAACATTGATCTGCGTGCGCTGTCGGTTGCCGACACAACGGATTTCGGCATTCTGCGGTTCATCGTGGACAAGCCCGATGAAGTATCCGCCTTGCTTCGCGAAAACCGCGTAACGGTAACGCTTACCGATGTACTTGCCATCAAGCTTCCGGATAAGCCGGGAGCACTCAACTATATGCTGCAGCTGCTTGCCGACAACTGCGTGGCAGTGGAATATCTGTATGCGTTTGTCGCACCGGCAGAGGCCGGCTCTGCCTGCGTGGTGCTTCGCACGGACAACATTGCCAAAGCCGAAGCTCTTTTGAAAGACAACGGCTACAAGGGCATCGAAAACCTGCGGTAAAAACAGCTATGCGCGTTTTGCACAAACAGAAACGCCGCAAAGCACCTTCAAAAACGTGTTTTTGCCTTCTTGCTTTTTGAAGGAAAAAATGCTATAATACACATAATCGAGCAGCGAACGCGTAAGTCCGGATTGGGACTTGCGCGTTCTTTTTATTTTCTTACAATATTGGAGGTTTTAATATGCAAAATGAAAACCAAGAAACGCTTTCAAGCGAAAAAATCGGCAAACTGATGCAAGCATATGCCCTGCCGTGCGTCATTTCATTACTTGTCGGCGCACTTTACAACATCGTTGACCAGCTCTTTATCGCCAATGCCGCTTATCTCGGCTCTTACGGCAATGCAGCCAACACGGTAGTGTTTCCGTTAACGGTCATCGCCCTTGCCATCTCTGTCATGATCGGCGACGGCGCGTGTGCGTTCGTCAGCATAAGTCTTGGCGAAAACAAGCGTGAAAAGGCCGGAAAAATCATGGGGAATGCCGCCGTTTTGACCGTTGCGGCAAGCCTTGTCCTGACAGCAATCTATTTGATCGGTTTTGAAGGGATCTTAACGGTATTCGGCGGCAGAGTCAACGCCGAGACCTTTGCGTATTCCAAGGAGTATTTTTTCTGGATCACACTCGGGATTCCCTTTTATATGTTCGGTCAAGCCATGAATCCGATCATCCGTGCGGACGGAAATCCGCGTTTCGCAATGCTTTCCACCTTAGCCGGAGCCGTGGTGAATATCATCCTCGACCCGGTCTTTATCTTTGCTTTCAAATGGGGGATGATGGGTGCGGCCGTCGCGACCGTGCTCGGTCAGATCCTCACAGCGTTTCTTGCACTTTGGTATATCTGTCACACCAAAACCGTGAAGATCCGCAAAACCGATCTTACACCCGATAAAGCCGTGATCGGCAGGACGTTAACGCTCGGCATTTGCAGCTTTCTTTCGCAGATTTCGCTTGTGGCAGCCATGGCTGCCATCAACAACATGATCCGCGTTCACGGCGCACGCGACGCGATTTTCAGCCAAGAAAACTATGCACAGATTCCTATGGCAGTGGTCGGGATTGTCATGAAATTCTTCCAGATCGTCATTTCCGTGGTGGTCGGCATGGCCGCCGGCTGTATTCCAATTGTCGGCTATAACCGCGGTGCAGGCCTAAACGGCCGTGTAAAAGAGCTGTTTGCCAAGCTGTTGATTGCCGAGGCACTGGTGGGACTTGTCGCGCTCATTATCGCGGAATTCTTTCCGCACACACTCATCAGCCTGTTCGGTGCAAAGAACGAAAGCGTGTATTATACGGACTTTGCGCTCAAGGCGTTCCGCATCTATCTCTGCATGATGATTCCGGCGTGCGTCAACAAAGCGACCTTCATTTTTTTGCAGGCCATGGGCAAAGCCGCCGCCTCCACCCTTCTTTCCATGGTGCGCGAAATTGTGTTCGGCGTAGGCTTTGCGCTGATTCTGCCGCTCTTTTTCGGCTTAGACGGCGTGCTGTATTCCATGCCGGTTTCGGATATTCTGACCGCCGTTCTTTCGGTTGTGATCATCATCCGCACCTTCCGATCTCTCAAAACAGAAAATGCGGCCGGAATTCCCGGATAGTTTCTCGTTTTTTCTTGACTTTTTCGGCACGAACGTGTATACTGAACACAGACGAATTTCTCAAACAAAGGAGAAGCCTCATGTATCGTACTGCTGTTCCCGTCATGCTGACAAGTAAGCATTTCGACCCGGAAAAAATCCTTTCCGATCTGAAGCTCGTCGGTTCCGACCGCGTTTTTCTTGCCCTGCCGCCGTTAAATTCCGACACGGCCCGCCAAACAGCGGTTTTCGACAAACTTGCGGAAGCCATCCCGTTTTTCAAACGCAACGGCATTGAGACAGGCGTGTGGTTTTGGGCGTTTATGGTGGAGGGCGAGAACGATTTCACGCCCATCACCGGCTTCGGCGGCAAACAAAGTGCCACCGAAAAATGCCCGCTTGATCCGGCTTTTCTCGAATACGCCACCGATACCGTGCGCACCATTGCCGCCATGCATCCGGACATCATTTTGTATGACGACGATTTCCGTTTCGGCTTTCTCGACAGCGGCAACGGCTGCCAATGCCGCTACCATCGTGCGGAAATGAAAAAACGCCTTGACGGCAAAGATTTGCCGGACGGCGATCTGTTTGAGCTTCTGTTTTCCGGAAAGCCGAACGAGTACCGTGCAGCTTATTTGGATGCGGCCGGGGAAAGCTTGAAGAGCTTCTGCCGCAAAATGCGCGAAGCACTTGATTCGGTCGACCCGACCATCCGGCTCGGCGCGTGCTCGTGCATGTCGGTGTGGGATATGGACGGCGTGGATTCCTTCACGCTTGCCGAACTTCTTGCCGGAAACACAAAGCCGCTCGTGCGGCTTATCGGCGCGCCGTATTGGGCGGAAAACCGCTTTTTGGGCAATCGGCTGGAGGACGTCATCGAGCTTGAACGCATGGAACGCAGCTGGCATGAGGGCGACGACATTGAGGTTTTTTCCGAGGGCGACAGCTATCCGCGGCCGCGTTACCGCGTTCCGGCCTCCTATTTGGAAATATTCGATACCGCGCTTCGTGCCGACGGTTCGTTTGACGGCATTTTGAAGTATATGCTCGATTACACGTCCTCTGAAGGCTATGAGCGCGGCTATGTGGACAAACACATGGACAGCTCGATGTTCACCGGAAGGATCGACGAGCTGTTTCAGGGAAAAACACTTGCCGGTGTACGTGTGTATCAGTCGCTGCACCGCCTGCGCGATGCCGATTTCACCGGGATGAACATCACCTCTTCGCAGATCCATGATATGATTTTTCCGCTCGGCGCGCGTGCGCTTGCACAGAATTCTATTCCGACCGTTTATCACGGCACCGGCTGTGCCGGCATTGCCTTCGGCGAAAATGCACGTCATTTGCCGGAAAGCGCCTTTTCCAAGCCGCTCATCCTCGACATTGCCGCCGCACGGATCTTGCTTGCACAGGGCAAAGACATCGGTATCACCGAAATCGGCGCTATTTATACGCCGCACACCGAGGTTTTTCCGGCATTTTCCGATGAACACGTCGCTCTGTATGCCTCTTCGCCCTTTGCCTATCACGTAAAGACCGCCAAAGGCGCAGCCGTGCGCAGTTCCTTTATCGCAGGCAGTCAAGCCTATCCGGCTTGTATCTCCTATACTTCCCCAAGCGGCGAACAATACATACTCTACACCTTTGACGCACGTCTTGCGCCGGAGGCCGTGACGCGCAACTATTGTCTGCCACGGCAGATTGCCGGACTTTTACGGGGATTTGACAGTCCCCTGCCGCTCGAATGCCACGGAAATCCGGATTTATACGTTTTATGCAAATCCGATGAAAAGCAAACCGTCATCGGATTTTGGAACTGCCATGCAGACTATGCGTCCGGCATTCGCGTCAAAACCGCACAGCCGTACAAAAAAGCCAACTTCATCGGCTGTTCCGGCCGCTTGGACAAGGATGTGCTTCTCGTAGACCGTATCGGTGCCTACGAATACGGATTTGTCTTGTTGAAATAACTGCATAAAAACATAACGGGAGCAGTCACGCTTTGTGACTGCTCCCGTTTTCTGCAACTGTTTATGACCAGATCCGGTCGTTGGAAAACTCGGTGTTCCATTCATCCGTCGGCTCAAAGAAGCCGGGAATCTTCGGATTGATATGCTCTTTTAGCAGTTCTTCGTTCAAGTCGTCAAACCCGAGTCCGGGCTTTTCCGGCACACGGATAAAGCCGTCGCGGATAAACGGCTTGTCAATGCCGGTCACCATATCCTGCCACCACGGCACATCCACCGAATGGTATTCGAGCGCAAGCACATTGTGCATAGCCGCCGCCGTATGCACCGCCGCAAGGCATGCCACCGGGCTTTCCGCCATGTGTACGGCAACCGCCACGCCGTTTTCATCGGCAATGTCGGCAATTTTCTTAAGCTCCAACGCGCCACCGCAGGTGAGAATATCCGGATGGATCACCGACACACCGCCGGCTTTGATAAGCGTCTCAAAGCCCTCTTTCAAGTAAATATCTTCGCCGGTGCAGACCGGAATGCAGGTTGAATTTTTCAAACGCACGTATTGGTCGGTGTACATCCACGGAACCATATCCTCGATCCAGGCAAGGTTGTATTTTTCCATGCGTCTTGCAAAGCGAATGCAGTCCTCCACGCAGATATGACCGAAATGGTCGATGGCAAGCGGTACGTCATAACCGATGACCTCGCGCACCTCGCGCACATAGTTTTCCAAATAAGCAAGGCCCTTTTCGGTCAGATGGATGCCGGTGAAGGGATGAGCCGTCGTAACGATCTGATAGCTTTTGGTGTGCTTGACCATGTCGGCCGTCACCGAGCCGCCCTGCACATTGAGAATATGCGGCGCATAGGTCTTCATATCGTCGATAAAGCCGAGCGGCGCATTCAGGCTTCCCGGCTCATCAAGCAGCAGACCGATGCCGAGATCCATTTTTAAGAACGTAAAGCCCATGTCCATCCGTTTTTTCAGTGCGTGTCCCATGTCGGTTCCGGTGTGCTTGCCGTCCACATCGGTGTCGCAGTACACACGGATCTCATCGCGAAACTTGCCGCCAAGCATCTGATACAGCGGCACACCATAGGCTTTTCCGGCTAAATCCCACAAAGCGATCTCGATGCCCGACACGCCGCCGCCCTGCCGCGACGGACCGCCAAATTGTTTGAGCTTGCGGAATATCTTATCGACATTGCACGGATTTTCGCCCAAAATACGGCTTTTTAACAACAGCGCATAGGTTTTGCTGGAGGCGTCTCTTACCTCGCCGTAGCCGCAGATTCCTTGGTTGGTCATAATTTTTAAGATAGTACAGCGTTTGGGAGCACCGTCGATATCCACAAAACGCATATCCGTAATTTTCAAATCGCTTGGGTTTGAGAAAGCTGAAAAGCTCATCGTTGCCATCCTTTCGTGTTCCGGTTTGTTCGACTATTATTATAAAGCCTCCGCGGCACTTCTTCTACAACTTTTTCACCGGCTTTTTCAACTTTTTCATTTTTTCCGGAATTTTAACGGAAATTTTCTTGTCGTATCTTGCAAAATCCGGTCGAATCATGTATAATAAAACTGTATATTCTTTCAGTGCATACCCTTTCAAAATAATTCCGCCGTTTTCGGCATATAGTGAACCGAAGCCCTGCTTGACAAACCGTTACCTTTAAGGAGGAACCGAAAATTGAACGACCGTAAAAACACCCTTCCCGATACATATAAAACCAAACCGGACGTGCCGCAGACCGAACCGCTTCGCAAAGCCGTTCAAAATGCGCGCCGCCTCCGCCGCAAAAAGAGATATACGCTTCTTGCGTCATTTTTCATGGTTGCGGTCTTTGCCGCCATCGGCTTTTTTGCCTTTTTTGAGCTTAGCAAGCACTCCGCCGTCACGCCGAAAGCGCAAGGAACCGTAACGCCGCAAACCAATGCGGATTTAACGGTTTCCGGCAGCGCGGTGAATGCCGCCCCAAACGAGGAGATGCGCGGCGTTTGGATCGCCTCCACCATCAATATCAACTACCCGTCCGAGCCGGGTCTTTCGATGGCACAGTTAAAAGCGGAGTTGGATGATATCGTCAAAAACACTTCCGAAGCCGGCTTAAACGCCATCTTTTTTCAGGTGCGCCCGACCTCGGATTCCCTCTACCCTTCCAAAATTTTCCCGTATTCCAAATACGTCAGCGGTACGCAAGGGCAAGCGCCCGACGGAAATTTCGACAGCCTTGCCTATCTTCTCGAAAAAGCCGGAGCCGCCGGGATCGCCGTTCACGCCTGGGTCAATCCGTATCGCGTGACCATGTATGCCTCCGATGAAGCGGCTCTCTGCGACACAAATCCCGCAAAGCTCCATCCCGAATACACCGTGAAATATGCCGACGGAAAGACCTATTACAACCCGGCTTTACCCGAGGTCCGCACGCTTGTGGCGGACGGTGTGCGCGAGCTTGCCGAAAACTATCCGACGCTGGCAGGCATTCACTTTGACGATTATTTTTACCCGTATCCCAAAAACGGCGAAGACTTTGACGACGCGGCGGCTTATGCCGTCTACGGCGGCGGCATGGACAAAGCCGCTTGGCGCCGCGAAAATGTCAATATGCTCATCAAAGCCTCCTATGATGCCGTCAAAGCCGTGAACCCGAATATCAAATTCGGCGTTTCGCCGTTCGGCATCTGGGCAAACGACGGCTCGGACACGCCCGAAAAAGGCAGCACCAGCTCGGGACTCGAAGCCTATTCGTCACTCTATTGCGACGCACTTGCCTGGGCAAAGGGCGGCTATGTAGACTATCTCATTCCGCAGCTGTACTGGAGCTTTGCCACCAAAGCCGCTCCGTTCGACAACATGGCGCGTTGGTGGAATGCCGCGCTTGACGGAACGGGTGTGACCTATTATATCGGTCATGCCGCCTACAAAGCACCCGATTATGCGGAAAACGAGATCGGCATTCAGGTCGAATTCGCACGCAATCTGCTTTGCTACCGCGGCAGCGTGTTCTATGGCTATGAAGATATCAAGAACAACACCTGCGGCTTGAAAGATAAGCTGGCGGCACTGTATGCAAAGCCGGTCGTCTACACCGAAAATCCATCCGAAAACGCAGCCGTTTATCAGCCGTACAACAACACCAATTCCACATCTCCCACCGTTACGCTTGTCGGCAGCAGTGATACGCGCTATCCGTTAACTGTCAACGGCGAAAAGGTTTCCCGCACCAAGAGCGGTTTGTTCTCCTACTACGGAACCGTCACAAGCGGCATCAATGTCTTTACGCTTGTGCAAAACGGTGTCAGCACAACACACAATATCACCTATAAAGCCACGCGCAACGCCTCGTCGTCCATTCAATCCTTCTCCAAAATGGAGGTCATTGACGTTTCTCCTGCGGATGAAACCTGGCTTTCCGCCGGCGATACGCTGAAGATCAGCTGTGCCGCTCCGGCGGGGAGCAAGGTCATCGCAACCGTCGGCGGCATGTCGGTTGAGCTTACCACCAAAACCGGTGCTTCCTCGGCAAAATACACCAAGGCCATCTACACCGGCGAGTTGACGCCGAGTGTCTTTGCCGAGAACGACAAAACAGTCTCCCTCGGCACGCTGATGGTAACCGCCACGCTCGGCAAAGAAACCGCCTCCAAATCCGGCGGTGTCATTAAGCAAATGGGTGCAAACACACTTATTTATGCAGAGGTGACCAACAACTATTCCTATTTGAAGATTGCACCGAATTCGTCCTTCTACGACGACTATACACCGGCCTCTGTGGGGCTTCGCGACTATGTCAAGGGTCTGTCGGACGGCTATTATAAGCTTGCTTTCGGCGGCTATGTGGCAAAGGAGAACGTCAAGCTTGTCGAAGGCGTGGAGCTTAACCGCGGCAAGGTCTTATCGGTTCACGCAAAGGTCAACGGAACGGATACCGTCAACAACAAAAACAACTTCACCGATGTCACCTTTGCCTGCTTGGAAAATGTTCCGGTCAACGCTGTGGCTTCCGCCGGGAAAATCACCGTTACGTTTTACAATTCCGATCCGACCATTCTTCCGGCACCCGTCATTGAAGCCACCCCCCTTATCAGCATGATCACCGCCGCAGCCGCCGATGACACAACGCTCGTTTATACCATCCACTTAAAAGACGAGCTAAACGCCTATGGCTACAACGTCATCTACCAAAACGGCAACATCATCGTGCGTATGAATAATCCGCAAAAGCTGTCGGGCGACCCGTCTCATCCGCTTGCCGGAAAGACCATTGTCATCGATCCCGGCCACGGCGGCAGCGATTCCGGCGCGCTCGGCTGCGGAAAGACCAACGAAGCCATGCTGAACTTAGACATATCGCTTCACCTGCGCGACAAGCTGACCGCTCTCGGCGCAACCGTCCTCATGACACGCTCGGACAACACGACCGTTTCTCTTGAAGAACGCATGGCGTTTTTGAATGAAGCAAATCCCGATCTTGCCGTCTCCATCCATCAGAATTCAATTGCAGCCAGCGCCAACGCGCAAAAAATACGCGGCTATTTGGGTCTGTATTCGACCGAAGCCGGAAAATTACTTGCCAAAAACGTTTCCAAAACAGTCTCTGCGGAGTTGAACCGCTACGAACGTCCGTATGCCTATCAAAAGCTTGCCGTGGCACGCAACCATCGTTTTCCCTCCACCCTGTGCGAAATGTGCTTCATCTCCAACGTCGAAGAATACGAATGGTCCATCACGCCCGGCAACACCGAACGCAGTGCCGCCGCCGTCGCAAACGGCATTCTCGCCTACTATGCGGCACAGGAGGCCTACCTTGCGTATTAACAAAAAGAAAAATGCGCTTCTCTGTGCAGAACGCTTGGAAAACCACTATCCGGACGCGGTTTGTTCGCTTGAATATGCCAAAGACCCTTGGCGGCTGTTGGTTATGTCGCGGCTGTCGGCACAGTGTACCGATGCGCGCGTCAACGTTGTTTCCAAAGCCTTGTTTGAGAAGTATCCCGATATGACGGCGCTTTCGGAAGCCGTGCTTGAGGAGCTCGAACAAATCGTCTATCCGTGCGGTCTGTACCGAACCAAAGCACGCGATATCAAAAAGCTGTCGAAGGAACTTCTTACCGACCACAACGGCGTTGTTCCAGACACCATGGAAGGGCTTTTGTCGTTATCGGGCGTCGGCCGCAAGATTGCCAATCTCATTTTGGGCGATGTGTACGGCAAGGGCGGCATTGTGGCGGATACGCACTGCATCCGCATTTCCGGCCGTTTGGGATTGACCGACAGCACCAATCAGGTGATCGTCGAACGGGAGCTTGATAAGCTCATTCCGAAAGAATTGCAAACAGATTTCTGCCACAGGCTCGTTTTGTTCGGCAGAGATGTCTGCACGGCACGAAATCCGCACTGTGACAGCTGCTTTTTGAGCGACTGCTGCCCTAAAGTCGGCGTAAAAACCTCCAATACCTAAAAACAGCCTCCGTTTTTTACGCGAAACGGAGGCTTGTCATTTTATTCGAGCGGTACAAAGTCGTTTAGACCCAGTTCACAAAGCAAAAACCCGGTATCGGAGCGGTTTTTCTCGGATATACCGGAAATAGCACGCACATCGTTGCGGAAGGATGCCCGTGTACGCGGCATAAATGCCCGAAACCAGCGACGAACGCGATACAATGGCGTCAGATACGGATGCTTGCGGAGAATCGGATAAAATTCGCAAAGGGTGGCATACGGAATGCACAGCCGTCTGAGCAGGTAGCCATGAACGCCTTTTTCCTGCTGTTGACGAACGGACATGGTATTGTTCAAGCTGCCATATACACCGCCGCGAAGAACAAAGGCTGCCATCCGCTCGGTCACGGCATCATGCCGGCCGTTTGCAAACCAAACCTCCGCAAGCTTTTCCATGGCTTCGGCAAATCTGTCAACGCCCTCGCCGACAAGCATTGCCTGCAGCTTTTCGTTATCATACGGCATTTTTTTGTTTAATAAGAAGCAATCGATAAACGGGCGCACACCGCAGCCGCCATGCGCAAAATGCTTGGCTGCGTGAGCATAAAAATACGTTAAGAAAAATTCGTTCTCAAATTGATATTCATAGCCGTCCACGAGATGGGCATACGTCCAGCAATCGTCAAAAATCGTCTGCCGTTCGGTGTCAAACTCATTAATGGAATAGTGCAGCTCCACATGCGTATGCTCTTTATACGTCATAACGACCGTTTCGTCGCATTTCACCTTAAATGTATAGCCGAGTTTTTCCGTCAGAATCCGTATCGCACGCTCCATATCGCTTTCGTGCACCAAAAGATCGATGTCGCCGCTGGTACGCATCCATTTTTCAGGATAGTAATCGCGTATCACGGCACCTTTGAGCGGAATAAACGAGATTTCGGCGGCATTCAGCGTTTCCCGAATCCGGTTTAATTCATGGCAAAAATGCTCATAACGGTAAACGGCAACCAAAACCTCCCTTTTATACAGCTTGTACAGCGCCGGATCGGCAAGCATTTCTCTTTTGATGAGTGCGTCGCCGACAAGATGCGCCAGATCGTGCTGCTTGGCGCGTTGGTAGAGATGAGCCAGCTGTTCCTCGGTCAGTGCGGGCTGCGGACTGTTTCGTTTGTCTTCGTTTATTTCGTCGCCGATAAGATTCGTCATGGAATCGATAATGATCCCCATATCATCCCTCTTCTCTGTTATTTCTCGAACAAGCAGACAACGGGTATTGCTATGCATAATCGGATGGCAAATCGTGTTTATTGGTTCGGAACAAGCGGCTCCGAACGTGTTATTACAGCTTTATGCGTGCACGTATCTCTTTGATTTCGTCGATTTTCGCTTGCGAAATATGGTTTGCATACGAGATCTCTTTTTGGATTTTGCCGGATTTTCCCTCAAGCAACGCTTTTGCACCTCGATCGATCCAGCAAAACGGCAATAGAAACGGCGCTTTTTTTAAGACCGGATAGGCGGTCGTCATCATAGAATACGACAAAAAAACCGTTTGAACGCATATACAAGCGCATTGTTGTTTTTTATTTCATGCCTACAACCCTACATTTTTTAATAAAGTCCGAGTTTTTGCCGCAACATCCTCTGAAATTCTGTTATTAAGTTTTAGTTCGTTCACTGTACGCTTTAAGTGCCCGCAGAAAATGAGTTTTCCCCAACGGCGAACCTCCATGATCGGCGTGAGCCACTTATGTTTTTGGAGAATCGGATAATGAAACTTAATTTTTTCATAGGGAATGAAAAATTTTGAAAGCGCATACTTCAATTTCCCCCCCTTCTTTTGTTGCTGTACAACCACCTGATTGGTTCTCGTTCCATACACGCCTCCGCGAAGAATATATTCTTCCATCTGTCTTGTGATTTCCGTATGCTCTGCATTTCCAAACCAAACTTCACTCAAAAGCTCCGCTTGCTTTGCGAAAACGTCAAGGCCGCCGTCAGAAAGAAGCTTGTCTCGCTTTTCTCTGTTAAAGTCAATCCTGTGATTCAGAACCCATATATCGAGAAACGGACGGATACCACAGCCGCCTGTGGATACAAAGTGCTTTGCCATGTGCGCGATATGATAGAAGTAAAACATTTCATCCGGCATTTCGTATTGATAATTACACCTGACGTGCTTTGTTACAACATTCCAAATGCGTTTTAATACTGCCTTTGCTAAATTAACACTACTGTTCTCTGCAAATTCGTAATGCACTTCAACATGTACGCCGCCTTGTGTAAACATGGAAATGTCGTGAGAGTTTTGCGATTCGCGTTTGTATCCAAGATTGTCGGCAAGATAAGAAACCGTCCTTTGCAGATCTTCCTCATGAACAAGAACATCAATGTCACAGCTTGTCCGCATCCACGGTTCGGGATAATACTGCCGTAAAACAGACCCTTTGAGCGGTATAAACGGGATTTCTGCTTGTTCGAGTGCCTCACAAAGCTTTATCAACTCGTAATTTAGCTTTTCTAAGCGACAAATCGTGATCAGCATTTTGCTTTCAAGGTTCTTATTGCTCTCATCAAGAACCCCATTCTTTTTCAGTGCGAATACAATCAAATGCATGACGTCATGCTTTTGGGCAAGCGACGTGATTGCCGGTAAAATATCCGGACTATACAGTGAGATTTCTTCACTTGAAAGAAGATCGCCACAAACTGCCGAACGAAGCAGCGCGAACATCACCTTACTTGTTTCTGTATTCATAGCAATCTTCCTTTCTTAAATTAGTCCCGTCTGAAAACGTCTCTTGTATAAACCTTGTCGGCTACATCGTCAAGACAGCTATCATAGCGGTTTGCGATAATGGCGTCACACATCGCCTTGAATCTTGCAAGATCATTTACAATCTCACTGCCGAAGAAGGTTTCGCCGTCCTTTAATGTCGGTTCATAAATAACAACCGTTGCGCCCTTGGCTTTAATACGCTTCATTACACCCTGAATGGACGACTGACGGAAGTTATCGGAATTCGATTTCATCGTAAGCCGATACACGCCGATCGTAACAGGCGTTTCCTTTGCTTTGCTGTAAGCGTTATCTTCTTCATAGCCGTAGTAACCTGCCATGCGAAGTACGCGGTCGGCAATAAAGTCTTTGCGCGTCCGGTTGGATTCCACAATAGCCTCAATAAGATTTTC
>CAKSCV010000003.1 GCA_934444645.1 uncultured Eubacteriales bacterium | reverse complement strand
AATGCTGGTCCCTCTGCCTCATCATCCGGCAGCTTTACATCTTTATCAATGTAAAAGCAGTATTGCAGTTCAAGTTGTGCGCCGGCACTTAAACGATACCCCGGCAGGAAAGCAACCACATCTGCGGTGTCAATCATTGCAAAGCAAATACGCATATAGTCTGCTTTTTGCATACCCTGCGGCATCCAGGAGGGGTTAAGCACGGTGTAACCCTTTTTTTTGTACACCTCTGCGGCGGCATTAAACTTTGCTTTATAATCGGGATCGCCGGTGATTTTTCCGGCTATGTATATTTTAGTTTTCATCGGGCACCTCCGGCATCTTTGCACCGCACTCCTCACAATACTTACGGCGGGGCTTTTCCCAGGAGCCCTCTGTGTTGATAACATAACCACAATGCGTACAACACCACTCATCACCACCAAGGTGTGCCCATTCTGCTTGTGCAACCTCTGCCACATTTTCTGCGGGAAAGTCGGCAACAAGTTGTTTTAATGCAGTGCGCTCGCTGAGTTGTGCATAGTATCTTTCACAACAAGGGGATGTGCTGGGGGTATCTAAATAGCGCCGCCTTGCCAAGTCCTCAAGTTCGGCAAGTTTGCCGTAAAGTTTTGATTTATCAATATATTCACTCATATTTGTTTACCTCGTTTCCCCAGACATCCCAGCCCGGTGTTGTGTTCCTTGCAAAAAGCTCTATGTAAGAGTGATCCCCCCCCATCAGCTCTCGGATCTTATCTCGTGTAATATCCGGCTTTTGGGAATGGGCACGCAGTTATCAGCTGCCAGATCCTGCACCGGCAGGCTGCATATATCCTCAATACGCATTGTGTGGTAGTGGTCGGCAGCATTGCCGTTGCATCGCTTGTCCTGGTAGCTCCACGGCGGATCTGCGTATATAACGCTGTATTTTTTATTTGGAAAAGGTATCATTGTTTGCCTCCTTGCTTTTAGTGTTCAACGCCTATGTAGTCAAGCACCTCGGCAATGCCGAGCCCTCCGTCTGCCGTAGGTTTCATACAATAGGCATACTGTTTGGGGTGCGTTACTTTCATCTGCTGAAAGCGGTTAGGTGTTTTCTCACATTGCACACCGAACATACAAAACATACAGCCAGTACGCTCTGCACCGGTTGTGCACCATTTGCCATCTGCGTTGCGCTTAATTTCGCCGTACACTTTTGCATAGGGCAGATTATAAGTGCTTATATACTCAAGTACATCTTGCTCGGTCCAAAAAGATAATGGCTGTGATGCGGGGTGCTCTATGTCATAAGCATTGCAGCCGTGTTTCATCCATTGTGTTTTACGCATCCGGCTTTCGCAAGCCATAGTGCCAATAATAGGCTTTTTACCCGTGGCTTTACTGTAAGCGTGTGCGGGTTTCTTTTTCATTATATTGCAGCATTTTTCTGAAACATCGAAAGGCGCTGACATCAAATACTCATATTTGTGCATTGCATAAGGCCCGCGCTTTGAGGGGCTAAAAAGGTTTTTATATACGGCGCCGTTTGGGTTACGCTTTGCTACTGATACTGAATGAGCAACCGCTTTACTTATTACGGGGTACCCGTATGTTTCAATTACCTTGCGAAAGTTCATTTCCGGTTTAAGCCAGGTTACGCCGTCAATGCTTTTAACAAATTCTCTTATTTCGGGATACTCAAGTCCGGTGTCAACAAACACGGCTGGTATATCTGGATAAATACGGCGTGCTAAATCGAGCAGCACCGTGCTGTCCTTACCACCGCTGAAAGAAACATAAACCTGCCCCTTGTTCTTTATGTACCACTCAATAATGCGGGTTTGTGTAACCTGTATTTTGCGGGATAGAGGCCACGCCTGCATTGCTTGCAGGTCCGCAACCGTGTGTTTGTTTTCCATCGTCCTGCCTCCATATCGGTGAAATATAGGTAAACAGCTTTTCTGTTACCTTGAATTGGTTGCCCTTGTTTCTGTCGAGGGTGCGGGTAAAGGGCTTTTCCCACACGCACACAAAGTCTGGCGGGGCAGTCTGCTCACTTATGTAAACGGTGTGCCCGGTATCGGCAAGCAAACGCATTGCCCGCCAAAACTCTGTGCTGTTAAATTTCTCGTTATTGTAACCGGTGGTATTGTCATACGGAGGATCCGCATATACAACCGCCCCCGGCGGTATAGGTACTTGTTTATAATCACCGCAGAATATCTCGGCGCCGCCGAGCGTTGCCATATCTTTAAGCAGTGATCGCTTGCTTTGTGCGGCATAATTTGTGCCGCCCTTATTTCGTGCATATCCTCCAAACCATTTGCCGCCAAAGCTGCACCCAAAGCCCACAAAACCTGTGAGCACCGGATCTGCATCTTTGTCGGCTCTTATGGCCTGGTACTGTTCCTCTGTTATCGTTTCCGGCAATTCGTAGCCCGCCTGCACACCTCTTAACATAGCAATCAAATACTTGTGCTTGTCATTCAGTATAATGCGGTCATAGCCGGTAACTTTGCTTTCAACGGAGCAGCTACCACAGAAAAGGCTAACAAAGCAAGCCCCCCCCGTAGCGTTGAGGATCTGCGCCAAAGGTGTTGCTATACGGCTCTTGCCGCCTTGGTATCTCATTGAACGCTCCCCCCCCCCGTTAAGGGTGTTATTTATAATTTCGGCTATGTAGCGGGCTATGCGGCTTTTGCCTCCCATATACTGCATAGCCGAGCCTCCTTTTTATTTTTCACAAATTGATAATAGGGCTTTTAACCCACGGGCGTTTTGATAGCCCATTATTTTTCCTGTGCCGGCCCAAAACTGTATGAGCTGGTTGTCTGATTTTCGCCTGCAATGAAAGTGCCCTGTGTTTTGATTTTTTAGCTCGTATTTAATGCCTCGCTGTTCTAACATCTTTGCAGCATAGGCAATACGATCTGGTGTTTTTGCAACCCTTTTACGGTGTTGTTCCTTGCAATACTCCTTGTAGTAATCAAATACCTCGCGCATATCGCCCATAGCCGAGCCCTCCCTTAATTATTGTTTGTTAATTCACAGGCCATCTCAAAGCCCAATCTAAAACACTCTATACCCCAGGCATCAATGAGGGCAAAGGGCGTTTTATCCTGCGGGGGGGGCTGTACCCGTTCATAATCGGGATCGTTTATTCTATCAGTTGCCCCTCTATAAAGAGTGCAAAGTGCAGCGTATTCCTCCGGATCCCGTTCTTTCAATGTTGCCATATCGGCATACCTCCTTGCATTTAATCTTTCTTAAAGAATTTACCAACCCAACCATCGGCGCCAAGGGGCAAGCCCGGAGCCCACGGAACAGGGCGGCTCATTATTTCAACCGTTTTTGCAAGCATTGCATCATTATCTGCAAACGGTCTTATATCAATTACCACCTCATCGTGTATGTGGAATATAACCGGCAGCCCTGCTGCCTCCAGGTGTTCAATAGCCTGTGCCAGACAATCACGGGCGATGGCTTGCACACAATTCTCCACGAGCTTGCCGCCGTAGGTTTCGATGCGTTTCCATTTCTTTGTGGTCTGGTCCATACCCATATACGATATTGAGGGGTTGCCCCATTGGTTTACGCCTATTTGCGGGGCATTGTAAAACAGTTTTCTGCCGCTTGGCAGCGTTATTGTCATATAGTCGGTGCCTTGGGTTGCATCCCATTCGTGGGCAAGTATAATGCTGCTTACGCCCACGCTGCCGCCTTGGGTAATAACCTGCACGGCGGCGGCATCCACCTTATACCACAGATCCCTTATGCGTTTGTTGGCATCACGCCAACGGCTCACAATATCGGGCAGATCCTCCTCCGGTATGCCCATATCAAGTGCACCCATATTGATAAGTGCGCCGGTGCTGCCCTGGTAGCCGAGGGCAAGCTCTGCAACCTTACCTTTTTGCCGGAGGGCATATTCGGGGTTGCCCTTTTTTATAAGGTCAATGGGCACGCCGAACATCTGCGAGGCTGATGCCTCATATATTTTGCCGTGGGTGCGGAAAACCTCAAGCCTCCACTCCTCACCGGCAAGCCAAGAAATAACACGGGCCTCAATGGCCGAAAAGTCGGCATCAATCAGCACATTACCGGGTGCGGCTATAAATGCAGTGCGTATCAGCTGCGAGAGTGTGTCCGGCACGCTGCCGTAAATGCACTTTAAGGCATCCAGCTTACGCCCTTTTACGAGGTCACGGGCAAGCTCCAACGGCGCTGTATAGGTACGGGGCAGGTTTTGCACCTGCACCAAACGCCCTGCCCAGCGGCCCGTGCGGTTGGCTCCATAAAACTGTAAGAGCCCACGCACACGCCCATCCCGGCACACAGCCTGTTCAATGGCATCGTATTTTTTGGTGCTTGTTTTACCGAGCTCCTGCCGGATCTCAAGCATACGCTGCACCTCCGGGCTGTTATCGTCACGGGCAAGCATTTTGGCAACGGTGTCCTTGCGGAGCCCGTTTATTTCCTCACCGGTTTCGCTTTCAAGCCAAGATGCAAGCTGCTTTACGCTGTTCGGGTTGTTTAACCCGGATATTTTCACAGCCTCGGTTGTAAGGGTGTTGCGGACCGTTGCCCCAAGCTCAAGGGCGCCCTCAACCATCCCCATATCAACAGCAACGCCTCGGCTGTTTATAATAAGATCCGTTTCCCATTCCTTTTGCACAAAGTCTGGCACGGGTACCGCTGAAAGCCTGCGCTCAATTTCCATTTCGGTTGTAACATCCTGGCGGTTATACTCTTTGAACAACTCCCAACGCTCCGGTGCGTGGTGCGGGTAGTTCCGTGTTCTGCCGCCGTTTGCCTTTGATGGGGCACACGGTACGCAGAAATAGCGTATAAGGGCTTTGCCGGTATTCAGCTTGCGTTTATCCTCCGGCAAGCCCAACGCTCTGCCTGTGGCATCCAAGCCTGCCGTATAGCCTGCATACAAGCCGTGAAACATTGTGCAACGCCACTGTGCCGGTGGCAGCTGCCTGCCCATATACCGGGACAGGCAGCCCCACTCAAAGGGTGCATTGTATGCGCGTTTTAAGCACTGCGGATCAAGCAACGCCTCGGCAACCCACTTGGGGAGTG
Organism: uncultured Eubacteriales bacterium; assembly: GCA_934444645.1. Classification (GTDB taxonomy): domain Bacteria; phylum Bacillota; class Clostridia; order Oscillospirales; family CAG-382; genus UMGS882. The sequence continues at coordinate 149,366 of CAKSCV010000003.1, read as the reverse complement.
TTTCGCCTTGGGCAAAATCACAGCACACCGGCTCCGCACCGTTAAGGGAGTAGGCAAAGAGGAGAATCTCAAAGTCGGGGCTTTGTATGTACTTTTGGGCACCGGCTTTTTGTATCGGCACACTTGAAAATGTTTCAAGGTCAATACTTAAATGATCCATACTCTTTTACCTCCTTTACCTCCTTTACCGTAGCGGATCCATCGTTTCAAACATCGTGATCGTGTTATCCGTGTTTACCCCTCTTGTTTCAAGCTCCGAAAGCATAGCCGCATAAAGCGGTGTGCTTTTTACATAGTCCACAAGTTCCTCCGCCGTAAGGCTCGTAACATTGTGAATTGAAAGAATACGGGGATCCTGCGGGTTGGGTACCCACACAGCGGCATCTCGGCTGTTACGCTCAATATCAATAACGAGCATTGCCTGCGTGCGTGTGGGTTTCTGCAACAGCATTTTTACGGTGTTTAACAGGTGCGATGTTTCCATATCGCACAAGCGGATCGCCTCGCCTCCAGCGGTGATCCAGTATTTTGTTTCATCAAAGCGGGTTTTCATATTGTTTGCCTCCTTGTTGTTTTGCTTTTACCAGGGCTGCCCTGTGATCGGGTTTACCGCCGGACGGCTCTGTGGCTGTGCGGGTGCCGCCTGGGGCTGTTGCGGTGCAGTGTACGCCTGCTGGGGCACAACAGGGTTATACTGCGGCTGGAAAGCCGGAGCAGCGGGCTGTGCCTGCGGATAACCGGGAACGGCGGCCGGCTGTGCAGTAAAGCTCTGGCCGAGCCCCTCAAAGTCGCTGGCTGCGGATGCACCACCGGCAAGAGCCTCACCGTCACGGGTTTTAAGCACATTGCCGAGGCCGCAGCCCACGCCCTTGCTGCCTGCTGTGTCATAGGTGAAAAAGTTAATAGTTACACGGGCGTACATACCGCTGTAAATATCCGAGGGGGCAAGCTCACAATCGAGGTTGTCAATGCCGACAACCTGCGGCTTGCTCTTGGTGCTGGCGGTCAGTACCCAATGCCCTTTGCACTCATCGCCAAACGGCAAGCCGGACGGACGGAGCCCGTCACCATCGTGCACAATCTGCTTGGGTGTGGGGTGTGCGCCGCCCCATTTCTTGCTTACGCCGTCCTCATACGCCGCCTTAATGGATGCATTGATGTTGGCAATGGTTGCGGCATCGGTCTTGGGGATAAGCAGCGTAACGCTGTACTTGGGCTCACCGCCCTGCTGGGGTGCCCTGGGGGTGGTAAGGTTGATATAGGAAAGCCTAACCTCGCCGGTTAATACCTTGGTTGCAATGTTCTGGTACATAATTCTTAAACTCCTTTATTACATTAAATTTTCATTCGGTGCATTGTTTGCATTTGGTGCCTTGGTTGTTTCCATAAACTGCTTGAGCCCTACCTCTACCAAGCCGAGGTACTCAAGCACCCGTTTGAGAGTTTCGGTGTCGCTCGGTTTAACAGTGGCAGGATCACCGGCAAATGCCTCTACAATTTCTCGTGCGGCTCTGCTAACATTTCTGCCCTGCTGAACGATACGCACGCCGAGCTTTGCCTCCTCTGGCATATCACTTTTGAGCATTATCTCGGCTAACATATCTGTCAGCATATCGCCAGTTTGGATGCGGGCTCTCGTTTTCTCAAGTTCACGGTGGGGGTTACTTTCGTTAAACATTGTTGTTTTCCTCCTTGTAATCATTAAAAATGGGTTTTGGTTTTAAGCATTTCATAACAGGCTATTATTTTGCCCCAACGCTCAAAATTGGTTTTACACCGCTTTACCTCATTCAGCATTTTGCGGTTTGCTGCCTCCACGGTCCGCTTTTGTTGTGCGGTAAGGTCATAGCGGAATTGTGTGCTGATGTATTCGTCTTGGTACCGTTTGCTTGCAGCCTCCCAAGCCTCTTTTGCCTCGGCTTGTTTCTGCGGTAGGTATGTACCCAGGGTGCTTATGGTTTCCTCATTCCTCCAAGGCTCCTGGAATACATACCCAAGCAGTTTTTTTTGTTTGGCAAGCGGCGTTGTGCGGTTAAAGAACGGATCAAGGTTTATCTGCATTGTGCAGCGTTCCACCAGCACGGTTATTTGATTATTCATCCGTTATCCCGGCAAAGTCTGCGGCGGCAGGGTTGTAATCCTCCCGTTTATCCGTAAGAGGTGCAAGGGTGGGTTTTCCGATGGGTTTTACCACAAAGCCGCCGAGCTTGTCAGCAAATTCGGTTTTGCCCATAAGTTTCTCAAGCTCCGTAAGTGTTTTGGGCTTGAGGTCATACAAGAGTGATTTATCATACCCTGCGGCAACAGCAGCATTAAGGGCAGCCTCCGTGTCCGTAAAGGTGCGGTTGCTCCTACCTGCAACAGCTTTCCAGCCGGGAATTGTACCACCTTTGAGAATAGTGCCGAGGGCATATTCCTCAAGATCCTTGTACCACTTTACAAGCTCCTGGCCTCTTACAAGCAGATCGCCAATTTCGGCATCCGTAAGCACGCCCTGCCCAAAGAGGGGCGGCTTTTCAGCGTTCTGCGGTACACAGTCCTTAAATTCCTCAAGTGCGGTGTTTTGGTCTGCACGGGCTTTGCATTTCGCTTTGCCACGACAAAAGCGGCAATGCTCACCGGGACAAAATGCCCCAAGCCCCATATAAGCCTTTGCGGCGATAGGTTTGATGCTTTCACCCCAAGCAAGCAGCTCCTCAACCGTTATGGTTTCGCTGCTCGGCTCCGTCTGGATGCGGGGCTGGTCTATCGTCATACAAACCTTTTTGATGCTGCCGCCATAAACGGGCCTGTACCGTTTCAAAGCACCGAGGGCGTACAACCGCATTTGCGGGTTGTTTTCAGCTGATACGGGCACACCTTTGCCGTGTTTATAATCGGTAATGTTCAGCGTATCACCGCCAATCATAATGCAGTCGCAAGTACCAAAGCCCTCCGGTACATATTCGGAAAAGTCAACCTGTACCTCGGCAGCAACATTCGGCTTTGCATTATACTGCATAGCCCTTTCGGTAAGGTGCTCCAGATACAGATCCGAGGTCTTGTCCATTTCGGGATTGTATGCAGGATCTTTTTTCAGTTTGTTTAGTCGTGTGGTGAATGTGCGATGCCCCATAGGAGTGACAAAGTGTTTTAAGACTTTCAACTCACAAACGGTATGAGCCAGGCGGCCTTCCTCTGCATATTCCGATGTGCTTTCCGGGAATTGTTCCTCAAAGCGCGGTGCAGCTGTACAGTGTAACCAACGGTGTGCAGAGGATGCTGACAACAGCGCGTGTTTTTCCGGTGTTGGCATTGCTATTCCTCCTTAAATTGCTGCGCCTAAGGCTCTCAATTCGTTTGCCATAGCTCCATAGTTTTCGGGTGCAAGATCTGTAAGACTTGCTACACCAAATTTGCCGAGCAGCTGCATAAGCTGATCCATCTTTCCGGCGTCAATGAGCGTCGAGCCTGCGGTTGCAATCATGTCAAGCGTGTACTGCGGGGCAGAGGTCGGAACGCCGGGCACAGTCGGGGCGGCATTCGTCTGAACAGGAGTGGGTGCAACGGTGGGTGCAACGGTGGGTGCAGCAGTGCCGGTAATTGATACAGGCTCTGCAGGTGTTGCTGCTTGCTGCGTTGCTACCGGTGCAGGTATCACTACCGGTGTGGTTGCGGGTGTAGGGGTTATCGGTGCAGTAGGTGTTACGGGCTGTTGTACCGAAACCGGTGCAACCTGGACGCTTTCTACCGTAGCGGGTATTGATTTTTTGCCTTCAAGTGCGGCGGCAAGATTGTTGATCGCAGAAGCAAGGTCTGTGGCGGTAATCGTGATTTTCATTTCTAACATGGGTTTTATCCTCCTCAGTTATATAAATATTGTTGGTTTGACAGTCACATTTTTCACCCGGATCAAGGTTTGCACCACAATCCGGACAGGTGTGGTAATAGGGCATTATTTTGACCTCTTTCCGAAACAGATTTCGCGGCCACGGTCGATGTCGGTTCCGTGTTTGCGGCAGACGGTGATGTACTGATCTCCGTCGAGTTCCGTGCCGTAATATTGGCAACGATGGTCACATGGCAAAACCGGACGGCATTTTTTGCCGTACACCAGGCGATACAGCCATGCGGTCAATCGCTGTGAACGTTCTAAGAAAAACGTGAGTATGCAGCCGATTGCCATCACGGCGAATATCGCAGCAAGGTAAACGGCAAAAACAAGTATTTCATTCATTTTCACAATCCTCCTTATCCAAAAACGTCTTTCCAGGTTTTCCACTTGTACGGCTTCCCATGCTCTTGTAAGTACCAATCTTCAAATTCCTTGCGGTGCTCCGGCGTGGCGAAGTATTCGCGTATACGCCTGCCCAATTGCCTGCAAAAGCTTTTGTACGCAGGATTGGTGATAGGCGTTTCCGGGCAGTCCTTTTCTTGCACAGCGCAATTATTCATCCCGTTTCCTCTTTTCAAAATCATTTTCGTAACGGGTAAGAATAGCGTCGGCTTCTCTGAGAATAGCGTCGATTTTCGCGCCGTATCGTGTGCCGGAAAAAACGGCAGACAGCTCGGCTTTTTCCGTGGGTACGCAGGCAAGCCGAAGCTGCCGGATAAGCCATACTTGGGTAAGAGAATAGTCTTTCAGTCTGTTCCGGATGCTTTGCCGTAGCGTGTTATATTCGAGCTGAGACAGTTCATCGTAGCGATTTGGTTTCCAATAATTTGTTCTCATAATGCTTTCCTTTCACTTTGGTAAATTACAAAAGTTAATAATTTTGCAAAAACTATTGACTTTCACAGTCTTCTGTGCTATAATGCAAGTGCGACCAAGTTATAGCAATGAAGAATGTGAGTGCCTTTTTGTCACTCCTTTCTTTGTTGCCTTGCGTCTTAACCTTTGTTGGTTATATTATATCTACTTTATTCTACTTTGTCAAGATGATTCTCTAATATTTTCTACATAAAACTACATTTTATCAAATGTGCACAAAAACAGATTGCAATATTTGTGCATATTTGATGTGTTGTAAATATAATCTGAGTGAGGAATATATGTTTTGGAAAAATTTTGAAAAACTGTGCACGCTTAGAGGCGTTTCGGCAAATGGCGTATGCAAAGAGCTGGGGCTTTCGAATGCAACAGCAACGCATTGGAAGCAGGGTGCGAAACCTAATAACAGTACTCTCAAGCGAATTGCTGATTATTTCGACGTAACGCCAGAATACCTACTCGGCGAAACAGACATAAAAGAAAAGCCCTCCGCGAACGGAGAGCCGGAAGGGGCAAATGTTAGGTTTATCGGCCGTAACGGCACGGTTATTTATAAGCGTTTATCACCGGAAATTATTCGAATGCTTGAAAGCATTCCGGACACCGACGAAGATTTATAAGAGGGGGGCCGTTGCTTTGCGCTCACTGAAAAACGCGTTAGGTGTTCTGTTAGTGTTGCTGTGTCTGGGGCCAATTGGATTAGCTGCTGAAAATCAGCAACCTCTATTTCTCTTTGAAATTCCTTTGTTTTTATTTTTGGCTTTTTTGTGCTTCCGAAAGACAAGAAAAGAGAAGATGAAGCGGCAAAAGTCGGAATACCCGGAATGTGATGTGTTGGCATCCGAGGTAGCACCGGTTGATGACGCGCCCAGTATAGCCATCTCAGATTATAGCATAATTACAACTGAGCATGAACTTTCGGCCATACCAAAGGATATTGCCAAAGACATGCGTCGGTATTATACTTTCTTCCAAGCACAGCGCGATGCGGAAATTATGGCCGAAAGCTTTAGACTTGCTGGTTCAACTGTTACGATGGACGTATTTTGTATGCGATACGATCTTGCAATGCGAAAAGCATTTACTTTATTGCAGGCAGAAAAAGTCGGTGTGAGAGGAATCAAAAGGCTAAACTGCCATAATGCGTGCATTGCTGTCATTAGAGCATCACACGCTTTAAAAATACGAATGCTTGCTGACTATGAGCAGAGTGCTTTTTCACAGGCAGAATTACTGAAAACAGAAAAGGGTAAGCTAAACCGTTACTTGAAAATCAAACGAGAACTTGAGCAAGCCAAATATGTTTTTACCGATATGGAAGAATACATGGCTCTTTTATCAAAAGTGAATGATCGTATTGTAATGCATGGCGGGATAATTCCAAATTTATAACAATCTCACACTTTTTCTCTATATACGCGTATACGGGCGGATAGAGAGTATTTTTTCTCTCTAAATCCTCTATTTACTGCTTATTAGAGAAAAAATGTTAGAATGTTATAAAATGCTCCAAGCCCTTGCTGCGCTTGCGTTTGCCGTCTAACAATTCGCGAAACATTTTCAATGTTCATATGTTAGACATAGTCTCACATTTCTACACGAAAAATAAAATGTTTTTCGAAATGTTAGGTGACTGAAAGGATATTGTACACAAAGACAGCAAGGCGGCAGGTGCTAAAAAGTCTGAAAGTATCCCGGATACCGACGAAGATTTGTAATAAATCCCTCAAATTGCTTATAAACCTGTCGTTCAAGCGGTGAAGTGTAAAACTTGCCGCGTTTGCGCAGTATATTAAGCCGTTCAAGCCGTATTTCTGCCGCTGTCCGGCTGACGTCGCACAACTCCATGATATCCGTTGCAGACGATACACCACACTCATACAGCACACACGCCGGCATTAAAAGCCTTGAAGCAAATATATTTGCTTCATGTTCATCATCCGGCACACCGGAATGTTTCATAAGAATGTGTCCCAATTCATGCGCTATCGTGAAACGCTTTCGTGTAGATGAAAACGTCTCATTATACAGAATGCAATAGTTTCCGTCTATGATCGCATTACAGCCGTCTCTGTCCCTCTGTGCGCTCTCCGGCATGTCACAGTACCGGATGACCCGAATCCCCATTTGACGGCAAAGAGGGACGAGCTTTATAGGCAAAGTTGATACATTTTCCTTTACTAATATTTCCCAGCTTAAATTTCTGGAATACTTATATTGTGTGTAGTTCATATACACCACCTCCGGTTATTATGATACAACCGAAAGAAAAGCGTATACAAGTAAGATTTTACAATAGAGGTTTTATCGTATGGATGTAGTACTTTACATGAGATATAGCAGCGACAAACAGACGGAGCAGTCCATAGAAGGGCAAGAACATGTCTGTATGGACTTCTGCCGCCGCGAGGGTTATAACGTGGTGGGTAAGTATATCGACCGTGCTACATCGGCTTTTAAGGACACGGAAAAACGTCTTGAATTTAACCGTATGATAAAGGACAGCGAAAAACAGCAATGGCAGGCCGTTGTTGTGTATAAGCTTGACCGCTTCGCACGTAACCGATACGACGCTGCAACCTATAAGGCCAAATTGAAAAAGAACGGTGTGCGCGTGATCTCGGCTACTGAAAACATTTCCGATAATCCGGAGGGCGTTATCCTTGAAGCAGTCTTGGAGGGTATGGCTGAATTCTATTCAAAAGAACTTTCTCAAAAAGTAAATCGCGGTATGATGGAAAATGCGCGTAAAGGGTTCAGTACCGGTGGCCGCATACCGCTCGGCTATAAAGTGGTAGATAAAAAATTGGCAGTCGATGAGGCCGGTGCGCAGATCGTGCGCGAAGCCTTTGATTTGTATATTAACGGTGTTACCATTAAAGAGATATGCGATATATTCAATAAAAAAGGCTATCGCACGGTAAGCGGAGCTGCATGGAACAAATGCAGTTTCAGTAAAATGTTTACGAATGAAAGGTATATCGGCGTGTATTCATATAAAGACGTGCGTATTGAGGACGGCGTACCGGCTATTATTGATAAGGAAACCTTTGAAGCGGCTGCCAAACGTCATAAGGCCAATGCACACGCGCCGGCGCGGAGTAAAGCAAAAATACCGTATTTGCTTGCCGGAAAACTGTTTTGCGGACATTGTGGTGCCCCGATGGTGGGGGATAGCGGTACCGGAAAAAGGGGCATTACCTATAACTATTATACTTGTGCTACCCGGAAAACAGCGAAATGCTGTGATAAAAAATCCGTGCCCAAAGATATTATCGAGAGGGCAGTTGTAAAGGACGCACTTGCTGTACTTACCAAAGACAATATCGATATGATCGCGGATATGGCGATTCACCAGAATTTGGAAGATATGAGAAACGACGCGATTATACCGGAACTTGAAGCACAGCACACCGAAGTAAGCAAGGGTATTGAGAATCTTATCAAACTTGTTGAGCATGGTGCGTTTTCGGATACCTTGGCGGCAAGGCTCACGGATTTGGAGCAGCAGAAGAAGGACATAGAAATTCGTTTGGATGACGCCAAAGGCGATTATATCGTGTTGGAAAAAGACCAAGTTGTGTGGTGGCTTTCAAAGTTTTCGAAAGGGGATATTAACGATCCGGATTTCTGCCGTCAAGTGATAGATTTGCTTATAAATTCGGTGACAGTTTGGGACGAACCGGACGGATTCCGCATAACAACACTGTATAATTTGCGTAGAGACGAGCCGAAAACCTATCGTGTGAAAGCAGGAAAAGGTTCGAATTTAATTATTGACGGTTCACCAAAAATCCCTCAGACATTTGTCTGAGGGATTTTTCCTTTTGTCGGCACAAGCGGCCGGTTGCCGCAGGCAACCGAAAAGCGGCTGTGCCGCCGCAGAATGCCGCCGTAGAATGTCGCCAAGGGCGGCGGAAGGATTTAATTGGATTGCACGAAGTTTTTATCTTTGTGTGCTGATTCGAGGTTTGCAAAACCTCGAATCTCCCTAAAAAGGTTTTAATTGTTGCGGTGCGAAGATGTCACTGCGGTGAGCTGAATCGAGGTTTGGAAAACCTCGAAACTTCCTGCAAGAAAACGATTTTATTCTTTTCGCTTGTACGAAAAGAACCAAAAGTACCCGAAGGGCTGCGGCCCTCTCGACTCCCGGGAGACGATTCAAATCTCCGGTCGATACGTGATTGTTGCAAAAAACAACCGGCGTTCATCAGGTAACCGGCGATGCCGGGAATTGCAACTTTGCCGGGTATCGCCGGCAATGATTTGAATCGGTGCGAGGTTCCGGCTTTACAGCGTAAGGAGTTAGAGCAAACAGCAAAAGAACGGCTGTGTTCTTTGCAAACAGTAGGTTAAGGGTGGTATAAATGGGAGATGGAGGGTGGAAAAGGATTGCTTTGGATGGGAAAAAGGAAAGATTTGTGCAAAAGAAAGCTGTTTGTTTGCTAAAAAGGGCTGTATTTTCAGCTCATGTAAAGCCAACCGATAAAGAAAAGCTTTTTTTCAGCACAGGAAAATCCAATTTACCGCTGCACCAAAGCTAACGAGCAACTGCAAATTTTATCCGTAAAAAACTACTGTGAGCTTGCAGTACACCTTTTCTTTTTCGAAAAATATCAGTCTTGCGTCTGCACTACGGTAATCCTTTCGCACCGATTCAAAGCCTTTTCGCCGCCGTTTTGTGGGAAAAGCGGTTTCGACATGAGCCGACGGAAATTTTATCAAAAAAATCTTCGGCAGAGCTTTGAATCGTCCCCGGAGTCCAGAGGCTCGCAAGCCTCAATCTCCTTGAAACATGGTCGCCTTGCTCACGTCCGTTCGCAATTCTCCCTGTTTCGGCGGTCTCCGACGCACAAAAAATTGCCACCGGCAACTTTTTGCACGTCCGAGCGTGCTTTTTGGTTCTTTTTGCACGACGCAAAAAGAACGTAAAAACGTCCCCTTCGCAGGGAGCTTCGAGGTTCTGCAAACCTCGAAACAGCGCACAAAGCTTCGATTGAAAACCGTCTTCCCTAATTTTCAATTTTCAACTTTCAATTGTCAATTCTACCGAATAAGTCCGCTCTTGCCGACCAGTGCGGCAATTTCGGCAAGTTCTTCAGCCGGTTTGACCAGGGCAAAGCGCACATAGCCCTCTCCGGCAGGTCCGAAGGCGTTTCCGGGCGTACAGAGAATGCCGGTTTTGTCGATCAAAGCCTCCCAGAATTCTTCGGAAGACGCATACGATTTCGGGATCGGTGCCCAGACAAACATCGTCCCTTCCGAATCCGGCACGTCCCAGCCGATTTTACGGAAGCCGCCGCAAAGCGCATCACGCCGCCGCTGGTATTCGGCGCACTGTGCCTTGACACTTTCGGTCTCGCCGGTCAACGCCGCAATCGCGCCGTATTGGATGGGCAAAAACATACCGAAGTCATACTGCGAACGAATGGTCTTGATGGCGTTAACGATATGCTTGTTGCCGACGGCAAATGAAATTCGCGCTCCGGTGGTGTCAAACGATTTGGACAGCGAGAAAAATTCGATACCAACCTCTTTCGCACCCGGCACGGATAAGAACGAATACCCTTCCCTGCCGTCAAAAATGATATCGCTGTAAGCGTTGTCGTTCACGATGTAAAAATTGTATTTTTTGGCGTAGCCGATCAGCTCTTCATACATTTCCCTCGGAGCTGCCGCGCCGCAGGGATTGGACGGATACGAGGTCAGGATATACCGCGTTTTTTGCAATACCTCTTCGGGAATTTCGGCAAGGTTCGGCAAGAACTTGTTTTCGGCGCGCAGCTTATAGTAATAAATCGTTGCACCGGCAAGCTTCACGCCGGCTGAAAATACCGGATACCCCGGATCGGGCAGTAAAACAACGTCCTCCGGGTCGCACAAAGCAAGGCCTAAATGCCCGATGCCGTCCTGCGAGCCGTTGACCGAGGTGAATTCATCCTTTTCGAGCTTTACGCCGTACCGTTTTTGATAATAGGCCGTTAATGCCTCGCCAAGCTCCGGAAGGTCGGTCAAGGCATATTTGAAGTTTTCCGCCTTTGCGGCTGCCTCCGAAACGGCGCGGACGATATGTTCCGGCGTCGGAAAATCGGGTGTGCCGATATACAGGTTATACACCCTTCGTCCGGCGGCAAGAAGCTCATCGCGCTTTTGTGTGAGACGTGCGAAAATACCGGTATTGTCTCCGGCGGCTTTGGAGGAAAACTTATATTCGTAACTCATGGGTTAACTTCCTTTTTATTAAAACTTTGGCATATATTATAGCGTTCCGATACGTCGCTTTCAAGGAGATTTTGTAAATGTATTATGATGGAACAATACCGTCTTTTCATAAAAAACGCCCGAACAAGCCTGTGTCCGAGCGTTTTTATGACGTTTCTGTTTACAGCAATTGATAAGAGCCTTCCGGCGCATCGAGATTCATTTCCCCGGCATTCTCCATCCGTTTGCCGTTTAAGTATACGCCGTCGATTTTCACGTTTTCGGTGCGCATATAGCCGTCAAGCGTTTTGATGATGCTCTGCGGCATACGGTGCGCATTCACGCGTATGTTGCAAAGCGTGATGTTCTTAAACACAACGTCAGGCGTAAAGCCCAGCCGGTTTTGCGGAATTTCGAATTTATAGGCATTGCCGATAAAAATGAGAAGCGGCAGATAATCGTCCGCTGCTGCGCCGTCGTAAACCTGAAGGTCGGTCTTTTGATACACCGGATGGTCGGCAGGACGGTCGGTATCGACATGGATGTTTTCACAAAGGATATCTTCCATGCGCGTTATGCCGCTGCCGTAGATCTGCAAATCGATGGCCACATGTGCCGTGCGCAGGATATAGCAGTCGCGGAAAACGATATTTTTCAAATGTGCCGGGCGTTCCGAGGTCCACAGCTCAATGGCTCTTCCCCAGTCGCACCACAAAACGCAGTTATGGACATTCATATCCTCAAACGCATCCTCGTCGGCCGCACCGCACGCGCCGCGCGCCACAATGCTGTCGTCGAATGAGCGGATAAACGAATCGGATATTTCAAAGTGCTTGCCGAGATAAATATCGATGCCGTCGGCATTGTACCGCCATAAGCCGATGAGCTTTACATCGTGAATCTTCACGTTTTCCGAATGGTAGATATTATACGACCATTCGGGCGGATCGCGGAAAATCACGCCGTCGATCAGCACGTTTCTGCAATCGCGCATAAGCACGTTTCCGATGCCGCCGCCGACGTTCCTTGCACGCAATGCCTCAAGGACCTCTTCGCCCGGTCTGCCCTCGCCGGTATACTCTTGTGCACGCACAAACGGCGACGAATCGATGACGCCGCGTCCGAGAACACGGATGTTTTGAGCATCCTTGGCAAACACCGAGCCGTATACCACCGCGCCTTCGTCAAGATACAGCGTTTCGCCGGAATGCAACTCGATAAGGCCGGGCTTATGCACGCCGGCAGGAAAATAGATCGTTTTCGGGTCGCGGATATCCACGTCATACCGTTCCGGTTCGCTCACGAACACGTGCAGCGCACCGTGAAAGCCATTGACCTCGACCGTAAAATGGCACGGCTTATCCAAATCAAACGAAATTCTGCGTCCGTCAATGCTCGGCGTGATTCCGAATGCCGTCGGACGAATCTCGGCGCGACAAACGGGGCGCGGCAAAAAATCAATTTCGATATGCGTTTTGCCGGAAAGCGAAAAATTGACATAGGACGCCCACTCGGTCTGGTTTTCCGGGCGTTGATGACCCGGCCACCAGGTGTTAAAGGGCATGGCCGACACGCGCACGCGTCTGACGGGCACGTTCTCGCCGTCGGCGGTAAAGGTGAAATCGCCGGAAAGCGGCTCGGTTTCGGGAATACGCGGAATATGTACGTGACTCATGGCGGATACCTCCATTGGCGGACCTGCCGCCGTTTTTATAAGATTTTTATTGGTACGCCGTTGACCTCGACATTGTCCTCGGCGCGAATCATAATATACTTTTTCCCGTCGATGATCTGCGTTTTGATAAGATCGCTGCGGTCGGGACTTACCTTGATGACAATATCCGGCGTGCGCACCTGAAACTGCTTGACGTCCACTAAATTCTGCGGGCGCACCTCGGCATTTTCACCGAATTCTTCTTCGTACTTGCGTTCGAATGCGGCAAGCTTATCCTCCGCCACGCCGCAGGAGGCAAGCACGGTCTTGACCTGTTTGCCGGACAGCATGAGCGGTTCGGGATCCTTTGTTTCCTCATATTCGGCAATCATGCCGCAAAGCTCGTCGTGAATCGCCTGCACGGTGTTAAAATCGCAATCCCCTGCAACCGTTTCGCCGACGATGTTCTCAAAGGTCTCCTTTTGACGTGCCGCCGGCATGGGAACGGTGCAGTCAAAGACGTTGTCCGCAAAATCATCGCGGCTGTCGGCGGTATTTCGTGTATACATGAGCGTGCCGTAGATATTGGCGGTGCGATCGTCAAACACGGGATACATAAAGCCGAGTTCGGGCGCGCAAACCACCGAATTTGACATGACGCTGTGAAATTTATTCTCATGCGAATAATAGCTGAGTGCCGGTTTGGTGAGCTTTATCGGACAGATACTGCACAGAATGTAGGTAAACATGGAGGAAGAATCCAGTTCTTTTTCGCCGTCGGCGGAATAGGAAAATACGTCATACTTATCGCAGATAAGGAAAATGATGTAATTTCCCTCGATACCGGTATGTTCGCGGATGTTCTCAAACAGCGCACGAACGGCTTCATCGTCGGCCAGCTCGCTGTCGCGCAGTTTCAGCAAAAGCTGCTGCTTTTCACCGGAGGCGACTTGGTTTGCCGAAAATTCGATATCAAGCAAATTCTTGCCGAGCTTGCCGGAAAGCGTTCGCTTAAGAACCGCCAACATTTCCTCCGATTCGCTCTGCGACATGGTGACAAACGATTGGTCAAACTCCGAAACAATCTCTTTTTTTTCGCTGACATAGCAGCCGCGCACACGCGTGATGCCGGTCTTTTCGGGATTGAAACGGCGGCGGATCTCGCCGATCTCTTTTTCTGTCATACGATCTCTCTTTCTCTTGTTTATAAAGCTGTTTCGACCGAAAGGTCGGTAAAATCTGCAAATTCAAGGCGTTCGCTCTTGCTTTCGAGCGTATGGACGTCTCCGTTTGCCGCAACCGAAGTGCGCACCAAATTTTTCGCGATAAGAGCCGGTGCGTCGGAGGTTTGGGTCAGCCGGAAATCCTTCAGGCGGAAGTTCTTTGCGCCGGATTCAAGGCAAATGGCCGGATTGCCGCCGGTTCCCGTTTCGCGGCAGAGCATATTTTCGATAAGCACGTTTTCGATCGCGCCGATGCCGTTCGGAAAATCGGCTTCGGCAAACAGCGGCGTCCGACAGTATCTGGCGCCGTCCAGATTGATGGCATAGCACCGGTAACCGCCGTATACATTGCGGATAAGGATATTCTTTATGGGTGCGGTCACACTCAAAAAGCGAAGCACCGTGTGGCAGTTCTCGGCAAACAGATTTTCAAACGTAATGTTTTCGATTACACCGCGTACAAGATCCAGATTTTCCACACGTTCGACCGAATCGTCGGCGTTGAGGGCAATCAAATCGTCGTTGGTCTGTCCGTTCGACAGTGCACGGATGTTTTTCACGCGGCCGTTTCGAATCCCGCCGCCGAAATGCAGTCCGTCCTGATTCTGCCCGAACGCGTCGCTGACGAAATCGATATCTTCGATTTCGAAGTTTTCGATCCGCGTCATGCGGATATTGTAGGTGACCGAGTTTGCGACCGCAAGCCCCGAAAGTCTCAGCTGCTCCACGCCGGAAAAATTGAGCACCGCACCGGAATAGCCATTTTTATCGAACAGATCAGGCTTTGCGTTGTTGACCGATGTATTGTTTCCGTCCCAAACGCCGCCGAAAATTGCGATGTTCTTGTTTCCTTTCTCCGGATCGGCGTTGGAAACAAGAAAGTCGCCGCGTCTCTTTCGGCGTGCGCCGCCGAGCTTGATACGTGCCGTTTTTTCGGCAAAAACCGTCGTTTCCGACGGCAAAAGCCACGTGCTTTCCAAAGTATAGAGGCCTGTCGGAATATATATCGGCAAATGCTTTTGGTTTGCCGCCTCCGCCGCTTCTGCAAAAGCCGCATGGCTGTCGGTCAGTCCGGAAGGGTCTGCGCCGAAGGCAAGGACATTCACGCCGTTTTCCGGCACAAAATCATGGGTTGTCATGTTGATTCTCCTTTTCCTATAAAGATAACGCCGCAAAGGCAGAAAACGGCAGCTCGTGCAGCTCTATGCCGTCCTCAAAGCGGTTCTTTGCCGCCGAATCCATGGGATAATCGGCATACACGACGAGTTTTTCACTGTATAACAAGCACACGGAGCGCCGCATATGCTCTTTCGGCGCATGAAGCGGCATCGCACCGAGCGCCGCCGTAACCGCGGCAAGGCGTGTATCTTTGATTTTTAAGCAGTCCGGCAATCTTCCGGAACGGTTGGACGCAAGTCGGTCGCGGCACAGCTTGTCGCGTAACACCGCCCTATCGACGCCGTCAAGCGACGCGAAAAAGCCGCGTGCAAGCGCGGTATATTCGTCGAGAGGCATTGTCGGTTTTGCGCCGAACGCAAGAAACAGGTCAAACGGCATCAAGCCGGTGCTTTGCAGAACATATTCCAGCGTTTTGCGAAACCTGCCGGAGTTGTGCAGCCGGTCGCAGGCATTTTCCACCTTATGCAGCTCGTTCATCTCCGCTTCGGTCAGCCACGCCGTCGAGCGGATCTCATACGGCGGATTTTCATCGAACACATAGGCATATTCGTCCGCGCTTTCACGCAGCGCACTGCCGTATAGCAGCTTCAAAAACCCAAGCTGCAGCATATCCGCCTGCAATGCATACGCCCTGTTAAAGCTGTCGCGGAAGCTATCGAAGCCCTCATACGGAAGCCCGGCGATAAGGTCAACATGGATATGCACATTGCCCGAAGCAAGCAAGTGCCGGACGTTGGTGCAGAGCTTTTCCAGATCGGTGTGCCGTGCCACGGCTTCGAGCGTCTTCGGGTTGAAGCTCTGCAGTCCGGCTTCCAACTGAAATAAACCGCGCGGCGCGTGTTCGAGAAGCGCAAGCGTCGTCGGTGCAAGCTTGTCGGCGGCAACCTCAAAATGAAAGCTGACCGACGGCTCGTTCGGGTAATTTTCGAGAATAAACAAAAGAATTTCTTCGGCTCGTTTACGGTCGGCATTGAAGGTGCGGTCAATGAATTTGACGGTCTTTACGCCGCTGCGCCAAAGAAGAAGGATCGCACGCTTGACAAAGTCCATCGGAAAATTCCGCACGCCGCGGCACGCGCCCGACAGGCAGAACGCACAGGTAAACGGGCAGCCGCGCGACGATTCCATATACGCGATCCGTCCGGGCAGCTTTGCCAAATATTCCGGCGTGTAGGGGCTTTCAAGCTCAGCCAAATTTTCGCACACGACCGGTTCGGGAAGCACCGCTTTCCGAGCGGCTTTGTCAAAATAGGCAATGCCGAAGCCTTCCGGAAGAGCTTCGCCTTCAAGCAGCGCGTCGCACAGCTTCGTAAAGGCGATTTCGCCCTCGCCGCACAGGACATAGTCGCATAGCCCGTCCGCAAGGTACGGTTCGGGATTGAAGGTGACCTCCGGACCGCCGAGAAGAATCGGCACATGCGGCTTTTCCCGGCGCAGACGCTTGCAAAGCAAGTTTATTTCGCGGATGTTCCAGATGTACGCCGAAAACGCGACAATATCCGGCTTTGTTTCGCAAAGCGCGTCAAAAAAACGTTCCGGCGGCTCGTTGACCGTGCCCTCCAAAATCTGACAGGAGAAACCGTGCGCGTGTTTATCGGCGTAGCTTTTGATAGAATGGACGGCGAGATTGGTATGCACATACTGCGAATCCAGTGCGCAAAGCACAACGTTTCCATGCGGTTTGATGGTACTTATCCCCTTTTTCGGCAGTTTCGGATAGGTTTATTGTAGCACATTTTTTCGGTTAAGTCAATCGAAAAAAGCATTTTTGCGGATTTTTATGCACAAAAAACAGAGCCGCACACACCTTGGCACAGCTCCGTTTTTCTCGTTTCGGTTTTTTAGTTTTTCATAATGGCGCCCTTGTTCGCACCGTCCACCAATTTCGCATACCGTGCAAGCCAACCGGTCTTGATCTTCGGTTCGGGCTTTACGTAGTGCTTCTTTCGTTCGGCAAGAACCTCCTCCGACACCTTCACGTTGATGGAAGCCGCCGGGATATCGATTTCGATGATATCGCCCTCTTCGATAAGACCGATTTCACCGCCTGCCGCAGCTTCCGGACAAACGTGTCCGATGGACGCGCCGCGGCTTGCACCCGAAAAACGTCCGTCGGTGATGAGAGCCACCGTTTTGTCAAGCTTCATGCCGGCAAGCGCACTGGTCGGGTTGAGCATTTCGCGCATACCCGGTCCGCCGACCGGGCCTTCGTAGCGGATAACGACCACGTCGCCGTCTACGATCTTGCCGCCGTAAATGGCCGCAATTGCTTCATCCTCACTGTCAAACACACGTGCCGGACCCGAATGCTTTAGCATTTCCGGTGCGACGGCACTGCGCTTGACCACACAGCCGTCCTTGGCGATATTGCCCCAAAGGATCTGGATGCCGCCGGTTTTGCTGTACGGATTGTCAATCGGGCGAATGTTAGAGGTATCGAGAATATGCGCGCCACTGATGTTCTCGGCAACCGTTTTTCCGGTGGCGGTGAGAGCGGTGCCATCGATAAGACCGGCACGAAGCAGCTCCGCCTGAACCGCCGGAATGCCTCCCGCCGCGTCCAAATCCTGCATATGCGTTTTGCCTGCCGGAGCAAGGTGGCACAGATTCGGCACTTTTTCGCTCATTTGGTTGAAAAGATTCAAGTCGAACGGAACGCCGGCTTCGTTGGCAATGGCAAGAAGATGCAGCACGCTGTTGGAGCTGCAGCCGAGCGCCATATCGCACGCAAGCGCGTTCTTCAAGGATTTCTCGTTGATGATATCGCGTGCGCATATATTCTTTTCGACCAGCTTCATGATCGCCATGCCGGCGTATTTTGCCAAGATCATACGCTTATTGCTGACCGCCGGAACGGTACCGTTGCCGGGAAGCGCGATACCGACCGCTTCGCAAAGGCAGTTCATACTGTTGGCGGTGTACATGCCGGCACAGCTGCCGCAGCCGGGACATGCGCCGGTCTCGCATTCGTGCAGCTTTGCCTCGTCGATAAGGCCTGCCTTGTACGCACCGACCGCTTCGAACAGCTTGGAAAGGCTGACCTCTTCCCCATCGTATTTACCGGCAAGCATCGGGCCGCCGCTGCAAACGACAGCCGGGATATTTAAACGCACCGCCGCCATGACCATGCCCGGAACGATCTTATCGCAGTTCGGCACAAGCACAAGGCCGTCAAAGCCATGCGCCATCGCCATGGTTTCAACGCTGTCGGCAATCAGCTCACGACTGGCAAGCGAATATTTCATGCCGACATGCCCCATGGCAATGCCGTCGCACACGCCGATTGCCGGCACTAAGATCGGCGTACCGCCTGCCATGCGGATACCGGCCTTGACGGCTTCGGCAATTTTATCCAGGTGGAAATGACCCGGCACAATTTCACTGTGTGCCGAAACGACGCCGATAAGCGGTCGCTCTAACTCTTCTTTTGTATAACCCATGGCATAAAACAGGCTGCGGTTGGGAGCACGCTCCGCGCCTTTTTTTACAGTATCGCTTCGCATTGTGGTTCATCCTTTCGGGAATGTTTTTTTCTATTGTAACATGGGAATGTGAAAAAATCAAATGGATTTTATAAAACTGTGCCGAAGCGAATGGAATATGTACAAAAACGCAGTCAATTTTGTGAACAAAAATCGAATATCTGATATTATTTTATGAATTATTTATTTTATAATAATTTCGTATTTGTCTTGAAAAGGGGTGGCCGGTTATGGTATAATAAAATAAAAAACGAAGGAGCTTTTGACATGAAACGAATTTGGAAAAGTCTGCTTGTTCTTGCTGTGTTCTGCCTTTTCTCGCTCGGCACAGCGGCTGACGAGCAAATACGCGTCTATTTAGACGGCAAGAAAATCGCTTTTGACACGCCGCCGACTATCATTAATGACAATACGCTTGTTCCCATGCGCGCGGTGTTCGAAGCACTCGGTGCAGAGGTTCAGTGGAATGATGAAAAACAATGTGTGACGGCCAATCGGTACGATACGGAAATCAAGCTGTTCGTCGGGCAAAATGGTTTGTACCGAAACTATCTCTACAAATATATGCCCTGCCCGTCGCAGCTCATTAACGATCGCGTGTATGTGCCGGTCAGAGCCATTGCCGAAAGCTTTGGATGTCATGTCGATTGGTGCGAGGAAAGCAATGCCGTAGCAATTTTTACGGAAAGCATGAGCAGTCGGATCTACAATACAATGCATTACAGAACCTCCCTATCAAACATCAACACCATGCCTTACGACTTTAAGGATATTTTCTCTGTATTTCTCGAAAAAGGCGCAGATAAATGGGATTTATCAAAAATCAAGCTGTTGATTCCAAACGAATATACGCCGTATTTCTATGCCATTGATGATGAATGGGATAATAGATATATCATTGCCGATAATGATTCTCCGGAAATCGCTGAATATTACCGAAATCTTGTAGCTGACAGTTCTGCAAGCGTCTACGAAGCATGGGAAATCAACGGCTTCAGCAGCATAAAAGTATTACGCGAATTTTACGCTGAATATATGGCCGAAATGTTCTTTGACAAATTGATTGAGCCGGAAAAACAAACGGCGGAACAAGCTAAGAACTTACAATACTTTGAGTATGGCGGAAAGTTATATAAGGCCTTTACATCCTCACAATTTTGGCGTTTCACCGGCGGAGCATTTGTATGTTCAGATTCCTTTATCGTTAATACAATTGACGAGACTGGATTTACAGCCACCTTTAAATTGGGCGCAATTTCCAGCGGAGAATTTGATTGGAAAGTACGTTATATTTTTAAAAACGGTGTTCCCTTCATGTTAGAGGACGCTGATTAACCAAATAGAATAGGAGTGCAACATATGAAAAAAGTCTTAAAAAACCTTTTGATTTTGGCAATACTTTCCATACTCACGCTCGGAGCGGCGGCAAATGAGCAAATACGCGTCAATCTGGACGGCAAGGAAATCGCTTTTGACACGCCGCCGACTATCATCGACGGCAACACGCTTGTCCCTATGCGCGCGGTGTTTGAAGCGCTCGGTGCAGAGGTGGCATGGGATGGTGACAAACAGTGTGTGACAGCAAACCGACGCGATACAGAAATAAAGCTGTTTGTCGGGCAAAACGGTGTGTACAGAGATTCTGTTTACAAAGATACACCCTGCCCGTCGCAGCTCATCAACGACCGCGTGTACGTGCCGGTCAGAGCCATTGCCGAAAGCTTTGGATGTCATGTCGATTGGAGCGAGGAAAGCAATGCCGTAGTCATCTTTACAGAAGGTATGTTCGACCGCATCTGTGCCTCTATGGAATTTTTAGTAAGTCTGACAAGCAACGGATATATGCCTTTTGGGTATATAGAAAACCATGCTATCTTTCTCGAAAAAGGCGCTGAGACAAATGATCTGTCAAAGATTAAACTGTTAATTCCGGCCGAATTTACCGAGTATAGCGATCAATACAATACAAATAATTGTATGCGCGGAATCGTCATCGACAATGGTCAACCGGATATAGCCGCAAACTATCGCCGTCTTGCCGCAGATTGCACACCAAGCGTTTATGAAGCATTTGAATATCGCGGTTTCAACAGTATAGAGGAGTTACGCCAGTTTTATGCCGAATTCATGTCTGACGACTTTTGGGAAGAGTATATGCGAAAAATTCAATCCGGGCAATACAATATCGGCACACTTTTTGAATACAACGGAAAGCTGTATAAGGCAGTAAACGACAAAATTCTTCCATGGCAAATGGGCGCATATTTATACTCCGACTATCAGCATTATCTGTATTCATTTGATGAAACCGGTTTTACGGTTTCTTTCGCTACGCAAGGTGCCGGCGGTTATTGGCCGCGCACCCGGTTCATCTTTAAGGATGGTTTGCCGTATATTCAAACGATAGAAGAATGGGAACCGAATCCGTATATCTATTGACATCAGCAAAAAAACAGAGCGGCAGTTCAAAAACTGTCGCTCTGCTTTTTTTACTTCTTAATAATCGTCACCAAATCGCCGTTTTTGAGACCTGCGGCATTGGCGTCGTCGGTATCGATATGCATTTCGACGTTAAAGTCGTCGCGCACACGCACCTGCACGTCGAAAAATTTGGTCGGCTTAATGCTGCTTACCATGACATCGACATAATCGCCGTCCTTGATACCGTGCTTTTCGGCATATTCCGGCGTAAGGTGGATATGACGGTTAGCGATAATAACGCCTTCGTTCAGGTACACAACGCCTTTCGGCCCGACAATGACGATTTTTTCCGAGCCTTTGATATCACCGGACGGGCGCACGGGCGGACTGACCTTCAAAACAAACGTATCGGTACGCGATATTTCGACCTGGGTATGTTTGCGGACAGGGCCCAAAATGCGGACGTTTTCAATCGTCTTCAACGACGGCCCGACCAGCGTTACAAGCTGTTCCGATGCGAACTCGCGCCCCATCAGCGTTTTTTTCTTGGTCAATTCAAAGCCTTTGCCGAACAGGGTATCCAAATCCTCGCGGGACAAATGCACGTGTCGGTTGGAAACACCGATCTTTATCTGTTTATCGTCGCCGGAGGCAAGCTCGTCAAGTGCTTTTTTGACCGCCTCGGCGATGGTTTTTTCATCATACATGGCTGATACCGCCTTTTTTCATTTTTTGATTTGTCTGAAAAATCTTCGAAAAGAATGACTGCCCGTTACAGCGGTTGCTGCAAATACGGGAATGCCGCACACTTATTGTGCCATATCGAAGAATTTCAGAACCTCCGGGTGGGGATTTGCGATGATATTGGTGCCGTACACCTTGCCGAGCGGTTCTGCCGCCTTTTCACCGTGCTCAAGAGCGCTTGTGACCGCGTCCACCTTTCCGGCGACGATCAGCGTGACAAGGCGTCCGCCGAGCCGTTTTTCCGTGTGGACAAGCCGCACCTCCGCCGCCTTTAACATGGCATCAAGTCCGTCAACCGATGCGACAAGCCCCTCCACCTCCAAAAGTGCGATGGCATTATCGCCGGTAAACGTCGGCGTTTCGACGTCGCGGAAGGTTTTCGGCATTTTTTTGTTGAATTTATCCCGGTTGATATCGTTTAAGTACGCCATTTTATCGACATCCTCGCCGGGATTGGCAATCACGTGCGATACGATATAATGTCCCTTGGATTTGGCATACGCTGTTGCCGCCTCCACGGATGCACGCACATCCGCGACATCGCCCTCGATCTTGGCAGCCATAATCAGCGGCACGGGAAATCCTTTGGCAAACGGACGGTTTCTGTCAAACGCAATCACGCGCACATTGCCCGTCTTTGCCATGATATCCGCGCAGGTTACCGCTGTCGTAAAGCTGTAAACCTCGATCATTCCTAATGCTTTCATGCAGTTTCTACCTCAAATTCCACAAGGGGAAAAATTGCTTAAAATCAGACGATATGCAGTCCGTCCACCAGCACGCAGCGTCTTGAACGCGTAAACGAATGTGCCGCCGTGAGACCTTCGCCGGTCGGGCCTGCAATCGTAAAGGTGGTATAGCCTTCGCCGCCTGCGCCGATTCCGGCATAGCTCGGTGCGTTTTTCACAAAAATGGTCGTTTCAACGGCTCTTGCAAAGCGCGTTAAATGATCGACGTTCTTGGAATGGATATGTGCCGAATGGCGGTTGCCGTGTTCGGCCTTGACAGCCATTGCAATGGCTTCGTCGATGTTATGTACACGAACGATACCGAGCACCGGCATCATCATTTCAACCTGCACAAACGGGTGCATCTCCGGCACCTCGCAGATGACAAGGCGTGCGTCGGACTTGATGCCGAGTACGTCTAAGAACTTGGAAGCGTCTCTGCCGACCCAATCCTTGTTGATGACATATTTGCCGTTCTTTTCGATAAGGCAGGTTTTAACGAGCTTATCGATCTGCTCGCCCTTAATAAGGTACGCGCCGTTCTGAGTCATATATTTGATGAGATCATCGGCAATGTTCGCAAACGCAAAGCATTCCTTTTCGGCAATGCACGGCAGATTGTTATCAAAGCTTGCGCCGGCAACAATATCCTTTGCCGCCTTTTCGATATCGGCGGTATCGTCCACGATGACCGGCGGATTTCCGGCACCGGCACCGATGGCTTTTTTACCCGACGAAAGAAGCGCCTTGACAACGCCCGGGCCGCCGGTTGCGACCAGCATACGGACGATCGGCGACTGCATCATTTCATCGGAGGATTCCTTGGTCGGATGTTCGACGGTCACGACCAAATTTTCCGGGCCGCCGGCTTCCAAAATCGCGCGGTTGACAAGGTCAACGGCGTAATTTGCGGTTTTGCAGGCGTGCGGATGCGGATTAAAAACAACGCCGTTGCCGCCGGCAATCATGCCGATGGAGTTGCAGATAACGGTTTCACTGGGATTGGTAGACGGCGTGATACTGCCGATAACGCCATACGGTGCCATTTCGACAAGCGTCAGACCGCAATCGCCGGAAAAGGCGGTGGGATGCAGATCCTCCGTGCCGGGTGTTTTGTTGGCGACCAGCTGATGCTTGACAATCTTGTCGGCAACGCGGCCCATGCCGGTTTCCTCAACGCCCAAGCGCGCCATATTTTCGGCTTCGGCAAGCGTGAATTCGCGGATCTTGGCGATCATTTTTTCACGCTGCTCGATGCTGTATTCTTTATATTGTTTATACGCCTTATCGACAGCCGCAAGTGCTTCGGTCATGGTTTGAAACACACCTTTTTGTGCCTGCTTTGCGGTAGCCATGGATTTTACGACACTGGCAACAATTTCGCTTACCATTCTTTCGTCCATGCGTAGACCATCCTTTCTTTTTTGATTCGTTTCGCTTTCATTTGAATTTTCCGAACGAATCCTTATACGCTTATCATTATAAAGCATAACGCGGCGTTTGTCAAGAGATTTTCAGATATTTTTCTTTTTTCTTGTCGTGTTTTTGTTGTTTTAGCAAAGTCATCGATGTTGTTTTATGTTGTTTTGATTTGGAAAAGTGGTATTTTATGCTTGAAACGACAGCACTTCGGTATTTTTCCGCTCTTCTGTTTGGGAAACAAACGGTTCTTCTCCGTTCCAAAGCTGGTGAAAGCGGATACAGGTCGCCGTTTTGGGGTTGATCTCGAGCGTAACGACAAATTTCTTTTCGGGATAAGCCGCTTTCAATGCATTTAACAGATTTTCCGCAAGAGCCTTTCCGGCAAGCAAAACATCGGCGCAATCGTCCCCGCGCAGGCGGTCGAACAGCTGAATGCAATTGCGTTCGGCTTCGAATTCCGTGCGGTCGAGAACGGAAAAGCATGCGTCCGGCGGCAGCTCGCCCGCGCTTTTCGCAAGCAGCACAAATTCGTGGCCGAAGGTGTCGGCTATGGTGTAAAACTTCGGATAAACAAGCGGCAAAAGAGCGCACAGACGCTTAGCGAACGTCATGGATAAAGAGACCTTTCCTGCAAAAATAGATGGTTCCGCACGGGAACGCATATACAAAAAGTATAGTCACTTTAACGGCATTTGTCAAGAAAAAATACACGAAACAGTTCTGTATTTTGCCGCGCTGCACGTTTTTTCTTTCCCTCAAAAAGTCACACCGTCGGCAAACATTCCGATTCGCCGCACATCTGCTTAGGCGATTTCCCGTAAGCGGCGATAAAACACCGATTAAATGTCCGCACGCAGCCAAAGCCGCACTCCATGGCAATTTTTGTGACCGGGAGTCCTTCGCGCAGCAGGCTTAGCGCATAATCGCATCGGAACTGGTTCAGAAGATTCCGGAAATTGGTGTGAAAGACCCGATGATACACTCTTGAAAGATAGTGGTAATCGTAACCGAGTACTGCGGCGATTTCTTTTAAGGAAATATCCCGTTTGAAATTGTTTTTGACGTAGTCGAATATCAAAAACGGCAGATCACCTGTTTTGTCGCTCTTTTCGTAAAAATCGCCGCTTTGCACATAGGCCGCGCAAGCCGCATACAGTGCCGCCTGAAGCGTAAACTGTTCCGGGCGACCCGGCACGAGAATCCGTTCGATATAGGACATGGCAGCCGGATCCGCGTAAAAGACCGTGTGTTTGTTGGCTTTTCCCTTCATAAACGCATCGAACGATGGGATAAAATCCGCCGAGAATACCGCGATCCAGACCTTGACGGCATCCGGCGTGTGATGCTTATGGATATGATACGGCAAAATCAGGGAAAACGCGCCTTTTTTCATTGTGAACCGTCGTTCGTCGTCAAGCACCTCCAATGCGCCGTCCATGACATAGACAAGCTCATAGTTTTTATGAAAATGGTATTCCCATTCGCACGGGTCGTAAATATACGCGTTGTAGGCATAGTTTTCAACCGAGTTCTCATCCTGAAAGAAAAGCATGTGAAGCACCTCGAAAAAGATAACTTTTGTCTTTTATTATAAAACAAGTTTCTTGCTTTGTCAAGTGCGATATGGTATAGTAAAAATGAACTTGGGAGGTGACTGTATGAGCAAAGGCACGATATTTTCGATCGAAGAATTTTCGGTATTTGACGGACCGGGCATCCGCACGACTGTCTTTTTGAAGGGCTGCCCGTTACGGTGCAGCTGGTGTCACAACCCGGAGGGACAGTCGCGCGAGAAGGAAGTTCTGCGTAATTCAAGTGAATGTCTGCACTGCGGAAGGTGTACGGAAGCCGCGCTTCAATCGACCGGAAAACCGGAGCTAATTGAAGAATGCGTGAGCGTTTGTCCGAAAAATCTGATTCGCGTTTGCGGGACGGAATATGAAGCGAAAGACCTTTGCGCAAAGCTAAAAAAGAACAAGGTCTTCTACGGCACGGACGGCGGCGTTACCTTTTCGGGCGGAGAACCGCTTGTACAAGCGCAATTTTTGTCAGAGTGTCTTACACTGCTAAAGGGCAGCGTCCACACGGCAGTCCAGACAAGCGGCTATGCCGATCAAGCGGTATTTCGCGCGATTTTGGCCAAAGCGGGTCTGTTTCTTTTTGATCTGAAGGTCATGGACGAGCAAAACGCCAAGCGATATACGGGCGTTGGCAGCGCCGTTATTCTCAAGAATTTCGATACGCTTGCCGCCTCCGGCAAACGCTTTCTTGTGCGCATCCCCTTGATTCCTGAGGTCGTGGCGACCGATGAAAATGTAGAGGAAATTCTCCGGATTTTGAACTTTTACGGAATCGACTATGCCGAAGCCATGCCGTACAACAAGCTTGCCGGCGCGAAATATGCGCTCTGCGGCCGCTCGTATACGCCGGATTTTAATCCGGATACGCCGGTCACGCCGCCCGTCGAGCTGTTTGCAAAACACAAAATCACCTTAAAAATCCTGTAATGACTATAATGAAAGGAAATGTATCATGACTGAAAGAGTGAAAGCCCTCCTTGCACTTTTGAAAAGCAAGGCATACAAGAAAAACCGCATAAGCGAGCCGGTCGGCGTTCTTGATACGTCAATGAAGCACAATACAGAGGTTTTCTGCGCCGCATTGGATATCGAAAAGCCCAACCTGTTTCCCGGCGACCGCATCGGTTTTAACCGCCATAACAGCGAAAGCCCGATGACGAGCAGCGGCAACTTTGCGCCGAGCTACGATATCTATCTGCAAGGCGGCTTTGAAGCGGTTCGAAACGAGCTTGGCACCGGCGAACAAAACGAATTCACGAGAGCCGCGCAAGAGGCCATTGCGGCAATCTATCGCCTTTGCGACAAGTACCGCGACGACGCCGACGGCGATCTGAAAGCAGCTCTTGCAAGAGTGCCGCGCCACGCGCCGCAAAGCTACTATGAAGCGCTCGTTATGATGAAAATCATGATTTTCGCACTCCGCATTGCCGGTTTATGGCACATCACGCTCGGAAGATTCGACCGCTATATGCTTCCGTTTTACAAGGCTGATTTAGCTCGCGGCATTTCTGCGGAGGAGATTTTAGAGCTTACCGAAGAATTTTTCATAAGCATCAATTTTGACATCGACCTGTACCACAGCGTCCAAGACGGCGACGACGGTCAGAGTCTCATGCTCGGCGGATTAGGCGAGGACGGCAGCGAAAGCTTCAACGGACTTTCCGAAATCTGCTTGAAAGCCGCCATGGAGCTTGCGCTCATCGACCCGAAGATCAACCTGCGCGTCAACAAAAACACACCTGATTCGCTGTATCTTCTCGGCACGCAGATGACCAAAATGGGACTCGGTTTTCCGCAATACTCAAACGACGACGTGGTGATACCGGCGTTGATCGGCTATGGCTATGCGCCCTCCGATGCGTACAATTACAGCGTTGCGGCTTGTTGGGAATTTATCGTTCCCGACGGCAGGGACGTTCCGAATATCGCCACGTTCAACTTTCCGAAAATCGTGAACGACTGTCTTTACAAGTATGGCGAAGCGAGTGCCACCTATGCGGAATTTTTCGGTCATTTGAAAGAAGAAATCCAAGCCGAATGCACACGGCTTCAAGCCTATGTCCTGACCAACGACCCGCGTATGCCGGTCATCATCGATTCGCTTTTCTGCAAGCCCTGTATCGAAAAACGCACGGATCAATCCGCTTTTGCCGCCAAATATAACAACTACGGCATTCACGGCGCCGGTATCGCCAACGCCGCCGATGCGCTGTGTGCCGTCAAGCAAATGGTGTTTGATGAAAAAAAGGTCACCGCCAAAGAGCTTATTCGTGCGTTAGACGCCAATTTTGAAGGCTATGAAGCCCTGCATCACGACCTTTGCACCTGCCCGAAAATGGGCAACAATGACGATGCCGTCGACAGCCTTTCCTGTGACTTGATGGACGCATTCTGCACGGCGATGAAGAACATGAAAAGCGCGTCGGGCGGCATCTGCCGTCCCGGCACGGGAACTGCGAATATGTACATTGGCTGTGCCAAAACGGTCGGTGCCACCGCGGACGGAAGATATGCCTTTACGCCCTACTCCACCAACTTTTCACCGGCACTCACCACGCATATTGCCGGCCCTTTATCCGTGATTCAGTCCTTCACCAAATTTGACCTAAAACGAATCGCCAACGGCGGCCCTCTCACGTTAGAGATCCATGACACGACCTTCCGCAATCCGGATGGCGTCGAAAAGGTGGCGCACCTTGTCAAGAGCTTTATTTTGCTTGGCGGACACCAGCTCCAGCTAAACGCCGTCAACCGCGAAAAGCTCATCGATGCGCAAAAGCATCCCGGCAAGTACCCGAATTTGATTGTGCGTGTTTGGGGTTGGAGCGGCTATTTTGATGAACTGGATACGCCGTTTCAAGACCATGTGATCCGAAGGACCGAATATACCGTTTGAGTACGACGAAAAGCTTTTTGGGCAAAACTGTGAAAGCCGGAAGTAAAAGGATAAGCGTCTCCAAAAGCATCTGACTTTTGGAGACGCTTATTATATTCATTTATAGGATATGCCAAATAACAGTAGCGAAATCGGACATTTTTGTGTAATGTTGTCTGATTCTCGCCTTGACAGCTATTGGCACTTTATACTAAAATATAATAAAAATAAGAAATGTTTTTCGAAAAAGGGAGCAAATCATCATGAAAAAGGCAAAATGTTTTTTCGCAGCTATCCTAATGCTCTGTTGTGCATGTTTTTTCGGAGTATGCTTTGCTGACGCACCAAAGGATTTCCTTTATGATTTCAGCGAAACAAACGGCTCTTGCGGTTGGACGACCAATCTTTCGGATCAAGTTCTTGCCGGAGACGAATGGACGGGAGTCACCAACGCGGTCAATAACACCATCTATTTGGCTCCTCCGGCCAAAAGCATAAAAGGCTCGGATTATCCGTATTTTGTCATGCGCGTCAAATATGAAATGCCCGAAGGCGTTGTCTATCAGCCGGTGACGCATGTTTATATCGCCACGGCGGACGAAAATGGCAACGAAGTTTCGGGTCTTTGGTCGGGCAAGGTCAGCAAAGGCTATTCAATGAGTCTTGGCAAGGACGGCATCTATGTCACGTACTTTTTTGACTTCAGTTCAAACACCATTTATAACGAAAACTACGTCAAAGAGGTTTCGGTCGGCGTTGGGCTTTACTATGAACGCGGCATTAAGGTGAGTATGGATTTTGCGGCGTTTATTGCGGATAAAACCGCGGCGGTTTCGTTTGAGGATGCGGCAGGCAACGCCTATTCGCTTCCGAAGCCCGCAGAAGCGCAAATCGGAATGCCCTTTTCGCTTGATGCTTACACGGCAAGCAAAGAAGACAACCGTTTTCTGGGTTGGTCGCTCGAACCGAATGCCAAAGAACCGCTTGAAAGCATTGAATGCATCAAAGGAGACACCGCCGTTTATGCGGTTTGGGAAAAAGCGGAAACCATGAGAATCACCTATCATACATCGGAAGATTCAAAAAGCGTTTCCTTTCTCAATCCCGGCGAACGTCTGTATTCGCCCATAACGCCGACACACGAAAACGGCTTGATTTTCTACGGATGGTCATCCTCCGCCGACTCGTCGGAAATAATTCCTTACAACACGACCGTTTCCAAAGCCATGGAGGTATATGCGGTCTGGGGCGAAGGCTATGAATGGAATTTCGACACAGACGGATATCTTGGCTCGACCTCTGTTGACCAACTGACCAATCTGTCCGTGCAAGGCGGTGTGCTGCGTGCAACAACCACCGGCATTGACCCCAAGATCAGTCTTCAGATCATTGCGCCGTTAGGCAAATACAATGTTGCCGTTGTGCAGTATTCAGCGGATTCGGACAATGGGACGACCGGCGATCTGTTCCAGTTGTTTACAGAGCTTGACGGAAAAACCATCAGCGAGGAACGGAGCGTTGTGCGCGCCTACACCTTCGCGGACGGGCTGTCCGAAATCCGTTTTCCGATTTACAGCGACGTGCGCAACGCTTCCACCTATAAAAACATCACGGCTTTGCGGTTTGACCCGGCTCTTACCAAAGCAGGCGTCAACATCTGCGTCGAGCGCATTTTCCTGATTCCGGATGTACCGGCCGCCGCGCTTTTTGAAGAAGACGACGCCGTCGGCTTCATTTCGCGTATTCTGCCGGATGCAAACGGATATGTGACGCTTCCGGAATGCACGTACACCTATTACAAAAAATTCATCGCCTGGACAGACGGAACAAACACCTATCTGCCGGGTGACAAAGTCAAAATCGACGGTTTCGTGACCTTCCATCCCAAGTGGGAGGAAGGAAAAATCAAGGATTTGGATACCGAATTTTATCCGGGCTTTACCAAAAAAGCGCTTGTGTTCAGCTATGACGACGCTTATGTGCCGGGAGACAGAGACCTGTCCGAGCATTTAAGAAAATTCGGCTTTGTCGGTACGTTTAATATCATCGCACGTGCATTCGACGATTACAGTGAAGCCGAGCTTGCCGAAGTGCGGCAGATTTACGCCGGACATGAGGTGGCAAGCCACACCAATACGCACCCGATGATGCATATGACCGATTCGTCAACCGGCGAATATCTGTATACGGAGGAGTATTGCATCGACGATATTATCACGGGCGAGGAAAAGCTTGAAAAGCTGTTTGGAACAAACATTGACGGCCTTGCCTGGCCCTATACGCGTCCAACGACACGCAAAAGTGTGTGCAAATATGTAAGCGAGCATTATCTATATGCGCGCGGTTCCGGAGAAAACGGCAGCTTTGCCGTGCCGGACAGCTTTATGGACAATTGGACCTTTACGCTTTATCAAATGCATATGCCCACCAATACCGGCGATCACCTGACGGCCTATGCCGAAGCTTACGGTGCGTATGAAACCAATAAGCTGTCGCTATTCTCCGTTTGGGGACATTCTTTTGAGTTTTACGGCGAAAGCCTTAATTTTTCCGATTACGATCGCTTTTTGGCGGCTTGTAAAGACATTGATCTGTGGAATCCGACCTGTGCCGACTATGTACGCTTTGTCAATGCGCACCGAATGCTGTTGGTGGACAGCGAAAACGTCTATAACCCTTCTGCGCTTCCGCAATACATCCAAGCGGACGGCAAACAAATCGTGCTTGCCGCCGGCGCTCGTTATGACGGTGAAACGGTTTACGAAAACACGGCGCGTTTGAACGAAAACGAGATTCGCATATCTGTTAATCTTGATACACGTAAAGCTGACGGCAAAACGGCGGCCGTACTTGCCGCCGCATATGACACAGCCGGCAAGCTGCTCTCCTGCAAGATTTCCGAAATTCCGGCAGGCAGCCTGCAAACAGCTTCTTTGACACTTTCATCTGGGCTGAATGCAGAATATGTAAAGGTCTTTTCCTTTAACGATCTTTCGTCTTTTGCACCTTTGGAGGATGTCAAAATCATTCCGATCACAACCAAATAGCAGAACCTATACGCCATGAGTCAAAAAAGGCTCATGGCGTGCTTATTGGCAGGCCGCCTTCCCCGCAAAAGGCCGCCGTTCGTTCGATTTGTCAGATATGCCAAAGAACAGTAGCAAAATCGGACATTCTTACGTAATGTTGTCCGGTTATCGCCTTGACAGTCTTTGGCATTTTTTATATACTAAAATAAAATTAAGGAATATATTTTCCGCAAAAGCAAGGAGAGGATGAAGCATATGTTTTTATCCAAAAGAACCCTCATCGGGCTGGTGCTTGCCGGAGCACTTACGGTATCGGCATCAGCCGCGTTTGCCAAAACCGGCACCTACACCGAGGGGCAGTTTACCGACGTGCCGAACACCGAATGGTATGCAAGTGAAGTGGCAAGCGCGTTTGAGCTCGGCCTCATGAACGGCACGGGCGGCGGTCTTTTTGCGCCGGACGGCGACGTCACCGTGGCCGAAGCCATCACCATGGCAAGCCGTGCGGCGGCAATCAATGCCGGCGAAACCATCGACACTTCCACCGGCGGCGAATGGTACACGCCGTATGTCAACTACGCCGTGTCCAAGGGCTTCGTGACCGACGGTCAGTTCGACAACTTCGACCGTCCGGCAAAACGCTATGAAGTAGCCGTTATTTTCGAAAAGGCCATGCCGGAGGGCTATTTCACCGCACAAAACAGTGTCGACGCCATTCCGGACGTTTCCGAAAAGCAGACCTACGAAAAAGAGCTTCTGACACTGTACAAGGCCGGCGTTGTCATGGGAAGCGACTCTTTCGGCAACTTCCGTCCCGAGGACAACATCACGCGTGCCGAAGCCGCCGCCATCATCAACCGTGTGGCGTTGCCGGAAAACCGACTTAGCAAGACGCTTGACAAGATTTCCGACGACGACGCGTATGCGTTATTGGTCGCCTCGTCCTACGACAACGGGCAATACGGCGTCAACTCCGGTTGGGTGTACGACAACCGCGGCGGAACGCCCAAAACCGATCCGACCGCCTCACACAGCTCGCTTGTGGATATTTCGACAGAGGCCGGCACAGCCATGATCCGCAAATTCAACAAAACCACCACCGGCACGCTCCGTCTAAACACCTCGCTTGCCACGACAAGCACCGCCGGCGTTTATCTTGAATTCCGCAACAACAAAAATCAGCCGGTCTACCATCTTGAAATCACGGACGGCAAATGGCAGATTCTGAACACGGACGGATCGTACACCGCTCTGTATGAAATTGCCGATAAAGAAAGCAAGTTTTCCTTTTTGATTGATATCGACCTCGACAACAACCGTTCGGTCACCTATATCAACGACAAGCTCTGCGGCTTTTCTCCGCTGTTAACGGCCGGAGACAGCACCAACATCCTTGATTTCCGCTTCGCCACCACCGAAAAGGAAACGGCAACCGTTGCGCTCGGCGCGGCCTCCATTGATGTCAACTATGCCGTCAAGGACAACCTTGACACGGCAAAGGGTTGGGTCAAATCCGACGGCTCGACCGACGATACGCTCTCGAAGGGCGTTTCGGCAACCCGGTCGTTCAACCCCGTCAGCGGCACGGTCGTAGGTGAAATGTATTTCTTACTGCCGAAAGCCGAAAGTGTTTCGTATGTGCTTCGCAGCGGCGCAAAGACGCTCGTGAATTTCACCACCGACAACAAGAATTTCTATGCGAACGGGCAAAAGGTTTACGAAAACTATTACGCTAACCTTTGGTATCGCGTTCGTATTGAAGCCGACACCGATTCGCAAAAGGCGCTTATCAAAATCAACGGTCGCAAAGTCGGCGAAGTCAATTTTGCCGAAGCAGCCACCTCGGCGGACAACATCCTCGTTTCCAATGCCTCCGAAACGGTTCCGACCTTAAACGATTTCCGCGTATTCCGTCTGCGTGAGCATGACGACTATGTGCCGAAGCCGGTCGTTCCGAAAGGCGAAGAAAACTACACGGTCGGTATGAATGTCTGCTCGATTTGGACAAACGGCACGCACATCGGCTGGAACTGCATCTCCGGATATGACGACGTTGAGCCGGTTCTCGGCTACTATGACGAGCAGAATCCCGAAACGGCTGACTGGGAAATCAAGTATCTTGTCGAACACGGCGTCGATTTTGGTGCATACTGCATCTATTTTTCAAGCTACGGCGGCCCGCAAAACCTCGGACGCAACCACCTGTTCGACGGCTTTATGAACGCCAAGTATTCCGATATGTCCAAGTTCTGCGCGATTTGGGAGGTGGCAAACGGCACGTCGCCAAGCAGTTTTGACTCCTTCAAAAACGATTATGCGCCGTATTTTATTGAAAACTTCTTCAAGGATCCGCGGCATATTTTAATCGATAACAAGCCGGTACTTTGCGTGTTTGGCGCGGACAAGCTTTCCTCGCGCTTAGGCGGCAACGCAAAAGTCAAAGAATGCTTTGATTATCTCGAAGAAGAGGTCAAGAAGATCGGCTTTGACGGCATGATCTATCTTGTCTGCGGCGAATCGACCGACGCTCTTGCCGAAATGGGCTTTGACGGCTGCTACGCCTACAACTGGGGCAATACCGGTTACAAGCTTGAGGTCAACCAAATTGCCAACACACGCAGTGCCGAACAAGGTGCCGTCTACACCGTTCCGACCATCTCGACCGGCTTCAACAGCGTCCCATGGCACGGTGTGCGGTATCCTCTCATGGACAAGGAAACCTATATCGAAGCGCAGAAATGGGTCAAGGACGAATTCCTGCCGAAATACGCCAAAGAGGATTGGCAGAAGAATTTTGTAATGATCTCCACCTGGAACGAATACGGTGAGGGCACCTACATCATGCCGACCACCGACGAAAAGGGCTTCCGGTATCTCGACGTGCTTCGAGAAGCGTATACCGATGAGAAAGCGGACGAATCCCTCAACACCGTTCCGAGTGCCGCACAGCGCACACGCATCAACCGTTTATATCCGCAATATCTGCACAGGCTTTGCAAGCAAGGATCTTATATTGCCGCCACCGACATCTCCTCGCTCATCACCATGGCACAAATCGATTACGGCACAGTCGAGGGCATGGACGTCGGCGGCTTTGATGCCGAAACGCTCATCCGCGACGAAAACGGGTTACGCGGCAAAACCGAACACAATGACCCGGTTTTATCCATCAACAAAGTGGATTTCGGTTTGATTGTAGACAATGTGACCGCCATCCGCGTTACCGCAAAGATCCCCAAAGGCAATGTCATGCAGATTTTCTATTCCACCGAGGAAAATCCCGGGTATGCGGAAAACCGTGCCAAGGTCGTTACCTCCGACAGCGATGAGATGAAGGAGTACCTGTTCGACATGAGTACGGCTCTCGGCTGGGAAGGATTATTGACCGGCATTCGGTTTGACCCGGTTGCGGCGGAAGGTGTGGAGGTGGAGATCAAGTCGTTGGAATTCTTGGCAAAATCCCAAGAAAGCTCTATGGAAATGACGGTAAACGATTTGACCTTCGAAATGAATCTGCCGTATCAAAAGACCGAAAACGGCGACATTCTTGCCGCTTTTGATCCGTCGCTCGGCATGGATCTGCGTCTAAACACCTATGCGGTCTGGGACAAAGCGACCGAAACGCTCACCTTAAACTTCACGAAACACACGCTTGTCTTTACAGTCGGTTCCGACAGCTATACGCTTGACGGTGAAATAAAGCCGCTCGGCTATAAAATTCCAACCTTTGACGGTTTGCCCATGCTGCCGCTCGGACGGATCTGCGCAGACGTCGGCTATACCTATTCGGTCGGCGACAACGGTTCCGTTTGTATCGATACCGACCAAAAAGACTACTTTACAAAGCTGCTTGACCGCAAAGAGGGCGATTACGAATTCAATCTTGACGGCGATACCGAGGGTTGGACCTCCGGTTCGATGAATATGCTTGTTTCGGACGGTCATTTGGCATTAACCACCATCAGCAAGGAAAAGTTAGCCGACCCGATGATGCATTTGGCAGAGGTTTCGCTTCCGGCGGCCAAATATACAAAGTTCGAATGCCGTGTACGGTATGAGCATTATGCCGAAAGCGCGCAACAGATTGTCCTGTACTTCATCACCAACAAAGACCCGTCCTGGAGCGAATCCAAAATTCTCGTTCTCTATCTGCCGGGCAATTCCTCGGGCGGCGAATGGTTAGACTTAACCTATACGCTGGCCGATCAGCCCAAATGGCAGGATACGATCGTCGGACTCCGCTTTGACCCGTTCAATGCAGGCGGTACGATGGACATCGATTATATGCGGTTTGTGGAAAACCCGGATTATGTGGACTCCGGCCTTGCTCAAGAGGAAGAAGAGATTCCGTTTACCGTTGCCAACGGCGACGCCGAAGACACCTCGAATGTTGCCTTTACCGCCTCCGGCAAGCACGGAATTATCGAAGATCCGCTCAATCCTGCAAACCATTGCTACTTTGTCATGCCCTCCGACCCGACTGCCAAGCAATGGGTCTATGCGATCCATCCGGCGCATTACAAACCGGGCACGACCTATCATGTGGAGGCCGACGTGCAGATTTATTCGCTCGGTCATGACACGGAGATTTCCGACGGTTTCCGGGCAGAGATCATCTGCAACGCCCAATACAGCGACGCTGCCGGCAACGATCACGGTGTGGCCCGCACGTATGCGACCAAGGGTGAATGGACGCATATGTCCTTCGATTTCACGGTCAGCTCCAAGAGCAAGAGCCGCTTAAACGATCGGTTTACCTTCTATGCTAATCCGGTCGATGAACACGGTGTCGGTTTTCTTCTCGACAACGTCATTGTGACCGAAGTGCCCAAAGAATAAGAAGCAAAATCCCAACCAAAAGCCGCCGCTCGGATATACCGGGCGGCGGTTTTTGTTTGCAAAAGCGTGCCGCAGTCGATATGGTTCCGACGCCGCAGTCGTGATAAGCACCGGCTGCGACGCGCTATTTCAGCTTCCACGGTAACGGAAGCAAGCGGCTTTTGCGATTCTTGCGGTTCTTGCGATTCCAATGGCGGCAGCTTGCAGCTTCGGCGCGCTGGCTTGCGGCTCTGGCGGCTTGCGGCTCTTGTGGCGCTCTGGGCAGCTCTGGCGGCTTGCGGCTCTTGTGGCGCTCTGGGCAGCTCTGGCGGCTTGCGGCTTCGTCGGCTCACAGGACTGACGGCTTACAGGACTGCTTGCAGGAAAAGCCGCTATAGCCGCAACGAAAAAACAGCCTTGAAAAGCACGAAATGCTCTTTTCAAGGCTGCCAACAACTATTGAGGGAGTGCGGATAATCCGCACTCCCTCATGCCAAGCCAAAAAGGAGAGAAAAGCTTGGCAAAATAAATGGATATTACACAAAAGAAAGTCGCTTTACTCGTCCTCAAACATGGGATCGGTTTCGATCTCACTGCAAGCGGATTCGGCAAGGATATCCTCTGCCGCAAGCAGTATAACGGTAAGTTTCGGCGTTTGGTACACTGTCTTTTTCATTTGGCTCACTTCCCCATCACGCCATGGCGATTTCTGCATAGCTCTTGTTCAAGCAATCGCCGTAATAGATGTTTCCGGAAATGATGACATACGGACGAACGCTGAATTGCACATCATAGCGATTTTCATGATTGACACCGGCTTCGGTATACGGTTTATCCAAGCCGACAAGCATACAGCAGAACTGCTCGTTGTTCGTGTCTTTGTCCGGACCGTAGGTGATATTGATGGCGCCCGGCTTATAGTTGACCGCGCCTGTATACGTCACACCGCCATCTGTTTTACCGACAAAGGTCTTTCCGTCGTCGGCGTATACGGTTGCGGCTGTGTCTGAGCCAAACTTCAGCTCTTCTTCGCCAAGCTTCGCTGTCCGCGCCACGATAAAGCCGTATTCGTCGGCATCGGCGCGAACCATCTGGCTGACATTGGCCTTAAAGCGGATGCCGGCACTGACGCCTTCGCTCGGTGCACGGTAGGAGAAAACGTTTTCGGCTTCCACCGTATAGCTGTCCGTGACCGCATAAAGCGTGATATCGGCATTGGCAAGCGCAATCGGCCGGTCAACAGAGAAGGATTCTTTCGCATCTGCGGCAAGCTTATAACGTTTTGAGCCGAGCAGCGACGCTTTCGGCGTGTATTCCGTCAAGAACGTTTTGCCGTCAGCCTCAAACAGTGCGTAATCGTATACTTCCGTACCGTCTGCCAGCACATAGGTGATTTTATATTGCGGATAAACGGCAAGGTTATCAAAAAACACATCAAATGCCGGATCGGCCGCTTCGGTATTGTAGCGGTATTCCATCACAAGATATTTGTTGCGGACACCGTCCAGCTTTGCCATGATATTGGTTTGGTTGGTCGCCCAAGCCTCCATATTGTTCCATTCGGACTGTGAAGCAAGACCGACCCACTGATGCTGCCATTCGCCGTAGATGTGGTAAAGGTTGATGCGCATATCCGTTGTCTGCAGATTGGTATAGGCATCCCATATAAGCGTATACGGGCGGTCGTTGTGAATATATACCGGAAGATAGGTATAGGCGGTATAATAACCGCCGCTTTCGTAGGCGTGTGCCATGTCGGTTAGCTGCAATGCACGCGACGAGTCATTGCCGATTGCGGGGACCTTCGCAATCGTGCCGCTGTAATTGTCGTCCCAAAGCATATAGCGGCGGCTTCCGCTTTCAAAATCGGCTTTGGCGGCTGTGCCGGTCAGGATGTTAAGACCCGGTGCAACCGGCTTCCATTGTGCGGTGAGTTTGGTTGTGGTTTGGGCGAAGGTGTCGATGGCGTTGCCGTCCTGATCCACCCAGCCCATAAAGGAATAATCCGGCAGATACAATTCCGGCACGGCATCGCCGACCTTTACGGCATCCTCCGTCTTGTCAAACGAAGCTCCGCCGCCGTAGCGAATGCTTTCAAGAGACTCGGAATTCATGGCGTCGTAAACCTTTGTCACGCCCTCCGGCAGGTTTAAGTCATAGGTGACATCGACGGTTTCGGCACAGTACACCCGGACATTGTCGAGAAGGAAATACGAGCCGTCGGCATATTCCTCCGCGCCGCGCCAGTCGCATATCTGCCAGATCATGATGGCATTTTCATCGCCCGACACCGTATGGGAAGCACAGGCGTTGTTTTTCGACCATGCGCCGGCAGAGGCCGTTCCAAAGCGATACGAGCCGCCGGAGTGGCTCCAGCTCGGATACCAAATCGTTCCGACCAAATTGACGGACGGATCGCTGTCCGGCACATAGATATCTGCCACAATCGTGTATTTGCCGTGCTTGGTGGCAAAATTGACGTACTGATTGTCTGCGTCACGCATGGAAAACTGAACGCCGAACAAAGCGCCGCTGCTTCTTTGTGCTCTTAACACGGTGTTCGCGGCGTCTGCCGGATCCGCCGTCAGAGTGACTGAACCGGGCGCATTTGCCGGTTGGACAAGGACGGTATAATCGGCAAGGTAGTCCATGTTCCGATAGGTCGGACTGTCTGCCGAACCGCTTTCGAAGTTGTTGTAGTACAAAAGCGTGCCGTAGGTTTCGTCCTCATAGGCAAAGCCGTCAATGGAATCTGCCGCAAAAGCCGCTGCGGTTTCAGAAAGTTCTGCTTTTTCTCCGGCCACTTCAACGGTTTCCGGTTCGAAGGCCAATGCTTCAAAGGCTGCCATAGAGCAAATCAGCGAAGCAACTGCCACTGCTAAGATTTTTTTCATGGTTTTCTCCCCCTTGAAAAGTTTTATTTGACAATTCTTTCGAATCATCCTCTTTTTTAGCGCGGCTAACGCGCAAGCACCCTTACAGCCCTAAAAGCCGCTCGGCGTTTTCGTGGTAAACCGCTTCAAGCTCCGCGTCGGTCAGCTTTTCGTAAGCCACCGCGCTGACATACATCTGCGGATTGTAGCCCGGAAAATCCGTGCCGAAAAGGATCTTGTCCTTGCCGACCGTATCCACGCCATACCGCACCATACCGTATGCCATAAGCCCCGAACCAGACAGATCCAAATGCAGGTTTTCATACGTTTTGACAAGCCCCAAAACATTTAAGTAATCCTTGCCATAGAACGGATGCGCGATGACGATTTTCAGCTTTGGAAAACGCTTGGCGATCTTTTCGCAGTCGAAGATGTTGCCCGGCCGGTGGAACGACAGCACAAGGTCAAGACTCTGCATAACGTCAAACAGCTCATAAAAGCCGTCGTTTAGCATATTTTCATAGCCCTGCCAGCCCGGAACCAGTTCGCCGACAAGCTTTGCGCCCTTTTTGGCATAGGTTTCGAGTTCGTTTTTGGATTCCTCCATGAACCGCGGATCGACTTGCAGTCCCGGAATAAAGAAGTCCGGAAAATCCTCGTAATACGACCACGCGATACGGTTCATCTCCTGAATCCCGTAGGCGCTGTCACGCACCGACAAGAGCGGCACCTCAAAGGTGCTGCCGCACGCCATGGAAATGCCGGCACGCTTCAATTCACTTACAAAGGTTTCGCTTGTCATGGGCGGAAAGTGGAATTCTTCGGTCAAAATCGATTTCGGACCGGGATGCGTGTGGAAATCGATAATTTTCATATAGTTTCATCCTTCCTGTTGTGTGATGCTTTATCGGAAGATAAACGAATATAAATCCGCGTCCTTCATGCGCACTTCGAGCGTGACCGGCTTGCCGGAAAGCTTTTCGACCACACCGTCCTCGAAGCAGACGCGGCGGTCGACCTTATCACCGAAGGTCTCGCAGCTGGTGTAGCGGTTTCCGTCGGTATCAACCAGTGTGAAATACATATATCCGAGTGCCGAAGTTGAAAAATTGATATACAGATTCGTTCCGGTAAAGGTAAACGGCTTGGTTACAAGCATTTTTTCCTTTACGCCGGCATGCATGGACACAAAACCGTCAAGGCGCACCGTATAGCGCACCAGCTTTGCCGCATCGCAAGCCCAATGCCCTTCGGGAATGTACATCGAGTATTCGTTGTCCGCGCCCTCATCGGCAAGGTCGGACGGCGTTTCAATCAGACCGCGCGCCGGATAGCCGTCACCGTAAACCCAATTGAGCGCATTCTCCGCGCCGGGACGCATAAACGCCTCATTGTACTTGTGAAAACGGAAACCGTCACGGCTCGTCATGAACATACAATCGGTAAGCACAAGGCCAAACCGTTCTTCGCCGCGCTTCATACGTTCAAGCCGCTTTTGCTTGCCGCCTAATTCGTCATAGTTTGCCGTCCACTTTTTGCGGTTGTAATAGCGTGTCGGGAAGCCGACAAAAATATGGTCGGCACGCGGATATTTCTGCACGACATTGGTATAGAGTGCATATTCCTCTTCATCGTCAAAATCGAGGAGTCTTGCACCTGTCCACGTCACAAAATCCTTAGATTCCATGTAGCGGATATCGCGGATGGTGTCCTCGCACCCTTCGTCAAAGCCGACGCTGCCCGGCGCATGGTAACCGCGGTAGTAACAGCGGTATATTTCGGCATGCTTATCCCAAAACACAACATTCAGCGTATCGAACGCACCCTCGGTGGTTAAAACATCGCCGTATTCGAAGTGAATGCCGTCCGCGCTGTACATACAATGAAGTCCATGCTTGCCGTCGCGGTCAAGACTTAAAATGCCTTTATATTTCTTTTCGGGCGGACACGCGGGATTTTCGTCCTTGAACACCATAAAGTTATCAAGATCCGAACCGGCATGCGCCTTGTCTAAAATAATGTTGTTCTCGGTCGAACCGTCAAATTCACAAATGTTCAAAACCGGCTTTTCCCAGCGGATACCGTCCTTGCTTTCGGCATAACACACTACAACCGGATGACCGAACGGCTCAAAGCCGAGGTAATACATGCGGTATAGTCCGTCATCCTCCAAAATATTGTGATAATCGCAGCTGTTGCCCTCCCACGGTTTATCGTGCGTGATTACCACGTTCTTTCGAATCGGGTGATGTAAGAGAAATTCCGCCGTGGTTCGTGCGTCGTTTACAAGCGTTCCGTCAAAAAAGCACTCGCGTTTGCCTGTCAAATCAATCATCGTTCTGCCCTCGTTTTTCTTAGAATTATCGGAATATCAGCGAATACAGATCCGCGTCCTTCTCTGCGGTTTGAAATATCCATCATGACAAAACCTCTCCTTAAATAAATTGCATAATATTTTTTGTTATTTGCTTTCTGTTTTATTATTTGCTTTCTGTTGTTCGTCATACAGGCTATGTACCTTGACAAACGCCATACAAGTGCATATAAAAGAATAGATCGAGTAACCGAGATAGGTTACCTGCTCCGGCGTTTCTTTTAACATGACGGCATACAATAAAATTGAACCGACACCGCCCAAAAGCATTGTAGCCGTATATTCGTAATAAGACAGCATGGTAAGAACCGTCGAAACCGTTCCCAAAACGGTTACCGCCGTATCCAATTCACGGAAGCTCGAATCGGTTTCCGAAAGAAAAAAGCAGATAATAATCCAGGCAAGAACAGAACCGGCGATAAGAACCGCACGTTTGCCAGCCGAAAGCTTTTTTAAGACCGTGGAATTGCCCCACGGCTTTTTATTCCAAAGAACAAATGTAATCAGCTGCAGCGGACAGGACATGAAAAGCGCACTCGCCGCCGACGCATATAAATGATAATACATAAACACCGCCGCATAAATGATGGAATTGATTCCGCCGATGAGCGGTGCGTACCGATTGACATTCGATTGTAAAAGGCCCACAATGAGGGAAATATATA
Organism: uncultured Eubacteriales bacterium; assembly: GCA_934444645.1. Taxonomy (GTDB): domain Bacteria; phylum Bacillota; class Clostridia; order Oscillospirales; family CAG-382; genus UMGS882. Next base: position 107,348 of record CAKSCV010000003.1, on the reverse strand, counting down.
ACGGGATCATTCGCAGAAAAGACTGCTTAAACAGAATGCCCGAAACCGTTAAAAACAGAAACGTAACCAATATCAGAACAGCTTTTAATATATTTTCTTTTTTTATCGTCTTAAAACTCGTTTGCATAGGTACTCCCCAACTTGAATATCTTGCTGTGTTAATTTTTTACTAACATTTTCATTGATATAACTATATCACAATTTAAACCGGGTGTAAATCACTTGCTCGGTCAACTTTTGGGCGGTATGTCCGTTTTTTGTACTGCCGCGTTGACAAAACGGGAATTTTGGGTTATACTTAAGGCAAAGAAACCCCAACCAAAACCGGAATTTCGTAAAGCGCGAGGGCATATCGATGAGCAAACAGGTCTTTTTTGAAAACTCCTACGAAAACACCGTCCATGCGGAAAATATCTGTTTTTCGGCCGTCATCCGTGCCGTTACCGAGGACAAGAACAGCAAGCCGAACTTTATTGAGCGAAGCCAGTTGGAAACCATGCACAAGCACGCCTATACGGAATTATTCATCTGCTTTGATTCCGGCATCAACGTAAAAACACTCGACCGGTGTCTGCACCTGTCTCCGGGCGAGCTGCTCATCATTCCGCCCGGAATCGTTCACACCAAACTGCCCAGCAATTCCAAATGGGCATCGATTGCCATTTCCTACAGTAAGGTCAATGCGCCGAAGTGCCACAGTTTTTTTGAAAAAATTGATAAATTATGCAAAAAAACGGCCGCGCACATCTTGAAATTAAAGCCGGAAACCGAAACGGCTTTGCATGGGCTTTTATATAAATACGACGTAGAGAAAAGCGCAACTGCCTTGGAAATACTCACGATGCTTGAAATTCTTTTGCGGATCAGCACTTCCTATCCGGCAGAGGCGATCCACGACAACTCCTCCGACGGCCCTTATGACCGGGATGTGGCAAAGCTATTTCGCTTGGAAGAAATTCTCTCCGACCGCTTCGTGGAAGGGATTCGGCCGAAAGAGGCGGCGCAGCTGTTATTCATCAGCGAACGGCAGCTCACACGTATCATTCAAAAAAATTTCGGTATGTCCTTTCATGAGCTGATAACGGAATACCGCATTAAAACAGCTTGCCAAATGTTAAGTAGCACAAAGCTTACCGCCGAAGCCATCGGCAGTGCGGTCGGCTTCAACAACAAATCCGCCTTTTATACCGCGTTTAAGAAAAAGGTCGGCGAAACACCGTTAGAATACCGCAAAATGAATGTATAAGAAAAAACCGCCCTCTCAAAAGTCAAGCCGAAAAGGCTGACACTTGAGAGGGCGGTTTTTTATGGGGGAATACAGTGCGTCAATAAGAAACCGGAGGCACCTCTGCCTCAAACCAATACTTCAAAAGCAGCTGGACAAACCCATTCATCGTAGAATCTCTGTCGCCGGTATAAAACATAAAGGGGCTCTTCTTATAGTCTTTGAAGAAAAATGTATATAGATAGTAACGGTCGTTATAGTCTTGCTCCGTCACAGAAGCATCGAGCTGCATGGTATAGGAAACCGTCGCACTTCCTTCGACCTTTGTTCCGCCGTAAACCGCCACCGTTCCGGGCTCGCAAACGGCATTTTGATTCATGCAATTCAAAACATTCCACAGATTGAACGTTCCTGCCGCATTAAAATAATAATCCGGCTGAAGCAACGCATAGTCAAAAATGGTGGTGCGATTTACGATCATTCCCGTGCGTTTCAGGTTTTCCGGTTCGGAATCGGTATAGCAAGGCATCCAAAGGAGCTTCTTTCCCTCGTTCGTAACCACGGTATCCATGGACATCATCGCCTTAACCATGGGGTTACCAAAGCCGTTTGCCTCCATCGTTTCATCGAAAGGCGTATAATACGGCAGAAGTGCATCGTTTGTCCAATAAAAACCGCGGATATTCTGATTCCAAACGTCTGTACCGAGCTTGGTTTTCAGATCTTTCATGTACAAAGTAAACGGTTCAACGTATTTTTCGCTGAAAGACGGAAACACGATCAACGGGAACGGCAGCCAGATAACGGCATTCGGATTCATGGAAACGATCCGATTTGTCAGAGCCACAACATCATCGGCTAACGTTTCCAATGTGAGCTTGGGAGAAATGGCGTCTCTGGTGGATGGGCCTGAGCCATAAGCTGTACCGTATCGATACAGCTTCGGGTCCAAATGGGTGTTAATTCTGTAAATATTGGAGGACGGAGTGACTAACTTGCTTTTTTGCTCCCGGATCGAGTTGATTAATTCCATGTTCTCGTATATCTTTGGATCCAGATGGGTAAAGATCTCTGTGACATACGGTGCAAAGGTCATCTGTTTGCCGTCTGCGGTCGTAACAGTGATCATATTCCCTTTCAGAAGATACTGATAATCTTTTTTGATTTGCTCAAAATCCTCGGCATTGTTTACCAAATCGAGGCTCAGATTATCAATATCCGCTTGAGAAACGATTTGCGTCTGCGACGCACCGTAAGTATTGTAGGGCGTGTTGCCGGATGAAAGCACAAACTCATCTGTATAGCTTAAAAACGCGGCAAGATCGCTGTCGTCATATTCCGGATACCGGGTGGACGCGGTGACTGAGTCATATCCGACGAACAAGAGCTGCCCGTGCGGCGAATCCGAGAAAGAAGCTGCCGCGGAAATGTCCGTTTCCGAAGCCGAAGCAGCTAAAGTCGGAACAAACAGGCTGAAAACGAGTGTCAGTGCCAAAAAGACGGAAGTTTTCTTTTTCATTTGATTTTTTCTCAACTTTCTTATCTTATTTTTCCGTTCTGATACTTTTGTCGGGATAGCAAACACTTCGGGAGCTTTATTTTTTTGTTTGACGCACAATGTCCCGAAAAAGTTCCAAAAATGTTTCTGGTTTTTCTATATTTTTCTGTTTTTTCAAAAATTATGCCGGTCGGCTGTATCCGATGCGCACCTTTGGCGTACGTTCTCTTTTTTCATTCTTTCCAAAACCATGTATTTCCGCCATCCTCGGAAACCAAATAAAGCATTTGTTTTGCAGACAGTGTATCGAGCATGAACAGATAGACGTCATCCTCCGCGGACAAGCCGCTGGTTACGGGGATTAACGAATACCGGTTCGACCATGCGTAAGGCGGCTGTATGTCCACACGCTTCCACGACGCGCCGGCATCAAAGGTAGCATACAGTTCAAAGCCGCGTTCCGTTGGCGTGCGCAAGCTGACAAAGCCAACCGTATCCGAAGCAAACACCGCGCCTGTCACGATTCCGCCATGCACGATGTCGAAATAATACATTTCCGTGTTCTCCGTCTCAGAGAACGTATACAGATTCACCGCAGAAGAATGGAAGGTCGGCTTTGACGCGGCATATACCCACGTTAAATTCCCGTTTTTTCCGCAATAGAAATCCGCCGCGACCGTATCGAACGCATTCTTCGGTTCATCCGGCTGATTTAAGAAGCCGGAAAGGATTTTCACCGCAACGCTCGTCACATAGGCACCGTCATTTGTATATAAGTCGATTTTTTCGCTGTCGGAATCATGGGTATAGCCCACATACGGGCCGCAGGTTTTAGCCTTTTCCGGCTTTGCTTCTTTTGGGTAAAACGAAAAAAGCAATGCGGCAAGCATGACACAGGAAACAAGCAAGAAAACCGACGCGCAAATTCTGTGTTTGAACATAGTCGAAAACCTTTCCGGACGTTTGCCGACGCTTAGGACAACGCCTGTACTTCAGTCCGCTGTTTTTTGTTTTCCAACCGCTTTTTCAGAGGGCATCTATATTGAATTTTATTCGATCGTTTCCGCCATATGGATCAAATCCTCTTTTGTAAGTTCCGGCACGTGCGCGTCGAGCGTATACGCATATGCACCGTCGCTCCAACTCAACGAATAGGTTTTCTGATTGTTTCGGAACATCAGCATGGCGGGTCTATCGCCGATGGTTATAGGCTCAATCTCCGTATCTTCATTGTCAAACCATGCTTCACCGTCAAGGATTTCCTGCGTATAAGTGAGGAGCTTCGTCCCGTTTTTTCGGTAAATCACACAGCGCATGGAGGCAGTCTCCAACACCACCTGCTTCTCCCAGCCTTGCTCCGAACAGGATGGCTCTTTGATCGCTTCGAGCTGTTTGGGCGGCTGTGTTTCGGTGACATAGGAAACCGATAAATATTCGTCAAAAAACCGGACGATGGTGTCCCAAAGCGTGGTTCTGACCGCCTCCACGCTCATAACGGCGGCAAAGGAAAGCGAGCAGGCAATTAAAACAGCCGCGGCGATGCGCCGTCCGTATTGGAAAAACGTGCCGAATTCCCGGCTGCGTCTTTCCCGGTTGATGCTTCTTTGCACTTTGGTATCGAGCGACCGTGGGCGTTTGACAAGCGAGAGCGAGCCGTTTTGGTATAATTCCACGTTTTTTGAAAGGAGAACGCTGCCGGATAACAGGATAAGCGCGTCTAATTTATCGTTCTTTAACATTTGCCGTTCAACTCCTTATCTAAGATCGTTTTTAGCTTTCTTCGTGCCTTGAATAACCGCGCTCGGACAGCCGCATCGCTGATTCCCAAAAAATCGGCGGCCTCCACGCACGAATATCCGCACATATAGACTAAGTTTATCGCATTTTGCATATCTTCGGTCAAGGTAAGCAGTGCGTTTCTTACGATTTCACATTCTTCCTTTCGTATGACCATATCTTCCAAAGCAAACGCTTCATCCTCAAAATCCGGCAGGACAAACTCGTCTGACGCTTCGTCTTTATAACGGCAGTCGATCTCATATTTTGAAAGCTTTTTCTTTTGATTGTACTTGTCAATGGCCTTGTTCCGCACAATGCTCTTTATACAGATAACCACCATATTACAGACAGTTTCGTCAGCGGTTTTCTCGAATTTTGACAGGTATTTCATGATTTTGCACATGGCGTCATTGACAGCGTCCTCGGCGTCTTGCCGATGTTTCAGAACGCCATATGCCACAGAATACATATAATCCCCATAGTTCAGATACAGTTTTTCGACAAACGACCGGTCATCCTCCGTGAGTGCCGACAGCATAATTTCAAAACACATTGTTTTTTTGCTCCTTACACATATAATAACCGTGTTACGGCTGATTTCGTTAGCGGCTTTTTCAAATTTTTACAAAAATCGTACAACAGGCTTTCGTTTCCGTATTGGTTATTATCGATCGTTTACCACAATACGGCGTTTTTTTCAACTCGGATGAAAAAACGGTATCATGGACACATTTCTCAATATAAATGCGGAGAACGATGTTACAACAAACCGTAACGATTTCATTTTCCAAAACAAACCAATCTCCAATTTGTATAAAACTCCTTTTGCTTACAGAAAATACAGCTGTACCGCAAAAATGAAAACAAAGGAGTTTATTATATATGAAAGCTACCGGAATAGTCAGACGGATTGACGACCTCGGCAGAGTCGTCATTCCGAAAGAAATCAGAAGAACCATGCGCATTCGCGAGGGCGACCCGTTGGAAATCTTCACCGACCGCGACGGAGAAGTTATTTTCAAGAAATACTCTCCCATCGGCGAGCTTGTGAATTTTGCGTCGCAATATGCCGACACGCTGCACAAAACCTGCACCAATCCGATCATCATCTGTGACCGTGATTCGGTGGTGGCCTTTGCCGGTGTTTCCAAAAAGGAATGTGCCGAAAAGAAGGTTTCCTCTGATATTGAAGCCATTATGGAAAGCCGCCAGCTCTATTGCCACACGCCCGGCGAAGCAGAGCGCTATATTGTGGACGGAAACGAGAAGATCGCCGTTTCGTGCGCCATGCCCATCCTTGCCGAAGGCGATATCATTGGCGCGGTTGCCACCGTATTAAAGGAAAACGAGCAAACCGCACCGAGTGATGTGGAAATCAAGCTGATTCAGACTGCGGCCGCCTTTTTGGGCAAGCAATTGGAAGAATAAACGAAAAAACAGGCATCTCAAAACACACGCGTTGAGGTGCCTGTTCTTATTTTACCGCAAAGCTTCGGCAGATTGACTGTCCTTACGGTCGCTTAGATTTGAAAACCGGAGGTCGTGGCGGTTTTATCGACCGGGTACAAAATCTTCAACTGGTTGATTTTGCTTCTCATGGCGTTCTGCTGACGTTCTTTATACAGCATTTGCTTGATCTGGTCTTTGATGTCGGCAAAGTCATAGGGCTTTGCGGCATTTTTGCTGTTGAGCTTGATGAGGTGATAGCCGAACTGGGTCTTGACCGGGCCTTTCACTTCGCCTTCGTTCATGCCGAAAACCGCTTCGTCGAATTCGGGAACCATTTGGCCGCGCGTGAATTCGCCGAGGTTGCCGCCGTTTTCGCTCGACGGACAGGAGCTGTGCTTTCTTGCGGCGTCTTCGAATGAAATTTTTCCGGCGTTGATATCGGCAAGCAATTCATTTGCCTTTTCTTCGGAATCCACCAAAATATGGCTGGCATTTACCGAATCACCGGCGACGAATTTATCCTTATGCTCTTCGAAATAGGCCTTGGCTTCTTCATCGGTCGGCACTTTTACGGTTTCGAGAACCCTTGCCATGGCAAAGTTGACAAGCAGATCCTCCTTCACCTTTTCAAGCTGTGCCTTGAATTCCGGCGAATGCTCATAGAGATTTTTACGTGCGTCGGCAAGCAGCAGCTTGTTGGAGATGAGCTGCTCGAGAATAACGGCGCGGCCTTGAGGATTGTCATAATTCTGTCCGCGTGCGGCAAGCTCGGCGACCATGCCGGTTACCTCCGATTCGGTTACGGGAATGCCGGCGACATTTGCTAAAATTTTGTCGTTCATAGGGAAATCCTTTCTTTTGGAAAATGTCGGTTTGCCTTATAATCATACAATAAAAACAGTGTTTTGTCAAGGATTCGCCGATGAAACAAGCCGAAAGAATTCACGAAAAAATTTCCGACAGCGGCAAATGGCGGCAAATCCGGATAAAAGATGCCGTCTCTCTCAGATATTACCGCCCGCTTTTGTCCGTTTTCACCTGATTTCCATATATTTATCAGTGACAAAAGCCCTGCTTTTCGATTATAATAATAAAAAAGCTTCTTGCCGGTATTGCGGCAACCATTCGGAAAGGCAGGTTTGGCACGCGCTATGGAATTCATCCTCGTAAGTTCGGTAAAATTAAAAATCATGCTGTCACCGCAGGATATGAAAGATTTCGGTCTTTCGGAGCGGACAGCCGACGGCACTGCGTCAGAAAAACGGTCTTTACGAAAAATTCTCGACCGTGCCCAAGCCGAAACCGGGTTCGATACCAAGCACGCCTCGCTCTATGTTCAGGCGTTTCCGGCGCCGGACGGCAGCATGGAGCTGTTTTTAACACGCCGCAGCCGCTTGCTTCCCGAACCGGAGGAGCAAAAAAGCCCGTTTCGCAAGAAATTCCGTTTTTCAGGTGACGACCGCTGCCGCAGGAAATACATAGCCGTTTCACACGATATTGACCCTTTGGCAGATTTATGTGTGCGCATGAACAAAGAGGGCTTTCGCGGAAGTTCGGTACTGTATATGTTCAGCACACACTATTATCTGTTTTTGGAATTTTCGCGCCGGTTTCCGCAGTATCTGCAAAACGAACCGGAGGATTTCACAATCGATGAAGCTGCGCGTTTTTTTTATTTAAGCGAATATGCCGATGTTGCCTTTGCCGACGGATTGACGCTTGCCGCACTTTCGGAGCACGGTAAGACGCTCATCGAGCAAAATGCGGTGGAAACTCTGGCAAGAGCCTTTTCGGGGACTTGATTTTTTCGCAAAAACCATGTATACTGTTTATAATGATTACCCAAAGGATTATTTTGCCTTTGATTTTGAAAAAAACGGAGATATACGGCCTATGAAAGACCTTTTGATGGCGGACGACACCCAAACAGCTTGGGAAGAACTCGAAAATCGATGCCGGAGCTGCACCGGCTGCGCCTTACATAAAACCAAAACCAAAACGGTTTTCGGCTGCGGCAACCGAACATCGAAGGTCATGTTTGTCGGCGAAGCACCCGGCGAAAGCGAGGATCTGCAGGGTCTTCCGTTTGTCGGCGCATCGGGACAGCTGCTTGACCGCTATTTGGATGCCGTGGGGCTTCCGCGCGAAAGCGTTTACATTGCCAACATCTTAAAATGCCGGCCGCCGCACAACCGTGATCCCCTTCCCGAAGAAGAGGACATATGCATCAATTTTCTGCGTGCCCAGCTGCGTCTTGTAAAGCCGAAGCTTTTGGTTTGTCTCGGCCGCATTGCCGCCGCCCGTTTAATCAAGCCGAATTTCCGCATCACTGCCGAGCACGGCAAATGGTTTGAAAAGGGCGGTTATGCATTATGTGCCGTATACCATCCGTCGGCCTTGTTACGCGATGCGTCCAAACGCGAGGATATGTTAAAAGATATGTGGGACATTGCCCGGCGCGTCAAGGAGCTTTGCGCCGATGAAGCGGACAAAGAAGCGGACAAAAAGGAAGAAAACGCATGAGCGGCACCGAAAAAAACATCGGCAGCCGATTGCCGCAGGAGGAAAAAGACCGTACCGAAAAAACCATGCTTTTGGGCTTGGACGACACGCTCGACAACGGTTTTTTGGTACGGGAAACGCTGCTTGCCGCCGGTGATTTCTGTCCGCCGCACTGGCACGATTATTTGGAATTTGAATTTGTCGCGGGCGGCCATGGCACGCATATTTACAACGGCAAAAGCTATCCGCTTTCGCGCGGAAGCACGTATTTAATCACCTACGGCGATTTTCATGCCGTGCGTGCCGATTCGACGCTTTCGATTGTCAATGTGCGCTTTGCCGAAGCTGTTCTGCCCGCAGATTTGAACCATACCGTTACGCGGCTTGCCGGACAATGCCTGACAGAGCTGTCAAGCGAAGAAGCGGAGCAGACTTCCCTTCTCTGCCGCAAGCTGCAAAACGAACAACAGCAAAAGCGGCCGTTTTATGCGCTTGTGTGCCAAGGCATTTTACGTGAGTTAATTGTGACGCTGCTTCGGAAAACAACGGCGGAACGGGCGGTTCACAGCGATCCGTCGTTAGTTCAGAACGCCGTTTCGCTCATTTTGCGTGATTTCCGCAAAAACCTGACGGTTGCCTCCGCAGCAAAAGCTTTATGCGTATCCCCCAACTATTTCGGTGCGGCGTTTCGCAAGGCGACCGGCGTTTCCTTCAACGAATATCTGAACCGCACACGCTTAAAATACGCCTGTGCGCTGCTTTTGCAAGGCGATCTGCCCGTCAAAAGCATTGCTTATGAGGCAGGCTATGCCTCTCCCGAATACTTTTTATATGTCTTTCGCCGCTTTTTCGGCATGACACCGAGCGCGTATCGGCATTTAGAGGACGGCAGCGGAGAAAACCGTTGATTTTCTTACCTCCGACCGTATTTTTCGCCTTTACAGAATTCTTTTTTTCGGGTATACTTTTCTTGAAAACACCGCAGAAATGAAAGGAGCATCCCGATGTTTGATTGGAAATTATGTCTTTGTCCGCACGAACAATGCAAAAACGAAAATCCGAAAACCATTGCCGCATTGACCGCGCTCGGCTACGAGACAATTCCGGCGACGGTTCCCGGAAATTTTGAACTCGATCTCATGCGCGAAAAGCGACTGCCGGATCTTTATTTTTCGACTGACACGCTTGCAGCGGAAGCCTTGGAAAACCGCCATGTGTGGTATTATACCGCCTTTGAAACCGACGAGCCGGAAAGTGTTTTGCGCTTGGAGGGCGTCGACACGGCAGCCGACATTTTTGTCAACGGCACGCTTGTGAGCCAAACCGACAATATGTTTTTGCCGGTGGAGATCGACGGCGGCTTCCGGCGCGGACAAAACGAGATTGTCGTTCATATCAAACCGGCGTGTCTTGCCGCACGCGATTACACGCTGCCGGTTTCCAGCCATGCGCTGCCGTACAATTATGCGTCGCTTGCGCTGCGCAAGGCGGCGTATATGTTCGGTTGGGACATTATGCCGCGCATCGTTTCGGCAGGGCTTTGGAAGCCTGTCAAGCTGCTGCCGCCGAAAAAGAAGGATCGGATCGAAGAAATCTATTTTGTGACCAACCGCGTCAGTGAACAATACAAATTCGGAACGCTCCGTTTTCACTACCGCTTAGCTTTGGACGGCGATTTTGCACGCGATTACACGGTCAAGGTACACGGCAAATGCGGCGACAGCGAATTTTCCTTCACGATCGTGCCGTGGCACACCGACGGTGCGTTTGATTTTACGATACAGGATTGCCTGTTTTGGGCGCCGCGTCCGCAGGGCGTGCCGCATTTATACGATGTAACGGTCGAATTATACCGCGGCAAAGAGCTTTGCGACACGAAAAATACCGAACTCGGTGTGCGCACGGTGCGGCTTCTCATGACGGAATGTGCCGGCGACGACGGCGAATTCTGTTTTGAGATCAACGGCAAAAAGACGTTTCTTCTCGGCACAAACTGGGTGCCGCTCGACGCGTTCCCGTCGCGCTTTGAAGAGCGGCTGCCGAAGGCATTAGAAATGCTCGACGATATCGGCTGCAACGCGGTGCGCTGTTGGGGCGGCGGTGTGTATGAATCCGATGAATTCTATCGGTTCTGCGACCGCAAGGGCATTTTGGTATGGCAGGATTTCGGCATGGGCTGCGGCGTTTATCCCCAGGAAAAGGCGTTTGCCGAACGGTTGGAAAAAGAGATTATAGCGATCGTCAAGCGTCTGCGTGAACACGCGTGTATCGTGCTTTGGGCGGGCGACAACGAAAACGACTGCGCCTATATGGAATGGATGGGCTATCGCAAAGACCCGAACGAGAATTTCTTAACGCGCGAGACCGTAAAGCGTGCTGTCGCTGCGCACGATTACGCACGTCCGTATTTACCAAGCTCGCCGTATATCGGCGAAGAGGCGTATAAGACCGGGAAGCCGACCAGTGAAGACCATTTATGGGGACCGCGCGACTATTTCAAGGGTGATTTCTACCGCAACGCGCAAAGCCATTTTGCCAGCGAGACCGGCTATCACGGCTTCCCGTCGGTATCGTCCTTAAAGCGTTTTTTGAAGCAGCCCGACGTTATTTTTAAGCCGGACGGCACGCCGACCGACGAGTATTTGGTGCACGCCGCCATGATGGAGCCGAATCCGAACGGGCCGTATTCCTATCGCATCCGGCTTGCCTATTCCCAGGTGGAAACGCTGTTCGGGAAAGCCGAAAGCGAGCTTTCCGACTTTGTCAGGCAAAGCCAGATCTCCCAAGCAGAGGCAAAAAAGTACTTTATCGAGCGTTTCCGCATCGGAAAATGGAGAAGAACCGGCATTTTGTGGTGGAATTTGGTGGACGGCTGGCCGCAGGTATCCGACGCGATTGTGGACTGGTATTACACCAAAAAGCTTGCGTACCACTACATCAAGCGTTCGCAGGCTCCGGTGTGCCTGATGTTTGACGAGCCGGACGCGAACAAGGCTTTGCGTCTTGTGGGCGTCAACGACCTTGCCGAAGACAAAGCGGTCACATACACGGTAAAGGATGTTCTGTCAGGCAAAACGGTGCTGTCGGGAAGTGCCGACATCGCCGCCGACTGCTCACAGACGCTTGCGTTCCTGCCGCTTGAGACCGACAAAATGCGGTTTTACCTCATCGAATGGCAGGGCGACCAAACCGGCCGCAACCACTTTACGGCAAACATGCCGAACATCGATTACAAGACCTACCTTGCCGCCATCCAAACGTGCGGCATGGCCGAATTTGAAGATTAGTCAAGCAACCCGACAGGACAAAACAGCCTGTCGGGTTGTTGTTTGTTCTCGCGGCCATGCGCACGGGATTGCCTAAAAGCGGCGCAAAATGCCGGCGCAGCGTTTTTTATCTTTCGGTTTTCTTCAAATGCTCTTCGATCTTCTGTTTCCAGCTCTGCGTAACCGGCCGCGATGCACGCATATCGGAAACGACCGCGCATACCGAAGCAAAATTCAGCTCCGTACCGACCTCATCGGCCGCATAGGTTACGGCGCGTTCCTTGGTGATGCCGAAATCGGCTGCCGTTTCGATGGCATCGATGTTGGCACCCAAGAACAAGAACTCCCATCCGTATTTTTCCTTTTGCACACGTACCATGTCCGCTACCATGCGGTATGTATATTCCATGCTGGCATTTTCGCAGCCGTCGGTGGTGATAACAACGATGGTTTTCGCCGGAACTTCGCCCGGAAGCGCGTTTTTATGCCGGTTGGAAACGCGTTTGACCGTTTCGCCGATGGCATCGAGAAGTGCTGTCATGCCGCGCGCGTAATATTGGCGGTTCGTCAAGGGTGCGACCTTTCGGATATCCACGCGGTCGTGGATGATTTCGCATTTGTCGTCGAACAGCACGGTCGTCACGACGGCTTGTCCGGGTTCGGCCTTCTGCTTTTTCAAAAAGCTGTTGTAGCCGCCGATGGTATCTTTTTCAAGGCCGCTCATCGAGCCGCTGCGGTCGAGGATGTAAACGATTTCGGTAAGATTCTTGTTCATAAAGGAAAACCTCTCTTTCATTTGATGGCACTATTGTACCACATGAAAAGAGAGGTTTGGTCGCTTGTGAAGCGACAAATCAATTGCCAAGCAATGCTTCATCAAAAGCAAAAAGTGTTTCGTTTATCTCGTAAATGTCATAACGCTCATGCTCGATGAAATATTCGATGATGATATCAAACCGCAGGCTTTCCGAAAAGGCAAACCCGGCACGGGAAAGCAGGTCGCGCGCCTCGTCCATGTTTAGCCGCAAGCCGATGATGAGGGCAAAAACCGTCGCTTTTTTGGGTACGTAGTCCTTTTTTCGGATCTTCGAAAACAGCTTGCGGTCGATGTTGGCACGCTTGTAGACCTCCACGTCGGTCATGCCCTTTTCGTCGATCAGCCGCAACAGCATTTCGGAAAAGGTCTCGGATTTCCGGTCAAGCAGATCGGCAAGCGAACGGTCTCGGAGGGCATCAAGAAGAGACATCGACGCTTGTTTGCACACACCTTCGGGCGGAAAATCCTTCTGCCTGTCGGAAAGCGGTTTTGTGCGCGGAAACGATTTCGCCTGCGGATGCGATATTTCGTCATGCGGCGGATTCTCTTTGGCGGTATAATCGTGCTTGCCGGTACTTCCCGGAAAATCGTCCGGAGCCGGTGCAGCATCAACCGGAAAAGCATCCGGAGCCGGTGCGCCAAACGGCATATTGACCGACACATCCTTCGGCATACGGCTTGCAGCCGGCGGGCGCACCTCTCGTTCGTCAATATAGCTGCGGATGTCCTCATACAGAGTCCGGCTGATTTCAAACGAGGCTTTGTCATAGACCACCAAAAAGACCTGCATATCGGTTTCCGATTCCTGCAAAAAATCTTTGATGGCATTTGTTGCAATGCGTAGTGCTTTATCCTTCGGATAGCCGTATATACCGGAGGAAATGAGCGGAAAAGCGATCGATTCAAAGCCTTTTTCGGCGGCAAGCCGCAGAGAATTGCGGTAGCAATCGCCCAAAAGGCGGTCTTGGTTGGCCGGATCTTTTCCGTAAACGGGTCCGACCGTATGGATAATTGCCTTGGCTTTCAGCTTAAAGCCTTGTGTCATCACGGCACTGCCGACCGCGCATGAGCCGATTTTCCGGCAGGCAAGCGCAAGCGGCAGAAAGCCGGCAGCCTTGAATATCGCGCCGCAGACGCCGCCGCCCGGCAGCAATTTGGTATTGGCGGCGTTGACAACGACGTCGCAGGAAAGGGTTGTGATATCGGCACGTAAGAATGTAAGCGGCATGGGCAAGCTCCTTTCTATACGAAAAAAGGTTGTCTACAAATGCAAACAACCTAAAAAGCGGAATCGTTCGATTCACTTATTCTTCTTCACCGTCATTTTCGAGAATATCCACGATGACGCGTTTATTCTCACGGTTGGCAACGGCACGCACGATGGTGCGAACCGCTTTGGCGATTCTGCCTTGCTTTCCGATTACCTTGCCGAGGTCATTTTCATCAACCATCAGCTTTAAGTAAACCGTATCGCCATCGTCCCGTTCGGTAACGACGACGCATTCCGGCTTGTTGACGATGGAGCGCGCAAGATCTGTCAGAACCTGTTTCATGTGCAAAGACCTCCTTTAAGAACCGCCCGAAAGGCGGCATATGCGGTAAACGAATTAAAGAATACCGTTCTTTTTGAGAAGAGTCTTAACGGTTTCGGTCGGCTGAGCGCCGTTTTCGATCCATTTTTTTGCCTTTTCGGGATCGATCTGAACGGTGACCGGATCGGTAAGCGGATTGTAATAGCCGATTTCTTCGATGAAACGGCCGTCTCTGGGATAACGGCTGTCAGCAACGACAACTCTGTAGAAAGGAGCTTTCTTTGCGCCCATTCTCTTTAATCTGATTTTAACTGCCATGGTTTCTTTCCTCCGAAAAAATAAAATAAATAATATAATCATCGCTTGAAGCGGTTTTCGCTTATGCAAGCGGAATGATACGTGGTTTGTGCCGTGCTTAGCGGCGCTTTTTCTTATTCTTGTTTTTTGCCATCTTTTTGGCAAGCATTCTGCCGCCGAAGCCGCCGATGTTGCCGCTTGTTAACTGCTTCATCATCTTTTTTGTGGCGTCATACTGCTTCAAAAGCTTATTGACATCCTCCACCTTCATGCCCGAACCGAGAGCGATCCGCTTTTTGCGCGATGCGCCGATGATATCGGGATTATCGCGTTCCTCGGGCGTCATGGAAAGGATGATGGCCTCCATGCGGTCGATCTGCTTTTCATCGACCTTGACGTCTTTTAAGGCTTTGGTATCCACGCCGGGCATCATGCCGATGAGCTGGTCGATGGGACCCATATTGCGGAGCTGGTCGAACTGATCAAGATAATCCGTTAAGGTAAACGACTGCTCGCGCAGTTTCTTTTCAAGCTCGGCTGCTTTTTTCTCATCAAGTGCCTGTTCGGCCTTTTCGATGAGCGACAGCACGTCGCCCATACCCAAGATACGCGAAGCCATACGGTCGGGATAAAACGGCTCGATACAATCCATTTTTTCGCCGGTGCCGATGAATTTGATGGGCTTTCCGGTGACCTGTCTTGTCGAAAGTGCCGCGCCACCGCGCGTATCGCCGTCGAGCTTGGTAAGGATGATACCGGTAATATCGAGCTTTTCGTTGAAAGCCTTCGCCGCGTTGACGGCATCCTGACCGGTCATGGCGTCCACGACGAACAAGATTTCGGTCGGCTCAAGTTCTTCCTTGATGCGCTTTAACTCATCCATGAGCTGCTCATCGATGTGCAAGCGGCCTGCCGTATCGAGAAACAGCATATCATGCCCATGCTTTTTGGCGTGCTCCAACGCTTCTCTTGCAATACGAACCGGATCGGTGCAGCCGTCAATGGTAAACACCGGCACGCCGATGCTTTCGCCGACCACCTGCAATTGCTTGATGGCAGCCGGGCGGTAAACGTCGCAAGCAGCAAGCAGCGGCCGTTTGCCCTGCTTTTTGTACATGAGCGCGAGCTTGCCGGTGTGCGTGGTCTTGCCGGCGCCCTGAAGACCGGTCATCATGACGATGGTCGGCGGCTTGGACGAAATGACAAGCTTGGTGTTTTCGCCGCCCATGAGAGCGGTCAGCTCTTCGTTGACAATTTTTACAATCTGTTGGGACGGAACAAGGCTTTCGAGCACATCGCTGCCGACCGCGCGTTCGGTGGCGGTCTTGACGAAATCCTTGACGACCTTGTAGTTGACGTCGGCCTCCAAAAGCGCAAGCTTGATCTCGCGCATACCCTCTCGGACATCGGCTTCAGTCAATTTCCCTTTATTTTTGAAGGATTTGAAGGCGTTTGACAGCCTTTCGGTTAAGCTTTGAAACATAACACTCCTTGTAATGGGACTTAAACTTGTGGAATTATTCTAAATTTAAGACAGCGCGTATTTTTTCAAGCTTTCCGGCAAGCACCGCATTGTTCTTCACGCACTCCATGCCGTTTATATCGGCAAGAAGCGCGGATACGGCAGTGTTTTTTGCAAGAAGCCCCAATGCGTCCTCATAAAACGTGAGCTGGGTCTCGGCGTGTGTCAGCTGGTCGCGCACGCCCTGACGGGAAATGCCGGTATTTTCGGCAATCTCCGAAAGCGACAGATCCTCGTTGCAGTATAAATCCAGTGCATTGCGCTGCTTTTCGGAAAGAAGCGAGCCGTAAATGTCGCAAAGCAAAGAAAGGCGTATTCTTTCGTTTTTCATGTCCGTGACTCCGACTCCTTACAGGCTGTAAAGTGTTTTTCTTTACAGCCCTTATATTATACTGCACAAAAATGCATTTGTCAAGAGGAAAATGCATTTTTCTTTTCTTGCGTGTTTTTTATTTTTGTATTTTCTCCCGCAGCGCAGCATTGGTTATTCGCCGAATTCCACAAAGACACGTGTTGGCTTTCCGGCACTCAGCTTTACGCAGATCGGCAAATTGCCGAAGCCGCCGATAACATGGAAGTGCTTGACAGGGTTCGTGCTTTCATATTGCACAGCCTGATCGGATGCGGCAATTCTGACAGTGCCGCCGGCACGCTTTATGGAAAACACACCATCGGTAAGGACGGGCTGTTCATCAGCGTCACACACGACAGGCAAGTACAGCACGGCATCCTCACCGGCTGTTGCCGTAAGGACAATGCGGTTATCGTAAATCTCATAATCGAGTGAATAGGGCACGTGACCGACAAAAGATATATCCTTCAAAATACCGTCCGAATGCACGTGTGTCATATTATCTGTCTGCGTCACGGTCATCACGGCATTCTTATCGTTGACGCTTTGCGTTCTGTCTTTAACAATGCGAATGGCACAGTTGGTCATAGCAAGGTCGGTAAACGACAGCTGCATATTATACGATTCGGTTTGGACATATTCTGCCGTGACCGCATAGAACGCTAATCCGATTTTTTCATGCCACACACACGAAAGCGTACCGCCCGAAACTGACGCACCCTTATAGCAGACTGCATCGCAGTCGGTAGCAGTCACGCGCAAATTACCTTGCGAAATCAGCCACACGTGCTGTTTCAAATAGCTTTGCAGGGAATTTCTTGCATCACGCGGCAACGGCACATGCTTTTTAACCGAAAAGCCGTGATTGATCATATCGCACAGGCTTTTTGCGTGAGCAAACGCATGGTGTACGCATGGATCTTCGCCATAGGAGGCGTACATCGGACCGCCGAACAAATGTCCGTTTTTCGTACAGCGGCATAGCAGCTCAAAGTTGCGTTCGGCAGCTTCAGCAAACACAGCATCACGTGCGGCAAGAATCGACAACGCGCCACCGGCGCCGTCAGATGTGCGGCTTCCCCAATATGTCCACTTGTTGGCACGTGTTCCCCAAGAGTTATCCCAAGCACCGTCCGGAAGCATAAAGCAAATATGCGCCTTATACATTTTTTCGGCAAGCTGCATATACGCGTCATCGTCGACAAAATAGGCGAATTCGACCATGGAAACAAGCGATTCTTCCACGTTATAGCCAAGGTCAACATAGACGCATCCCTTTGGTGTCACAGCTCCGTATTCACCCTCTCCGGCAAGCAGGAAATCTTCATCAATCTGTTCCTTGACATAAGCTGCCCAATGGTAGGCCTTCGGCTTGTAGGACTCGTTGCCGGTCAATTTGAATGCCAAGGCATTCAAAGCGGAAAACGCGGCGTAATAATTGATGTTTGCGCCGATTTTCGGCAGATAATCCTCACAAAAGGCGATCATTTGCAGAAACTCGTTATACCATGCATCATACGTGTCCGTATCTAAGCATTTACCGTGATACAACAGCGTTTTTCCCAAGGCGGTGGCAAAAAAGGCGGTGGTTGCACACCACGTGGAGAGTTTGTCGTTGCCATAGCATCCGACCCGACGAAACGTATTATTCTTTGTCCACCGCATCACAAGCTTTGCGGCATTCAGATATTTTTCATCCTTTGTTTGGTCGTACAAAAGCACAAAGGGATACACGGCATCGCCGATACGACCGTGTATCATGGCACAAGATGGGCAAAGGATACCACCGGTCATGATTTTTTCGTTTGTGTCGGTTAATTGCAATTCGATTAAGCGATCGCACCAGGATTTCAGCAAGTCGTAATACGGATTCATTTCACACTTTTCCTCATTTTCATTTTTCGGCACTGTACAGCCGATACTGTAATATTACCATATCTATTTTCGGAAATCAAGAATCTCTCGGCAAATTTCTGTTTTTTGTGTATAATTGTCAAGAAAATGCACCGGTTTTCGTCCGAAATCAATGGCGGCTGAAAACATCACTGCTTCGTCGAAAAACAACCACCTTCCAAGAACACTTCACCAAAAAAACGATTTTTCTGTTTTGTACAGCAAAAAAGTGCAAAATACGCACCAAAAAAAATGATTTTGCACTTGACACACCGCCTGTGCGCTGTTATACTGGTTTTATCAAAAGCTGTACCTATACTTATAAAAAGGAGATCCCGCATGAAATATCCGCCGATTTTCAAAGATGTGCCGCACCTCATGCACGGCGGCGATTACAACCCCGACCAATGGTTGGACACGCCTGAAATTCTATCCGAAGATATCCGGCTTATGAAGCTTGCCGGCATAAACAGCGCCACGGTTGCTATTTTTGCATGGTCGGCCCTCGAACCGCGCGAGGGCGAATATCATCTCGATTGGCTCGAAGAAATCGTCGACAACCTCTACAAAAACGGTATTTATACCGTGCTTGCCACGCCCTCCGGTGCGCGTCCGGCATGGCTTGACCTTGCCTATCCCGAAGCCTGCCGCACCGATTCGAACGGTGCAAAGCATACGCATGGAATGCGTCACAACCATTGTATCACATCTCCCGTCTTTCGAGAAAAAGTTGCAAGCATCGACCGCGTGCTTGCCGAACGCTTTGCCAATCATCCGGGCGTAAAAATGTGGCATATTTCCAACGAATTCGGCGGCTTCTGCTATTGCGAGAAGTGTAAGCAGAAATTCCGTTCGTTCTTGCGCGAAAAATATCATAACGACATAAAAGAACTCAACCACGAATGGTGGACGGCGTTCTGGAGCCACACCTTTGACGATTTTGACCAGATCGATCCGCCCGGCCCGCTCGGCGAAAACTGCGTCCATGGGTTAAATATCGATTGGAAGCGCTTTACGACGTGGAACACCTGCGATTTTATCGACAACGAGGCGTCAGTGCTTCGCACCTATGCGCCGAACATTCCGATTACCACCAATTTAATGGGAACGTACCGGTATTTGAACTATTTTGAAGTGGCAAAGCACATCGATGTGGTTTCGTGGGACGCGTATCCGCATTTCCACAACCCGGCAATTTCCGATGCAGACACTGCCTTAAACGTCGGCTTCAAGCATGACCTGATGCGCTCGCTGCTACGCCGTCCGTTTATGCTCATGGAAAGCACGCCGAGCTGTGTCAACTGGGCAGACATCAACAAGATGAAGCGTCCGGGTATGCACCGTCTTGCCTCCTTGCAGGCGGTGGCGCATGGTGCGGACACCGTTCAGTATTTCCAATGGCGCAAATCGCGCGGTGCTTCCGAAAAATTCCACGGCGCGGTGGTCGACCATGAGGGCAGCGAAAACACGCGTGTGTTCCGTGAGGTGGCGGCACTCGGCAAGGATTTGGCGAAGCTCGATGAGATTATCGGAACGGACACACCGACCGAGGTCGGTATTGTCTACGATTGGGAAAACGAATGGGCGATCGCTGATTTCCAAGGCTTCAAAAAGAACCGCGGGTATGAAGAAACTGCCTGCACGTTTTACCGTGCGTTCTTTGGTCACGCAAGAAATATCGATTTTGTCACGCGCGAGGGCAATTTTTCGCGCTACAAGCTGCTTGTAGCGCCGATGTTATACATGACAAGCGAAAAGACGGCGGCACTTCTCGAAGAATACGTGCGAGAAGGCGGCACGCTGGTTTGCACCTATATGACCGGGTATGTGAACGAAAACGATTTGGTGCATCTCGGCGGCTTCCCGGGCGGCATTTTGCGGAAGGTCTTCGGCCTTTGGGCAGAAGAGATGGATGTGTTATACGACAGTGAGCGTATGCAGAACGAATATGCGGAAAACGAACTCGGCCTTTCCGGCACGTTTGAATCGCGCGATTTCTGTGAGGTCATCCATCCCGAAGGCGCAGAGGTCCTTGCACGCTACACCGCCGATTACTACGCCGGAACGCCCTGTATCACGGTCAACAACTACGGCAAGGGCAAGGCCTATTTCATCGGCACGCGTCAAAGCGTCGAGGAAACCGAGAAAATCGTCAACGCCATTGCCGCCAAGGCCGGTGTTGCCAAAATTCTTGCCGCCGAAATTCCGTCGGGCGTTAAGGTTTTGTCACGAACCGACGGAGAGCATGACTACATTTTCATCTTAAATTACACGACGGAAAACCGCACGGTGCTGTTGGATGCCGGCGAATATACCGATCTTTTGGACGGAAAAACGCATACCAGTTCGGTGACGCTTGAAAAATACGGTGTGAGGGTTTTGAAACATTCCGTTTGAAACGCCCGATCAAAACAAAGCAGACTGTCGATTCTCATGGATTTCGACAGTCTGTTTTTCTGTTTTCGAGCGGTTTTACGCTTTTTTACGGATGGTATACACGACACTTGCAAGCGGCGAAATGCGTCTGTCCATCGTTTCATAGTCAGGTCGGTCGGAGCGTTTGGTGAAGATATAGCCGTTCGGCAGCGTCACGTCGCCGGTCACGCCATCGGCCTTTTCGACGGTCAATTCGATTTCTTCGCCCTTGCGCACCCAAGACACACTCACCTTTCCGGCAACCGTTTCATAGAATGCCGAGGCATTGTCAAGTGACGGAATAAAGCTTGGGTTAACGCGGACATACGCCGGGTTATCCTTATACGGATTGATTTGCAGGCCGGCGATATGGCGGATAAAGAAGCCCGAATAGTCGGACATAAAGTGATGGTTGAGCGAGGTGGCATAGCCGTTGACCGTTGCGTTGAAGGTTTCCGGGTTGGACGCAAGGCCGAATTTATCCGCCCAAATGCCGTAGGACGGCGCGTCGGTGCGCGTGATGAGCTTATAGGCAAGCGCGGCGTCGCCATGGGCGGCAAGGGTGCGGAACAAAACGCGCACGCCGATCATGCCGCAGTTGAAGTGGTCGTCCGCTTCATGCACAAATTCCAAAAGGCGGCGATAGGCTTCCGGCTTTTCGCCTTTTTCAAAGATATCGTAGTACAGACCCATTGCCTGCGCCGCCTGACAGGAGCCGCGCACGGTCATGGTATCGTAATCGATCATGCGCTCACGCACCGCAGCGAGGAATTCCCTGCCGAGCGTATCGGCAAACACGCTTTGCACCTTCATGCCGCACACATCAAAGAGGAATTTCGCCTTGCGGCAGATATTGACGCAGGTAATTGTATCGGAAACCTCGGTCGGGCAGACATGGTTGGAGCCGCCGGGACGCATGGCATGACACCAGTCGCCAAGTCCTATGCAAATGCTGCCGTCCGAGCTGCGCCGCTTCGAAATATAATTGAGGTAGCGTATGACAGCGGTTGAGCAAAGCTCAAACAATTCCTTGTTGCCGCGGTAAATATATGCCTGATACGGCAGCTCCACAAGCACCTGATCCCATACCGGGCCGTTGCCCCACGCATAGCCCCAGCCGGCGGTCGGGATAATGCCCGGAATCGCGCCGTCCTCACGCTGAGCGGCGCAGATGGCCTTTAACCATTGCTTCCAGCTGTGTTCGACCGCCAGATTCTGAATCATATGCTCCGCCGACATTCCGGCGTCGCCCGTCCAACCGTTCTTTTCGCGGTGCGGACAATCGGTCGGGAAATATACAAAGTTTGCAAGGTCGCTGATACGGGCATTGCGCTGCAAGAGGTTTGCAATGCGGTCGGAGCAGGAAAAATTGCCGCGTTCGGCGATGTCGCTGTTCTGCACGAGCATGGTGACGGTCTCGTCGGTGATCTGCTCTTTTTCTGCGCCGATGACAAAGAAATAGCGTGCGCCATGGTAGGTGAACGACGGGATATATTCCTCCACGCCCTCGCCTTTGCAGATATACATATCTCTTTGGCAGAAGCCGAACGGATAGAACATCTGAATGTTCTCAAAGCAAACGCCGCCGTCCGGGTCACAGTATTCCGAGGCCTGGAGGAGGATCTTTTGGCCTTTTTTGCCTTTGATCCTTAATTTCGGCACGCAAGCCGTGTTTTCGGAAAACTCAAACACAAAGCCTTTTTCCTCTTTTTCCGGCTTATAAAACGTGTTTTCGGAAATTTTCCACACATCGGGACGGATGGACGCCGGATTCTGAAGCGGCATCTGATAGCCCTCATAAATTTTGACCGGCTTGAGCTCCTTTGTCACGACGATCTTATCGGTATCGTTATGGCAAGCTTTTCCGCGTGCCGGTTCGGTCGGAAGGGCCGCGCACCAGCCGCTGTCGTCAAAATCGGGCAAATTCCAGCCGCTAAGTTCCTTGGTCGCGTCGTAGAATTCGCCGCTGCGCAGGTCGTCGAAAACGATGGGCGACGGTGCGCATTTGAAGCTTTCATCGGCTTCAAACTGCATTTTTTGCCCGCCGGTTTCCGCTTCAAACGAAAATGCAAGCTTTGGTGCTGAGCGAAACAGCGCTTTTTCGAAATCCCAGATAAAGCCGCCGATGCTGTTGGACATACCGTTGCCCAAGAGAAAGGCAAAGCAGTTGGTGCCGGCTGTTAAGTAAGCACTTACGTCATAAGTATCGTAAAACAGAATGTCGTCGGGATTGGTGATATACGGTGCAAGACGCGATGCGGTAAGCTCAGTGCCGTTGACCCAAAAGCGGTAGAAGCCGGTGGAGGTCAGCGTGACCGTGGCTTTGTCGGGCACCTGCTCCAACGAAAATGTTTTGCGGATATAGGGAGCGTTTACGGGTGCTTCATAGGTGGCATAAGTCTGTGTCGCCTTGATAAATTTACTTGAAAACATGGCATTTCTCCTTTACGTGCGGTAAACGGGATTTTCTCTCCCGCTTCATTGTATCACGGTCGGCAAAAAATGTAAAGTTGGCATATTCACCAAAAGAAAGCGTGCCTTTTAGGCATTTTGCTCATAGATGCCGCCGTCGCACACGTGATGATCAAGCAGTATCTCTTCCATCAGAGCAAACGAGAAAATCACGGCGGTTTTCACCGGTGCTTTGGTCATATCCGTCACGGCGCGGCAATAGAACGCCAGCTGGTTGGCATAGCGATCGGCAAGCAATTGTTCCTCGCCGCTTTTCACATGGTCGGTTTTGAAATCGATAACGGTATAGCTTCCGTCCGACTCACGGATAAAGCAGTCGATAACGCCCTGCACCAACACAAAATCATCGGTTTCGGGTGCGGCGGCAAGAACTTCCCCTGCCGCGACCTTGAGATTGAAGCGCAATTCGCGATAGACTTTTTCTGCCGAACGGATTTTTTCATACAAGGCGGTTTTGAAAAAGCCGTTTAGTTTTCCAAAATCCAACAGATCACGCTGTGTTTCCGTCAAAAAGCCGTCCGAAACAAGCCGTTCCGCTTCGATTTTTACGCCATGCGCTTCACACGCTGCAAAATCGGCAAACTGCATGAACACGTGCATGGCGGTTCCGCGCTCGGCGGCACTCTTTTCCGCCGTTTCGCGCACAAAATCCGGGATCTCGCGCTTCTGCCGCTCGCCGAGTGCGGCAAGGGATGCATCTTCATAATCGATAAGTCCGTCTTTTAACAGCGAAACGGTTAATTTCGGCGGAACGGCACAGAGTGCCTTTAAGCGCGCCTTTCTGGAGGCGATGGAGGTGCGGATTTTTTCCAAGAGCGTTTCGTCCGGCTCATAGGTCGGTGTTTGGGCAATCGGTGCGGCATTCTCAACAGCCGCCTCCTGCGTTTCGGCGTCATCCGTGCAGACGATCGTGCGGACATCCGCAAGCGTTCGTCCCGCGGCATCCGGAAACGACACGGTCACTTCACCGCCGCATCCGGCGGCAAGCGTTTCGAAGGGCTTTTGGGCAGCGAGAAAGCCGAACATCATATCGAGAAACGATTTTCCGCGAGCGGCTTTTTCCGGGTCGTCGAGTGCATTGAATATCGGCGCGGCGAAGGTAGCCTCGCCGCCGTTCTGTGGCTTGACCGGCTTTGGAGAAGCCGTGATATACAGTCGGTCTCTTGCGCGGGTCAGAGCCACATACAAAAGGCGTTTATATTCATTCGCTTCGCCAAGGTCATCCTCCGCCGACAAAACGGTTCGAAACGGCGTCGTTGCCGACACAAAGCCGTCATTGCCGGCAACCGAGCGGATATCGGCATAGCCTTTCAGCTGAAACGCCAATCCATAGGTGTCTGACATTATGAAAGCGTTTTCCGAAGAAGACGGTGCGCGGTCGGCGTTGAACAGAAAGCAAACCGGAAATTCCAAGCCTTTGGAATGGTGGATGGTCATGATATGAATGCCGCCGAAGGCGTCACTGCAGCTTTTGAGCCCTTCGCCGGAACGGATATCGTTCATATAGTCCAAAAAGGCGCCGATCCCGCGGAACACCGTGCTGTCAAACGCGCGTGCCTTGTCATAGAGCAGCATAAGATTTTTTTTGCGTGCTTCCGGCGACAAGCTGCCGAACAGCGATGGGTCACCGGCCGCACAAATAGCCGGAAGATCGGTAAGCGCATACATTTTCCGCAAAAATTCCGACGCGCCGCAGCCGCGCGACAGCGCACGAAGCTTTTCGAGAAGCGACAAGAAGGTTTGACATTTGCACACAAGCGCTGCGTCCGCGTCTATGCCCTGCTCTGCGGCAGACGCTTCGTCCGGCACGTTTTCCGTTTGCGCCGCAAGGCAAAGGGCTTCATACAGCGATTTATCCTTTGCCGGCAGCCGGATCTGCACTAATTCATCATCCGTAAAGCCGCCGATAGGCGAACGCATCACCCCGGCAAGCGGGATATCCTTTTGCGGATTATCCGTGGCAGCCAAAACCGACAGTGCAAGGCGTATTTCCCGGCGGTCAAAAAAGCTTTCGCCCTTCTCACACACCACCGCCATACCGCGTGCGGCAAAATAGCGTTCCAATTGCTTGGCGGCGTCCCATTTGGAGGTGAGGATCGCGATATCCGCAGGCGTATAGTGCCGTCCGGTGCTGTCGCACGCATTGGGGTCGTTCAACAGTGCCGTGATTTCGCGGTATACCACTGCGGCTTCGGCTGCACGGCGGCTTTCCGATTTTGTGTCCGCAAGCGCATCGGTATTGCACAAAAGAATGTGTACCGGTTCGTTAAGCGCGTCTTTATCGGCACGCGAACACGTCAGGCGTTCTTGCTCGTTATAATCGTCAAAGACCTTTTCAAACACCGCGTTGGTAAAATCGATCACGCTCTGCGCACAGCGGAAGTTATCCGACATGAACAGTCTGCGGCGCGCCTCGCCCTCTTTTTCGCAGGGTGCGAAGGTGTCGCGGTAGTGCATGAAAATGCCGGGCGTTGCGCCGCGGAAGCGGTAAATGCTCTGCTTGGCATCGCCGACCAAAAAGCGGCCGCACTCCGTTCCGTCGGATGTTTTGCGTGACAGTGCAAGAAAGATCTTGTCTTGGATCGGGTCAACGTCCTGATATTCGTCGATATACAATTCATCAAACAGCCCTGCCGTTTCTGCGGCAAGTGCACTCGGCGTTTGCGCTGCGTCATCGTCATACAACAGCTTTAGAGTCAGCCGCTCCACGTCCGAAAAGCTCAAAATACCGTGCGTTCGTTTGACATCCCACAGGCGATCTTCGATCGCTTCAAGCATCTCACGCAAAACCTCGGCAATGTGCAGGCAATCCGCCGCACACAGCCGCAAAAGCTCACTCGAAGCCGAAAAATAGCGTTTGCGCACGGCTTTTACCTCGTCAAGCGCGCTTTTGCGGCGCACGATTAACAGCGGTGCAGCCGGGTTTTCGATTTTTTGGGTACGCGGACTTTTCTTGAAATCCATCGCATGCAAAGCTTGCGCCGCAGATCGGTATCCGGCACCGAGGCTGGATGCAATGATTTTCAGCGTTTCCAAATCGTTTTCCAAAACCGGCGTGATGGTCTTGTGCATTTGTTCATCCGCTTCACATTCGTCAAGCGCGTTTTCGCAAACCGTTATCGCCGTGCTTACGCTTTGATACAGCGCGTCATGAAACGCGTGCCCGTAGGTCGTGTCGAACAGCTCGTCGGCTTGTATGACCTCGCGGTACAGCTCGCAGGCTTGCGCAAGAAACTCACGCGGCGACGGCCGGTGAAGCAGGTCCTTGTACAGCTTTTTCAAGGTATCGACAAACGCGTCGTCGTTGCGCGGCGCGGAAAACATATCGTAGGCGGTGAGAAAATAATCGTCCTTGCCAAGGTCTCTGTTTTGGCGGCATATAGCCATTTTTTCTTCAATGAGTTCGTCGATGATGCCGTCCAACAGCACGTCCATTTCGGTCTCATCGGCAATGCGGAGCTTGCTCGGCAAGCCCAAAAGCTCGGCATGTTCGCGGACAAAGTCGTAGCAGAACGAATCGATCGTGCAGATTTTTGCCTGCGGCAGCAAGGCAAGGTTCTTGACGGCTGCACGGCGCACCGTTTCATCCGACGCATTTTCAACCGCATCGGCGAGTGCCTTGCGGATACGTTCGCACAGCTCTCCGGCTGCGGCATTGGTGAAAGTGACAATCAAAAAACGCGTGATGTCCGTCGAAGGGCCGCAAGTCACCTGCAACAGGCGCCGCACGACACGTTCGATAAGCACACGCGTTTTTCCGCTTCCGGCTCCTGCCGCAACAATGAGCGAATACTCGCCGACCGCAAGAGCTTTTTTCTGCGAATCGGTAAATTCAAATTTCATGATTTCTCCTGCATTTTGGCTGATACGGCCGTGTCTGTTTCTTTGCCGAACGCGGAGCCGGTCACCGTACACACGGCTTTTCCGGACGTATAATCGGCAAGAAAGGCACGAAACCGTTCGAAATTTTCCTGTTTGGCGCGAAGCTTTAAGGCAACACCGGCGGCAAACGCCGTATGATCGCAAAGCACGCCGTATTTTGGTAGTTCATGCATGATTTTTTCATAAGAGGCATAGTCTACCTCGGTATCAAACGCGGTATACGGAACAAAAACAGCTTTGCCGGCCGCGTCAAGTGCGATTTTGGCTCCCTTTGCATAGGCGCGCACAAGACCGCCCGCTCCGAGAAGAATGCCGCCGAAATAGCGTGTCACGACGATGCACACATCGCACACGCCCTCGCGTTTGATAACCTCAAGCATCGGCATTCCGGCCGTTCCGCCCGGTTCCCCATCATCCGAGAAGCGTGAAAGGCCGGAATCCTTGAGCAAATACGCATAGCAGTTATGCGTTGCATCCGAATGCTCGCGGCGTATGCGTTCGATAAAGCTTTTTGCCTGCTCCTCCGACTCGACGCGTGCCGCATACCCGATGAATTCCGATTTTTTCTCGGCAAACGACGCCTGTGCAAAGTCTTTTTCCACAGTGATATAGCGGTTTATCAAACGCACACCTCATTTCTGTAAAAGCTTAACCGCGCAGATTTTTCTCCAAAAGCGGCATCAGCGCCATTGGAACGTGATTAAGCCATACACGTAAAGCACAATAATGGCAATCGGCACGACAAACTGAAAGACCGGGCGCATCCAATCCTTGACCTTCAAACCTTTGCCGGCATTAGCTTCTGCCTTGAGTTTTTCCCAACCCCAGCCATAGCGTTTGTTGCAGCAGAACAGCGCAACCGCCAAAGAGCCGAGCGGCAAAAGATTGGTGCTGACAAGGAAATCCCAAAAGTCGAGCCAAGCAGAGCCTTCTGCAAACGGAACAAAGTCAGAGAAGGTGCTGTAGCCGAGAGCAGTCGTAAGCGCAAGGGCAAAAATGCCGATGCCGCATACCACGCAGGCAAGCGGGCGGTTCCAGCCGGTCATTTCGCGCACGCACGCGATGATGTTTTCGCACACGGCAAGCACGGTCGAAAGGGCGGCAAATACCATGAACAGGAAGAACAGCGCACCCCACCAGCGACCGCCGCCCATATGGTTAAAGACGGTTGCCATTGTATCAAAGAGCAGCGAAGGACCGGCACCGACCGCTTCGCCATAGGTCGTGCAGGCCGGGAAAATGATAAGGCCTGCCATAACCGCAACGAAGGTATCGAGACCGATAACATTGAGCGATTCGCCGAGAAGCGAACGTTCTTTGCCGATGTAGCTGCCGAAGATGGCCATCGACCCGATGCCGAGGCTGAGCGTAAAGAACGCCTGATTCATCGCGTTCACAATCACTTTACCGTTAATCGCGCCGAGATTCGGCACAAGGTAGAATTTAAGGCCGTCTGCCGCTTTGGAAAGCGTACAGCTATGCACGGCAAGCACGAGCATAAGAATAAGAAGCGCAACCATCATGTACTTGGTCACACGCTCCAAGCCTCCCTGCAGATTGAAGCAGAGAATGCCGAAAGCAACCACCGTCACGACCGCGAGATACGTAACATTGATTGATGCGTCCTGAATCATGGGAACAAAGCCGAGGCCTGCATTGTTGCCGGACAAAAACTGCACAAAGTAATAGACCATCCAACCGCAGACGACTGTATAAAAGGCCATTAAGCAGACATTGCCGATAAGTGCCGCATAGCCGTGGATATGCCATTTGGTTCCGGGTTTTTCCAGCTTTTTGTACATACCGACCGGGCTTGCCTGGCTGGCTCTGCCAAGCGAGAATTCCATAACCATAACCGGAATTCCCAAAACAACAAGGCAGATAAGGTAGATTAACAGGAAAGCCCCACCGCCGTACTGTCCGCACATCCACGGAAATTTCCATACATTTCCGCAGCCGATGGCGCACCCTGCCGACAGCAGGATAAAGCCGAGTCGTGATCCGAGTTTTTCACGTTCCATAAAGTTTCTCCTCTAAATGTGTTTATTTTTCTCACGCCGCAGCATGAAGGGGACTGTATATAACTCGATAATGGATATTATATCACAATACTTGCACAATTTCAAGTGCTTTTTGCGCATTTTTGACAAAAAAAGACCGCGAAGTGAAAAATCGCTCCGCGGAATTTGTTTAAGCTGTGAAAAAACAATTAAAGATACTTAACGGTATTTACCTTGATGCCGGGGCCCATGGTAGAAGCAACGGCGCAGGATTTGATATACTGACCCTTTGCGGCAGCCGGCTTTGCCTTAACGACAGCACCGATGAGAGCGTCAAAGTTCTCAGCAAGCTTATCCTTGCCGAACGAAGCCTTGCCGATCGGGCAGTGGATGATATTCTGCTTATCGAGACGGTACTCGATTTTACCTGCCTTAGCATCGTTGACAGCCTTGGCGACATCCATGGTAACCGTACCGGCTTTCGGGTTCGGCATGAGACCTTTCGGACCGAGAACCTTACCGAGACGGCCGATCATACCCATCATATCGGGTGTGGCAATGATAACGTCAAAGTCGAACCAGTTTTCCTGCTGGATCTTTGCGACGTATTCTTCTGCGCCGACGTAATCGGCACCGGCGTCTTGCGCTTCCTTCGCGTGATCGCCCTTAGCGAACACGAGGGTACGAACGGTTTTACCGGTTCCGTGCGGAAGAACGACCGCACCGCGAACCTGCTGGTCGGCATGACGGGAGTCAACGCCGAGTTTAACATGCACTTCGACGGTTTCGTCGAATTTTGCTACCGAGGTCTTGCAGAGAACGTCAAAGGCTTCGGTTGTATCGTAAAGCTTGGATTTATCGACAAGCTTCGCACTTTCAAGATATTTCTTTCCCTTTTTCATGTCCGTTTACCTCCCTTATTCTTCCACAGTGATGCCCATGCTGCGAGCGGTACCCGCGATCATGCTCATGGCAGATTCGACGGAAGAAGCGTTGAGATCGGGCATTTTGGTTTCGGCGATCTGCTTAACCTGCTCTTTGGTGAGCTGACCGACCTTGTTCTTGTTCGGCTGACCGGACGCACTTTCAAGACCGAGAGCCTTCTTGATCAGAACGGCTGCCGGCGGCGTTTTGGTGATAAAGGTGAAAGAGCGGTCTGCATAAACAGTGATGATAACCGGGATGATAAGACCCATGTCTTTCTTGGTACGCTCGTTGAATTCTTTACAGAAGCCGGCGATGTTGACGCCGTGCTGACCGAGCGCAGGACCGACCGGCGGTGCAGGAAGCGCCTTGCCTGCCGGGATTTGAAGCTTGATATAGCCTGTAATTTTCTTTGCCATGTTAATTTACACCTCCGAATGTGGTAAAAAGATTTCGGAACAGAGTTCCTCCCACTGACGGCACTTTTTGCCGTCCGTCCGGATGATTTCCGGACAAAAGCCGCTTGTCTCCGTCTGGCAATCCGGATTCGCTTTGGCGGCCTTTTGAATGGATGTTTTTGCTGTTTTGCTTTTGTATTTTGCCGGCATCGTCGGCTGTGCGTGCAGTTATGACTTCAACGGCTCTACTTCGTTGGCGTCAAGCTCCACGGCTGTTTCTCTGCCGCCGATATTGGCTTTGATTTTGATGCGTCCCGTGCTTTCGTCGATTTCTTCGACGGTTGCGATAGAACCGGCGATTAAGCCGGCAACGACCATGACGCTGTCGCCGACCGCATAGGCCGGTTTACGGACATGGACTTCAACGCCAAGCGCCTCCACTTCCCTTTCGGTCAGCGGAACCGGTTTGCTTCCGGGTCCGACAAAGCCCGTCACGCCGCGGATGTTGCGGACAATATGCCAGGTTTCGTCATTCATGATCATTTTCACGAGAACATAGCTCGGGAACAGTTTGTGTTCCGTCGGCTTTCCGGCTTTGCGTTTCTTAGCGGCCGTTTCCTCATCCTCGGTATAGTCATCGCCCTTATCGGTTTCGGCGGTATCATCTTCATCGGCATAATCGTCGCCTTTGCGATACTCATCCGCTTCCTCTTCGGAATCGACTAAGATCTCGGTCGGAATCCGCGTCTCAAAAATCAGATTTTCAAGTCCGCGTGTTTCAACCATACGCTGGATATTGGCAGCCACTTTGTTCTCATAACCGGAATATGTGTGAATCACATACCAGAGAGCTGCTTGTTCGTTTGGCAACATGACAAACCTCGCTTACTTAACCAGGTTGCCGAGTGCGGCAAACGCATTGGAAAATCCCAAATCAAGCAAGAAGATTGCAACACTGGCAACAACAATTGCCACGATAACGACAACGCTCATGCGTAACGTATCTTTCTTGGACGGCCAAACAATCTTTTTAAATTCGCTCTTATAGTCCTTAAAGAACTTGGTAATCTTGGATTGCTTTTTAACGTTTGTTTCTTCCGCCATGAATAATCCTCCTTACGTTTTCTGTGAATCCTTACTTGGACTCTTTGTGAAGGGTGTGTTTACGGCAGAACCGGCAATACTTTTTCAGTTCAAGACGGTCAGGATCGTTTTTCTTGTTTTTCGTAGAGTCGTAATTTCTTTGCTTGCATTCGCTGCAAACGAGTGTTATTTTCACTCTCATTCTGTACACCTCCCGGTAAATTTAAGGTTTTACCTCCCTCGACGAAGGATTTTTCTTCTTTCGCATTTTCCGAAAGCAAAAGCAACCTTTCAAAAAAATGTGCATAACAAAAAAACTCCTCCAACAGAGGTAAAAGCAGTATAGCACACATTTTTTGTTTTGTCAAGGGTTTTTGCCGATTTTTTCGCAATTTATGCGTCTCATCTCCCAAAAAGAGTGTTTTGTCGAATAATATTTACATAAATAATAAGGAAATAAGCTGTTTGCTCTTGCAATATCCCGACGGATATGCTATAATATTCTGTAAAATCGGCCGCGAAAGCCGTTTGGCGGCTTATGCGGTGCAAAAAAGGATGTGACGGAATGAAGCCCGAATTCAACAAAAAATACAACACCATCGCTGCGTATGTTTTAGTGGTTGCCGCCATTCTGGTGTCCTACATTCTCGTCATTATTTATTGGGAGAACCTGCGCGGCGTTTTCCGCACGATTGCCGCCACGCTCAACCCGTTTTTCTATGCATTTGCCATTGCTTACATTCTCAATCCGATTTACAATGCCTGTACCAACGCTTACACCAAGTTGTTCGAGCGCAAGAAAAAGAAACAAGCAAAAGCGGTGAAGGTTTTCTCCTTATTAAGTGTTTATATTCTCGCGCTTGCATTTTTGGCACTGTTTTTCTATATCATCGGGCCGCAGCTTTGGTTAAGCGGACAAAAGCTGATGGCAAGCTTTCCGAAGTATATCAAAGCGGTTGAAAATCTGTTAGACATTCAGCTTGAAGACACGATTTTCTTCTCCTCCCAGACTGTCAGCGACTTTTTGAGCAACACCGAAAACAATTTGATCGACTGGCTTGAAAAGCTGTACAGCACCGTCACGGCCTACACGCCGAAGCTGATTTCGATCTTGACCGATTTTGCGGCTCAGGTATGGAACTTTGTGCTCGGCTTCATCATTTCGATTTATATGCTTGCCGACAAGGAACGCTTTATCCGGCAGTCAAAAAAGCTGCTGTACGCGCTCTTAAACAAGCCGTTTGCCGAAACCGTCATCACCGGTGCGCGCAAAATGCACTCCACCTTTGGCGGCTTTGTCAGCGGAAAAATCATCGATTCGTTAATCATCGGCCTGCTTTGCTTCTTCGGCATGACAATCTTACGAATTCCCTACACGCCGCTTGTGAGCGTGGTAGTGGGCGTGACCAACGTCATTCCCTATTTCGGACCGTTCATGGGCGCGATCCCCTCGATTTTCATCATTTTGCTTGACAACCCGATCAAAGCGCTCTGGTTCGGTATATTCATTCTGGTTTTGCAGCAGCTCGACGGCAACCTCATCGGACCGAAGATCATCGGCCAGAAGATCGGCCTTTCCTCGTTCTGGGTGGTCTTTTCCCTTCTCATCATGGGGTCACTCATGGGCGTGGTGGGACTGCTGCTTGCCGTGCCGATTTTCGCGCTTATCTACGATTTCATTGCCTTTCTCTGCAACCGCTCGCTTGCCAAAAAAGGCTTGAACGACGACGGTTCGCCGCGTGAAGCACCGGCAACCGACACCTCTATCAACGAAAACGGAGATAAATAGACTATGTTTACATTCTTCAACCAGGGCCTTCTTCCCACGCTCATCAACCGCATGGAGGCCTCTGCCGGATTTGCCATGCTGATTGCCGGGATCGTTCTTTGTGCGCTCATCGGGTATCTGCTCGGAAGCTTGAATTTCGCGCTGATATTATCCGGAAAGATGTACAAGGACGACATCCGCAGGCACGGCAGCAAAAACGCCGGAACCACCAACATGATGCGCACCTACGGCAGCAAGGCAGCTGGGCTTACCATTCTCGGCGATATGCTAAAGGCGGTCGTTGCCGTCATCCTCGGCGCGCTGCTCATGGGATTGTATTTCGGCGGTTATGCGGCGGCGCTCGGCTGTGTGGTCGGTCACGTATTTCCCATCTTTTTCGGTTTCAAGGGCGGCAAGGGAGTTGCCACGGCGGCTGCAGCGATTTTAGTGCTCAATCCGCTTGCCTTTTTATGTGTGCTCGGCGTATTTCTATTAAGCGTGCTGTTCACGCGCTACATTTCACTCGGCTCGGTACTTGGCGCTGCCGTTTTTCCGCTTATCACCTTCTACACCTGCTTCAGCAAAGAAAACCTTTCTTCGGGCAGCGGCTTTGCGTTTCTTTGCGCCTTTATCATTGCCATTATCGTCATTGTCAAGCATCATGCCAATCTCTCGCGTCTTGCTCACGGAACGGAATCCAAATTTTCTTTCAAGAAAAGCAAGGAAACGAAGAAATAATTGAAAATTGAAAGTTGAAAATTGAAAATTTATGAAGCTTGAGCTTTTGGCAACAGCCAAAGGCGAAAGCGCATTTTGAAACGTATAAGGTAAAGTGCACGTCACTTAATTTACCGATAAATCATCCAAGGAGAACATATGTCAAAATACATAGAAAAAGTCGAAAACGGGGTATATCCCGTGATACCGCTTCGCGGACTTGTCATTTTTCCCGGCATTCCGACAAGCTTTGAAATCAACAACAAAAAATCCATCAAGGCGCTGCTTGCCGCCGCGTCCTATGAAAACACCGTGTTTTTATCCGCGCTTGAAGAAAACGAGGAAGCCGGCACGGTGACGCTTGCCACCACCGGTGTTACGGCACGCATCAAGCAATCCATCAAGCTGCCCGACGGCAACTATCGTGTGTTAATCGAGGGCAAGAGCCGCGCCGAATATACCGAGATCATCGAGGGCGACGATTTTCTACGCGCCCGTGTTTTAATCAAGAACGTGCTTGTCACCGAAAACGGCGGTGTCAAGGGTGAAGCGCTTCGCCGTGAAGCCATTGCCGCTTTCGAAAACCACATCAAGCTGTTGCCCAAAATGTCGCCCGAAATCGTGGCGTCGGTCGGTGCAATCACCGATCCCGGTGTGCTTGCCGATTTTATCGCGTCAAACGTGTTGTTTGACTATCGCGACAAGCAGCGCGTTTTGGAGGAAATCGACCCGTTCCGGCGGCTTGAAACATTGGTGGAATTACTCGGCAGCGAGAGCAAGATTCTCGAATTCAAAAACGAGCTTCACGCCAAAGTGCGAGAGCGTTTGGAGGACAACCAGCGCGAATATTTCTTAAAAGAGCAGATGAAGGTCATCCGCGAGGAGCTTGGCGATGTGGCCGAAGAACAGGATGAAAACGGTTACGTCGAACGCATCAAGGAATCGGCCTTTTCGGACGAAACCAAGGAAAAGCTGTTAAAAGACTGCGACCGCATGAACAAAATGCCGTTCGGCTCTTCGGAAAATTCGGTGCTTCGCAGCTATCTCGACACGGTGCTTGAGCTGCCTGCCGGCATCAAAACCAAGGATGTCTTTTCGGTCGAAAAGGCACGCAAGATTTTAGACGAGGATCACGACGGCTTAAAGAAAGTCAAAGACCGCATTCTCGAATACATTGCCGTCAAACAATTGGCACCCGATTTGAAAGGACAGATCCTCTGCCTCATCGGCCCGCCCGGTGTGGGCAAATCGTCGGTAGCGGTGTCGGTCGCGCGCGCGCTCGGACGCAAGTTTGTACGCGTTTCGCTCGGCGGCGTGCGTGACGAAGCGGACATCCGCGGTCACCGCAAGACGTATATCGGCGCAATGCCCGGCCGTATCATTGCTGCCATTACGCAGGCAAAATCGGAAAATCCGGTGATTCTTCTCGACGAGATCGACAAGCTCACCGCCAATGCCCAAGGCGATCCGGCAGCGGCACTTTTGGAAGTTTTGGACATCGAACAAAACAAGGCGTTCCGCGACCACTACATTGAAATTCCGGTCGATCTGTCCGACTGCATTTTCATCGCCACCGCCAACCAAGCCGACACCATTCCGCACGCGTTGTACGACCGCATGGAGATCATTCATCTGCCGTCCTACACATCCAACGAAAAGGTTTCGATTTTCAACAATCACCTGCTTCCCAAGCAGCTGAAGCGTCACGGCCTGACACGCCGCAATGTCAAGATTTCGGAAGACGCCGTGCGCGAACTGATCGAATACTACACCAAAGAAGCCGGCGTGCGCACGCTCGAGCGTCAGACGGCCGCACTTTGCCGCAAGATCGCTATGCAGATTGCCGAAGGCAGCAAAAAATCGGTAAACGTTACGCCCGACACCGTTCATGCGCTTTTGGGGCCGCGCAAGGTCAAGCCGGACGCACTTCTTCCTGCCGACACGGTCGGCGTTGTGAACGGGCTTGCCTGGACGGAGCTTGGCGGCGAAATGTTACAGGTCGAAGCGCAGAGCTTTGAGGGAACGGGCAAGATCGAGCTTACCGGAAATCTCGGAGATGTCATGCAGGAATCCGCAAAGGCAGCAATCAGCTACATCCGCAAACACGCCGAAGCACTCGGCATTGACAAAGAATTCTACAAAAACCGCGATATTCACATTCATGTTCCCGAAGGTGCTGTTCCGAAGGATGGCCCGAGTGCCGGCGTGACCATGATCACGGCACTTGTTTCGGAGCTTTCGAACACGCCGGTGCGTCACGACATCGCCATGACCGGCGAAATTACGCTTACCGGCCGCGTGCTTCCCATCGGAGGACTGCCCGAAAA
This sequence comes from uncultured Eubacteriales bacterium, assembly GCA_934444645.1. Taxonomy (GTDB): domain Bacteria; phylum Bacillota; class Clostridia; order Oscillospirales; family CAG-382; genus UMGS882. The sequence continues at coordinate 71,230 of CAKSCV010000003.1, read as the reverse complement.
GAGCATGGCGGCGTTCCGCAACGGCATCCGCACCATTCTCATTCCGAAGGACAATCTGTCCGACCTGGACGAAGTGGACGAGCTTATCAAATCGAGCGTTACGTTTGTTCCGGTCGACTGCGTTTCACAGGTGCTTGAAAACGCGCTTGTCAAGCCGGAGCCGGAAAAAGCTTTCGATCCGCTGCACGAAAAAGCCGTGGCTGCACCGGGCGTGCCGCTCAGTCTGTGAAAGCGGTGAACGGTATGGAAGAAAAAAAGCTGAATCTGAACAAGGTCAATCTTGTCATGACCGCAGGCCTGCCCTCGCAATTACCCGGCATTTTGCGAAGCGATTTGCCGCAGATTGCCATGTGCGGCCGCTCCAACGTCGGAAAATCGTCGCTCATCAACAAGCTGCTCGGCCGCAAGAGCTTGGCGCGCGTCAGTGCCGAGCCGGGAAAGACCATCACGGTCAACTGCTACGACATTGACAGCTCGCTGTATCTCGTCGATTTGCCCGGCTACGGCTATGCCAAACGCTCCTTTTCCGAACGCGACAAGTGGAAAAAACTGATCGACCGCTATTTTTCGCTTGAAGCGCCGCGGCTGTATTTACAGCTCATCGATTTGAAGGTAGGTCTTACTGCCGACGACCGTGCGATGCTCGCCTTTTTGGTAGAGACCGAGCTTCCGTTTGCAGTGGTTGCCACCAAATCGGACAAGGTCAACACCACCACGCGCCTTGCCAACATTGAGGCACTGCACAACGACCCCGCCATCCCGTCCGACGCGGAGATTCTTCCCTTTTCCGCCAAGACCGGCGCCGGTGCGGACGATATTTGGCGCATCATTAAGGAATTTTCCGCGGCCGTTACCGGCACGCAGCTCACCTTATAGACAATCAATCCCACTCCAAGAAAGGCAAATACTCATGAAAACCGTACTTTTACACGACAATTACGGTATCAACACCGCCGGACACTTTACGGTTGCCGGAATTGATACCGTCGGCCTTGCCAAGGAATACGGCACGCCGCTCTACGTTTTCGACGAGGACAAAATGCGCTCCATGTGCCAAAAATACACGCATGGCGCGGCTCGTTATTTCAAAAAAGCCAAAATTCTCTTTGCCAGCAAAGCACTATCCTTTAAGGAGATTTACCGCATTGCCGACAGCGAAGGGTTATGCGCCGACACAGTTTCCTCGGGTGAGATTTACACGGCGCTTGCCGCCGGTTTCCCTCCCGAAAAAATCTATTTTCACGGCAACAACAAAACGGTCGCCGACCTTGAATATGCCGTCAAAAGCGGCGTCGGCGTGATCATTGCCGACAACCTTGCAGAATTAGACGACCTTGACGAAATCTGTGCTGCCGAAAACAAAACCGCCTCCGTTGTGCTTCGCGTAACGCCCGGCATTGATCCGCATACGCACGTAAAAATCTCGACCGGCAAGGTCGATTCCAAATTCGGCAGCGCCATTGAGACAGGCCAAGCTTTAGAAGCCGTCAAATATGCGCTTGCCAAAAAGCACATCCGTCTCATCGGCATTCACTGCCATGTCGGTTCGCAGAGCTTTGATCCGCAGCCGTTTTTGGACGCAGCGGACATCATGATGCGCTTTCTCGCCGAGATACGCGAAAAGACCGGCGTGACGCTGTCGGTACTCAACCTCGGCGGCGGCTTCGGCGTGCGGTATGTGCCCGAACAACAGAATTTGGACATTGATTATATGTTACGCGAGATTGCCGCGCGTGTACGCAACAACTGTGAGATCTACGGTCTTGAAGAGCCGGAACTGAATTTCGAACCCGGCCGTTCGATCGTGGCCGCAGCCGGTGTGACGCTGTACACCGTCGGAAACATCAAGACCATCCCCGGCTACAAGAGCTATGTTTCGATTGACGGCGGCATGGCGGACAATCCGCGCTATGCGCTGTATCAATCACCGTATTATTCGCTGATTGCCAACAAAGCCGACCGCGAAATGGATTTCGTGGCCGATATTGCCGGCAGATGCTGCGAAAGCGGCGATCTCATTCAAGAGCACACATTGCTGCAAACGCCGGAAAAGGGCGACATCTTAGCCGTCTGCGTGACCGGTGCCTACAACTACTCCATGGCGTCCAACTACAACCGCCTTCCGCGTCCGGCACTTGTCATTGTCGGCAAAAACGGAACGCGTTTAGGCATTCGCCGCGAATCTCTCGAAGATCTCATCCGAAACGACTTATAATAAAAACACTATATAAAGGAATGAAGCACAATGAAAAACACGGAAAAAACCATGGATAAGATCGTCGCGTTCTGTAAAGGCCGCGGCTATGTCTACGCCGGAAGCGAAATCTACGGCGGTCTTGCCAACACCTGGGATTACGGTCCTTTGGGTGTGGAATTCAAGAACAACATCAAAAAAGCCTGGTGGAAAAAGTTTGTTCAAGAGAACCCCTACAATGTGGGACTTGACGCTGCCATTCTGATGAATCCGCAGACCTGGGTGGCTTCCGGTCACTTGGGCGGCTTCTCCGATCCGTTAATGGACTGCCGCGAATGCCACGAACGTTTCCGCGCCGACAAGATCATCGAGGATTGGTGCAGCGAAACCGGCTTTGCGCTCGAAAAGCCGATCGACGCGTTCTCCAAGCAGGAAATGAAGGATTTCGTCGAGGAACATAACATTCCCTGTCCGAGCTGCGGCAAGCACAATTTCACGGACATCCGCGAATTCAACCTCATGTTCAAAACCTTCCAGGGCGTTACCGAGGACGCGAAGAACACCGTTTATCTCCGTCCCGAAACGGCACAGGGCATTTTCGTAAACTTTGCCAACGTACAGCGCACCACACGCCGCAAGCTGCCGTTCGGTATCGGTCAGATCGGCAAATCCTTCCGCAACGAGATCACGCCCGGCAACTTCATTTTCCGCGTGCGCGAATTCGAACAAATGGAGCTTGAATTTTTCTGCAAGCCGAACACCGACCTTGAATGGTTTGAATATTGGCGTTCGTTCTGCCGCGATTTCTTGCTGTCACTCGGCTTGAAAGAAGAAAATTTACGGCTGCGCGACCACGATCCGGAGGAGCTTTGCTTCTATTCCAAGGCAACCACCGACTTCGAATTCTTATTCCCGTTCGGCTGGGGCGAGCTGTGGGGCGTTGCCGACAGAACCGATTATGACCTCACCCAACACCAGAACACCTCCGGCAAGGATCTCTCCTACTACGACGCCGAAACCAACGAGCATTATATTCCGTATGTCATTGAGCCGTCGCTCGGCGTGGAAAGAAGCTTCCTTGCATTCTTATGCGACGCATACGACGAAGAAGAGATTGCCGAGGGCGACACCCGTACCGTGCTTCGCCTGCATCCGTTCCTTGCGCCGTTCAAGGCCGCTGTGCTTCCGCTTTCCAAGAAGCTTTCCGAGCAGGCGACTGCACTCTATCATGACCTTCAAAAGGATTTCATGGTGGACTATGACGAAGCAGGCAGCATCGGCAAGCGTTACCGCCGCGAAGATGAGATCGGCACGCCGTTCTGCATCACCTACGACTTTGAGTCGGCAGAGGATGGCTGCGTGACCGTCCGCGACCGCGATACCATGACGCAGGTTCGCATGAAGATCGAGGACGTTAAGGGCTACATCGCCGAAAAAATCAAGTTTTAAGTCTTTTTCAGAAAATTTACAGCGGAGTTCGTAACAAAACTCCGCTGTTTTTCGTAGATCGCCGCAACAAAAGGAGGACTTTGCCATGACAAAGGAAATGCCCGCGCCCATGCCGACCGAAGAAGCCGTTCGTGCGGAACTGCCGCAAAAAACCGCTTCTGCGCCGCCGGAAGCTGCCGGTAAAAAAGAAAAATTCTTCGGCATCGAGCTGCTTCGCATTCTCGCAACCTTTTACATCATACTGCTGCACGTGGTCGGCCAAGGCGGCGTGGCGGCGGCAAGCGGCGGCGGAAAAGGCACCTACACGGTCAGCTATCTGCTTTTGGCGCTCGCCTACCCTGCCGTCAACTGCTATGCGCTTATCAGCGGCTTTGTCGGATGCAAAAGCCGGTTTAAGCTGTCGCGGCTGTTATCGCTTTGGCTGACGGTCGTTTTCGTCAATCTCGCGGTTTGGGGCGCCTTTCGGTTGCTTGCGCCGGAGATAGCTGCTTCTTTTTCGCTTGAAGCCTGTCTGAAGCCGCTTCTCACCAATGAATATTGGTATGTGACGGCGTATTTCGGACTTTCGGTGCTGACACCGGTTTTGAATGCTGCCGCGGAGCTTCCGAAAAAAACCTTTGCGGAAATGCTCATCGGCTTGTTTGCCTGTTTCGTCCTGCTGCCGAAAATCGCCGACAACGATCTGTTTTTGACGCGTTCCGGATACAGCACGCTTTGGCTTGTGTTATTATATTTGGTCGGGATGTTCTTTCGTCTGCACTTGTTGCCGAAAAAGCGAGGTCGTTTGTGCGGCGCGGCGTGTCTTGCCGTTTATGGCATAATTTCCGTGTTTCTGCCCTTGCAGAAGCGTTTGACCGAAAACAAGTTACTTGCAAGCGGCATCGAAAATCCCGTTTATCTGAAAAATTATGCCTACACCTCCGTGCTCATCGTGCTTTCTTCCATCGCGCTGTTTGCTGTTTTCACACGAATCAACGTGCAAAACAAAGCCGTATGCAAGTTTATTTCGTTCTTTTCAAAGGCGTCCTTCGGCGTGTATATCCTCCACACACAGCCGCTCGTTTGGGCAAATCTGCTGCAAGATGCGTTTTCGCAGTTCGCCGTGTTTCCCGCGCCGGTCATGGCGGCGTGCTGTCTTGCGGCGGCTTTGGGAATCTTTCTTGCCTGCACCGCCGTCGAAAAGCTTCGCGCCCTGCTGTTTTGCGTCACACGTCTTGACCGGCTCATCGTTTTTCTGCCATCGGTGACAGAACGGGCGGTCGAAAAGGTTTTGGCTAAAATGCATCGTTAGTTCCATACTTACAAAACAAAAATGACTGCCGCAAGTTTTGCCTTGCTGCAGTCATTTTTATACTTAGTCTCCGCGCGGATTGGTTGTCGGGGCTCCCCAAAAAATCTATTATTTTCGTTCCGCTCCGAGCCGCAAGTCCCATCGGACGTGGGGCGGTGTCACAGCGCGTGCTGCAAATTTATCTTTACCTGCCATGACTTTGGGCGCGGATTGGCTGTCGGGCTCCCAAAAAACGCTCATTTCCGTTTTGCTCTGAGCCGCAAGTCCCATCGGACGCGCGGCGGTGTCACAGCGCGTGCCGCGAATTTATCTTTACCTGCCATGGCTTTGGGCGCGGATTGGCTGTCGGGGCTTCCCGAAAAAAAGCTTATTTCCGTTTTGCTCTGAGCCGCAAGTCCCATCGGACGCGCGGCGGTGTCACAGCGCGTGCTGTGATTTTTCCTTTACCGCCACAGCGTTTTGCGCGAATTTGCTGTCGGGCTTCCCGACCGCTTAGACTACGCCGTGAGCGAGCATGGCGTTGGCAACCTTTAAGAAACCGGCAATGTTCGCACCGGCAACCAGATTGTCCTTCATGCCGTATTCTTCGGCAGCCTTAGCCGCATTGTGATAAATGCCGACCATGATGTTCTTAAGCTTTGCGTCAACCTCTTCAAATGTCCAGGAATAGCGCATGGAGTTCTGGCTCATTTCAAGCGCACTGGTCGCAACGCCGCCGGCATTGGCAGCCTTGGCCGGGCCAAACAGAACGCCGTTCTTCTGGAACACTTCGATGGCTTCCGGCGTGGACGGCATGTTCGCACCCTCGGCAACCGCCTTGACGCCGTTTGCCACAAGTGCTTTGGCGCTCTCTTCGTTGATCTCGTTCTGCGTTGCACACGGAAGTGCAACATCACACTTGATCGTCCAAATTCCGCTGCAGCCCTCGTGATACTCGGCTTCCGGATGGTAGTTCAAGTATTCCTTGATTCTCTTGCGTTCGACTTCCTTGATCTGCTTGATGGCAGCAAGGTCAACGCCGTTCTTATCGTAAATATAGCCGTTGGAATCGGACATAGCCACAACCTTAGCACCGAGTGCGGTTGCCTTTTGGTTTGCATAGATAGCCACGTTGCCCGAACCGGAGATAACGACGGTCTTGCCCTTGAAGGAATCGCCCTTGTCGTTCAGCATCTCTTCGGTAAAGTAGCAGAGACCGTAGCCGGTCGCTTCGGTACGTGCAAGGCTGCCGCCGTAGGGAATACCCTTGCCGGTGAGAACGCCGGTGAATTCGTTGCGTAATCTCTTGTACTGGCCGAACATATAGCCGATCTCACGTCCGCCGACGCCGATATCCCCTGCCGGAACGTCGGTATCCGCACCGATATGCTTGGAAAGCTCCGTCATGAAGCTCTGGCAGAAGCGCATAACCTCCATGTCGCTCTTGCCCTTCGGATCGAAATCGCTTCCGCCCTTGCCGCCGCCGATCGGAAGACCGGTCAGCGAGTTCTTGAAGATCTGCTCAAAGCCCAAGAACTTGATAATGCCCTCGTATACCGACGGATGGAAGCGGAGTCCTCCCTTGTACGGGCCGATGGCACTGTTAAACTGAATACGGAAACCGCGGTTGACATGGACTTCACCCTTGTCGTCTACCCACGGCACACGGAACTTGATGATGCGTTCCGGCTCGACAAGGCTTTCGAGTACGCCCATTTTGACGTATTCCGGATGCTTTTCAATGACCGGCTCAAGGCTTTCAAGCACTTCTTTTACGGCCTGATGAAATTCCGGTTCACCGGCATTGCGCGCCACGACGCGATCCATAAGGTCTTTTAAGTACGGATTCTTAAAATTCATTGGTATGACCTCCAAAATATATTGCAACAATCTTCCGTAAATGTTCGAAAAACCATGCTTACAGTAAGATTCCTGTTTGAGGAAATTATAGCACACCGCATAGGTATCTGTCAAGAAATTTTAGAATATTTTTTTGTGAAACTTGCATATTTTTACAAAAAAGAAGAAAAACGACCGAAATTTACAAGAATTTTGAATTCGGCACGCAGAAAATATTCATTTACACAGGTTTTACTCGGCACAAAGCGCACAAAAAACCGGCTGTCTTTCGACCTCCGGCTTTTGCATCTACACGTGTTCGGATTCGGTTTCTTCGGACGGCTCTTGCGTTTTTTCGTCTTCGATTTCTTTTAACAGCTCCGAAATGCGCGCACCATGCTCCGCGCCGGTATCCTTCACAAACGTAAGCTCGGGTGTATTGCGCAGCGAAAGGCGGTTTGCCAATTCTCTGCGGATATACCCGATGGCGGAATACAGACCCGTTTTAACGTCTTTATCGTTGCCGCCGAGGTTGCTGTAATACACCTTGCAGAATTTCAGATCCGGCGTAGTTTCGGTTTTGGTCACGCTGACAAAGCCGCTTGTCACACGCGGATCTTTGACGTTACGCAAGATGCTTGTCAGCTCTCTTGCGATATCCTCATTGACGCGGTTGATATGATAATGCGGTCTTTTTTGCATAGACAGAGTCCTTTCTGTGAGCGGAGGTTTTCCTAAAAACACCCGTATAGGCCGCTCGGCAGAAAGTTTTTTGAAAAACCTCTGCCGACCGACTGTTTCCTACAAAGCGGTTTCCCGCTTCTCTTATAATTCTCTCTTGACTTCTTCCATAATATACGCTTCGAGAATATCTTCTTCCTTGATATCGTTAAAGCGTTCGAGCGCGATACCGCACTCATAGCCTTGTGCGACTTCCTTGGCGTCGTCCTTGAAGCGTTTGAGGGAGCTGATCTTATCTTCGAAGATCACGATACCGTCACGCACAACGCGGATCTGCGAATTGCGCGTGATCTTGCCGTCCTGGACATAGGAACCGGCGACAAAGCCGATGCCCGGCACGTGAATGGTCTTTCTGACCTGTGCATGGCCGAGAACGACCTCTTTATACTCGGGTGCAAGCATACCGTTGATAGCGGCGGTGATTTCTTCGATGCACTCGTAAATGACACGGTAGGTGCGGATATCGACATTCTGACGTTCGGCTGAATCGAGTGCGCCCTTATCAGGACGGACATTGAAGCCGACGATGATGGCATTGGACGCGGAGGCGAGCATAACGTCGCTTTCGGTGATGCCGCCGACCGCCGAATGGATGACCTTGACCTTGACTTCTTCGTTGGACAGCTTTTCGAGCGAAGCTTTGACGGCTTCGGCAGAGCCTTGGACATCCGCCTTGACGATGATGGCAAGCTCTTTGACGCCTTCGCTTAACTGATCGAACAGCGTATCGAGCGAAACCTTGGCATTGGCCTTGAATTCCTCTTCCTTAGCCTCGTTTTTGCGCTTATCGACGAGTTCCTTCGCCATACGTTCATTGGCGACGACGCGGAATTCTTCACCGGCGTCGGCTGCTTCGGAAAGACCCGTAATTTCAACCGGTGTAGAAGGGCCGGCTTCCTTAACGGTTTTGCCGGTGTAATCGCACATGGCGCGCACACGGCCGATAGCGGTTCCGGCAATGACCATATCGCCGCGGTGCAGTGTGCCGGCTTGAACAAGGACGGTTGCGACCGGGCCGCGGCCCTTATCAAGCTTAGCTTCGATAACGACGCCCTTGGCGGCGCATTTATAGTTTGCTTTGAGATCCTTCATATCGGCTACCAAAAGCACCATTTCGAGAAGCTCTTCGATACCCTGATGTTTGAGTGCGGAAACCGGTACGCAGATGGTATCGCCGCCCCATTCTTCGGGAATCAGGTCGTAATTGGTAAGGGTCTGCTTGACGGCTTCGATATTGGCACCGGGTTTATCGATCTTATTGATGGCAACGATGATGGAAACTCCGGCGGCTTTGGCGTGGTTAATGGCTTCGACTGTCTGCGGCATGATACCGTCGTCGGCCGCCACCACGAGAATTGCGATATCAGTGGCCATGGCACCTCTGGCACGCATGGCGGTGAAGGCTTCGTGGCCGGGCGTGTCTAAGAAAGTGATATCGCGGTCGTTGATATGCACCTTATACGCACCGATATGCTGGGTAATACCGCCGGCTTCTCCGGCAGTAACGTTGGTATGCTTAATGGCATCGAGCAGCGAAGTCTTGCCGTGGTCAACGTGACCCATGACAACAACGACCGGGCTTCTGGGTTCGAGATTTTCCTCGGATTTGGCTTCTTCTTCAGCAAACAGCTTTTCCTCGATGGACACCACAACTTCGTGTTCGGCGGCAATGCCGAGTTCATCGGCAAGAAGATAAGCCGTATCGAAATCGACCACCTTGTTGGCACCGACCTGATCCATACCGAGTCCCATGCCGAGAAGCTTTTTGATAACTTCGCCGGTAGTGATCTTCAGTTTTGCGGCGAGGTCACTGATCATGATGGTATCCGGCAGTGTAATCGGTCCGGTAAACTTTTTGACCGGTTCGGCAGGCGTTGTCGGAACGCCGCGGCGTTTGCCCTTTTTACCTCTGCCGTTCGGAGCGGTATACGTCACATCGCGTGCGGCGGCTTCGTTGCGGGCAATGCGTCCGCCGACGCCCTTTTGGATACCGCCGGCATTCTTCTTTTTCGCCGGCTTGGCACTCTTTTCGCCATCCACCATTTCGGCAAGGCTATCAAGCTTTTCATCATATTTGGAGAGATCGACCTCGCTGGTGCGGATATCGACCACGCGTACAACGCCGTCGCTGTCAGCGGCAGGTGCGACGCCTTCCTTGCGTTCACCGGCATAGCGGCTCTTGATACGGCCGTCTTTATCAAATACCGGCTTTAAGGAGGGCTGACGGACGGATTGAGAATCCTCATCGCGGTCGCGCATTCCCTGTCCGGGTGCCGGCTTGGAAAAACGCGGCTTGGAGGGCTTTTGCTGGTTGGTGCTCGGCTCGCTGACAAAGCCGTCCTTGGTGAACTTGACGTTGGTATATTTATCAAAACGTTCGTTTTTATCGTAGCGCGAATACGGCTCCATCTTTTCGGGACGGATGCCTTCCTGCTTTAAGAGCTGTGCTCCCTCGCGCTGGATTTTATTGATTTGGCGTTCGATCTGACGGTCGGTCATCTGACCGCCGGCATTCTGATTTTGGCCATAGGGACGTGCACCGTTCTGACCGGGCGTATAGGGCTTTCTCTGCGGATCGTACGGGCGTTTTTCAAACGGACGGTTCTGACCGGTTGCGCCGGTTTGAGCGTTCGGACCGCTTCGGCGGTCGCCGAAGCGATCGGGACGGTTATAGCCGTTTTGGTTGTTTTGAGCATTCTGGCTGCCTTGTGCATAGCCGTTCGGGCGGTCATTGCGGCGGAAGCCATTATCGCGGTTATCACGGCCGTTCGGACGGGTGTCGCGATGTTCGGTATGCGGCGTGTTCGCCCGTTCAGCCGGTTTTGCGGCAGTCGGCTCGGCAGCCGGTTTTGCTTCCGGCTTTGGTGCGGCCGGAGCTTCCGATTTGGGTGCGGCTGTTTCTTGGGGCTTGGCTTCGGATCTTGCTTCGGATCTTGCTTCGGGCTTGCTTTCCGGCTTTGCTTCCGGAGCTTTTGCGGCTTCGGCTTTTTCCGCCGGTTCTGCCGGAGCGGCTTCTCTCTTAGGCATCGGCCGGGGCGTTGCAAGATACGACACGATGTCCGAAACCTCGCTCTTTGTGATATAGTGGTTAAGCACCAAATTGATTTCCGTGTTTTCCATCACGGAGGAGGAGCTTTTTCCGTCAAAGCCCTTATCTTTGAGAAGCTCTACGATCTCTTTTGTCTTTTTATCGAGATCCTTCGCCATGTTGTTTACTTTATACTTCTGTACTGCTGCCATATCAACAGGTCACCTCCGTGTTGGTTGTGTGTATTTCTATACCGGTGTTTTCGACGATTGTTCCGAAGCTCTTGTCGGTAAGCAGAACCGCTGCCGTATCGGATTTCTTTCCGGCCGTATGTGCGAGAGCCGCTTTGGGAAAGTCGCCAAGGACATACGGGATACGGTGAAAGCGGGCTGTTCCGATGAGCCGTTTGCGGGTATTGTCCGAAATATCTTTCGCGACGATGAGAAGTGCTCCCTTATCGGCACGCATTTTTTCGACGCACAAGGTCGTTCCGACCACGCACGCACGGGCACGCACGGCAAGGCCGACTGCGCCTAAAATCTTTGCGGAAACGCCTGCATCTGTCTGTGTTCCTGTCACGATTCCACCTCCGTCGGATCTTCACGTTCGACAAGCTCCTTCAAGCTTTGTTCGAGAGACGCATACACGTCTTCGGGAATGGCGGTTTCAAGGCTTCTTTCAAAGCGTTTTGCTTTTTTGGCCTTTTCCAAACAACCGATCTGCGGGCAGATATAAACGCCCCGTCCGGAAAGCTTGCCCTTTACGTCGATGAGGATCTCGCCTTCCGGCGTGCGGACAACACGCAAAAGCTCTTTTTTCGGCTTTTTTTCGCCGCACCCCATACATTTTCGTTCCGGGACTTTCTTTGTTTTTTGTTGTGGCATGAACGAACGGCGGAAAATCCGCCCAACCTCCTGTAAAAATACACGTTATCCTTGTGGTCAAGCTGACAAGCGACCGCCTTTATTCGGCATCGGTCGTTTCGGCAGACGTCTTTTCGGCTTCTGCCTTTTCATCGGTTTCCATAGCGGATTTGAGTGCCTGGGCAAGGTTTTCGCCGAACGAGCCGGAAGCCTGGGTCCTGCCCTCGATGATATCGTTGAAAGCTGCGGCACGGGCGGCCGTAACGCTCTTGATATCGATTTTGTTGTAGCCGGTGAGTCGTGCGGCAAGGCGGGCGTTCTGACCCTCTTTGCCGATGGCAAGCGAAAGCTGATCATCTTCGACAAGCACACTGCAGGAGCGGTCGCCGGTCTCGGTGACCGAAACAACGGTTGCCGGTGCAAGCGCGGCACGGATAAATTCTTCGGGAACATCGCTGTACTTGATGATATCGATTTTTTCGCCGCCCAGCTCGTGCGTGATGCTGTTTTTGCGGATGCCCTTGGCACCGATGCACGCGCCGATCGGATCGACGTTCGGATCACGCGAATATACGGCGATCTTGGTACGGGAGCCGGCTTCGCGCGCAATAGACTTGATGATGACGGTGCCGTCTTGGATCTCCGGCACTTCAAGCTCAAACAGGCGTTTGACAAGACCCGGATGCTTTCTGGAAAGCACGATGGTCGGACCTTTGGTCTCGCGCTTAACGATGGTGACATAGACCTTGATCTTTTGGCCCTCAATGTAATGCTCGCCCGGAATCTGCTCGTTCTTGAAGAGCGTCACTTCATTTTTGCCAAGCTCGAGAACCGCATTACCGGTCACCGGATCGATACGGGAAACGATGGCGGTGACAATTTCCTCTTTCTTGTTCTCATACTCGCGCACCATGCGGTCGCGTTCGGCCTCGCGAATGCCTTGGATAATGACCTGCTTTGCGGTCTGTGCCGAAATGCGGCCGAAATTCTTCGGCTTGATCTCGATTTCGACGATGTCGCCGACATTATAGGTCTTTTTGATTTTACGCGCCTCTTCAAGCGTGATTTCGGTTTTATCGTTAAAGCGGTGCTTGCGGCGGATAATGGCAGGCTTTGCGCCGCTGTCATCGTCATCAAACACATCGCCGTAGGGCGTGGTATCGTCGATTTCGATCAACCGGTCGGTGCGTTCGTCGAAATCGTCAAAGTTATATTCTGCCGTTAACGGGATATCTTCCTCCAGATCCGGGTCGACCACCGTCAGCTGCTTGAACACACGCACATTCTGCTTGACCGGGTCGAGCTCGATGCGCACATTGGAATAGCCGTTGTCTCTCTTAAAACCGCTGAGCAAGGCCGCTTCGACCTTTTCAAGCATATACTCCTTCGGGATTCCCTTTTCTTTTTCCAGCAGATCCAACGCTTTGAAAAATTCTGCGTTCATTGCCCTTCATTCCTCCAAATATCGTTCGTCATTTTTGTTATCCGTACTTAAAACTCGCACACCGTGCGGATGCTCGCAACATCTTTTCGTGCGAGAGTGATCTCTTTTTCGCCGCTTGCAAGCGTGATTTCATCGGTCTGTTCGTTGAAATGCGCAAGCGTCCCATGCAGTGTTTTGGTGCCGTCAAGCGCCTTGAACAGCTTTACGGTCACTTCTGTGCCAAGAAAAGCACACAGATGCGCCGGCGTTTTCAACTCCCGTTCCAAGCCGGGTGACGAAATCTCCAAATAATAGCTTCCCTCAATCGGGTCGGCCTCGTCGATGATCGGCTCAACTGCGTCGTTGACCATTTCGCAATCGGTGAGCGATACGCCTTCGGGACGGTCAATGTAGATCACCAAATTGTGATCCGGGCCTTCTTTGACGAATTCCACATCCCAAAGCGATACGCCGCATTCTTCAACGGCGTCCTTCACAAGCTCCGCCACACGTGCGGCGATTCCGCTTTTCCTTTTTTCAGCCATAAAAGTCCTTTCACAACCGACCGTCTTTGCGTTTTTATATCAAAGCAAGCCGGTTAGTCCTTCAACAGGAAGGAGCGGTTTTGTCAACCGCTCCTTACATCCGTGTTCTTTATGCTTTATTATAGCACACCTTTTCGAAAAAATCAATAGTTTTTTTACAAAAAGGCGGCAAAATCCAAATATCGGTATTTTACACAAAAAACACGTCCGTTTTTGTGCGTTGATTATTCCAGAATATAGACCCACATATTCCGTCTGCCGAACTGAATGCATTCGTCATACGACATATAGGCGAGATCCACGATATTGCCTTTAATGGCTCCGCCTGTATCCTCGGCAACGCCCACACCATATTCCACCGTATCCGATGCAATATACATTTTCGTGTGTAACGGAATCACCTTCGGGTCAACCGCCACAATGCCTTTGGCAAGCGTTGCGCCGGTAGCGGTGGTCATAGTGGTAAGCCCCGGCACATAGGTGTAAGCCGTCGCCTCCATATACTTTTTGTAGCTGTATGCATATGTCGTACCGTCGGACGCCGTGACTGTGCCGCCGACGCCGTATTCGGCCGTTCCGTTGACACAGGGGATCACCACTTCTTCGCCGATGACTTCACGCTCGACCGTAACGCCGTCTACGCATTTTTCGATATACGTGACCTTTTTGACGCCGCTCACGCCTTCGGTGAGAATCTTCATCTCGCCTTTCGGGATGGTATCGACCTCGATGAGGTCATAGTCGCAGGGCATCGGTTCCTCCACGGTGTACTCATTGTAAGCGATCGTGGACACATCGATCATCATGTTGTCGTACAGAATCGTATCGGACGCAACATTGAGCGAATCGATTTCGGTCAGCGTAACGCCTGCATAGGCAAGAAAATCCGTGCATTCCACGGGAAAATAGGTGTAGTCATACGCGTTGCCGTTCATCACGAGCGTAACATCCACGGGACCCTCGCCGAGATCCGTCCATAACGTTCGGGCTTCGGTCTCTTCGGCGGTCGGATTTCCGTAGATTTCAGAAAAAGCGTACGTCGGGACGGCAAGGACGGCAGCAACAGCCAAAAGCACGAGAAAAACGGTGATTCTTTTTCGCGCCGCCGTTAACTTTTCATTCACAACCATACTATGCTCCTTTTCGGAAATTTGGCAAAAAAACGACTTCCGTAATTTTGCAATCGTGTATATTAGCACACTTCACACGATTTGTCAAGCCTTTTTTGGGAATTTTGTCGGTTTTTTGCCGATTTTCAGGAAAACGTCAGATATTTTTCCTGTTTTTTACAGTATATGCCCGATTTTCAAAAAATATTCCCGCGAGCTTTCACTTGCATAATTCAGTTGACATAAACCCGGACGTTTAAAAAGAGTTTACATTTCGTCCGACAGAAAAACAACGGCGTTTTGCTTGTGATTTTTGACCGTTTTCAACAAATTTCAAATATTAATTTTGTGCATTTCGCTCAATTAATTTGTTCGCTATCGCCAGGAAATTCCGTATGCGACAAAAGCGGCAAATAAGCTTTGCAATAATAAAATGAGCGGCAGGCCTGCCATGAATTTCACGTGTTTTGTCTTATGCCGGATGAGAAGCATAGTCAAAAGCATAGCCGCCGATCCGCCGAAAGCGGCAACGCACAAAAGCGCGTTTTCCGAAATGCGCCACCTGCCTTTTCGGGCGGCACACTTATCGTAAAGCGTAAGGATCACCGCCAAAAATGAGATGGCCACAAGATAATAACAGAGGATTTTTAACACGTTTTTTCTCCTTTTTCGGTATACCGGTATAAGAAAATCCGAAGGGTATTTTGGAAAAAATCAGACGCTTCGACCGGGTTGCACACACGCGATCGGGCGTCTGATTTCATTTTTCTTCCTTATATATTATATACAGGCAAAACGAAAGAGTCTACTCGAACACGTTTTCTTCGGAAACCTCCGACGGTTTCGGCTTCTTTTGGGCTTTTTTGCCCTTTTTCGATTTTTGGCTCTTTTGCGATTTTCCTTTCTTGTGTTTTTTGCGCGCGACCGCAACGATCACCACAAGCACAAGCAAGGCTGCAAGTCCGACAAGCAGATTTAAGAGCTGATAATCGGTCGCTTTCACCAAGGCAAAGGTCACGCTTTCGCCTGCGGCATCGAACACAAGATAGCTGCCGTCTTCAGACGAATCGACAAGCTCCCATTCGGTGCCGTCCGACACATATACGGCGGTTTTTGAGAAGTCCTCAGGCTTTGCGATGTGCACGCGGAACGCGTCCGTTCCGCACACGGCATTGCCGACCGTGATCGTATAGGCGTAAAGTGCGCTGTCCGGAAGGCCGGCGGTGCTGCCGCCAAAAGCGACGATTTCGGCGTGCGCGGTTTGGTTGAAGCTGCCGTCCAAAAGGGTCGTCGGAAGCGTTCCGTCGCTGCCAACCGCAAGAGCCGTCACATACGGAAGATACTCCGCTTCGATGGTTCTGCCATAGGTCAAAGCTTCGCCTTCGTACTGCCAATGCCCTTCATAGCCGCTCTTATCCGGCACGGGCGGAATCTTATCAGCCGGGATCGGTTCGCCATAGGTGTAGACAACGCGCGCGACAACTGTATCCTCCGCCCGGAAAACGGCGGTTTCGGTCGTCATATTTTCCGAAAGATTTGTTTCGTTTTTCAAAGTCTCATAGCTCATCGGCTCAGCTTTTCCGGCATAGCTCACGCCGTCCCAGCCGGCAAGCTCGCGGCTGACAAAGCGGTTGGACACGATATCGCCGTCCGCATCGCCCACGACCGCGCCGACAAACTGTTCGCCTTTATCCACAGCCGGAACGCTGATGCATTTTTTCACGTCATGCGCCTTACCGGCAATGCCGCCGACATAGCGTCTGCCGGAAAGCGTCGCTTTGGCATGGCACGCAAGAATTGAGGTGTAACTGATTCCGGCAATGCCGCCGACATAATCACCGCCGGTGCTGGTAACGCTGCCATAGCCGTCGCAGGATATTACCGTGCCGAGATCCATGCGTCCGACGATGCTGCCGACCGCGTTTTTCTTTGAGGTGATATCACCGCGGTTTTCGCAATCGCGAAGCACGGTTCTGGTGCGGAACACGAAGTCGGTGGAACGGTTGCCGAATTTTTGCAGATCGTCCTCCGGGTCGAAATCGCGCTCAATGGCCATGGCTCCGGCGATACCGCCGATGTTGACATCCCCTTCAATGGTGCCGTAATTGATGCATTTTGACACTTTGCCGGTAGCATTTGAGCTTTCGGTATCAGACTCCGAAATATCCTCATATACATCGTCCGCCGTTTTATCGGCTGCTGCGTCGTCATTCGCTTTGCGGAAAAGGGTAATAATATCGCTGAATTTTCCGTTGATTCCCTTCAGATCGGACACAAAAACGTCCGAAGAATCGGTCACGAGACTGTTCAAAGAGGACAGCGTATTCTGCATTTCGGTCACGGTTTGGTTTAACGAATCGGAGGTGCTTGTGACCTTATCGCCGATTTTCGAGAAGGAGAGATCCGGCATGGCAGACAGCTCATCGGCCGTATTTTTTAAGCGGTCGGACGCTTTGGAGAACCAGTCGAACGCGCCCTTGAACTCCTTGGTCACGCTTTGCATTTCTTCAGCGGCATCGGTAATAGCACCGCCGGCATTTTTCAAGTCGCCGCAAAAGGCGATCATGCTGTCGAGAGAGGCATTGATATCGTCGGCCGTTCCGGAAAGCGTGTTAAACGCACGCGAGGTGGTCGTCAGCGCGGTACTGAGCAGCTTCGGATCCAATTCGCCGGTAATCACGCTGACGCCGTCAAGAATCATCGTTAATGCATCGTTGGCTTTGCTGACATTTTGCGCGATGTTTTTGAATTCTCTCTTAAACGCTTTGAAATCGTCCGTGACGGAAGAAATATCCATATTCAGCGCTTCTTCGGCGGTCAAGCCGGACAAATCCGGAATTTCGATCAAATCGGCAATTTTGGTGATGGAGGCATCGATTTTACTGAGTGCTTTGGACAGAGCCTTGAGTGCGGTTGTGATATCGTCTAAGGCTTCGCCGGTTTTCGAGGTGTCTCCGAGTGCGGAATTCAAGGCGTTCATGGCGCTTGAAAGGTCGGTCAAGGCGCTTTGTGCTTCCGTGGATACGTTTTTCAAGCTGTCCAAAGCGTTTTCCAATTCGGTGGAATCCGAAAGAATGCGCACGGCTTCTTCCGCATTCACAAGCGCATTGTCCAAATAATCGCACGCGCGTGACAGCTTATTCAAGCCCACCTGCAGATCCGTCACCATCGGCGAAACGTTATCAATAACAAAGGATACGCGGTTCATGGCCT
Source organism: uncultured Eubacteriales bacterium (assembly GCA_934444645.1). GTDB lineage: Bacteria > Bacillota > Clostridia > Oscillospirales > CAG-382 > UMGS882. The sequence continues at coordinate 53,556 of CAKSCV010000003.1, read as the reverse complement.
CATTGACGGTATCGATGCTCTCGTCGCCCCAGCCGCTGACAGTATCGATCAGCTCTTTTGTGTCGTCCTTGGCACCGGTAAGGCTGTCGCCCAGTGCATTCAAATGGTTGGAAATATCGGTCGGAAGGTTGGTGTTGTGGTCGAGCATATCACCGAGCAGCCCTTGCAGATTATCAAACTCATCGAAAATATCGTTTAAGATGCTCTGGTTATAGGTCAAAGCCACATACGGTTCAGCCTGACCGACAATTCCGGCGATATCCTTGCGGCCGCAGACGCTGCCGTAGTTGTTGCAGCCGGTCATAAAGCCGCTCTGTCTGCCGGCGATGCCGCCGACGTTATAGCCGGTATGCGCATAGCCGACCGTGCCGCGGTTGTTGCACGAACGGATGATGCCCGAGGAATATCCGGCAACGCCGCCGGTATCGGTACAGGTGATATTGGTATCGGCATCGGTGATGTTGCGGATATCAAAATCACTGACATCGAACGTCACCTCTACCTCGACGGTGTTGACGCGCGCATGGTTGGTGCTATCGGTAATCGTTCCGAGGTTTTCACCGCAGATACCGCCGGTGCGGTATTCGCCGGTGACCGTACCCCAAGCGGCGCAGTTTTCAATTTGACCAGTCGATTGATTGATGCCGGCAATGCCGCCGACATCGCTTTTGCCTTCGATTTTTCCGTTAAAGCGGCAATTAAGCAGTGTGCCGCGGTTGTCGGCGGCGATACCGCCGACGGTAGCTTTAGTGCCTTGCGGGCAGATGACACCGCGCACGGTGAGATTTTTTACGACTGCGCCTTGCGCCACATAGCGGAAGAAGCCGCGTGTTGAGCCGCCGGCCGCCAGCGACACGCCGTCGATGACGTGGTCACCGCCGTCAAATTCACCGGCAAAATACGGGATACCGGAAAAATCGGCGGCATGCAGGGTGATATTCTGTGTCAGAAAGACTTTTAAGCCTTTTGAATAGCTGTCGAGCGAGCAGGTCTGAACAAAAGCAAGCAATTCCTCCTCCGAACCGATGAGGAGTGCGCCGTCCGGATAGGCTTGTGCGTTTTCGTCTCCGGCTGATGTCGGCACGGCAAAGACCGGGAAGGATCCGAGTATCAGTAAAGCCGAAAGCATAATTGGCAATGCACGGCACAGTGACCGCTGAAGCTTATTTATTAGGCGTTTCATCGTTTGTTTCCTCCTTTCCGTCGGTGTCGGGTTTGACATCGGCCGGATCTTCCGGTCCGGATAGTGCCTGCGGCGATTCGGGCAAATCCGTCTGATGGATATTACCGGCCTCCACAATGGCATTCACGTCGCCGCGGATCACACCGGTGATATTGGCGTCCACAAAGCCCGAAACGCGTCCGCGCACGCGGCCGTTCACAAAAACGATGCCGGTCGTGCTCTTGGTGACCTCCGGAAGCGGAAGCGAGAATTTGGTTTTTTCAATGATGATATCGCCGAGCAACAGAATCTGCGGAAGAACACCCATGACCAAGAACATGGAGATTAGCGTTCCGCGGCCGAGGTTGGAGCCGATACCGGCGATGACGGCGTTTGTGGAAAGCTTGGCAATCAAGATGCCTGCCGCTGCAAGGATGGTGCCCGATGTCACAATGGTCGGGAACGCAAGATTGAGCGCTTCCACAATGGCTTTTCGCGGCGGCAGGGAGTTTTTAAGCTCCATGTAGCGGCTGGAAATAACGATGGCATAGTCGATGTTGGCACCCATTTGAATGGAACTGACGATGAGGTACCCCAAGAAATAGATGGGGCTTGACGTGACCGTCGGGAACGAGAAGTTGATCCAGATACTGCCTTGAATGACGGCGATCAACAGAACCGGCAGTCCCACCGACTGGAAGGTGAACAACAGCACGATGATGACAAAGACAGCCGAAAGGATGCTGATCATGATGTTATCGTTCACGAAGGAAGCGGACAGGTCATAATCGTTTTCGGCATCGCCGGCAATAATGACGCTGCCGGCCGGATAGTATTTTTCGGCAATGCTGTGGATGGTTTTTAGGAACGCAAAGGTCTCCTCGCCTTCCTCGGGCAACGTCAAATAAATAAGCATACGCGTGTAGGTGTCACTCTGCAATTGCGCCTTGGCGTCGAGCAGCTTGTCGTACAGCGTATCGAGGTCGTCGTTCAGCTCGTCGTCATCAAGCGTGATAATGCCTTTATCCTTTTGTTCACAGATGAAAAGGAACATATCGATGAGCGGCACGCTGTAGGAGCTGATTCCGCCGGCAAGCTTTCCGTAGTTTTCATCGTCCACCGCATAGGCGGCATACACGGCACACACAAGCTCATAATCGATATCCGTCATTTCGGAAAACTCGCGCGGCGTGAGCTTATCGGTAAGCAGATACCCGTCCATGGCCTCGGTGTTGGCAAGACCAAGCGTATGATCCACTTCATCGCGTTTTTCAAGCTCCTGCAAAATGCTCTTTTCGGCATCGTAGTTGCCGGAAGGAACAATGAGTGCCAGCAGATTTTGCTTTCCGAAGGTATCTTCAATCTTTTCCTCGGCGATCTGCGTTTCGTTTTTGCGTTCGGTATCAACAAGTGTAAAGCCATAGACATACGGGCAGTTGCTTGAAAGGAAAAATGCACCGACGATCACAAGCACAAACACCGGCGGAACAATGTAACGTGTGAACACGACCACCTTGCCCCATTTATCGATCTTCGGCACAAAGCTTTTGTGTGCCGATTTTTCGATCAAGTTCGAAAACAGCATCAAAAGGCCCGGCATCAGGGTAAATACCGTGATAAGGCTTAAAAGAATGGCTTTAACAAGCACCATACCCATATCAAAGCCCAAGCGGAACTGCATAAACATCATCGCCACAAGGCCGGAAATGGTGGTAAGGCTGCTGGCGGAAATCTCGGGAATGGCTTGGCTGAGGGCGGAAATGGCTGCCTCGCGCGTCGGCTTGGTGGCCTTTTCTTCGGTGAAGCGGTGCAGAAGGATGATGGCATAATCGATGGCAAGTGCCAGCTGCAGCACCACGGTGACCGAATTGGAGACGAACGAAATCTCATCGAAAAAGAAATTTGTACCTTTATTTAATAAGGCTGCCGTGCCGAAGGTCATGATCAGCACCGGGATCTCGGCATAGGTTCGAGAGGTGAACAGCAAAACAAGCACAATGATGACAGCCGCAATGAGTAAAATTAAGTTCATTTCCTCGGCAAGCGTTTCGGAATCCGAGCTGCCGACCGTGCTTTTGACATAGGTATCATAGTCCGCAAGCTGTTCCTTGACGGCGTTCATGGCGTCAATGGCAAGTGCTTCATCCTCCTCGGCGTGAAACGTGATATCGAACAAAGCGGACGTATTCTTAAAATGCTCGTCGGTTTCGTCAAAGGTCACTTCGCTGACGCCTTCAATAGCTTCAAGCTGCTCTTGAAGCTCAAGCGCCTTATCATAGGTGATGTTGGACACCATGATCCGTGCCGTGCCGAAGGTGGTGAATTCTTCGTCCATAATGGTAAGGCCGCGTCTGGTTTCGGTTTCGGGCGGCAGATACTCGGTGATATCGTTGCAGACCTTCACCCATGTGCTCGAAAACAGGCTGAAAATCAGAGCACCGATATACAGAAAAAAGATCAGATTCCGCCGGTCAACCACCACCGTCGCAATCTTTTCAAAGAACGACGGCTTAGGTGCGGCATTCGGGTCTTTCATAGCATATCTCTCCTTTTCTGACAATATCGAAGTTTTTTATCTTATATATTATAATGCAATGTGCGGCGGGTTGCAATGAACATTTTTTGAATATTGTCATATTCCTTTACAGATTTTCAAAATTGATAAAAAACACACGTGTTAACGGCAAAAAGTTTTTGTTTTTCCGCATTTCCGTATTGAAATTGCCGGAAAAATGTGATACAATAAATAATACTAATAAATTCAGCCATACCGCATTTTTATCTCTTACGCAAAGGAGGTACAGATCGAATGACTTTCCCATTTCGAAAGCCGGCAAAAACGCTCGACGAGTCGCTGCCGGAAGACACGCGCGACGCGTTTCTCGCCGCAGACGGCGATACTGCCGCGTTTGAACGGCTTGTCCGTAAATACGAAAAATTTGTCTGCACCACCGTATATGCGGTTTTGCATAGTTATGATGACAGCTTTGACGTTTCACAGGAAGTCTTCCTTAAATTATACCACTGCATCGACTCGTTCAAGGGCGAAAGCAGTTTTTCGAGCTGGCTGTACCGCATTGCCAAAAACGCCGCACTCGATTTTCTGCGGCGTGAAAAAAAGAACCGCACGTTAAGCCTTGACGCCGAAAATGAGGACGGCGAAAAAATAATTGCCGACATTCCGGACTCCTCCGGCAAAAACGATCCCGAAAAAGCACTTCTTCATACCGAACGCAAAGCGATTCTCTATGCGGCTCTCGACGAATTAAGCGATGAACACAAGGAAATACTTCTTTTACGCGACATAAACGGTTACAGCTACGAAGAGGTCGGCGCGCGTTTGGAACTTGAAGCCGGAACAGTCAAATCCCGCCTTTTCCGCGCAAGAGAAGCGCTTCGAAAAAAACTGGAAGAAAAAAACTATTTTTAGCGGAACTTTTTAGCAGGGCTTTGCGTCCAATAGGTGAAAGCGAAAATTAAGAAAATCTTAAGAAACGCTTTCATCCTCCCATTTTTCAAAAACACCGAAAGGAGGTGCGCGACATGAAACATTCAACCGGCGGCACGGAATTTGAAGTTGACGAAGAGAATCTTTGTGAGAGCACACGTTTGGCTCTCGCCGACGAAAAACCGCTCAGCCGTGCGCAAGAGGCACATTTGAAAACGTGCGAATTCTGCCGGAGGTTTCAGAACGAAACGGAAATCTTAAAAAAGGATCTGACCGCGTTAGACATTGATCCGCTCATCAAAAACGGCGTATCCCTTGCCGATGCGGTTATGGAGGAGGTCGGAAAGCAAGCTGCTTTTCGCATAAAATCCTCCGCAAGCCCCAAGCATCGTCTTTTCCGCCATGCGGGACTTGCCGCCGCCTGCTTGGTTGTTTTCGTTCTTGCCGCGCCCACCGTTTTCAACACGATATGTGCGCAAAAGAAATTTGATACGCTGCCTAACGAAGCGGCGCTGCCGCAAACCATGTTTTCAGCCGGGAACGCAGACAAAGCCGCGGACGATAAAGTCTCGTCGGAGCTCGCTGCTTCAGACGAAAACGCCTACCTTACCGATAAAGGCGCAAACAACAAAGCCTTTTCCAACGCTGCCGATACCGTTTTTCCCGACGAAAGCACCGAAGAAGAGACAAAAGTGCCTCTTCTCACCGTACAGTTTGCCGGCACGAACGACATCTCCGAAAAACAAAATTCGTCCGACTCACAGTCCGGCGGTACAAATGCCGCAGCGTCCTCAAGCAGCGACAATCTCACGACCGAAAGCACCAATGACGGTCTCTCGACCGAAAGCACCAATGACGTCTCCGGCTCGTTCTTTATGCTGAAACCGAGCAGTGAAAACGCAACCTCTGCCGTTGGCGGTGATACAACAAACGAATACGTTTCAGACAAAGATTCCGCCGCAAACGGTGCGGAAAACAGCACCAATAACGACAATTCCGCCGCAAACGGCGTTGACGGTGTTTTGCCGCCCAACAACCAAATCACGGCAGAGAACAGTGCTGCCGATACCGCGCCAGAGGAGGTTCCCGACCCGTCTTCCGCTTTGACCGGCAGTGGCGGCGGTGGCGGCGGTGGCAGTGGCGGTGGCGGCGAAAGCAGCGGCGGTGGCGGCGAAAAAAAATTCAGCCCTTCTTCTGTCCACGCTCCCGAAACCGACGACACTTCCAATTCCTTTGACACGGGCGAAAGCGACGACCTCGACGATCGGTCAACCGTCAGTGCACTGTCGCTTGTGGAAACCGCCTATGAAGCGGCAGTCGCTCATTTCGGCACGCGTTACGCCATAAGCACCGACAACGCCTCCGTAACAACGCTTTCGGAAAATCGGCTGTATGTAGACTTTTCCGTGGAAGCTACCGCGGTTCATTTGCAGGTCTTTATGACCTTTACGGACGGTGAATGGCGCATTTCCTCCGACGCGGACGGCAATGTGCAGATTTTCGAAGTCACCGCACTTTACAACTACGTGGGATAACGTGCGGCTATGATTCTGCCGTTTGTTCCCTTGCACGGCTAAGCACCGTCAAACACACGTTGCTCTCACCAAGGCTTGCAGATTCCTGCAGGCCTTGTTTTTTGCAACTTCCGGCTGCAGCGCAGATTGCCTTTTAGGCTTTTCGCGTGAAAAAAACATGTTTTACCGCCGTTTTCGACCTATTTTTCACGAAAAACGTGATACAATGTTTGCAAAAGAACAGTATATGCCAAAAGCACGCATTTTATACCGACAACGAAAAAATATGTGCGGAAAGGAATATCTTTATGCAACAGGTCGAATCCAAACAACCAAAGCCCGCAAAAAAATCCTTATCGGGTCGCTTGACACAAGCACTCGGAAAAAGCGCGCAAAAACTCGGCGCATCCATAACGCCGACGCTTCGCCGCGGCAAAAACGCTCTGTTACACGCTGCCGCCAAAAGCGGCATGCCGCCGGAGGTTTTGCGGCGTTATGCCTTGTACGCCTTGCGCGTTTTCTTCGGTTTCTTCATGGGATACGCGCGGTTTCCGCAAGCCATCCGGCCGTTCGGCATTGCCTCGATCTGCGCCTTTTCCGATGAAAAAAGCGTTTTATTTGTTTATATCGGTGCGGCGTTATCCTGCTTTTTTGACCGGCAAAGTGCCTTATCCGGGTTTATTTTATACTTTTTGCTGTATGTCGGACGAAAAGCTTTCACCGATTCCAAATTTTCCGAACCCCTCTATGCCCGTGTTCTCGAAAGCATGGCCGTGAGTGCAGCGGTCGGCGTTATCCGCATTTGTGCCGGACGCGGTGAGCCGGTGTACGAATATGTGGCGTTTTTGGCGTTATGTGCGACCGCGGCGGCCTACACCGTGTTTTTTTCGACGCTGTTTACCGAGAAATTCGCCAAAAAGAGCAAGCTCGGCACACGGAGCATATGCCTCTATGCGTTAATGGGTGCCGTGACTTGTGCCTTTAAGGGGCTCACGGTTTCCGGGTTTGATCTGCAAGTGATCGTCGCCTGCATTTTGACGCTTGTCTTTGCAGCGGCAAACGGCTTTATGCACGCCGGGATCGTAGGATTTGTCTGCGGCATGATGTGTATGTCCCCATGGATCTCGGCATCGATGGGACTTGCCGGCATGGCAGCGGCATTTCTGTTTTCCAAAGGGCTTATTACGGCTCTTGCGGCCTTTTGCGGCGTGTTCTGGATCAGTGCATCGTACACAGCCGGACTCGGTACCTCCATGGCGTTGGTTCCATCGGTTTTGTGTGCCGCGCTGTTGTTTGTACCGGCGTGCGGTGTTATGCCGGAGTTTATTCGGTTAAATGCACCGCCGTCGCGCAAAGAAAAGCACGCTTGCTCGGGTGATACCTGTGAAAAAGACCTCAGCGATGCCTTCTTTTCCCTTTCCGAGGTGTTCTCCAAGCTTGCCGAAAAGAAAAAATATCCGAGCAAAAACGATGTTGCCGCGGCGGTGGACAAATGCTTCGGCGATGTTTGTGTGGGCTGTGCGCTCAACGAAATGTGCTATGCACGCCGAAAGACGGATGCCGAAGAATTAAAAGAAACACTGTATGCGGTTTTATCGGCCCGTGCGGCAGAGCCGGAGGATTTCGGCGCGCAGATGAGCGACAAATGCATTCGGCTCGACTCGATGTGCGAGGCACTCAATGCAGCCTACCGCAGTCTGTCGGTGACCTGTGCCGCCGACAACCGCACGGCACTGTTGTCCTCGCAATACGCCGGCATGGCAAGGGTCATGTTGGACGCGGAAAAGCGTTCGGCACAAAAATGCCGCCGTGACACCGCCATGGAAGCCAAAATCGGCGAGGCCCTGACCAACGCGGATGTACCGTTTACCGGCATTATCTGTCTTGGCGGCCGTGAGAAAAAGACGCGTGTCAGCGGCATCAATTTGGATAGATTCCCGTTCAATGCCGAAGAATTCAAAAAGTACATTCGCACCTCCTGCGGCATTTCCGTGACTGAGCCGAGCTTTGATATATCGGAAAAAGGCGGCATTGTACTTTCGTTTGAACGCGCCAAGGTCATTCATGCGGAATACGCCTACGCCGGGAAAGCCAAAGAGGACGACACGGTCAACGGCGACACGGTCGTGTTTCCGACAGCCGGTGACAACACGTTTTATGCGTTATTATGCGACGGCATGGGCAGCGGCATGGGAGCGGCGACCGCCTCGCGGCTCTCTTCGCTGTTTTTGGAAAAGATGCTTGCCGCCGGTACCAAAAAATCCATCATTTTAGAGCTTCTCAACACGGTGCTTCTGTCTCAGAGCGGCGAAAATTTCTCGACGGTGGATCTACTCGAAACCGATCTTCTGACCGGACGCTGTTCCTTCGTTAAAGCCGGTGCAGCACCAACCTATATCCTCCGGGAGGGCAAGCTCTATAAAATCGTTTCGGCAACGCCGCCGGTCGGCATTTTGTCCTCGTTCACGGCAGAAAGCACGCGTTTTGACGTGCGGCCCGGCGACCTTATCTTCATGCTGTCGGACGGCATTGTACAAAACGGAGAGGACGGCGCGTGGCTTGCAGAGCTGGTGAAATTGGATAAAACCAGCGACCCATCGGTGCTTGCCGCCAAAATTTTGGAGCGTGCCGCCGAAATCAACACACGCACGGACGACGCAAGCGCGGCGGTCATTCGCATCAAGGCCGCTTGACAGACGGTTATTTCTGTGGTAAACTGTTCTCATATGACAGATGAGAGAAGGTTTTCCATGAACGACATACAGACAAAGGCCTTGCACAATGCATTATTTGCCTTGCAGGACACAAGCTATAAGGCGTTTCATGAAAAGCTGATTCCGACCGTGCCGTGTGAAACGGTCATCGGCATCCGCACGCCGGTTTTGCGGCATTTTGCTTCGGACTATGCCAAAACGCCCGATGCGGCGGACTTTCTTGCGACACTTCCGCACACCTATTATGAAGAAAACAATCTGCACGCATTTCTCATCGAAAAAATCCGGGATTTCGACCAAGCTCTCGCAGCACTCGAAGCGTTTTTGCCGCACATCGACAACTGGGCGACCTGTGACGCGTTTGCACCAAAGGTATTTGCCAAGCATACCGAGGCACTTCTGCCGCACATTGAGTCATGGATTGCGTCGGACAGAACCTACACCGTGCGGTACGGACTCGGCACGCTCATGCGATACTATCTCGACGAGCATTTCAAGCCGGCGTATCTGACACTTGCCGCATCGGTGCGTTCGGAGGAATACTATGTCAACATGATGATTGCCTGGTTCTTTGCCACGGCACTGGCAAAGCAGTATGACGCAGCACTGACGATTCTTTCAGAGCACAAGCTTGACGTTTGGACGCACAACAAGGCTATTCAAAAGGCACGCGAAAGCTTTCGGATAACCGATGAGCAAAAGGTGTATCTGAAAACGTTGAAACGATAAGGAAAAGCAGGCACCTTCCAAAAACGAATGTGCCTGCTTTTTTGCCATATTGCCATATCAGTTCTGTTTTGCAAAATGTGCTTCCAATATCTTTACCGCCTCGGTATAGCCGTCAAAGCCGAGTCCCTTGATGGTGGCGATGCACGCCGGTGAAACAAAGGAATGCTTGCGGAACTCCTCGCGCGTTGAAATATCCGAAATATGCACCTCGACAGCCGGAAGCGCGACGCATTTGAGTGCATCCAAAATGGCGACGCTTGTGTGGGTATAGGCCGCCGGATTGATGACGATGCCATCGAAATTTCCATAAGCCTCTTGAATCTTATCGACGATGGCGCCCTCATGGTTGGATTGAAAGCATTCGACCGTGTGGCCGCGGCTTTGTGCAAAATCGGTCACCTTTTTCACAAGCTCGGCATAGGTGTTTTTGCCGTAAATATCCGGCTCCCGAATACCGAGCATATTCAGATTCGGGCCGTTGATCACAAGAATTTTCATATTATTCCCCATCCTCCGTTTCCCCGCTTTTGCAGGCAAAACCGAATGCTTTCACAATTTCTTCGGCGCATTTTTCCGGATTTTCGCCTATCGGAAAGCACCGGTCGGCAACATCTTTATACAGGCCGTCACGCTCGGCAAACAGCTTTTTTAAGTGTTCCGCGCCGCCTGCCGACAGGGGTCTGCCGTCGGTAGCCAGCTTTTCCACATCACGCTCGATATAGGCGACATAGCCGTTCTGCTTCAGAAGCACGCGGTTTTCCGCCTTTTTGACCGCGCCGCCGCCGGTGGCGATGATACAGCCGGAACGCTTGGTCAACTCCTTTAACACGTCCGTTTCCATGTCGCGGAAAACGGCTTCGCCGTCTTGGTTAATGACCTGTTCCGGCGTTTTGCCGAAGGTTTCGGCAAAAACATCGTCGGCATCGTAAAACGGCAGACCGGTAAGCGCAGCGATTCTTTTTCCGACGGTGGTTTTGCCGCTGCCCGGCATTCCGACAAGCACGAGGTTGCACACGCGCGCGGTGCACTGCCTGAGGACATCCTCAATGACCTGCGTGCGGTTTGCAAACGGTTTGTCAAAGAAATATTCGTGTGCCGCCACGGCTTGCGCCACAAGCATGGAAAGACCGCTCACCGCCGGAATTCCGAGCGAAAGTGCCTGACTGATAAAAGCGGTGCGAAGCGGATTGTAGATCACGTCCACCGCGCCGCAGAGTTTTGGAAACCCGGTGATATCGATCGGGCTTTCGCCGTTGTTTGGGAACATCCCGACCGGCGTGGTATTGACGATGATCTCAGCATCCGTGTGCTCGTAAACGTTTTGATAGTTAAGCGTACCGGTACGCGACACGATGAGAAGTGCGGCTGCTTTGCGGTCGGCAAGCACGTGACGCGCCGTCAGGCTGGTGCCGCCCGTGCCGAGAACAAGCGTTTTTTTGCCGGTAACATCGATTTTTGCCAGGTCAAGCATATACGAAAAGCCGAAATAATCGGTATTGTAGCCGTAAAGTCTGCCGGAACGGTTGATGACGGTGTTGACAGAGCCGATTTTTGCGGCTTCGGGCGAAACCTCATCGCACGCGGCAAGCGCATCGGTTTTATAGGGGATGGTGACGTTGACACCGCGAAAGGCTCGCTTTTTCATGAAAGCATAGAAGTCATCCTTTGACATATTCAAAAGCGCATAATCGTGATTGCCTAAGAGATTGTGGATGATTTCGGAATAGCTGTGCTTTAAGGTTTTTCCGCAAAGGCCGTATTCGCTCATGCTTTCACCGCCTTTTCCGCTTGCGTATCTTCGGGTGCAAGCTCTTTATACGCGCCGATGAGGTGGAACACCTCAAGCGATTCGGACAGCTCGCACAAAAGCCGCACAAGCGGCTCGTCCAGCCCCTTGCAGTCGGCTTCGGCATAGAACATAAACTCGAAATCCTTACCGCAGATGGGTTTGCTTTCGATTTTGATTAGGTTGATGCCGTAGGCGGCAAAACGCCCAAGCACATCGGCAAGCGAGCCGGTGCGATTAGGGACGTTGAACATGAACGCCGCCTTATCCACCTCTCCCGCGATTTCAAGGTTTTTCGTAATGCAATAGAACATGGTGTAGTTAACATCGCTGTTCTGCAAATCGCGGCCGAGAATATCCAAACCGTACAGCGCGGCACAGGCCTCCGAAGAGAGTGCGGCAATATCGCGTCGGCCGCTTTCGGATACCCGTTTGGCGGCAACGGCGGTATTTTCGCAAATATTCACCTTGATATGCCGGTGCGCGGTCAAAAAGTCACTGCACTGGCCGATGGCCTGTTTGTGCGAATAGATCTCAGTAATATCGTCAAGCGATGCGCCTTTTGCCGCCAAAAGCGCATGGTGGATCGGCAGCTTTACCGATGCGGCAACCTTCACACGGCCGCTCGAAAGGCGGTCGTACACCTCGGTGACACTGCCGTGAATGCTGTTTTCAAACGGCAGCACGCCATAGCGGCAAAGACCGGATTCCACGCTGCGGAACACGCCTTCAAAATCCTTGAAATACAGAATTTCAGGCTGCTTGAACAGCTTACGGCAGGCAAGCGACGAATACGCGCCCTCCACGCCCTGACAGGCGACCGTCGGGGCTTCCGGGAAAGCGGTTTTATGCGCCATCGCGTTTTTCAATTCCTCATACAAAGCGCTGTTTTTCACGTCACCGGTCAAAAGCTCCTGTTGGCTTGCACGGCTGATTTCGAAGATCGCGCGGTATAGCTTATCGACGGCTATGGCATCTTTTTCGGAAAGGCCGTCGGTCAAACGTGCGACAATGGCGTTTTCGCGCGAAGCATCGCGCACAGCCTTGGCAGTCTGTTTTTTATAAGCGGCAACCTCGGCGCAAAGTGCCATACGGCGCACAAAAAGCGATGCAAGCTCGTTGTCGAGCGCGTCGATTTTGCCGCGAAGCTCCGTAAGATCGAGCGGCTTGGTATAGTCTGCGTTTGTTTCCATATTGAACCTCTTAATCTGTTAATTCGTATAACGCAAGTGCCGTAACGGCGCGGATAACACTCACGGCGCGCGGCACAATGCACGGGTCATGACGGCCGTGAATGGCGATTTTCACGTTTTCTTTGGTGTTCATGTCCACCGTGTCCTGTTCTAAAGAAATGGACGGCGTTGGTTTGACGCAAACGCGGAAAATCACCGGCATTCCGGTGGCCATACCGCCGCAGATACCGCCGGCGTGGTTTGTGCGTGTGCGCACATTTCCGTTTTTATCGTAATAATACGCGTCGTTGTATTCCGAGCCATGTAAGGCGACGCCGTCAAAGCCGACGCCGAATTCGATGCCTTTCACGGCAGGAACGGCAAAAACCGCACGGGAAACGGCATTTTCGATGCCGTCGAACATGGGAGAGCCGGTGCCGACCGGAAGTCCCGTCACCTTGCATTCAATGCTTCCGCCGATCGAATCTCCCTTGGCGGCGGCAGCGCGAATGCAAGCACGCATACTTTCACCGGCATTTTCGTCAATGACGGCAAACGGCATGGCATTTAACTTTTGCATAAGCTCCGGCTGGTCGTCGAGCGTATCGAACGCCTCGTCACGCACGTTTCCGACAGAAGCAATATGCGCGGCAATAGAAATGCCTTTTTGCTCAAGAAGCGGCAGAACGATGCCGCCTGCGATAACGAGCGGTGCGGTAAGTCTGCCGGAAAACTGACCGCCGCCGCGGCGATCGATGGCGTTTCCGTATTTCACCATAGCCGGATAATCGGCGTGTGACGGGCGCGGTTTGCCTTCAAGAGACGCATAATCGCCCGAACGGGTGTCGGTGTTGCGGATAAGGACCGCAACACTGCCGCCGCAGGTACAGCCGTCCTTAACACCGGATAAAAATTCGGCTTTATCCGGCTCTTTGCGGCGCGTGGCGGTGTCGCTCTTGCCCGGCGCACGCAGGTCGAGAAGCGACTGTATATACGTTTCGTCGATCGGTGTTCCGGCAGGCAGTCCGTCCACCGTTACGCCGATGGCTTCGGCATGGGATTCCCCGAAAACGGTCACTTTTAGTTTATTTCCAAAGGTATTCATGCGTTTCCCTCCGCTTTGGGTGATACGTCTTTCCAAACGAGCTTCTTAAGATCCTCAAAAAATTGCGGATACGATTTTGAAACGGCATCTGCGCCGGTTATCGTCACCGGATTTTCACAGAACACCGCCGCGATGGCGGCACTCATGGCAATTCGGTGGTCGTTAAAGCTGTTCACCGAGCCGCCGCGGAGCGTTTCCTGCCCTTCGATATAAATATGATCCTCATCGGCAGTCGCACTTCCGCCAAGGTCGGCAAGCATCCGGCAGACAGCCTCCACACGGTCGCTTTCCTTCAAGCGCAGGCGGTGTGTGCCGGAAATAACGGTTTTTCCCTTGCTGACGGCGGCGCGAACGCTTAAGATCGGCACCAAATCGGGAATGCCGCTTGCATCAAAGGAAATACTGTTCGTGCGTTCGGGCGCATAAGCGGAAACCGTATCGCCGTGCGTTTCGATGTGCATTCCCATTTTGGAAAGCAGCGATACAACCGCTCTGTCCGGCTGCGAGGACAGGCAAAGCCCGCGCAGCGTGATTTTGTGATTCCCGTTTGCCGCCGCAAGCCAAAAGGCCGCGTTTGACCAATCGCCTTGGGCGTCGATGATTTCGAACGGCGAGGTATAGCTGCCGGTCGTGCGCAGCTCGTTCTCCTTCCATTCGACGGCAACACCGTAGCAGCGAAGCGCATCGGCCGTCAATTCCACATAGCCTGCCGAAGCAAGCGGTGTGGTCAACCGAATGCCGTCAGCCTTGCATAACGGCAGAATAAACAAAAGGCCGGTGATATACTGTGAGCTGACGTTGCCGCAGATCTCAAAATAGCCGTGCGGCTTCATGGTCTGCTCCACCCGAATGGGAAGCGCGTGCGAAGAAAACCGTGCACCCATGCGTTCAAGCGTGACGCATAGATCTTCAAACGGGCGTTCCGGCAGCTTGCCGCTTCCGGTGATCGTCACATCTTTGCCGTAAAGTGCCGCAAGCGGCAGAATAAACCGCGCCGTCGAGCCGCTTTCGCCGCAATCGAGCGTTGCGGCGCGTACGGCCGTTTCCGCGTCGAGCGGCCTTGTGACCGTGATCATTCCGACGCCCGACGAATCGACAGGCTCTTCGAAAATTTCCGCGCCGAGTGCGCAAAGCACCTCAATAGTTGCCCGGATATCCTCCGAAAGCGCGGCATGATAGCGAATACGCGTCGGTTTCGGCGAAAGAGCGGCACAGAGAATCAGACGATGTAAATCGGATTTGGAGGAAATCGCGTCAAGCGAGCCGTCAAGAACAACAGGCGGCAGGGTTACGATTTTGGGAAGTGCTTTTTGTACGTCAATCGGCATAAGAATCAACTCCGTGGTTTAGTAGGACGGACGGCAGGCAAAGGCCGCCAAGGCTTCAAATTCGGCAAGCGGCATTTTCTTTAAGACACACGTGCCGATACGAACCGGCAAAACCAGTGTGATCGTATCCCCGGCGGTCTTTTTGTCGCCGCGGGCAAAGGCGGCTAATTCTTCCGGCGCGATGGCATACGCCGTCGGCAAGCCGTATTTTTCAAGAAGCGCATCAAGACGCGCGCAGAGCGGCTCTTCGGCAAGCCCGATCTCTTCGCTGACGCGGCAGATCATGTGCATACCGATTGCCACCGCCGCGCCGTGACTGAGTGCAAAGCCGCTGTGTTTTTCCACGGCATGGCCGAACGTATGCCCGAGATTGAGCAGCTTTCGTTCGCCGTGTTCGAATTCGTCGTGTTCGACGATCTGCCGTTTGTTGTTCACGCAGCGGCGCACCAGCTCTTCGGCATCGGGAACGCCCGTTTCGAGCGTTTCGAAAAAGGCACGGTCGTTCATCAGTCCGTATTTGACGACTTCACCCATGCCGCAGGCTCTTTCACGCGCATCGAGCGTTGCAAAGACGTTTGTGTCACAAAGCACGCGAATCGGTTCGTGAAAAGCACCGGCAAGATTTTTTCCGGCGTCTAAATCCACCGCCGTTTTGCCGCCGACCGACGAATCGACCGCTGCAAGCAGGCTGGTCGGGATCTGCACGAAATCGATGCCGCGCAGGTAACACGCTGCCGCAAAGCCCGCAACATCCCCAACAACGCCGCCGCCGAGTGCTGCAATCAAATCGGTGCGCGTCAGGCGTTCTCCGGCGGCACATTCAAGAATGCTTCCGAAGGTCGTTAATGTTTTTGAGGCTTCACCGTGCGGAAACACATAGGTGCTTGCCGAAAAGCCGGCGTTTTCAAAGCTTGTTTTGACGGTTTCGCCGTACAGCGGAAACACCCGGTCATCCGAAAGGATCAGCACGCGGCACGGCTGTTTGACTTGGGCGGTATAGGCGCCGACCGACGGCAGAAGGTTTTCGCCGATGAGAACGTCATACGGCGTATGCGTTGCAACAGGAATGATTGTCATGATTTTTCCTACCTAATTTATTATGAGCTAACCGTCGATGCGGCTTTTGTCTTGTGTGCCCTCTCGCAAGAGTGCTGACAGCTTTTCGCCGTCATCCGCCGCAAGAGCAGCACGGAAATCGGTCAAAGCCGAAACGATGTTGTCAATTTCATGCAGCAGATTGTCGCGGTTTTCAAGAAACAGCTCGGTCCACATGGTGTCGTTCAAGGTCGCGACGCGCGTCATGTCCTTGTACGACCCGGCGGAAAAGCCGTGATGAAGCTTTGCGGTATCGCTTTTGATATACGCGCTTGAAACAATATGCGCAAGCTGGGAGGTGAAGGCGATGATCTCATCGTGCTTTTCGGGAGTTGTAAGCACCACTTTCGAAAAGCCAAGCGGCAGAAAAAGCGTTTTCATACCGGTCAAGAACGCCATATCATCCAAATGCGGCGGCACAAGGATCATGGATGCGCCCTTAAACAGATCGGCACGCGAATATTTGATGCCGGAAAACTGGATGCCGGCCATGGGATGACCGCCGACAAACGTAAAGCCGTACGTTTCGGCAAGCGCAAAGCATGCCGCACAGACCTTGCGTTTGGTGCCGCAGGTATCGATGACCAATGCGCCTTTTTTGATAAGCGGTGCTTTTTCGGATAAGACCCGGATGGTAGCATTCGGATAGAGTGCGACAATCACCAGGTCGCATTCGGGCAGAATTTCATCGGTTAACGGTTCATCGACCGTTTCCGAAAGCTTGGCATACGCAAGCGTGGCGGCATCGGCATCACAGCCGTAGACCCGGTTGTCCGTATAGGCTTTGAAGGCTTTGGCAAGGCTGCCGCCGATGAGTCCGAGTCCGATAATCGCGATTTTCATACGTTTTCGTCCTTTCGCAAAAGTTGTGGAATGTTTTTTGCTTTAAGGACGGTAGGCGAAAGCCTTGATTTGCGAAATGCGGTTTTCAAGGTCGTCGAACTGTGCCGGGGTCAGCGACTGTGCGCCGTCGCAAAGAGCCTTGGACGGATTGTTGTGAACCTCGATGATAAGGCCGTCCGCACCGGCAATCACACCGGCAAGCGCCATGGACGGCACAAGCATACTCTTGCCGGTGGCATGGCTGGGATCGACCACGACCGGCAGGTGCGTCATGGAGCGCAACATCGGAACAGCGGAAATATCGAGTGTATTGCGTGTTGCCGTTTCAAAGGTGCGGATGCCGCGTTCGCAGAGAATGACGCGTTCGTTGCCTTCGGACATGATGTATTCGGCACTCATGAGCAATTCCTCAAGCGTATTGGCAAGGCCGCGTTTTAATAAAATCGGCTTGTTGGTCTTGCCAAGGTGCTTTAACAATTCGAAATTCTGCATATTGCGCGCACCGACCTGGATGATATCCACATCTTCGAACAGCGGCAGATGCTCGTAATCCATGATTTCGGTAACCACCGGAATGCCGACCTTTTGCTTTGCCTTGATGAGTAACTTCAAGCCGTCCTCACGCATTCCCTGGAACGCATACGGCGAGGTTCTCGGCTTGAACGCGCCGCCGCGCAGCACCGTCGCACCGCTCTTTTTGACGGCTTCGGCGATGGTGCAGAGCTGTTCCTCCGATTCAATCGAGCAAGGTCCTGCCATGACCATCAGACTGCCGCCGCCGATTTTGGCACCGTTCTCAAGTGTGATGATGGTATCTTCGGGATGGAACTTGCGGTTGGCCTTTTTGTAAGGCTCGGCGATGCGCTTGACATCCTCGACAATATCGAGTGCGCGGAGCATATCGATATCGATTTTGGAGGTGTCGCCGACAAGCCCCATGATGGTTTGTCCGATACCGTGTGTGAATTGCGGCTTGATGCTCATTTCGTCAAGCCAAGCGGTTAAGCGATCGAGCTGCATTTTATCGCAGTTGTTTTTTAAGATAATGACCATAATTCTTTCTCCTTGATTTTTCGTTGATTCGTTTATTTGGCGGAAACAGATGGCGATACACAAAAAAGAAGACCGCAGTTTGTATCAACTACGGCCTTCCGTGAATGTACCTTGTTCAAAACGACTCCCTACTAACAAGCACAACGACGAAAGGCCTTGCCAAAGTAATAAGCAAAGCCAAAAAAGTAAAAACCAAAATAATTTTTGTTTGAAAGGTTTGCTTTGTTCAAACGGCTCATGGCTTTTACTTCCTTTCGTTTTTGTTGTTCCGGAACGTTTGCGTTCGGAAATGTTGGCTCTATTATAAAAAGGTTTTGGCCGTTTGTCAAGAGAATATCGCGCAGTTTACAAAATAAGCAATAAAAATTATTAAATTTATCGGTTTTTTTGCCGGATGACGAAATTTGACTCTTGTTAAATTTTCAAAGTCATGCTATAATTGAACACAGAGAGAGAAAAGGCTTGCGTATTGAAGGAGAAAACAGAAAAAGATCCCGCAAAACGGCATCGAGCATTTGAGAGCTCCCTTTATTTTAGCGGAAAACGGCGTATATTATGCCTACGGCTCGGGAATCAACGCCGAAAACCGGTCAGACTGCGTATGGGACTTATATATCAACAAAACGAGGAAGGCTTGACGGCGGACACGGCATGATTTTTAAGGCTTTTGACGGCACTTTATATTTGTCGGTTCATTCGCCAAACGATCCGGGCTTCTGTAAACAGCCGGAAAAAGTGATATTTGTACCGGTTAAAGAACAGAACGGCACACTTGTTTGTGAAGCATAACCGAGAATGCCGCAAGGCAAACAATATAAGACAGCACAAAGGAGAATACCCGTGAGCAAGGCAAAGGACTATGAAGTCAAAATCGCCGAAAAGGTCGAAGCGCTGCTTCAAAAAATGACGCTTCGCGAGAAGGTCGGTCAGGTAACGCAGATCGCCCTCATCGGCGATATTGAAGCCATTAAAGAGAAAATCCGCCGCGGCGAGGTGGGATCGCTGATTTTGGCCGGTGATGCCTATGCCGGTCACAGCAGTTACAGCACCAAAACGGAGATGTTAGACGAGCTGCAGCGCATTGCCGTCGAGGAATCACCGCACGGCATTCCGGTCATCAACGGCAAGGACATTATCCACGGACACAACACCGGCTTTCCGCTGCCGCTTGCCTGCGCCTCGACCTTCAATCCGGATTTGGTGGAAAAGGCGTTTGCCGCCGCCGGGCGTGAGGCTGCGTCCGAAGGCATACACTGGTCGTTTGCACCCATGATGGACATTGCGCATGATCCGCGTTGGGGACGCGTGGTGGAGGGCGCTGGCGAAGACCCGTATTTGGATGGGAAATGTGCTGCGGCAGCTGTCCGCGGCTTCCAAGGGCATACGCCGGAGGAAATGGCAAAGCCCGGAAAAATCGCCGCCTGTGCCAAGCACTATATCGGCTATGGCGCATCGGAGGGCGGCCGCGATTACAACCGCACCGAAATTTCCGACTACACGCTCCGCAACCTGTATCTGCCGCCCTTCCGCGAAGCCGTAAAGGCCGGCGTTTCGACGGTCATGTCCTCGTTCAACGAAATCAGCGGCCAGCCGACCACCTCCAGCCGCTATCTGCTCACCGACCTCTTGCGCGACGAGCTTGGCTTCAAGGGCTACATTGTCAGCGACTGGGGCTCCATCTATCAGATGGTCAACCAAGGCGTTGCCGCGGACGGCAAGGAATGCGCAAGGCTTGCGTTCAACGCCGGTCTTGACATGGACATGGTGGATAACTGCTATATTGATCATTTGGAGGAGTTAGTCGCCGAGGGCAAAGTGCCGATGGAATATTTAGACCAATCGGTACGCCGCATTCTGCGCATCAAATACATGGTCGGTCTTTTCGAGCATCCGTATATCGAGGATATCCCGGTGGATTACGACGCACATATGCGGTTGGAAAAGGAAATTGCCACCGAATGTGCCGTGCTTCTCAAAAACAACGGCGTGCTGCCGCTTGATAAGAGTGCCGATGTTTGCTTGACCGGCCCGTTTGCCGAGGATCAGAAAAATGTGATGGGCTGTTGGACGCTTGCCAAGTCTGAATGGACGGTCACGATAAAAGATGCCATGGAAAAAGCAGGCGAAAACGTGAAATACGTTTCCTCGCTCATTCCGCTTGAGGCCGAACGCGAAATGCGCCGCCACGACGTAATTGTTCTCGCGCTCGGCGAAAGCCGTGCCGTTTCGGGTGAAGCCAGAAGCGTGTCCGATTTGGACTTATCCGAAGAATGCAAAACACTCGCCAAAGCGGCGCGCCTGTCCGGCAAAAAGGTGGTCGGCGTGTTTGCCTGCGGCAGACCGCTTGCACTTCAGAGCGTGGAACCGTATTTTGACGCGATTTTATATGCATGGCAGAGCGGAAACGCCATCGGCCCGGCCGTTGCCGACCTGCTTTTCGGAAACGCCTGCCCGTCCGGCAAAACCGCCATCACCTTCCCGCGTGTGACCGGTCAAGTGCCGCTTTACTACAATTTTCAAGGCGCAGGCCGTCCGGTCAACGATTATTACTACAATGACACGTATTCCATTCACAGCTATGAGGATTGCTACGGTTCGCCGCTCTATCCGTTCGGCTATGGACTTAGCTATACCACGTTTGACTACGCAAAGCCGGTTACCGACGTTTCCGAAATCCGGTACGACGACCTCAAAAACGGCGCGAAATTCCGCGTGACCGTCAAGGTGACCAACATCGGCGACCGCGACGGAAAAGAAGTGGTCGAATGCTATCTGCACGACAAGCTTTCGCGCATGACGCGTCCGCTCCGTGAGCTTTGCGGCTTCGAAAAGGTGTTCCTCCGCAAAGGCGAAACCGTGGCGGTTACGTTTGAACTCGGGTTTGACGAGCTCGGCTATTATGGCGCGGACGGCGTGTTTGACGTCGAACCGGGCGTATTTGAGATCTATACCGGCAAAAACAGCCTTGACGTCGCCATGACGGAAATAAACGTCCTCCGTTAGGCGCTGCGAATAGGATACACACAACCGGCAGATACTGGAGAAAGAAAGGAGTGGACGCGTGAACATTCTGCACTTAAAATACGCCGTCGAAGTGGCAAAAACCAACTCCATCAGCAAGGCGGCGGAAAATCTGTATATGGGACAGCCCAATCTAAGCCGCGCCATCAAGGAATTGGAAGAATCACTCGGCATTGTGATTTTTGACCGCACCACCAAAGGCATTTCCGTCACACCCGACGGAGAAGAATTTTTGCAATACGCAAGACGCATCATTCGCGAAGTGGATGAAATTGAAGATCTGTACAAAAACGCCCGCACCAAAAAACAGCGCTTTTCGGCGTGTGTGCCGCGTGCCAGCTACATTGCGTTTGCTTTTGCCGAATTTGCAAAGCATATCGATACCGGTACGCCGTGCGATATTTTCTATAAGGAAACCAATTCCATGCGTACCATCAGCAATGTCGCCAAAGAAGAATACAATCTCGGCATCGTGCGCTATCAGAGTGTCTATGAACCGTATTTCGAGCAAAAATTCACCGAAAAAAGCTTAACAAGCCGCCTGCTTTGCGAGTTTTCCTATGTGCTGCTGGTTTCCGACAAATCGCCGCTTGCCGCCAAGAAGTACATTTCGCCGAAGGATCTCGTTCCGTATATCGAAATCAGCCACGCCGATCCGTATGTCCCTTCCCTGCCGCTCATCGATGCGCGCAAGGCTGAGCTTTCGGAATATGTGGACAAGCACATCTTTGTTTTCGAACGCGGCAGTCAGTTCCGGCTTCTCGAAAGCGTTCCCGACACCTTTATGTGGGTATCTCCCGTGCCGGAGGATCTATTGAAGAAATACCATTTGGTACAGATTCCGGCCGAAAGCCCGAAAATGCACCGCGATGTCCTCATTCATCGGGATGACTACAAGCTGACTGCAATCGATAACCGTTTTATCGAGGAAGTCATTGCCGCCAAACGAAAAATTTTGGATGTGCGATAAACGTATTTCCCTTCGCTATGTCTTTTTTGATATAGCTTTATGTAAAAACAATCATTTACAAGGAAGAATAAGTGTGTTAAAATATTAACAAAGAGAGCGAGAGATACGGTTTTGCGCAGAAATCCGCAAATTCCTGCACCGCAAGCCGCCTTTCAAACAAAAAGTTGTCATATGCTTATTTTAGGAGGACCAAGACATGGAAAAGAAAAACTATGGCATTGTTGACAGTGTGGAAACCTTGGAAGCCACCATTGCAAGTGTCAGAGAAGCACAGAAGAAGTTTGCGACCTACACGCAAGAACAGGTGGATAAAATCTTTTTCGCCGCTGCCGTTGCCGCAAACAAAGCACGCATTCCGCTTGCCAAGCTTGCTGTGGAAGAGACCGGCATGGGCATTGTGGAAGACAAGGTCATCAAAAACCACTTTGCCTCCGAATATATTTACAACGCCTATAAAAACACCAAGACCTGCGGCGTTATCGAAGAAGACAAGGCCGGCGGCATGATGAAGATTGCCGAGCCGATCGGCGTTATCGCAGCCGTCATTCCGACCACCAACCCCACCTCGACCGCTATCTTCAAGACGCTGCTTGCACTTAAAACACGCAACGGCATCATCATCAGCCCGCATCCGCGTGCCAAGCATTCCACCATTGAAGCAGCAAAGATCGTTCTTGAAGCTGCCGTAGAAGCCGGTGCGCCCGAAGGTATTATTTCGTGGATTGATGTGCCGAGCTTGGATATGACCAACCTTGTTATGAAGGAAGCCGATATCATCCTTGCGACCGGCGGTCCGGGCATGGTTAAGGCGGCTTATTCCAGCGGCAAGCCGGCTCTCGGCGTCGGTGCCGGCAACACACCTGCCATCATCGACGAAACGGCGGACATTCTGCTTGCCGTCAACTCGAT
This sequence comes from uncultured Eubacteriales bacterium, assembly GCA_934444645.1. Lineage (GTDB taxonomy): Bacteria > Bacillota > Clostridia > Oscillospirales > CAG-382 > UMGS882. Next base: position 30,707 of record CAKSCV010000003.1, on the reverse strand, counting down.
CATCCATTCCAAGACCTTCGATAACGGCATGATCTGCGCCTCCGAGCAGTCGGTCATCGTTCACGAAAAGGTCTACAAGGCTGTCCGCAAGGAATTTGCCGACCGCGGCTGCTATTTCTTAAAGCCGGATGAAATCGAAAAGGTCAGAAAGACCATCCTCATCAACGGCGCGCTCAACGCCAAGATCGTCGGTCAGAAGCCGGTCACCATTGCCGCTCTTGCCGGTGTCACCGTTCCCGAAGCTACCAAGATTTTGATCGGCGAAGTCGAATCGGTCGATATTTCCGAAGAATTTGCACACGAAAAGCTTTCTCCGGTTCTTGCCATGTACAAGGCTAAGGATCTGAACGATGCTTTCGATAAAGCAGAACACCTCATCGCCGACGGCGGCTACGGCCACACCTCGTCGATCTACCTCAACGCGGTTACCGAACGCGCCAAGATCGACGAATTTGCCGAACGTATGAAGACCTGCCGCATCGTTGTCAACACGCCGTCCAGCCATGGCGGTCTCGGCGACCTGTACAACTTCAGACTGACTCCCTCGCTCACCCTCGGCTGCGGCTCTTGGGGCGGCAACTCGGTCAGCGAAAACGTTGGCGTCAAGCACTTACTCAACATTAAGACGGTTGCCGAGAGGAGAGAAAATATGCTGTGGTTCCGTGCACCTGAAAAGGTTTATATGAAAAAAGGCTGCTTAACGGTTGCTTTGGATGAATTGAAGTCTGTTATGAACAAGAAAAAAGCCTTTATCGTTACCGACAGCTTCCTCTATCAGCACGGCTACACCAAGCCGATCACCGATAAGCTCGACCAGATGGGCATTATTCATGCCACCTTCTCCAACGTTGCGCCCGACCCGACGCTTGCCTGCGCAAGAGAGGGTGCTGCTCAGATGACCGCCTTTGCACCGGATGTCATCATCGCCATCGGCGGCGGCAGTGCGATGGACGCAGCTAAAATCATGTGGGTGTTATACGAGCATCCCGAAGCAGACTTTATGGACATGGCTATGCGCTTTGTGGATATCCGCAAGCGTATCTACACCTTCCCGAAGATGGGTGAAAAAGCCTACTTTATCGCTATCCCGACCTCGGCCGGTACCGGCAGTGAAGTCACGCCGTTCGCCGTTATCACCGATGAAAAGACCGGCGTAAAATACCCGCTTGCCGATTATGAGCTTATGCCGAAAATGGCCATTATCGATGCCGATATGCACATGACCGCACCGAAGGGACTTACCTCGGCTTCCGGTATCGACGCCGTGACCCATGCGCTCGAAGCGTATGCTTCCATGATGGCGACCGACTATACCGACGGTCTTGCGCTCCGTTCGCTCAAGATGATCTTTGAATATCTGCCGCGCGCTTACGACAACGGTCCGAATGATCCGGTCGCTCGTGAGAAGATGGCCAATGCCGCCACCATGGCCGGTATGGCGTTCGCAAACGCATTCCTCGGCGTTTGCCACTCGATGGCACACAAGCTCGGTGCGTTCCATCATCTGCCGCACGGCGTTGCCAATGCGCTCATGATTGATGAGGTTCTGCGCTTCAACGCTGCCGAAGTTCCCACCAAGATGGGTACCTTCCCGCAGTATGACCATCCGCACACACTGGCACGCTATGCCGAAGTGGCAGACTATCTCGGCATCAAGGGCAAGAACGACACCGAAAAGCTCGAAAACCTCATTGCCGCCATCGACGCTCTCAAAGAACGCGTCGGCATCAAAAAGACCATCCGCGACTATGTGCCGGATGAAGCCGATTTTCTTGCACGTCTTGACGAAATGACCGAGCAGGCCTTTGACGACCAGTGCACCGGCGCCAACCCGCGTTATCCGCTTATGAGCGAAATCAAGGGTATGTACCTCAACGCCTACTACGGCAAGCACGACGTGATTTAAGAAACTTCGTTCCAGTTGAGAATAAGAGATTTTTAGGAAGGATGCATCAGTATGAAACTTGACAGAATTATTGCCGTGCGTACCGGTAAAACCATTTACCGCGACGGCGACCGTGTGATCAAAGTGTTCGATTCCGACTACTCCAAGGCGGACATCTTAAACGAAGCCCTCAATCAAGCACGTATCGAAGAAACCGGACTTGCCATTCCGAAGGTTCTCGAAGTAACCATGGTTGACGGTAAATGGGCAATTGTAACCGAATATATCGAAGGCAAAACCATGGCGGAGCTTGTCAAAGAAAATCCCGGCAAGTTCGACGAATATTTGGATCGCTTTGTGGATTTACAGCTTCTCGTTCACTCCAAAAAAGCACCTCTTTTGACCAAATTAAAAGACAAAATGAACCGTAAGATCACCCAGACCGACCTGGATGCCACCACGCGCTATGAGCTTCACACTCGCCTTGAATCCATGCCGAAGCATGACAAGGTCTGCCACGGCGACTTCAATATGTCCAACATCATCGTTACCAAAGACGGAAAGCTGTATATCCTCGACTGGGCGCATGCCACCCAAGGCAACGCGTCCGCCGACGTGGCACGCACCTATCTGCTCTTCTGCTTGGAGGGCGACCGCGAAAAGGCAGACAAGTATCTTGACCTGTTCTGCAAAAAGAGCGACACCGCTAAGCAATACGTTCAAAAGTGGCTTCCGATCGTTGCCGCTTCCCAGTCTGTCAAAGGCAAGCCCGAAGAGCGTGACTTCCTGCTCTCTTGGGTCAACGTCGTGGAATACGAATAATCAGCACACAAATCAAATGTTTTCTCCGCCGCAGGTCGGTTTTTTCCGGCGTGCGGCAGAGCCGTATTCAGTGAAAAAACACAGCTTGTTTCTTCTTTAACATTTTTGAATGATATCCGTTTTTTTGCTTGACAAACATCGGCAAAGTTCGTATAATTATAGTTAGATTATATGAAAAAGCAACGTGACTGCTTTGTGAAGAACGTTGCAGCACAAGAAAGGAATGACAGAACCATGAAAATCACCGTTTGTATCGGAAGTTCCTGCCATATCAAGGGCTCGCGGCAGGTAGTTGAGCTGCTCCAGGAAAAGATTGCCGAGCACGATCTGAAAGACAAGGTCGAGCTTGCCGGCACCTTTTGCCTCGGCCGATGTCAGGAAGGCGTCTGCGTGCTTCTCGACGACGCGTTTCATTCGCTGACGCCGGAAACCACCGAAGAATTTTTCAACAAAGAAGTTTTGGCAAAGCTTTAGGCTTATCCGAACCGCATTTTAAAAAGGACTTATAAAAACATGAATTCTCTTACATCCGCACTGGCAAAAAAACGCATTCTCCTTGCCGCACATCGCGGTATTTCCGCCGGAAATATTCCCTGCAACACGGTCGAAGCCTATGAAGCAGCTATCGCTTTCGGGGCGGACATTGTCGAGCTTGACGTGAGCATTTCCAAGGACGGCAAGCTATACTGTTTTCATCCCGGCATGGAGCGTCCGCACCTCGGTTCGGAAAAGCCCATTGCCGACATGACAGGCGACGAAGTGGAAAAGCTTCGTTACCGCAATTTTGATGACGTGCCGACCACCTATCCGGTAAGCACATTTTATGACGTGATGGCGCGTCTGAAAGGACGCTGCTTTATCAACGTCGATAAATTCTGGACGGCTATGCCGGAAATTTCGGCGGTTATCCGGCGTCTCGGCATGGAGGAACAGGTCATTGTCAAGACCTCGCCGGAGGAAAAATATTTTGCCGAGCTTGAACGCGTTGCGCCGGATTTTATGTATATGCCGATTGTATCGGACACCGATACGGTAAGCGAAAAGCTTTTGAAGCGAAAGATCACGCTTGCCGGCGCGGAGGTTCTCTTTGATTCGGAGGAAAAGGCGGTCGCCGGAAAAGAATATCTTGATTTCATGCATGAAAACGGTCTTGCCGTGTGGGTGAATCCGATCGTTTATGATTACCGTGCCGTGATTTCCGCGCATCATACCGACGACGTCGCGATAGCCGGAGACCCGGATACCGGCTGGGGCTGGCTTGCCGAACGCGGCTTTGACATTCTCCAGACCGACTGGCTCACGCCGGCTGACGTCTATCTTACCCGCAAAGGGTATCGCCACGCTTAAATATTTTACTTAAATCGCACATAACGCTATGCGGAAGGGAGCATAACCACCTATGGCGGAAGCTTTAAAGCTTAAAAAATCAAACTGTAAAAACTGTTATAAATGTATTCGCCACTGCCCGGTCAAATCCATCCGTTTTTCGGGCAGTCAGGCTCATATTGTGGAAAATGAATGTATTCTCTGCGGACAATGCTTTGTCGTCTGTCCGCAAAACGCCAAAGAAATCGTCGACAGCACCGAAAAAGTCAAGGTACTGCTGCAGGATGGTAACGTTTATGCGTCTCTTGCACCGTCCTTTGCCGCCAACTATGACGGAATCGGTATCAACGGTATGCGCGAGGCTTTGCAAAAGCTCGGCTTTACCGATGTCGAGGAGACCGCAGTCGGCGCGGCGATTGTTAAAACCGAATATGAGCACATTTTAGCCGAGGGTTCGAGCGATATTCTGATTTCCTCCTGCTGCCATTCGGTAAACCTGCTCATTCAAAAGCATTTTCCAAAAGTACTTCCCTTCCTTGCAGATGTGCTTTCGCCCATGCAGGCACACGCAGCCGATATCAAGAAGCGTCATCCCGGCGCAAAGGTCGTGTTCATCGGCCCGTGCGTTGCCAAAAAGGATGAAGCTGACCGCTACGAAGGTTATGCCGACGCGGTATTGACCTTTGAAGAGCTGTCGGCAATGTTCAAGGAAAAAGACATTGTTCCCGAAGAAAAGCCGGATCATGCGGAAAAATCCAAAACCCGCCTTTTCCCGACCACCGGCGGCATCTTAAAAAGCATGTCGCTCGACCGCAAGAACTATACATACATTGCCATTGACGGCACGGAAAACTGCATTGCTGCCTTAAAAGACATTGCCGACGGAAAGCTGCACCGCTGCTTTATCGAAATGTCCGCCTGTACCGGAAGCTGCATCGGCGGCCCGGTCATGGAAAAGCAGCACAAATCGCAGATCAAGGGCTATATCGATGTCACCGGTTATGCCGGAAGCAAAGATTTCGATTTTGATATGCCGGACTCAGCCGAGCTTGTCAAGCCTATGCCGCTCATTCCTCAAGAGGGTGCTGAGCCAACCGAGCAAGAGATATTTGCCGTGCTGCGGCAGATGGGCAAGACAAAGCCGGAGTTAGAGCTAAACTGCGGCTCATGCGGGTACGACACGTGCCGGGAAAAAGCGATTGCCGTCTGCAAGGGCAAAGCCGAAATTTCCATGTGTCTGCCTTTCCTTATGGAGCGTGCCGAAAACTTCTCGGATTACATCATCAACAACACGCCCAACGGCATTTTGGTCATCAACGAGAATTTCGAGGTTCAGCAGATCAACCGCTCCGCCATGAAAATTCTCAACATTTCCAAGGAATCCGACGTTCTCGGCGAGCCGGTCATCCGCATTATGGATCCCAAGGCCTTTGTGGATGTAAGCAACTCCGGGCACAACATTTACGACCGGCGCGTTTATCTTGCCGAATACAAGCGTTATGTGGATGAGACGATCCTCTATGACCGTGAGTTCCACATCATCATCTGCATGTTAAAGGATGTCACCGAGGAGGAGGAACTGCGCGAAAAGAAGGATTCCATGCGCAGCCAAACGGTGGAGATCGCCGACAAGGTGGTGGACAAGCAAATGCGCATCGTCCAAGAGATTGCATCTCTCTTGGGTGAAACCGCCGCAGAAACCAAAATTGCGCTCACCAAGTTAAAGGAGTCGATCAAAGATGAATGATCTCTGTGTCGATATCGGCTGGCAAAGCTTAAATCACGACGGAGAGCAATTGTGCGGCGACCATGTGGATATTCTTGAACCGGATGAAAACTCCACAATCATTGTTCTTGCCGACGGACTCGGCAGCGGCGTCAAGGCCAGCATTCTTTCCACGCTGACCTCCAAAATCATTTCCACCATGATGGCAAGCGGCCTTTCCCTCGAGGATTGTGTGGAAACCATTGCCGCAACACTTCCGATCTGTTCGGAACGCAAGGTCGCCTATTCCACGTTCACCATTATTCATATTGTCAACAACGAAAATGCCGAAATCATTCAATACGATAATCCGCACGTGATTTTATTGCGTGACGGCGAAAACGTGGAATATCCCGAAATCGAAATGAACATCGGCGGCAAAAAGATCTACAAGTCGCACGTGCATTTGCAGGAAAACGACATTTTCATCGCCATGAGCGACGGCTGTCCGCACGCCGGTGTCGGTATGTCGCTCAACTTCGGCTGGAAGCGCGAAGACATCATCGAGTTCATGAAAACCTTCTATTTTGTCGGCTACACGGCAAAAACGTTAACCACGCTGCTTTTAGATGAGGTCAACAAGCTGTACGGCGGCAAACCGGCGGACGATGCCACCGTCTGCACCGTACACATCCGCAAGCGCGAGCCGATGAACATTCTGTTCGGACCGCCCTCCAACCGCGACGACTGCGGCAAGATGATGTCCTTATTCTTCTCCAAAGAAGGCAAGCACATTATCTGCGGCGGTACAACTTCGTCGATTGCCGCGAAGTTCTTAGGTAAGCCGTTGCGCGTCAACCTCGATTTTGCGGACAAGGATATTCCGCCGACGGCAAGTCTTGAAGGTGCGGATCTTGTCACCGAAGGCGTCATTACCATCAACCGTGTGCTGGAATACGCCAAAAACTACATCAAGGACAACAATTCCTATTCCGAATGGAGCTGCAAGCGCGACGGTGCGTCGCTCATCTGCCGGCTTTTATTCGAAGAAGCCACCGATATCAACTTCTTTGTCGGCCGCGCCATCAATCCGGCACATCAAAACCCGGATCTTCCCATCAATTTCAGCATCAAAATGCAGCTTGTCACAGAGCTTACCGAATGCCTTGAAAAAATGGGAAAACGCGTGAAGGTCAGCTATTTTTAAGATATCTGTATACAAAATAAGCCGTTTTTTGCGGTCTGCCCCAAGAAAGTGAGAGAAAACCCATGAGAAAATTCGATACAAAAATACAGTATCTGAAATACAAGGTGCTTCGCGAGGTCGCGCGGCTTGCCTGGCAGGATAAACTGCTCGAAGGTGCGTTCGATATTCCGAAGACCATTGTACCCGGAAAAGTGCCGACCATGCGATGCTGTGTCTACAAGGAACGCGCCATTCTCGCCGAACGCGTCAAAATCGCCATGGGCGGCGATGTCACCAATCCCAATGTAATCGAAGTCATCGATATCGCCTGCGACGAATGCCCGATGGGCGGCTATGAGGTCACCGACGCCTGCCGCGGCTGCTTGGCACACCGTTGCGAAGATGTGTGCAAGCGCGGTGCCATCACGTTCGACCACCAGCAAAAAGCACACATCGACAAGAGCAAATGCGTCGAATGCGGCGCGTGCGCCAAGGTCTGCCCGTACAGTGCAATCTTAGACTATAAACGCCCGTGTGAACGCTCCTGCAAGGTCAAAGCCATCCGCATGAGCGAAAGCAAGGCAGCTTCGATCGATAATTCCAAATGCATTTCCTGCGGCGCGTGCGTGTACCAATGTCCGTTCGGCGCGATCACCGATAAATCGTTTATCTTAAATGCCATCGATATGCTCAAAAAGAGCGAAAACAACACGAAATACAAGGTATATGCCGTTGTTGCGCCGTCCATTTCGAGTCAATTTACCTATGCAAAGCTCGGACAGGTATTGTCCGGCATGAAGGAGCTCGGCTTCTATACCATCGTTGAAGCGGCACTCGGTGCGGATATGGTCGCCTTTTCGGAAGCCAAAGAGCTTGCCGAAAAAGGATTTCTTACCAGCTCCTGCTGTCCGGCGTTTGTGGATTATGTCAAAAAGCAATTTCCGGATCTTGCACCGTACATATCGCACAATCTCTCGCCGATGGGAGCCATTGCGCGTTATATGAAGGAAAAAGAGCCGGACTGCAGAATCGTGTTTGTCGGTCCGTGTACCGCCAAAAAGATGGAATTCCAAAAGGAAACGGTGCGTCCGTATATCGACTGCGTCATCACCTTTGAGGAATTGCAGGCCTTATTTGACAGCAAGGATATTGACATTACCGCACTCGGCGAGGATGTCCTCGACAACGCTTCCTATTACGGACGTATTTTTGCGCGCAGCGGCGGTCTTTCCGACGCAGTCGCCCAAGCGTTGAAGGAACAGGGAATCGACAATTTCGATCTCAAAGCGGTTCCGTGTGACGGCATCGAAGCCTGCCGCATGGCGCTTCTCAAAGCGTCCAAACGCGTGCTTGACGGAAACTTTATTGAAGGTATGGCCTGCATGGGCGGCTGTATCGGCGGTGCCGGCTGTCTGACGCACGGCGAAAAGAACAAGGCCGAGGTTGACAAATACGGCAAGCAGGCACTCGAAAAGACCATAACCGATGCCATCAGCGTACTGAAGTGAGCCGAAACCGGCAGAAGGAAAGCTATAACGGGAAAGCCTGTCGCAAGAAATTCTTGTGACAGGCTTTCCCTGTGTCATATTTCGTGTCATCTTTCATTTCAACTTTTAGTCTAAAATACTGGATTTTAGTCTAAAATTTTGGATTTTGGTCTAAAATTTTAGACTAAAGAAAAGCCGCAAAACCCGCATGGTTAAGCCAAAAACAAAGAAAACCGCTATACAAGCGGTTTTCTTGTTTGGCGGAGAAGGAGAGATTTGAACTCTCGCGCCGGTTGCCCGACCTACACCCTTAGCAGGGGCGCCTCTTCACCACTTGAGTACTTCTCCGTGTGTGAAAGGTTACTGCCAATGGAGCATCCTTACATCTGCTAACTGCAAGGACAATTTTGCAAAGCCGAACGTTTTTTCTGTAAAAACAATCGGTCGATTCTTGAAAAAGTTTGGCGGAGAGGGTGGGATTCGAACCCACGCGCCCTTTCGGACAAACGGTTTTCAAGACCGCCTCGTTATGACCGCTTCGATACCCCTCCGTATATGAAGGTTTTACTTTGCTCAACGTATGATATCATATCATATTCCAAGCGTTTTGTCAAGTGTTTTTGTGAAAAATCCCGAAGTTTTGCACCATCTTTTTTTCGACATATAAAATCTCTTGAATCTTCGGCGACTTTGTGCTATACTGATAAAAATCATTTTTGAGGGGATCTTATGACTTTTGAAATCAAAGAAAACAATTTTTATAAGGACGGCAAACCGATAAAGCTTATTTCCGGTGCTGTTCACTACTTTCGCAATATGCCCGACACCTGGCCGGATATCTTTGCCAAGCTCGCCGCTCTCGGCTGCAACTGTGTGGAAACCTATTGCGCGTGGAATCTGCACGAGCCAAAGCCGGGCGAATTCGACTTTTCCGGCAGGCTCGACATTGAAGCCTTTCTGCACGAAGCCGAAAAAGCCGGTCTTATGGCAATTGTCCGCCCCGGTCCGTATATCTGTGCCGAATGGGAATTCGGCGGTCTTCCGTGGTGGATCCAAACCGACGACACCATCGAGATCCGCTGTATGAACAAGGCCTACATTGAACATTTCGACAACTATCTCGACGTGCTTTTAGCCAAAGTCCGTCCGCATTTGGCAACCAACGGCGGCAACGTCATTATGCTGCAATGCGAAAACGAATACGGCTACTACGGCGACGACAAAAGATATCTTGCCTACTTGCGCGACGGGTACCGCGCACGCGGCATCGATGTTCCGCTGTTCACCTCGGACGGCACGTCCTTTACCGATCTTGCCGACGGCACGGTGGATGGGTGTCTTGCGACCCTCAACTTCGGCAGCCGCGTTGCGGAAAACTTTGCCGCACACGATAAACTGTTTCCGAACGTCCCCAAAATGTGCATGGAAATGTGGGACGGCTGGTTCGACGCCTGGGGCGATAAAAAACACCACACCACCGACGCAAAGACCTATGCCGGTGTGGTGCGCGATATGCTCGCCAAGGGAAGCTTAAATATGTATATGTTCATCGGCGGCACGAATTTCGGCTTTACAAGCGGTGCCAATCATTACGAAACCTTTGCACCCGATGTGACAAGCTACGATTATGACGCGCTCCTTTCGGAATGCGGCGATACCACGAAAAAATATTTTGCCGTACGCAAGGTCATCGAGGAATGCACCGGCGTTACGCCGCCGCCCGTTCCGGAAAACCGCAAAAAAGCCGCTTACGGCAAGGTTATGCTCACCGAACGTGCGCCGCTTTTACCGCAGCTTGACACAATCAGCTCTCCCATTCACAGCGACGTGCCGCGTGCCATGGAAAAATACGGCATCGGATACGGCTACATCGCCTATCAGACCGTCTTAAACCGCGACTACGAAAACACCGTTCTTTCCTTCGAAAGCCTCGGCGACCGTGCGCAAGTGCTGGTCGGCGATACCTTGCAGGGCATCGCCTATATCAACGATTCGCTTTCGGTGACCATCAACGCCAAAGCCGGTGATACGCTCACCGTGCTTGTTGAAAACATGGGACGCGCCAATTTCGGGCCGAAAATGATGCGCTTAAAGGGACTTCCCGGCCGTGTGCTTCTCGGAAACAAGATCCACTTTTCGTGGAATGCCTATCCCCTGCCCATGACCGATTTGGAAAACCTGTCTTTCGCGCCCAACGATGCCGACACCGCCAAAGCTCCGGCCTTTTACCACGGCACGTTTGAGATTGCCGACACACCCTGCGATACGTTCTTACGCACCGACGCTTTCACCAAAGGCTTTGTGATACTCAACGGATTTAACCTCGGCCGCTTTTGGGAGGTCGGACCGCAAAAAACGCTGTATGTTCCGGCATCGGTCTTGAAAAAAGGTCAAAACACACTTACCGTTTTCGAATCGGACGGCTTGAAAGGCACACCGGCCGTCGAATTTACCGCTGCACCGGAGCTTGGATAAATTCGGATAAATTCGGATATGTTCAAATAAATACGATACAATTTCAATTGAAAAGATTGGAAAACCATGGATACGAACAAATCTCCCTCGGTTAAAAATCTTACCACCGGCAGTGTCGGACAAAAACTGCTGTTCTTCACGCTGCCATATCTGCTTTCCTATTTTCTGCAAACGCTCTACGGCATGGCGGATCTGTTCATTGTCGGACAGTTTAACGGCGTAGCCGAAACCACGGCCGTTTCCATCGGCTCACAGGTCATGCATATGCTCACGGTTATGCTTGTCGGTCTTGCCATGGGAACGACCGTCACCATCGGGCAAGCCGTCGGCGGCGGCGACCGAAAGAAAGCGTCGCTTGCCGTCGGCAACACCGTCACGCTGTTTATGGCGCTGTCGGTCGGACTTGCGGCACTCTTACTCATCCTCGTGCGGCCGATCGTCGGCATTATGTCCACGCCGACCGAAGCGGTGGAAGGCACTGTCCGATACCTCACCGTCTGCTTTATCGGCATTCCGTTTATCACGGCGTATAACATCACAAGCTCCATCTTCCGCGGTCTCGGCGACAGCAAAAGCCCGATGTATTTCATCGCCGCAGCGTGTGTGACCAACATTGCGCTCGACTACCTGTTCATGAGCGCACTGCATCTCGGACCGCTCGGTGCGGCACTCGGCACGACGCTGTCCCAAGCCGTCAGCGTGCTTCTTTCGCTTGCCGTGATCGTGAAAAAGCGGCTGATCCCGATTCAAAAAAGTGATTTCAAACCGATTTCTTCCGTGATGAGCAAAATCTTGGGCATCGGCGTACCGGTCGCGCTTCAGGACGGACTCATTCAGGTGGCATTCATCGTCATCACGATCATTGCCAACAAACGTGGGCTTACCGATGCAGCGGCGGTCGGCATTGTGGAGAAAATCATCGGCTTTCTGTTTTTGGTGCCCTCCTCCTTGCTTTCGGCGGTTTCCGCGCTCGGCGCGCAGAACATCGGTGCAGGCAAGCCGGAACGCGCCGTTCGAACGCTTTGGTATGCGGTTTTTGCGGCGTTCGGCTTCGGCGTGGTCATGTCGGTTCTCATCCAGTTTATCGCCGATCCGGTCGTGGCACTGTTTACCGACAAAACCGCCGCAGACGGTGCGGAGGTTATCCGGCTCGGCGGCGGATACTTGCGCGGCTATATTTTCGACTGCGCGTTCGCCGGGATTCATTTCTGCTTCAGCGGCTATTTCTGCGCCTGCGGCAAGAGCGGACTTTCGTTCTTGCACAACATCACCGCCGTGATCTGCGTCCGTGTGCCGGGTGCGTACCTGACGTCCAAATGGTTTCCGGAAACGCTATTTCCCATGGGACTTGCCACAGCGGCAGGCTCTCTCTTATCGGTCATTATCTGCGTGATTGCCTACACCGTGATCCGCAAAAAAGCCGCCAAAGCGGCGGCCTAAAGATTTGCACACAAAACGACGCTCCCCTGTCCTGTTGGCAGAGGAGCGTTCTCTTTTTGTCTGCATTCAGATTTTTGCCGCCGGTGCAAGCGGAAGGAATTTGTCGAGAGCCTTCCACGCCATAACGGTTGCCGCATCGTGCGGCGTTTGCGTAGAAATATCAAGTGCTTCGCCGTTGTAGACCGCACTCTCATAACCGACAAAGCGGCCGTCCTTGTACAGCGCGACAATCACCACCGAGGATGTCGGCAGATTGGCGGCACTAACCTTGTAAACCGTGCCGTCCGCCGTTTGTGAGACCGACGGAAAAAGAACGGCGGCGTTGTAGCGGATGCCAGCGTTCTCAAGAGGATCGTTGAAAGAACCCATGAGAATATGTTTCCATGCTTCTTCTGTACCGGTATAGTAAACATCTTTGAGATTCTTGCAATCTTCAAAGGCAGAATAGCCAATGCTCGTCACGCTTTTCGGGATACTCACCGCCGTAAGGCTGCCGCATTTTTCAAAAGCTTGCTCACTAATACTTGCCACGCTTTCCGGAATGGTCACCGTCACAAGGCTGCTGCAGCCATAAAAGGCATACGGGCCAATGCGCGTCACACCGTTCGGGATAACAACATTCGTTGCCTTTTTTCCGTTAATATACAAATCGGCACCGTTGCTTAGCGGATTTGATTCATAACGGTCCTTAAATTCAATTTTACACCACGCTGCAAGATCTGTAGTATACACAGATTTGAGGTTGTCACAGCAGGAAAAGGCTAAATTGCCCACGCTTGTCACCGTATCCGGAATCGTTACCGACGCAAGGCTGTCGCAGCCGTAAAAGGCAAACGTGTCGATGCCCGTCACACCTTTCGGAATGTTCACCGATACAAGACTGCCGCAGCTGCTGAAAGCATGGACACCAATGTACGTTACACTCTCGGGTATCGTCACCGACACAAGGCTGTTACAGCCTGAAAAAGTTCTGTCTTTGATGCTTGTCACACCTTCCGGAATAATCACCGAAACAAGGCTGTTGCAGTTTAAAAAAGCAAACTGGCCAATGCTCGTCACGCCCTTCGGTAGGGTCACCGACTCAAGGCTTTTGCAATCATAAAAGGCACAATCTTCAATGGTTGTCACGCCCTCCGGAATCGCATAGCTTGTTGTCGTGTTAGCGGTCGGATATTTGAGCAATATCGTTTTGTCTTTGTCAAATAAAGCTCCGCGTTCGTCGCTTGCATATTTCACATTGTTTGCATCGACCGTGATGCTTGTAAGACTGCCACACTCATTAAAGACCAATTTGCCAATGCTTGTTACGCTTGTCGAAATAGTTACCGACGCAAGTTTTTTACATTGCATAAAAGCAAAATCTCCAATGCTCGTTACGCCCTCTGGTATGGTCACCGACTCAAGGCTGCTGCAAAATTTAAAAGCATAATCTCCAATGCTCGTCACGCTTTTCGGGATAACCAGCGTTGCCAGCTTATAGCAGCCGGAAAAGGTAAAATCGCCAATGCTTGTCACGCCCTCCGGAATGACCGCCGACGTAAGCTTTTGGCAGCCGTAAAAGGCATATTCGCCAATACGCGTCACGTTCTCCGGGATGGTCAGCGCAAGACTGCGGCAGCTGGAAAAGGCGTGTGCGCCAATGCTCGTCACGCTTTCCGGGACAGTCGCCGAAGCAAGGTTACTGCACTCGTAAAAGGCATAATCGCCAATGCTTGTCACGCCCTCGCCGATAATCAACGATTGTATCGATACCCGCGAACCGTTCCAAGGTGCCGGTTCAAATTCATCATACGTCGCCATCGTCCCTGTTCCGGTAATCCTTAACGTCGCATTATTATCGAACATTCCCTCACTCTCGAGCGTCCACGCGAGATTGCTTCCGTCGCCCTCTCCGCCGCACGTGCCACTGGAAATCACCTGCACGGCAAAAGCAGACACAGCCAGCGCAAGCGTCAATACCAAAGCAAACGCACAGCGTTTGAATGCTTTTTTCATGTGTAGTACACCGTCTTTCTTTTGTTTTAAAATACAGAATAATTATACAACAGTTTTACGGATATGTCAATATATTAAACAAAAAAGTACAAATAGATAAACTGATTTTACCGTTTTCCGTTCAAGCGGTGTTGTATTGCGGTATGTCCGGTCTCGCGTTTGAACACCAGACTGAAATAATTGGGGTTTGAAAAGCCGAGCTGTTCGCTGACCTCGCTGACCAATGCGCCTTTTTCCAAAAGCTCGATGGCGGTGCGCATTTTGATCTTCAAAAAATACTTATGAACGCCGCAGCCGGCATACTCCGAAAAGCAATTTTTGACGGTCGCGGTGCTGACGTGCAGCTTGTCGGCGATATCCTGAATGGTTATCTGCCCATAGACGTTTTCCTCAAGAAGTGCAACAATTTCCATATACAATTTCACATTATCGCCCGTTGTGCACGGCAGCAGCCGTTTTTCCGAGGAAGCAAGGCACAAAAGAAACGCCTCCATCAAGGAAAACACGACCTGCAGATTCGGCATAGCGGCATAATCGGTCATCGTGCGCGTTTCCAAAAAGCCCGGGTGACCCGGCAGCGCGCGGATAGCACTCATAATGCATGCCGGCTCATGCCACAGACGGAACACGCCCTTGCGAAGCCGAAAGGCATAGGTGCCGCTCACATCGAACGACATGATGAGCACACGCGGCTCACTGCCGTTTTCGCTCCATATTTTATGAAACTCCATCGGCTGATGAAAAATCACATCGCCCGGCCGCAGCGAATACACGCGGTCGTCAGCACTCACGCCGACCTCGCCTTCGGAGATATACACCATTTCCCAGGCGGAATGGCACTCGCCGCCGAAATAGAAATCCGCCGGGTATTTGTGGTCAAACAGCGTATAAATCATATCGATCGAAATAAACCGTGCATTGAGTTGCTTCCACGGCAATTCCACATAGTTCAAATTATCCATTTTTATATAAAACCAGTCCTTTTTCGAATTGACTTTATGTTTTTTGCGTGATATAATCATATCATAAACAGACATTTTTGTAAAGAGGATTTTTTCTTCAGAACGGAGATTTTTATGAAAGCAGAAAAAATGAAGCTCGGACTTGTCGGTCTCGGTCAACGCGGCTCCGCCTTGTTAAACGACATTTTCATCCCGTCGGAGCGTGTGGAGGTTGCGGCCGTATGCGATATTTATCAAGACCGCATCGACGCGGTTGTACAAAAAGTCACCAAAGCCGGCCAAAAAGCCCCCTTTACCACCCAAAACTACAAGGAGCTTATCGACAAGGATAAAGTTGATTTGGTCGTTGTCGCATCGCCTTGGAAAGAGCACATTCCCATGGTTTTATATGCCTTGGAGAAGGGCGTTCCGTGCGGCAGTGAGGTTGGCGGCGCGGAAAGCTTAGAGGAATGCTTTTCGCTGGTCGATACCTGGGAAAAGACGCGTACGCCGTATATGTTTTTGGAAAACTGCTGTTACGGCCGACGCGAAATGATGGTATTAAACATGGTAAAAAAAGGCGTTTTCGGCGAGATCGTTCACTGCGAGGGCGGCTATCACCACGACCTGCGCGATGAGATCGGTTACGGCAAAGAAAACCGGCATTACCGTTTGGAGGAATATCTCACGCGCAACCGTGAGAATTATCCGACGCATGAGTTAGGGCCGATTGCACAGGTGCTTGACATCAACCGCGGCAACCGCTTTTTGTCGCTTACCGCCACTGCCTCCAAGGCTGCCGGAATGCACGACTATATTCTCTGCCACAAGCCGGAGGACGAAGCGTTGAAAAACGCCGTTTTTGCTCAAGGCGATGTGGTGACCACTGTCATCAAATGCGCACGCGGCGAAACGATCACGCTGACGCTCGACACCACGCTTCCGCGCTTTTACAGCCGCGATTTCCGCGTACAAGGCACCAAAGGCCTATACGAGGAAGCAACCGATTCGGTCTACCTCGACGGCATGGGCGAACACTGGTATTGGAAACCGAATTGGGGCAATGCGGATACATTTACGGCAGACTATGAGCATGAGGTCTGGAAAAAGTATATTGCCGAAGGCATACAGGGCGGCCACGACGGCATGGACTATTTGGTCTACAACGAATTTTTCGATTGTGTGCGTGAAAACCGCGCCGCACCGATCGATGTATACGATGCCGCCGCATGGATGTCAATCACGCCGCTGTCGGAAAAATCGATCGCGAACGGCAGTGTACCGGTGGAAGTGCCGGATTTCTGCAAGAATCGCCGTTAACCCAAAAAAGCAAAAGACCTGTGAAGGAGCTTCTTCACAGGCCTTTTTTCGCTGTAAACACATAAAGACAGGCGAATTCGACAGACATTTTTTCAACCAATGAAAATCCCGCGGCAGAAGCGTTTTCTTCGGTTTCCTGCGGCGTATCCGGATACAGTGTCAGCACACGCGTGCCGTAAATCAAGCGTGTTTCCGGTTTTTTATCAATCGAAAGCACAAAACGGCCGCCCGGCTTCAACAGTGCCGCCGCCCTTTCAAACGCCTGCCGTTTTTCACGGATATGCATAAAAGTAAGCGAAGAATAAATCACATCAAAGGTTTCAGCAAAGGAATATGTCAGAAAGTCGCCGCAGACAATCTTCACGTTGGGCAAGGCCGCTAAATTCTCTTTGGCGCGGCAAACGGTTTTCGGCGAAAGGTCAATACCGCAAAGCGACCGGCAGCGCGGTGCGACGCGTGCCGCAAGCCGTCCCGTTCCGACACCGATTTCCAAAATCGACTCCCGGGAATTCGGAGCGACAAGGTCGAGAAACGTCTGACCGTCCCACTTATCCATATACGCCGCAAGAAGTGGCGGATCGCGGAACGGATCATGATTTTCATCAATCAGTGCATCGTAATGCCGGCAAACCTCAGCTGTCATACGGTCTCTCCTTTTCGAACTTTCAAAAAACACCTCGAACGGAAAAGCTCCGTCCGAGGTGTGCAAAATCAAATGGTAAGCACGCGGATCATGGCATACATGCCGAACATGATATCCATCACGCTGTACAGAAGATAAGTTTTACCGTAAAAGCCGTATGCCTGTGCGATGGCATAGCTGATAATGACGATCATGCAAAGCACTGCCACGGCAAGGCCAAGCGCATAGTATTTTGCCGAAATGCGATTCAAAGCTTTTTGCTCGGCGGCTGCATCTCTGTGAAAGAGCGCCGGCACGGCAAGCTCTGCTTCCGTTACGAAAAACATCATAATGCAGATCATGGTTAACAGTACAAACGAACGCTGGGAGGTGTTGATTTGCGTTGAAGTGTTGATAAACAGCGCGATTGTCCGAACCGCAACGTACAATGCCGGAAACAGCGGAAGAAAATTGTATACCGGTTTATCGGCCGGATTGAGCTTTGCACCGTGAGAACAGATATAGAAAAAATATCCCGAGGACGGCAGGCAAAGCAAGCTTTCCACAGCCAAAAGGCCGTCTAACGGACGCGTTCCCTTGACAACGCCATAGATGTTGGCGACAAAAATCGTAAGCTGCATAAGTCCGCACATCGTAGCCGCAAAAGCAACCGTGATGGCCTCGTTTTTGACGGGACGCGGATAGGCATAAAGCCTTACCGCAAACCACGACAACAAGCTTGCCGCAAACAGCGAAAACGTCAGAATATTGAAAATATCGCGGTATTTTTCAGCACCGAAATTATACAGCCCGGTAATGGAATCGATCTGCCGAAAAAGAAGGTGTACGCGAAATAAACAGACGCCTAAAGCTAAAACCAAAAACACGGCAGGAATTGTTTTCAAAACAATTCGTCGGCTTTGGGTATTGTTTTGTGTCATAAAAACCTCTCCATTTGCTCAAATTGCTTTTGGAAGCACACAAAAAGAAATCGGAGGCAAAACGTTCTTCGACTTCTGCTTATATTATAGAAAGTCTGCACGAAAATGTCAACGGATTCCATCTCGAATTTACAGGATATATATTAAAAATATACATTCTTTAGGCAGTCGGTCACAAATTATTTATTCATTTTTTCGTTCGTCGGGGAATTAAAACAGACATATTTTATAATCGTTAATATTTCCTCTAAGCTTTCCGAGCGGTTGATTTTGTCGCGGCTTGCAGCCGCACCCGGCATTCCCTTTAAGTACCACGCCGCGTGTTTGCGGGATTCCCGTATACCGGTATACTCTCCCTTCAGCCTGCACAATGAAGCGATATGCGTGCAGATATCCGCATAGAGCTGCGCACCGTCCGGTCTTGTATAGGGCTTATGCTCCAGAGCGGCGAGAATTTCGGCAAAAATATACGGGTTTCCAAGCGCACCGCGTCCGATCATCAAGCCGTCACAGCCGGTTTCGGCAAGCATGGAAAGCGCACTTTCGGCATCCGCGATATCGCCGTTGGCAATCACCGGGATCCCGACGCTTTGCTTGACGGCGCGGATGACGGCACGGTCAACCGGCGGCGCATACATTTGCTCGCGCGTGCGCCCGTGTATGGTCACGGCATCCGCCCCGGCCTTTTCACACAGCTTTGCCACCTGCACGGCATTGATATGCTCCGCATCAAACCCGGCGCGGAATTTGACCGTGACCGGTATACCAAACGGTGCGGTTGCTTCTTTCACGGCTTTGACAATATCATACAGCTTCTCCGGTGTGCGCATCAACGCACTGCCGTCGCCGCTTTTGACGATTTTCGGTGCCGGACAGCCGGCATTGATATCGATGCCGTCCGGCGCAAACGCAAGCGCAAGCCGCGCGGCCTCGGCCATGCAGGACGCGTCACTGCCGAAAATCTGCAAAAAGCACGGCCGCTCCGTTTCGGTGATAACGGCAAGCTCCGCCGTTTTTTTATCGTGATAGCACAAGGCGCGCGACGAAACCATTTCGGTAACCACGCCCTCCGCGCCGTATTTTTTGCAAAGCGCACGAAACGGCACATCGGTCACACCGGCCATAGGTGCCAAAAATAATCCGTGCGGGAATTCCAATTGAGCAATTTTCATGTTTTTCATCCTATTTTGTATACCGGTATCGTTTTAATCCGGATTTTCATAAACGCAAACCGTATCACAGCCGGTTTTGGCGATTTCTTCGGGCTTTTCCGCAAGGCCGAGCGAAACGCTGTTTAGGAGAATGTTGCGGCACGGATACGGCGCATCGCCAAGACGATGGGCAGCGCGGATCGGAAAATGCATTCCGAGTCGGTCTGTAAGATGCGCGCAGATTTCGCCGTCAGCAGTTTTCCGACAGCCCCCGCACGCCCGTATGACACACGATTCGAGCACCATAAGCTCCAAACGGCCGGCGCCGACAAGGGCGGTTTTCACAAGCGGCGGCTTTCGCAAATCGCGCATTTGCGGCGGCGTCAGCTCAGCGGAAAGCGTGATGTCGGTCATACCGTTTTCGGCGAAAAATTGCAGCGTTTGCGAATTATATACGTTTAACGCCGCACCGCCGTATAACGCAAGGCTGCTCTGTCGGATGAGCGGCAAATCGCCGATATTTTCTGCGACGGCATAGCGTGCACCGTACTGTGCGGCACAATTCAAGGCGTTTTTCGCCGCCGATTCCTCGCAAGAAAAGACCACGCGCGGCATCCGCACGCCGAAAACGAGGTCTGCCTGCTTCAAAAGTGACACCGCGCGTTCGGCTTTGGCTTTTTGCGCCGGTTCAAACAGCGTTAGCGGCAGGCAAACGCTCTCAATTCCGCATGCAGCGGTTTCGGCAAGCAGCTTTTCTAAGCCCTCGACCGTGTTCGGAAACAGACGGCGCAGCCGTTTTTCGGTTCGGAGCAGCGTTTTTTCGACCGGCGGCAGGACTGCCCGTTCCGGAAAACAGGACGGCTGTGCAAAAGCAAGCAGCTTTTCTTCCAAGGCCGTCACCGCAGCCCGGCGCAGGGCATTCAACTGGGATTTTGCGAGAAATACATCGTTTTGCAAATCGATTTGTATACCGGTGCATACAAACTGCGTGCTACCGAGTTTGGCAAGCGATGCGGCAAGCGTTTCCTCGGTCATCGGCGCACTTTGAGCGGCCTGTGCCGCAAAATCGGCTGTCACGTGGGCGCAAAGGCGGCTGTCGGAAGCATCGGCAATGGTGAGCTCCGGTGCTTTTCCGGCACAAAAGACGGCTGACAGTGTAACAGGCCGCTTGCGCTCACACGCTGTGCCGCACGATGCGGCGTCGGCAGCAAGAGCCTCGGTTTTCTGCTTGTCAGCCTCCCGGCGAACGCCGTACATGGCACGGTTATCCGTGCGGTATCGGCCGGTAAAATAGCCATCGGTAAAGCCGTCGCGTGAAAAGAGAGCTTCCAAATAAGCCTGTTCCCCGCCGGTTGCCGGGCGGTTTTCTGTCACAAGCGTTTTCCAAACGCGCGTCGTACCTGCCACATAGGACGGCGGCTTAAGGCGGCCTTCGATTTTCAAAGAGGTAATGCCCAGTTCAGCAAGAAGCGGCACGTGTGCGGCAAGCGACAGATCCTTCAAGCTGAGCGGATAGGTATTTTTCGGCTTTTCGCCCGAAAGGCTGTACGGCAAACGGCAGGGTTGGGCGCAAAGGCCGCGGTTGCCGCTGCGTTTTCCGATGACCGCGCTCATAAGGCACAAGCCTGAATGGCAGACACACAAGGCACCGTGGACAAACACCTCGGTCTCCACGCCGAGTGTACCGATCTTTCGAATCTCTTCGCAATCAAGCTCTCGGGCAAGCACCACGCGGCCAAACCCGGCTTCGGCAAGCATTTTCGCGCCCTCATAGCTGTGGCAGGCGCATTGGGTGCTGGCATGAAGCGTGATTTCGGGGATAGTTTTCTTCAAGGCACGGGCAAGTCCGAGGTCTTGGACAATAAAAGCGTCCGCGCCCATGCATGCCGCGTCGTAGGCAAGCGAAACAGCGTCGTCGAGTTCGCGGTCGGACACAAGGGTGTTGAGCGTGATATTGGTTTTGACCCCGGCGAGTCTGCACGTGCGGATGGCAGTCCGCGCGTCCTCCGGTGTAAAATTTTTCGCTTTTTCACGTGCATTGAACGCCGGAAGTCCGAAATAAATTTCGTCGGCACCGGCGTTTAAGGCAGCATACAGGGCTTCCGGCGATCCGGCCGGCGAAAGAACAAGCGGACGTGACACGAATAGCGCTCCTTTCCGAAAAACGGCAAGCCGTTTGATAAAGCCGCCGTATCACAAGCCTGACACGGCGGCGAAGACTTTTCTGTTATTTATCCGACTACCGCTTCCGGTGTTTCCGGCACTGCCGGCAGTTCGGAGTCATTGGTTGGCTCTTGCGTGACCGAGCGATCAAACGAAGTGATCACCATCACAAGATCGGTATCATACACGCCGCCGGATGGCTTGACCACAGCGTTTACCGTGTGGTTTAGGGCATTCGGCACAAGCTCGGTGATACGGCCCACATACAGTCCGGGCGGATAGGTATCCCCAAGGCCGGAGGTTCGCAGAATGTCGCCGACCAAAACATCCGAGCTTTCCAACAGATCGGCTGCCTCACAGAGACCCTTTCGGTCAAGCGAAAGGCTGCCCGAAACAAGCACCGGCTCGCCGGTACGCTCGTTTTTCACGCCGATGGTGACGTCATAGGAGGTGATTGCTTTGCCGCGTGCATACGTCGGCCCGACCTCGGTTAGAACGCCCAAAAGCGTGTTATCCTCCGCCATGACCGGCATATCCTTTTGAAGGCCGTGGATACTGCCTTTGTCGATGGTAAATTCAGACGTATAGTTAGATGCGGCGCGTCCGATAACGGTGGCGCTGACAAGGCTTATATCGGTTCTCTCGCGTTTGAGTTCGAGAAACCGATACAGCATCTCGTTTTCTTTTTTGGTCGGTTCCAGCTCAGAGACCTTGCGTTCCAAGGCGGTGATTTCCTTTTTGAGCGATTCGTTTTCGGCGCGAAGCGTGTCGATGGAACGAAAATAGGCGATCTTCTCCTGCAAAGCTTCGTTGATACCCGTTCCGAGCTTTTGAAGAGGCGTCACCACCGCGCCCAAAGCACCTGCAGCAAGGCTTGCCACCCCCGACCGTTCAGCCGAAAAGGCAAGTGCCGAACACAGGCACGCCGCGACAAGGCACACAACAAAAAACCGGGATCGCTTTTTCTGATAGGTTGCTTTCATCGTTTCTCCGTTTCTTCGGACAGCAGCATTTTTTTACGCCTGCTCAGCCGCAAAAATCGTGCCGCACGGTTTTCCGTCCATAATATCATATAGAATTTCGGGATTGGCACCGTTGACGATCATCGACGGGATCCCAGCGTTGGACGCGAGGATGGCAGCCTCGATCTTCGCTTTCATGCCGCCCGTGCCGCGTTCGGTTCCGGCACCGCCGGCCATTTGCAGGATCGCGTCGTCAAACCTGTCCACACGCGCAATCAGCTTTGCGTTCGGATTGGTACGGGGATTGGCATCATACAACCCATCCACATCCGACATGTTGATGAGCAAATCCGCCTTGGCGATTTCTGCCACATACGCGGCAAGCAGATCGTTTCCGCCGAATTCAATGCCTTCATACGACACACTGTCGTTTTCGTTGACGATCGGAATACAGCCCTTTTCAAGAAGCACGCGAAAGGTTCCTTCGGCGTTCTTGCGCATGATTTCATTTTCCACGGTAAAGCGCGTAATCAGGATCTGTGCAACCTTGTGTCCGAACGAAGCGAACCGCGCCTCATACATATTCATAAGCTCACACTGTCCGACAGCGGCGGCGGCTTGCTTTTCTTCAGTCGAATCGGGACGGCGCAAAAACCCGATTTTGGCAAGTCCGGCGCTCACCGCGCCGCTGCTGACCAAAATCATCTGATGACCGGCATTCTGCAAATCGCACAGCGTTTTGACCAGCGAATCGATGCGCCGCAGATTTAACATTCCGGACGGATAGGTTAGCGTGGAAGTGCCCACTTTCACAACAATCACTTTGGCATTCTGAATTTGTTTCATAAATATATTTACCATCTTTGCGGCACAGACCGCAACCTTTCCTTTGCTTGGATAAACACAGCATCGGCAGCTTCTGACAAAAATCGCCGTACCGAATCATTGTATATTATATCCGATTATGCACACAAATGCAAGTGTTTTCTTGCGAAAAAAGTGTGTCGGCGAAAAAAAGCCGCACACACGGGCTGAAGAGTCGTGTGCACGGTCTGTTTTCATTCACTTTCCGCAAGCTTAGACGGTTGGTTTTTGCCGGCCGTCCGTTTGGCTCCGCGCATAAAATGTCGGTATGCCAACAGATTTTTGCCGTATTTTTCCTTAAAGAGCATTCGGAAAAAGCTTTCGTTTTCATAACCGACACGTTCGATGATCTCATGCACCGAAAGGTCGGTATCTGCAAGCAGTTCTGCTGCCGCACGGCAGCGATTTCCCTGCAGCAGCTTGGAAAACGACTGCCCGTAAATCTGTGAGATCAGGTTGCGCGTATAGGCATTCGAATAACCGAGTTCTTTCGACAAGCCGTTCGTGTCGGCATCGCTTAAGTGATCGGCAATATAGGCTTCGGTTTTGCGCTTGATCTGCCGGATTTTATCGCCTTCGGGCAGAATCTCACGCATATGGTCGACAGCTGTCATAACCTCCTCTGCCATCGGCACGGAGGGAGCCGCCCCGGGACGCGAAACGGCAATGGCTGCGGCGGCGGAAGCCATGCGCAGTGCGCGTGAAATGTCGCCGTGTGTAGCAATTTCGGCAAGAAAATAGCCGGTAAAGGTATCGCCTGCCGCCGTTGTATCGACCGCTTTGGCCTCAAACGCCGGCTGATAGATTTCGTTGCCGTGCTCATAATAGATGCTTCCCTTTTCGCCGAGCGTCAGAACCACCTTCAAGGTCGGATAGCGTTCGCCGAAATACCGTAAGCTTTGCATCGGTTCCCGACAACCGGTCAACATTTCCGCTTCCACTTCGTTTAGGATCAAATATGCGATTTTATCAAAATCGAGTGAACGCACGATCTCGTTGCAAGGCGACGGATTCAAAACAACCGACAGACCTTTTTCATAGGCAAGACGCACGATCCGATCCGGCGCATTGATTTCATTTTGCAGCAAAAGAAGGTCGCCGCGGTCAAAATGAGCTAATGTCTGTTCAATCAATTCCGGCGTCATGCAGGCATTCGATCCGGGATAAATAAAAATCGCGTTTTCGCCTTTGGCACTGACCTGTATAATGGCATGACCGTTTTTTCCGTCTACCCGTTTTATGTTCGAAACATCCACGCCGTCTGCATCTAACAGCTCCGCAAGAAATTCTCCGTCTTGGCCGATGCAGCCGGCATGATATACCTTCGCACCGGCTCTTGCAAGCGCAATGGATTGATTTAATCCCTTGCCGCCCGGAAACACCGCCATGCGGTAACCGGTTTCAGTCTCACCGACAGTGACAATGTGATCCAAGGAATAGACAATATCGATATTGCAGGAACCGAAATTGAGAATTTTCATGGCATTTTTCTCCCTTATTTCTCTGTAACAGTATGATAACACACTTTTTTGCAAAAGAAAAGAGCCTATCTTCGCAAAAAACAAACGGATTTGCGCTTTTTTTACAAAGATAGCTGCCGCTTGATCCGGCGGCAAAGAATTATTTTTTGAAATATTTCTTATTATTCCGTTGTGTGTCCTGCTTATCGGACTCATAATAGACTATACTGTATACGTAATCAACGAGGAATCGGAGGAATTCTGTACATGAAAAGGAATTTTATCGGCTTTATGTCTTCGCACCGTACCGATGAACAAGAGGCTATGTCCGCAAACCGTCCCGAAGTGATGGACGTCGCGCCAAAAAAATCCGTGGTAAGCGTGTACTTTCCGGAACGGCATACGACGTTATCGTATTACAATGACCGTTTCGATTTACATAAAGGAGATCTTGTGTATGTGGACGGTGCTTTAGAAGGCTTGCGGGGCTTGGTCACCGCCGTAAGCTATACCTTCAAAATCAAGCTTTCGAAGTATAAGAAGATTGTCGCCGTTGTCGATCGGAATGCGGCAGGCACCTATTATTTTGCCGGTTCGCATCTTCTGACCTTCGACCGTGAAGCACTTCCGTTTGAAAAAGTGCGGACATGGTTTCAGGCTCCGGTGCCGGAAGAAGAGTATGCCGTCGGCGAAGGAAGCGGAACTTTTCCGTTGGATGCTTTTGAACAGATGGGCTTTTCGTACGAAACAGCCGAACGCGGCAAAAATTATTATGCAGAAAACAAAGTTTGCTATCTTTCCGTTGACGGCACGCAAGGAAAAGCCATCGTAAGCGGCCATGAATACTATACGGTCGAATTCACGTATAAAAACGGCGAAATCTCCGATCTTGTCTGTTCCTGCTTTTGCAACTATCCGTGCAAGCATGCATTTGCGTGTATCCTGCAGCTTAAGGAATGTCTTGGCATTCTTGCGGAAAACTATGCTGACAAAGCCGATGATTATTTTGCGGCCATCAGCAAAGACGCTTGGCTTGACATGGTATTCAACGGTCAGCAAACGGGAAAAATCCGTCTTTATGACGAACAATAGAAACCTGCTGCAATCTTTTTATTTGGCGAAAATATTTTTGCCAAACAGCCGTTTTTGAAAAAAAGCCCTTGACAAAACCACCCGATTGTGGTATAATCACTCATGTTGCAGAAAAGCAATCTGGGTGTGGCGCAGTTTGGTAGCGCGCTACCTTGGGGTGGTAGAGGCCGTGGGTTCAAATCCCGCCACTCAGACCAAAGTTTTGACCGAAAGCAGGGTTTGTTCTCCGCTTTCGGTCATTTTTTGTCTTGCTTGCTCTTTGGTGACCGTGATATAGCACACTCACAAGCAAAATCCGCACAGCATGATTTAATGCATTCCGGTTGCGCTGCAGTTTTGCCGATTTGTGCCTTTGCCGCGGCAACAATATCATTTGCATAATTTTTACACAGAGAAAGACCCTTGTTATCGTATTCGGCACGAGTTTCCTTTGCACGCACCGGCACGGCGCACACGGCCATCAACACTGCAAGAAGTGCCGCCGACACCTTTTTTAACCATTTGCTTTTCATGCTTTTCATGTTTTTCACGCTCTTTGGGGCAGATACAAAAAACAATTGACATGCTTTTTGGCAGATATATACCGGCTTCACCAAAGCTGAAAAAGAAGCCGAAAAATCTTGACTTTTGGAAACAAACATGGTATAATACGAAAAGACAAATCCGAAAAGCCTGTCTGCAACCGCAGACAGGCGGTTTTCGGCAAGCAAGTCTTGTGACGTTTTCGGGGTGTAGCGCAGTTGGTAGCGCACGTGGTTTGGGACCACGATGCCGCAGGTTCGAATCCTGTCACTCCGACCAGAAAAAAGCACTTACATTCATTTGTAAGTGCTTTTTTCAACGAAATTTGCCGTTTTGCGACAAGTGAAAGGACTGCGCCGTGAAATGCACCTGCGGTGCGTGAAATATCCGCTTCGCGGATGTTAAAAGGCAACTTTTATTTCACATTGAGCGATAGCGAGATATTTCACAAGCATTCTGTTACCAACCTTTTGCGAGTGTGCCTGCGGCACTGAAGCCCTTGAATTTACTGCGTTTTTCGTTAAGTTCTGCAAGAACACCCTCACCAAAATTTTGACCGAAAGCAGAGTCCTTCTCCGCTTTCGGTCATTTTTACACGTTTTTTGGATACAGTCTTCCGACGGCACGGATGCTTTCGAAATAAACCATAGCGGATTTACAAAGCATTTTGTTCCCCCCCCGGCAAGCTTGAAAAACGCAGAGTCTCCCAACGTTCCTGCCGTTTTATTCCGAAACGAACGCACTGTCGTGTTTGAATTCCTTCGGTGTACAGCCATATTCCTTTTTGAACGCGCGAAGCAAGGTTTGAACGCTCTGAAAGCCGCTGGCATCGGCAAGCTCCTCAAGCGTCATCTGCGCATTCGCCTGCAGGCAGCTGCACACCTCTTCGGCACGCAGCCGGTTCAAAAAGGCACGCGGCGATGTTCCGAAGGTTTGACGAAAATCCTGTGAAAGTTCATTTTGTGTGCATAAGAATTTTTTGGCTAAAAACGGCATGGTGATCGGTTCTTTATAGTGCGAATACAGATATTCGATCACGCGCACCGATTGGATCGAAGCCTCCGAGCGATCCGCCAAAGCAGTTGTTTCCAAAACGGTTTCAAGAAGAATGCTGCACAGGCTTTTAAGAATACCGTCCGCGCGTTTTTTGTCGATTCTCTCATACGGCTCCTGCTTTTTTTCAATGCTCTCAAACAAGCGGAACACGGAAAGAACGATGCCGGAGGAATCGGTGATATACTTCGGCATAAAGGATTTTTTAGCAAGCACAATGGAATACGGAGAAAAATATTTATGCGGCAACAAAAGCACATAATACACCGCGTTTGAATACTCAAGGCTATGCGGCTCACAGCAGGAAATCAAGAGCATTTGTCCTTTTTGCACCGTATATTGCTCGCCGGATATGGTGGCTTTGAGCGTGCCGTCAAGCATATAAATGAACTCAATGCAATAGTGAAAGTGCTCTTTGGATATATTATGTTCGTAAGCATGAAAGGCAATCACGATCTGTTCGCTGACATCCCGATACAATTCATACTGGTTTGACCTGAAATCCGTATTCAAATAAAGCACCTCGCATGACGCCAAAATTCAAAATGATACTTTAAACGCATATTCTGCTATCTATATTGTACACGATTTGTGCAAAAAAGTCAATTGACAGAAGAAAAATTATTGCTGCTGCCGAAGCAGCCGTTTTCCCTTTTCCTTCTCACAAGTGCCGTTCATTGCTTCGGGCAACAGCCCAGCAATTTCATTTGCAAGGTGCGAAAACGGATTTTTGGGTTACGGATTCTTGAATTTTTTACAAATTTGTGTTATAGTGATTTATATTGGTTATTGTTTTTTATCGAAGGTGAACCTTATGTACAACAGGCATTTCGAACCCTTTATTTCTGTTACGGATTTAGGCAGCATTTCAAAAGCAGCTGAGGTCATATACAGATCTTCCGCCGCCGTCACAAGGCAAACATTCGGAACAAGAGCTTTGACTTACACGATTTAAAAGAACGTACAGAGGGAGCAAGCTTACAAAAGCCATGCACCCTGTTTAGCAGGAGGTATTTAAAGTGATAAGATTTAACAATGATTACAACCATGGAGCGTTTGAATCAATATTAAATGCGTTAAAATCCACCAACAACACTGCTTATGCCGGCTATGGCGAGGATGAATGGTGCGGCAGAGCCGAGAGAATGATTAAGAAGCTTGTCTCGGCTGACGATGCGCTGATCAAGTTTTTTCCCGGCGCAACACAGGCAAATATCGTTGTTATTGCCGCTGCCCTATCATCGGTCCAAAGTGTTATTGCCGCTGATACCGGCCACATTAACTGTCACGAAGCTGCCTCAATTGAAAATACGGGGCACAAAATTTTAGAGCTTCCGAATACGGACGGCAAAATCAGCGCTCAGCAAATTGCAGCTTGTGCCTCCGGGTATTATGATAAGGATACTCCGGAATATTTGACAGAGCCTAAAATGGTGTATGTATCGTTTCCGACGGAAAAAGGGACGCTGTATTCCAAGAAAGAATTAAGCGATATTCGGGATGTATGCGACAAGTACGGAATGTATCTTTTTGTGGACGGAGCAAGAATGGGCTATGGTTTAGGCTCAGAGAAAAACGATTTGACACTGAAAGACTTTGCGGAGCTGACCGATGTGTTCTATATCGGAGGAACAAAGTGCGGCGCACTGTTTGGCGAAGCATTGATAATCACAGAAGCCTCGCTCAAGCATCGGTTTAAGGCATATATGAAACAAAACGGTGCTGTTCTGGCAAAAGGCTGGTTAATGGGTATGCAATTTGCGCTTATGCTTGAAAACGGCGAGTATTTTGAAAAAACTAAATATGCCGATGTGCTTGCCATGCAGATCAAACAAGCTTTTGAAGCCAAAGGGATCCCTTTCTGGGTGAAAAGCTTTACCAACCAACAATTTGTCATTTTATCCGAACAGCAAAAAGAACAGTTGGCTCATAACTATTACTTTGAAGAAGAGGGCGCAACGCAGCAGGGCACCGTCGCACGCTTCTGTACAAGCTGGTCAACCACTCAAGATGAAGTCGATCAATTAATTGCCGACATAAAAGCACTGTAAACAAACCGCAAATCAAAATCCGAATAACGACCTTTAAGACGGCCTGATACAGATTGTCTCGGATTACTGACATGCCCCGGCCGTTTCTCATCGACCGGGGCATAGGGCTTTGATATGGAGCTGTCCTTCCTGCCCGCCTTTATCGGATTTTGGGTCGGCGTGCTGTTTTCGCTCATCACAGAGCCTCTGCTTCTCATCGAGAAGTCTCTGCTGTTCCGCTTGGGGCGTCTTTAAGCTTTGTTCTTTGCCTTCCGTAAGGTGTCACATACAGGCTTGAGCCGCTATAGCGGCATCGGTGTCCGGGCAATCAGAATGACCGCCAGAATCGCTCCCACAAATGCCGCAGCCCCAATGATTGCCAACACCTTTTTGCCGAGCTTCTTCTTTGATGCCTTGCAGATCAGCGCGGCGCAAGCCATGCAGACAGCCGCAGCCAAAAGTGCAATGCCCAGCGTTTCCCATAGCCAGGATAGTTCATATAGGATTTTCATGTGATCATCATCTCCTTTTCGTTAAACCGGAAGTTATATACTGAATACAACCGCCTAAAGACCGCATTCTAATTGACAATCATACGGTTCATCTTCAACATGTTTTTGATTATAAACTTCTGCCTCAACACACCCCATTGATTTATAAAAGGCTTGACTTTCAACGGCTGAGTGTGCAGATATGTAGAGCTTTTTAGCTCCTTTTTGTTTCGCCCATTCTTTTGCCGCAAGAAAAAGTGTTCTGCCGATTCCCTTTCTTCTCATATCCTCCGATATATGGATACTGGACAAGTCGCAATATCCTTGTTTACCACCGAATATTTCTGATTCTACCGAAACAAAGCCTTTCAATTTCCCGTCATAAAAAGCGGCATAAACAAATCCGCCGGAAGCAATTGTGTTTTTCAGGCAGAAAATCAAAGTTTGATAATCCTTTTCTGTCCAATCATCAATAAAAGGAGCATCTTTAATTATCCACTTGCCATTTTCTTTACGCCAACATTTTGTGACTTTTTGATAGCGAATAAAATCCTTAAATATCTCTCGATTAACTTCTTCTGCATTTAACATTCTATATTTCAATAAAATATCATTTTTCATTCTGAAAGCTCCCATCTGAATTCCGATTTGTCGATATCTTATTATATGTAAGGGATTCTGTTGGACAAACCGGAAGTTGTTTTATAGAGGTCTTTGCAAATACACCATATCTACAAGGTGTACACCACACTCATATATCGGGTGATCATAATG